>NZ_CP102084.1 GCF_024582675.1 Mycoplasma sp. 1018B
AAAAAAAATTAACATTTAATAATTATGTTGTTTCTGATTTTAATAATGAAGCAATAAATATGGCTAAAATAATTATTAATGGTAGAACAGATTTTAATCCAATTTTTATATATGGATCATCAGGTTTAGGAAAAACACATTTATTAAATGCTATAAGTAATGAATTTTTAAATAAAAATAAAACAGTTAAATATATTAATCCTAATGTTTTTATAAGAGAAATGTCAATTATTTTACAGGAAAATGATCAAAATAAATTATTAGAAATAAAAAATCTTTTAAGTAAAGTTGATTTATTAATTTTTGACGATTTTCAAAGTTTAGCAATAGGGAATAAAAGAAAAACAATAAATTCTATATATAGTATTTTAGATACAAGAAAAACTGAAAATAAAATAACTATTGTTGCATCTGATAAATCTCTAGAATTATTAAGTAATAGTTTTGAAGATAGACTAATAACAAGATTATCAGAAGGTTTACAAATAGAAATTAAAAAACCGAATCAAAAAGATTTATATAAAGTTACAGAATTTTTAATTGATGATTTAAAAATGAATCATAATAATTGAGATGATGAAGCAATAAAATTTATAACAAGAAATTTTTCAAGCGATATAAGAAAAATTATAGGGGCTTTAAAAAAAGTTTTATTTCATAAAGAAACTATTGATAAAGATTTAAATTCTAAATATACATTAATAACTGTTAAAAATATACTATCAACTATACAAAAAAATAAAAAGAATATTACTCCTGAAACTATTATTGAGTATGTAAGTAAATATTATAAAATCTCTAAAAAAGAAATAATTGGTAAAAATAGAAAAAAAGAAGTTCTTTTAGCTAGAAATATAGCTATATATATAATCAAAGCTGAATTGGAACTATCTTTTGAAAAAATTGGTTCAATATTTGGAAATAGAGATCATTCAACAATAATTAATTCAATTAAAAAAATAAATGAAGAAATAAATAGTAAAGATCCAAATTTAAAACAAACAATTTCAGAAATAAATAATGATATTTATCGCTTAAATTAAGGAGAATAATGCAAATTTCAATAGCAAAAAAGATATTTGAAGAAACTATTGACATAGTAAGTAGATATACTGACCCTATTAATAGTTCTTATGGTTTAAGATGTATTTTATTTGAAATAACAAAAGAAAAAATAACGTTAAGTGCAACAAATGGTTTTATAAGTATTGTTAAATCAATTAATGTTGATAATCAAAAAATAAAAGTTATAGAGGAAGGAACATTTTTAATAAATGCAACATTAATAAAAAATGTAATTAGAAAAACTTCAGGAATTATTAATATTGATGATTTAAACGGTAGTATAAATATAGTTACTGATGATGTAAATTACACTTTAGCACCAAACAAAGTTGAAATTTTTAATGGTATCGAAGAATTATTTAATATTAAAAAAATAGAAATAGACACACATAAATTTAAAAAAGCAATTCAATCTGTTTCTTTTGCAACTTCACAAGATGATCATGTTTTGAAATGTATAAATTTTTCATTTAATGATACAAAAATTGAAATAACAGCAACAGATAAATATAGACTTGCAAGATACACATTAGATACTAAAGAAATTTTTACAAATGAATTTGATATTTCAGTATTATCATCTAGTGTGAAAGATCTTATTCCTAACGATTGTCCAAAAGAAGCTTATTTATTTTATAATAGTACTAAATTTGGTATTGAATATAAAAATACAATTATTACTGCTAATTCTTCAGATGTTACATATCCAAAATTAGAATATTTATTTGACACAAAAGAAATTAAAAGTACATTAAAAATTAAAAAAGACGTATTTATGGATTTAATGAATAAAGCTTATGTTATAAGTTCTCCTGGTTATAAAAAAATAAGTTTAGCAATAAATAAAAATGAATTAAAAATTTCAGTTTTAATTCCTGAAATCGGAACTTCGTTAGTAAAAACAAAAAACTTTGAATTCCAAAGTGAAAAACAAAATGTTTCTTTTGATTTAGATTTTAATTTTATAAAAGAATCACTAAGTGTTTATAGTGATGAAGTAGTATTATTAATAGATGATAAACCTTCAAAAATTTTAATTATTTCAAAATCTAATCAAGAAGCAAAACAAATAATTTCACCAACAAGAGGCTAAACAATGAATCAAATTATAATTGAAACAGATTTCATAACATTAGGTCAGTTTTTAAAAAAAGCAAAAATAATTGATACTGGTGGTCAAGCAAAATATTTTTTAGAATTTAATGATGTAAAAATTAACAATAATATTCCTCAAGGAAGATCATCAAAAATTTATCCAGGTGATGCTATTTGAATAAATAATATTGTTTATCAAGTTATAAAAAAATAGAATGAAAATTTAATCATTCTATTTTTTATAGTAATATAACACCTTCTTTTTTGTATTTTTCAATCATTTCTTCTGGTCAAATACCAACTTGAACTTCTCCTATGTGTTTTTTTTCTAATAAAAACATTGATAAGCGACTTTGACCAATACCACCTCCAATAGTTAAGGGAAATGTATTATTTATTATATTTTTATGATATAAAGCAAAATCATTTTCTTTTATATTAGCAAATTTTGCTTGTTCAAGTAAAGATTTTTCATTTACTCTTATCCCCATTGAAGATATTTCTAAAGCTTTATCATTTACAGCATCATAAACAATTAAATCACCATTTAAAGTTCAATCATCATAATCAAAAGCCCTATCAGAATGTTTTTTGTTATCTGGTAATAAAAAACCAATAGAGTATACAAAAAAAGCTTTTACTTCTTTACTATAAGCATTTTCTCTTTCTTCAGCTGACATATTAGGATATTTTTTAAAAAGTTCATACGAGCTTATAAAAGTTATTTCTTCCGGTAGTTTTTTACTCAATTGTGGAAAATCAAAAATTAATTTATGTTCGACAAATCTTATTGTTTTATAAATTTTTTTAACAATTGATTTTAAAAAGTCAATTGTTCTATCCTCTTTTTTGATTATGAGTTCTCAATCTCATTGGTCAACGTAATATGAATGTAAATAATCAACATTTTCCATTTGTCTAATAGCATTCATATCTGTTCATAAACCTTCGTAAATATTAAAATTATATCTATGTAATGCTTCTCTTTTTCATTTAGCTAAAGAGTGAACAATTTCTAAAGAATTAGTAATTTGTTTTGGTTTAAATTTAACTGGTTCTTCACCAGATAAACCATCATTAATTTTAGTGTTACTATTAACAAAAAGTGGAGCAGTAACTCTAACTAAATTAAGAGTTTTACTTAGATTTTTAATAAAAGCAAATTTTAATTCCTGGATTGCTAGTTGTGTTTCTTTAATGTTAAGTTTACTTTGATACATTTAAACCTTTTTTAATTCTTATCATTAATTGTAATTGCATACCATAAATTAAAAGTGAAATAGATTGATACATTATAGGAGTAGCTAAATTACTAAATCCACTCATTAAACCTAAAACAACAAAAAGTAAAATTCAACCTATATTATTTATACAAAAAAGTAAAACCATGTATATTGACATACCACCAAAATTTTTGGTTTCAAAACTTTTCAATACTTGAGGTAAAAAAGCAAAACAAGTAACCATAGGGAAAAAGTTTGCTAAAAAGGTTGCAAAATCTTTATTATTAGATCATTCTTGTGAATTGTTTATTTTTAAATATAAACCTAAAATCGAAATAATGGTTATTATAATACTAAAAGTAACAGTACTTATTAAAATATAAGGTGCAACTTTTTTATGTTGTTCTTTAAAAGAATATTTATATAAAAGATATAACACAATAGATTGAATAATTGAACAAATAGCATTAGCATAAACTGATGCTGCGTTTTTTGGTGAGTTGAATCCACCAAACAACATTCAACCTAATAATCCAATATAAAATATTCAATATGAAATAAATTTTGTATCTTTGTGTGTTTTTTTAACTTTTAATAAATGTATAAGTTGAGGAATAGATAAAGATAAAGTTACAATAAACACAAAAATACTTAAAAAAACAGCAATTTCACGTAAAACGGGAGTATTACTATTTATAGCAAAAAAAGTATACATATAATTTCCTTTATTTGCTACTTATAAGTAGCAAATAAATTATATAAAAAATATTATTTATAGAGGTAAATATTCAAAATTTGTAACATAATTAAAATAAAAACAAAACATTTATTATAATGTTTTGTTTAAATATTTTTTGCGATAAAATTCAGATTTTCTAACATAATGAATAATTAATGTTTGAATAATCATTCATAAACTACTAAAAATTCAATATATTTGAACTCCGGCAGTAAATAAAACACTAATAATTGTAAAAACAATTAACATAATATTTTGTGTTTTATTAGATTTTTTTAATGCCTTTTCTTCTTCAATAGATAATCTTTGTTTGTTTTTCTTTCTATTAAGTATTCTTGGAAGTATTTGTGAAATTAATTGAGTACTTAAAGTAACAATTAATAAAGCAATATATTGGAATTGACCTTCATAAATTAAATTTCTTCAAGAAGTAGCTGAGAATTCAAAACCTAATCAAGTAGTTGATTTAAGTGATGGTACACTTTGAATAACTCTTCACATAGCAAGAAAAATTGGTAAAGAAATAAAAGTACTTAAAATTATGTCAAATGGATTAATACCATGTTTTTTATATAACGTTTGTATTTCTTGTTGTTGTCTTGCTTTCATTTGTTTATCATGTTTAAACTCAGCATATTTAGCATCAATTTTAGCTTTTTTATGTTTTAACTCTTCTTGACGTGATTGAGTTACAGTAGCTTTTCATGTAAAAGCTAAAGCAATTAAACGAGTTACTACAACCGCAATAATAATTGCAAAAATAGTAGTTCAACCAAAAGCATTTGGCAATGGATTTCTAATAGAAGAAGTAATATATGAAATAGGATAAACAAATAAAGAGAAAAATGGTCCTAAATTTCATGATTCAACTCATGAGGTAATTGGTTTTTGTTCTATAGTATTTTGATAAGCTAATGAATTAATATCATTAAGATAATTACCAGCTTTATAATTAGAAGGATTTACCTTATCTAAATAAACAGGGTTATTATTATTGTCAAATGCTAAATTATTGTTTAAATCTAAGGCATGAACTTTATCTTTTACTTCAACAGTTAAAAAATTTAAATCTCTTAAATATTTTAATATGGTTTCGTTATACATAAAAATTGCATTAAATTGTTCTTCTGTTAAAGTTAAATTTTCTTTATGATCAATGATTTTGCTTAATATATTTTGATATTTTTCAGTTATGGTTGATCCTTCAATATCAAAATCTTTTATTGCATTAGCATAATATGTATTGTTATTTTCATCAAATGTTTTATTGTATAACAATTCTAAAACATCGCGATTAAATGTTAAATTAGCTTTATTATTAAAATTATTTTCAACTTCAAATAATGATGCTTTTGAATAAACAAATTTTTCAGTAGTTGAAAAGCTGTTTTTATCCTTATCTCACTTAAATGTTTCTTTTGTATATGGAGTATCACTATTAGTAATCAAAGTATATGTTTTATCATTTTGATTAAGTGTAAAAAAGTTATTTAAGTTATATTCAGGATTTAAAAATTTAATAGTTGTTAATTTAGGGTAAATCGATTTATAATTTTGTGAAGAAATAGCTTTAAATAAATATCTTTTAGTTTCTTCATTATAGATAATTGCATGTTGTGTATCATTTTGTTGATTTTTATCTATAAATTGAATACCACTTGAAAAAGAATTATATTTACCATATTCTCCATTGTCTTCTGCTGTTTGTTTTTGTATTTCTTCTAACGTGGTTGGGTCAGAATATTTAGATAAAAGGTAGTTAGCTTCTGTTAAGTGTTTGACTTCATAAAATTCATTTTCTTTTAAAAATTTATCATTCTTAGGAATATCACCGTTTGTAATAGTTCTTATTGAAGGAGCAATTTCGTTTTTATTTAAATAAAATTCTGTTCCTGCTCCAGAATAAGTGGAAGTTTTTACAACTCAAGTTTGTATACAACCAGTAAAAGTAATTCCAAAAATTAAAACATATAGAATCGTTTTAATTCAAAATCAAACACGTTTTCAAGTTTTTTTATTAGGATTATTGTTAGTATTGTTTTTACTAAAATAATCAAAATGTTTAGATCTATTCTTTTCCATTTTGTAGTTTATTAAATAACTTTCTAGTAGTTTCTAATTTAATTTGATAATTTTGTGTCAAAAATTCTTTTCTTAAAATTAATACAAAATGATATTTTAAATCGTATATATTTAACGAGTGAATAATATCTTTTAATTGTCTTTTGTAATAATTTCTATAAACGGCATTACAGAATTTTTTTGGCACAGTTATACCCATTTTAAAAGAACCGCTTGGCATATAATAGATGATTAAAAATTTATTAATTATCTGTTGTTTATTTTTAATTATGGTGTCAAATTCTCAACTTTTTTGCAAACGATATATTTTTTTCATTGTTTTATTTATCAGAAACAGTTAATCTTTTTCTACCTTTTGCTCTTCTAGCAGCTAAAATTTTTCTACCATTAGCTGTTGACATTCTTGCTCTAAAACCATGAGTTTTAGCGTGTTGTCTTTTATTTGGTTGATAAGTTCTTAAACTCATTTTCACTCCTTTTTTCTAATTTATTTTATAAACATTTTATAGTAAAATAAGGTTAAAATGCTTTTTATATTATATATTAATTAATAGCAAATATTACAATTTTATCTATAAAGTTTATAAAGTTGTAAAGAAAATAAGTAAAATAATATTGTATATTTTTTGTAAATAATAAAAAAGGGAATTTTATGTTAAATTTAAAATATTTATTAGATAACGAAGATTTAGTTAAAAAATTATATAGAACTAGAAAAATTGATAATGAAAAATTAAATAGATTATTTCAAATTGCAAAAGAACGTGGAAAATTAATGTTTCAAGCTCAACAAGCTAAAGCTGTTATTAGTGAAAAAAGTAAAAAAATTGCATTATTTAAAAATAATGCTATTGCTTTTAATGAACTTAAAAATGAATTAAGTTTAATTAAAAAAGAACAAAATATTTTAGAACAAAAAGCTACATCACTTGATTTAGAAGTAAAAAAAATTTTAGATTATTTACCTAATTTACCTTTAGAAGATGTTCCTTTAGGTGAAGATGATAATCAAAATGTAGTTTTAAATACATATGATAATTTAGGCAAGGGTTTAATAGTTAAAAATATTAAAGCACATTATGAAATAGCACAAGAATTAGATTTAATAGATATAAAGAGAGCAAGTAAATTATCTGGTTCAAGATTTGTTATTTACAAAAACAAAGGTTCTCAATTAGTAAGAGCTCTAAAAAATTTTTTATTAGATTTGCATATTAATAATAATTATCAAGAAATAGATATACCGGTTTTAGTTAAAGAAAATATAATGTATGGAACTGGTCAATTACCAAAATTTAAAGAAGATTTATTTTATTTAGAAAAAGAAAATTTATATCTTATACCTACAGCTGAAGTACCTATTACTAATTATTATAATGATGAAATAATAGATTTAACTAAGCCAATAAGATTGACTGGTTTTAGTCAATGTTTTAGGTCAGAAGCAGGTAGTGGTGGTAAAGATACAAAAGGTATTATTCGTTTACACCAATTTAAAAAAGTTGAATTAGTCAAAATTACAAGTGAAAAAGATGCTTTAAATGAATATAATCAATTAGTAAAACAAGCTAAATTAGCTTTAGAATTATTAGAATTACCTTTTAGAGAAGTATTATTATGTAGAGGCGATTTAGGTTTTTCTGCTAGAAAAACAATTGATTTAGAAGTTTGATTACCATCAGAAATGAAATTTAGAGAAATTAGTTCAGTTTCTTATATGGGAGATTTTCAAGCTAGAAGAGCAAAAATTAGATATAAAGATCAAAACGGGAATATTTCTTATGCTCATACTATGAATGCTTCAGGAGTGGCAATTGATAGATTAATAGCAGCTATATTGGAAAATTATCAAAATGAAGATGGTACTATTACAATACCTAAAAAATTAATTCCATATATGAATAATTTAGAAAAAATTGAATAATTTAAAAAAGAGCTTTTTTATAAGCTCTTTTTTAAATAATGTTTTATAAAATTATAGCTATTACAATAAATGAAATTATTGTTGCTAAGTATAAAAAACCATAAATAATTCCTAATGTAATAAGAGAATCTTTTTTATTTTGAGTAATACCATAGACAATACCTGCAGGTCAACAGAAAATTATTAGAACAATAAGTAAAGTAATGTTGAAATTTTCAATTTGAGTTATTTTTTCTTTTTTTGGCTCAATTTTAATTTTTTCTTGTATTTCTTCATTTACGTTTTTAATTTCATCTAATTGTTTTTCACTAGAATTTTGTTCTTTTTTAAAATAAATCATTTTTTATTTCCAATTATTTATAAATTTTATCTAGTTGATTTATTATATGGTATTCCCGAAGCTGCAGGAGCTTTAGATCTTTTAGACATAGAAATAACAACAATAAGTGTAAGTAAGTAAGGTACAATTTGGAAAATAGTTGATACTTGTTGTAATGATTGACTTATTTGTGGTGCTGCATATGCAATACCTAAAAATAATGAGAAAATTAAGGTTGATCCAGCAATAAGTAAAATATTTCATTGTCCCATAATCATAATTGCTAGAGCTAAATAACCTAAACCAGCAACATCACCATCAAAAGTCACTATTCTTTCAGTAGTTGCTTGAGCAAAAAAGGCTCCAGCTAATCCAGCTAATGTACCAGATATTAGTATTGAATGTCATTGGTATTTAGTAACATTAATACCAGCAACATCTGAAGCGTGTGGATTTTCACCGATACTTCTAAATCTTAAACCTCAATTGGTTTTATATAAAAGAATATAACCTACAACGATTATTAAAGCTGTTATTACTAAAGGAAAAGATATAATTGGTATTCTTCAAAGTCTATCTGGACTTTCAATAGCAAATTGTAAATAATTAATTCTATTTGCTAGTTGTTTTGCTTCACCAAATAAACTTAAACATAATAATGCTATTCCCGAAGCTAATAAGTTGAAAGCAAAACCAGAAATGGTTTGTGAACTTTTAAGTTTAATTGCTGCAAAAGCGAATAAAGTTGAACTAATTCCTCCAAAGAGCATACCTATTAATGTACCAGGTATTACTAAAAATTGAGAGTTAGAAATTCTTAACATATTGTGTGAAAATAATAAATATCCTAATGCACCAAAAATCATCATTCCATTAATAGCAATATTGACAATTCCACATTTTTCAGTGAACATACCCGATATGGCAGCTACAGATAAAATACAAAATAATAATAAAGTTCAATTAAAAGCAGTTGCAAAACCTAACATGATTCTACCTCCTTGCTTTTAGCTTTAGTGCATAATAATTCCTTTACAAAAGAATTATGAACAAATAAATTGTTATTTTTTACTGCTTCATTGTGTTCGTATTTAATAGTAGTTAATTCAGATTGATAATTCATTTTAATGATTTTTTTAGCATCATAATTTAAACTACGTAATTTTTCTAAATAATTCTTTTTATATTCAGCAAATTCAGTAAAGAAAGCTAGTATTTCTTCATTTGATAATTCACTTTTGTTTAGACTTAAAATTTGATTTTGTTTAATTTTATAATCTTTTTCTAATTGTTTAATTTGTGTTTTTCTTGTAAGAACACTTCTATTAAATTGTTTAATATCAAAACTTTTTACTTTGATAAATCTTAAATTTTTAAGATTTGTTTGATATTGTTCATTTAATGAAATTATTTCATTATTTTTATAATTATTTAATAACTCTTTATAAAAAGCAGTGTTTGCAGTTTTTTTATCTTTAAGTTCATTAATTTTTAATTGAACTTGATCTTGAATTGAATTAAAGTAATCTTTACATTCAAGATTCAATTGATTTTTTAATTCTTTAATTAATTGTGTTTGATCATCAAAATTGTTGATTTCTTCATTTAAATTAGATAATTCTAATGAATAATATTTATTTTCTGAATTAATAAAATAATTTGAGTCATTAAGAGAATCTAATTCGTTATTAATTTGGTTAATTTCTTCTTCTATTTGTTCTAATGAAAGATTATCAACGTTATAATTGACTATTAGTAATTCATTCAATTTATTTATTTTATTATTTTTTTCTTTTATTAAATTATTCAATTCAACAGCAAATAATTTATCAAAAGATTTAGTTAATTTTTTTAATTCCTTATTTTCTTTGTTAGTATCTTGTTCATTGTTTTCTTCAAGTGAGTTTAATAAGAAATCATCAAAATTATCTACTTTATCATTTTCATTTAATTGCTTAATTTGTTCTTTAAGTTCAATTAATTTTTCACTAAATAATTCAGGTTGAATATCTAAAATATTTTCTTGTTTTAAATATTCTTTTTCATTTTCTAATTCTAATATTTGACTATTAATTTGTGCAAAATTAATTTCATTTATATCTTCTGTGAATAATTTAGTTAATTTTTGAAGTTGATTTTTTCTTTCTAGTAAATTATGTTTTGTTTCACTATAAAGTTTATTTTTTAATTCTTTAAATTCTTTTTGGTTTTGATTAAAAATATTAAGTGTTTGTTCTAATTCCTTAATTTGCTTTTGTTTTTCAATTAATTCAAGTGAAGCAAAAGGATTAGCAGGATTTTGATAAGTTTTGTAATTTTTCAAAAATTTAATTTGATTTTTAATAACTAAATTTTCAAAAAATAAATCAGCTTTAGCTTTTTGTAATTTGTCAACTAATATTAAGCGAGATTCTAAATAATTTATTTTTTCAGCACATTGAAGATATAAAGAATAAAATTTAATTTTTGAATCTCTATATAATTGAATATTTTGATCTCAATTATAGTAATTAATATTTTTATCTACTTTATTTTTAATTTTTGAATATTTAGTAAATAATTTTAATTTTTTCTTTTTAGCAGCGAATAATTTTAATAATAATCAGAATTTTCTAGAAGAAATATTATTAATGTTAACGTAAGTAAATTTTAAAGGTTTAAAATTTAAAAACATTTGTGCTATAGCAGCTAAATAAAGAATTATTGAAGTAATAATAGGCAATTCATCAGGTTTAATATATAATGGAAAACTTTGTAAAGAAGGTCTAATTGTATATAAAATTGAATAAAAGAATCCAGCAATAATAACACCTATTGATGAATTAAGAGCAAGTAGAGCTATAGCAATAGCCTCAAATCCAATGGCTATTGGAGCAATATCACTAGCACCTAATAATGATTGATTAAAAACATAGTAGAAAAATCCGGCTACACCAGCTAAAGAAGCTGAAAAGGTCATAACGTATATTGTAGTAATTTTTTCATTTACTCCAATATATTCACCATTAGTTTTTGATAGACCCAACATTTTTAATTTATAACCCATTGCAGTGTTTTTATAAATTACAAACAAACTAATTGCTAGAACTAAAAATATTATTAAGAATGCAATACCAAAAATTAATTGCATATGTTCAGGATCGTTACCGGCAAATCTTATTGAACCAGCAACAATACCTCTTCCAGATTTAACATCAATATAATGTTCAGCTCTTTCCATGCCAAATGGTGAATTTTGGTAAACAAATAATCATCCGTTAACTTTAGCAACTATTCAGTTAATTAAAATTGTTGAAATAACTTCATGTACATTCAAAAAGGCTTTTAATAATCCGGATATCATACCTATTATTGCTGCGGCAACAACAGACATAATTAAACCTAATAATAATAAACCTATAGAAAGTTCTCTTATATTTAGAATGATGAAAAATGAATAAATAACTGTAGAAGAAATCATCATTTGGCCACTAATACCAATATTAAATAAGCCAGACTTAAATCCTACAGCTGATGCTAATCCAGAAAAACCAAAAATAACTAAATAAACAATAAATTTTTGTGTTTCTCTTGCTGATTTAAATGGATCAAGCATTTTTTGAAAGAAATAAAATGGATTATTTCTTGAACTAATACCAATAAAAACTAATGAAATCATTAATCCGAAAAATACAGCTCAAAAGGAAGAAACAATTTTTCTTGCAGCACTTTTATTTTTATCCAATCTTATAAATGCACTTAATTTGTTAGATAAATTATTGTATTGTTGTTTGATAGAACTTAATGTGCTATTCATTAATACCTCCTTTCTTATTTGCCATATAATCACCTATTTCTTTTCTTGTAATTTTCTTAGCATCTCTTAAAACAGCAATTTTACCTTCATTTAAAACAGCAATAGTATCAGCAAGAGCTAATACTTCGTCAAGTTCGTAAGAAATAAGTAAAATTCCTTTTCCATTAGCTTTTTCTTTAAGTATTTCAGTATGAATATTTTTAATAGCTTTGACGTCTAAACCACGAGTAGGTTGCATTATTATAATAAAATCATGTGGTGTTTCTATTTCTCTACCAACAATAAATTTTTGTTGGTTACCTCCAGAAAGTGAACGAGATAATGCTAGACCATTTAAACTACCTCTAACATCATATTTATTAATAATTTTGTCAGCTTGATTAGAAACAGCTTTATTGGAAATAATTCCTAATTTAACAAATTTTTTATCTCATAAACGTCTTAAAATAGTGTTTTCTTTAATTGTATAATCAAGAATTAAGCCATGTGCATGACGATCAGTAGGGATATAAGAAATATTTAATTTAGATCTTTCTTTTACACCTTTATTGGTTATATCAATTAATTCTCCATTAGAATTTCTTAATAAAATTTTTCCACTATCAGGTTTGATAAGACCAGATGCTATTTTTTCTATTTCTCTTTGTCCATTTCCTTCAACACCGGCAATTGCTACTATTTCACCTTTGTGAACTTTTAATGATAGTTCATCAAGATTTTTTTCTTGTTTTTTAGTTGAAACATTTTGTAATTCAAAAACGACTTCATCTCTAGTAGCAGGAGTATCATTAACTGACATGACTATATTAGTACCAACCATAGCTTTTACTAATTCGTCCATTGAAGTTTGTTTCATATCAAAAGTATTAATTGATTTACCATGTCTTAAAACAGTAGCATAATCAGCAACTTGCTGAATTTCATTCAATTTGTGTGTAATAAAAATAATTGTTTTACCAGCTTGTCTAAAAATTTCAAAAGATTTTAATAGTCCTTGAATTTCTTCATCTGTTAAAACAGCGGTAGGTTCATCAAAAACTAGAATTTCATTATCTCTATAAAGCATTTTCATTATTTCAACTTTTTGTTGTGTAGAAACTGTAGCTTGTCCGCTTTTTTGTTTTAAATTGAAATATAAATTATAGGTTTCTTGTAATGCTTTAATTTTCTTTTCAGAAGTTTTACGATCTAAAATACCTTTTTTAGTAAATTCATCACCTAAGATAATATTATCCAAATTGGTATAAACTTTTACAAGTTTAAAATGTTGGTGAACCATTCCTATTCCATAATTAGCAGCATCATTAGGGCTTTTGAAATAAACATTATTACCGTTTATAGCAATTTCCCCTGATGTAGGTTCATATAATCCAAAAAGAATACTCATCAGAGTACTCTTTCCTGCTCCGTTTTCCCCTACCAAAGCATGAATAGTCCCCTTTTTAACGTTAAAGCTAACATTATCGTTAGCTTTAATTCCAGGGAATATTTTGGTTATATTTTTAAATTCTATTGCGTATTGTGAATTACTCATCAGTTAATTAAGATTGAGTATTTGTAGAGGTTTCTACTGTTTTATTAATTAAGGCTGCTAATTGATTAATTCTATCTTTGGCATTTGAAACTACTGAACCATTTTTTTCAACAACATTATCAACTAGTCATTTGTGTGTAGCTTCGTCTAAAGAATTATAAATTTTTTGTGCTTCTTCTAAACTTGCATTAGCTAAAGCAGTTTCGTTACCTTGTAAATGAGTTGATGTAACACCGGTTCATCCTTCTTTAACACCATTTACAACAGTAGCATTTTTAACTCCTAATTCAAAACCATTTAAATAGGAAGCTTTTTCACTAATAATTGCACCAACAACATCATATAATGATTGTCCAATTTTTTTGATAATAGAAGTGAAATATTTTGAAGATTGTGAATGGTCTGAAATAGCTTGATCAGTATCAACACCAACAAGATAAGGAACTGATGGTTGACTACTTACAAATTGGTTTCATAATCCAGCTACAGGTAAAATAACAGTTGGTTTTAAATCTATAGAATTAACACGAACAAGGGTTTGTTTTTCAGTATCGCTAGGATTGAAGAATGAATCTAAGTAAACTTCATTATTATTAGTTTTAATGGTAGTTTTTTTATCAAGGTTTTTATTATTAAATTCATAAATACCTTTCATAAAACCTTCGATAAAATCAGTTACACCAGGGAATGCTCCACCACCAAAAGCACTAAAAGTTCTTTCTTCTGCTTTTTTATCTTTTAAGAAATTAGCCACTGCATGGCCAGCAATAAAACCTGCTTCTTTAGTGTTGTATTGAATTGAAATAATATATCCTTCTAAATCAGACATATGTTTGTAATCTTTATCATTAAAGTCAAAACCAAAGTCTATAGCGATAATAATCATTTTGTTGTCTTTTATTCTTTGTTTGTTACGTTCATTTTGGGTTCATAAACCAAATTTTTCCCCATGATGAAAACCAGTAAGTACAAGAATTTGAGCTCCATTATTTACTGCAGCATCATATTGTTCAGCAAAATTTTCTCCTACAGTTTGATAAACATTATATTTATTAGCAGGAATTTTATTTTGTTCTGCTAAATCTACAATAGCTTCTCAACTTGATTGGTTAAATGATTTATCTTCTAAAACACCACCGTCAGTTACAACAGCAATATGAGGAACTTTTTCTAATTGTTCAGAAGTTATTTGAAATTCACTTCTGGTTTGAATGCCAGCAACTTTATCTCTAGGTGCTAATGGGTGTTTAGAAACACCATTTTCACATGATATAGCTACTATAGGTAAAATTGTTAAAGAACTACTTAAAGCACCTATAGCAAGTAAGTTTTTAACTCTTTTTTTCATGTATTCTCCTTATTGTTCTTGTTTAAAAATATTTTTAAACTTCATATACTAATTTTTTTGATTTTTTAGTGTTAGTAAGTGTTAGTATATGACTATATAAATTATAAATTAAAATAAAATATATGTTTATTTATGCTAATAAATAAAAAACCAAATGTGAAAAAAAATAAAAATTTACACATTTGATTAGTTATTTAAATTTAAACTAGGTAAAAAAGAACTAAAAATATCTTGAGTTTTTAAAATAATTTCTTTATTTTTTATAAGAAAATCTCTTAATTGATCAATTAAATTATTTATTGTTTGAATATATTTTATAGTTAAATCTTTATCATTTTCTAATTTATTAATAGTTTCTATTTTTTCTTTAAATAATTTAGAAATAGTATCTATTAATGAAATAATAGTTGTTGAATTTTCACTATTATTAGGCAATAATGTTAATAATGCTTTTAAGGCATCAAATTCTTTAATCAAACTATTCTTTTTTAAATATTCTAAGGACTCTTTAATATATTTAGTTTTTTCTTCATAAGAATAATTTTTAATTTTTTCTTTTAAGGTTTCAATATTTTGTTCTTTACTTAAACTAGCTATGTGATTTTTTATATTTTGAAAAATTAAATTATAAAAAAAACTTGTTTTATATTCTTGTTCTAATAAATTCAAAGTATTATTAAAATTATTATAAAGTTTATCAATTTCACTATTTGCACGTTCATTATCACTTTGTGTTTCACTGCAAGCAATTATTGTTAATGGTAATAAGGTTGTAGTTAAGGAAGTTAATTTAATTATTTTTAATTTCATGTTTATTTTCCTTTTTGTCCAATTTGAGGCATTTTAATATAGTATGGTTCAATATCCATTATATTTGGATTATCTTTAAATAAAGATAAATATTTACTAAAATTGTTAATAAATTCTTCATATTTTATTTTAAATAAAAGATTTTTATTTTCATTGATTAATCTAATTTCAATATTTGAAGAATTAAATATTTCTTGAACATTTCAAATATAGAATTTATTTCCTGCTGCATTAATAGCTAGAGTTTTTTGCTCAGGATATTGTTTGTTTAATATTTGAAATGTACTTGTAGTTTTAATTTGAGCATTAGTTAGTAAAGCTATTGTTCTTAAATAAACTAAACCTATTCTTACTCCTGTGAAATAACCAGGGCCAATATTTAAATAAAAAGTTTTAAAATCATTTATTGAAAGTTTTAATTCCTTTAAAAATTTTTCGACATATTCAACTATTAGATTAACTTTTTTAGGGTAATTATGTAAAATGATTTGTTTTAAAATATTAAATTTTGAATCAAAAATTGCTAAAACAAAATCATCATTTGCTGTATCTAAATATAAATGCATATTAATTCCTTACTTTAATAATATATTCTCTAGAATTATTTTCTAGTACTTTTACATTAATATAAAGATAATTATCAACATATAAATCTATGTTTTCTGCTCATTCAATTGCTATTAAATTATCTTCAAAATAATCTTCAAATTCACTTAAATCACCGTTTAAATTGTAAGCATCAATATGTACTAAACCATTGTATATTTTAATGTAATTAAAAGTTGGAGAAGTTATATTTTCTTTTATTTTTAGGTCTTTAGCTATTTGTTTTATTAAAGCTGTTTTGCCTGCTCCTAATTCTCCTGATAATAATACCATTTTACTTGGAGTAAGTTTATTTAAAACAAAAGTTGAAATTGTTTTTAGATCAGTCAAATTTTTTGCAACATATTTAATTTTCATTTTCATTAATTATAATAAAAACAAGACAAAAATAAATATATAAAAACTTATTATCTTAAACGCGACAATATAAACGGGACACTTTTTTTAGTATGTGTCCCGTTTATATTGTCACGTTTTAATGAATTCTATTTTATTTATTCAAAACTAATTTCTTTCTTTAATAATTGCTATAAAGTTAAGCATGTTTAAAAATACGTGTATAAGCATTAAAACAAAAAATGGTATAGTTACTGCCGTGTGTATATATAAAGTAAAAGGAAGTATTAAACTTGCAAATGCAATTATTACTAAGTTCATTAAAAATAACATTATTGAAGCAATTATTAAATCATTTCTTTTACTTAATTTAGGGTTAATAAAGTCAACATTTCTTATTACCAATAAAGAATTAAGAGAATTATTTTTATGTACTATTTTTAAGCTTATAAAATAAAGTAAAAAGGAAAATAAAATTACAGTTCATAAAGGCACAAAAAATTTTAAAATATTTCAATTCGAAAAATGAGTTAAACTATAATTTATTTTTTCTTGAATTGATGGATAAGTAGTTCACCTTAATTGATCATTTAAAATATAAATAAATATTGGCAGAAAAATTAATGAAATAATTAAAGCAATTCAAGTAAATATTGAAATGTATCTCATTATTATTTTTCTATTTAAAATATTTGTTTTCATAAAAACTCTTATTATCTAAGATAAATTTATTACCAGCTTGTTCTACTTTTTATAAAATTATCAATTGTCTTTCCTGTAAAATATGTATCATAAAATTTGAATACACTATTTACTTTGCCTAAATCCTTTTTATTCTTTAATTCAATATTAAAATAATAAGAACCCCATGCACTAGTATAATATGAATATAAAACAGAGTTAGTTCTCTTTTGCCCTCAGGCCATTGATCCTAGAAACATATCAGTTTTATCATCATAACCATACATTATATAAGCGTGATTAGGTCAAAATCCTTCTATAGGGGCGACTCCTAATATGGTAGGTACTCCTTTTTTTACATATTCTCACGTTTTTTTATAACCACCATATTTATGATTAAAATTTCATTTATTTATTTCATCATTATTATTAATAAATTTCTTTATTGCTGTTTCATAAAGTTTTCCAGTTTTTAGATTTAATTTTCTACCGGCATTATTAAATAAGGTCATAGCTAAACTTGATTCTGGTTTATTATATAAATGATATCTAAAAACAGGAGATGAATTTTCTAAAATTTTGTCATGACCACTATCTTTTGTATAAAAGTCAAATTTTTCCTTACTAAAAATCCCTGATTTAATAAATATTTCATTATATAACATTAATTGGCTTAAAGCCACATATTCACATAAACCTTTTTCCCCTGAATGAGTTATATCAAAACTCAAATCAACATATCCTGATTTTTCTTTGTTATCTCTTGAAGCAAATCACCAAGAATAAGGCACAGTTGTACTTACTTTAAATACACCATTATAATCATAATTAATATATGGATAATTATTATTAGTATCATTACTTCTTTTTTTTCTTATTTTTATATTATTTGATGGTTTTTCACGATTTTTATCAATTGTAATATATGCTTTTTCTATATCATCATATGATACTTCTATATTGTTAACATCAAAATATTTATTTTCATTTACAGTAAGAATACCTAAAAAACCACCATAAATAATATTCATATTAACTAAATGAATAGGAACTTTAGTGTTATTTATTTCTATTGTTATATTAGAGTCTATGTCTAATACACTATAATAATTATCAAATACTATTAAAAGCAATTTTTTATTTTTAATATCTTGTATTTCTTTATGAAATATTACATTTTCTGCTTCTGGTATTAAACTTTTTATTTTTTTAATTTCGCTGTCTAATAAACTATTATTTTCTTTAATATTCATACTTAATGCCACTAAAAATGGTGTAGTAGAAATAGAGCTAAATAATAGTATATTAATTTTCTTTTTGAATTTTTTCATATAAAAACTTCCCCTTTTATATATATTAATTATATTACTTTAAAAAGTTAAAGTAAATGCAATAGGAAATCTAAATAGTTTTAAAATGATATTTAAACATTCAAATTATTCAATTGAATAATTCATTTTATTTATAAAAATATGTTTTTATACTCACTAAAAATTGAATTGTACAAAATTGTTATTGATAAAAAATTTGATAGTTTTATTTATTTTTTCTTTCTTTTTGGTATAAAAATGAAATAATTTTAGTTTTTGTTTAACTATTACAAGTTGTTAATATGAAAATAAAATAAAAATAAATATATAAAAAATCACTATCATAGGATAGTGATTTTAAATAATTTTGCCCAATGCATGAATAATTATTTTAATTATACAAAATAAATTATTTAATAATGCTTGTTACACTACCGTAACCAACGGTGTGCCCACCTTCACGGATAGAGAATTTAGTACCTTCTTCAACAGCAATAGGAGCAATTAACTTAACAGTTAAGTCAACATTTTCTCCTGGGGTAACCATTTCACGACCAGCTTCAAATTCTACACCACCTGTAACGTCTGTTGTACGGAAGTAGAATTGAGGTTTATAGTTTTTAAAGAATGGAGTGTGACGTCCACCTTCTTCTTTGGTTAATACATAAATTGCAGCTTTAAATTCTGTGTGAGGGATAATTGAACCTGGTTTTGCAATAACTTGACCACGTTCAATTTGTGATTTTTCAATACCACGAAGTAATAAACCAGCATTGTCACCAGCTTGAACTTCTTTAAGGTTTTTACGGAACATTTCCATACCTGTAACAACAGTTTTTTTAGTAGCTTTTAAACCAACGATTTCAACTTCTTCGTTTAAGGTTAATCTTCCACGTTCAACACGTCCTGTAGCAACTGTACCACGACCTGTAATTGTGAAAACGTCTTCAACAGCCATTAAGAATGGTTTGTCAAATTCTTTAACTGGAGTTTCAATGTATGAATCAACTGCATCCATTAATTCCATAATTTTAGTTTCATAAGCAGCATCGCCTTCAACAGCTAATTTTGCTGAACCACGGATAATAGGAGCGTTTTCTCCATCAAAACCATATTTGCTTAATAAGTCTCTAATTTCCATTTCAACTAATTCAAGCATTTCTTCATCATCAACCATATCACATTTGTTTAAGAAAACAACCATACGTGGAACACCAACTTGTTTTGAAAGAAGAATGTGCTCACGTGTTTGAGGCATAGGACCATCAGTTGCAGCAACAACTAAGATAGCACCGTCCATTTGTGCAGCACCGGTAATCATGTTTTTAATGTAATCGGCGTGACCAGGACAGTCAACGTGTGCATAGTGACGTTTTTCTGTTTCATATTCGATATGTGATGTATTAATTGTTATACCACGAGCTTTTTCTTCTGGTGCATTATCGATTGACGCATAGTCACGAGCTTCAGCTAAACCTTTTTTTGCTAATACAGTAGCAATAGCAGCTGTTAAAGTAGTTTTACCATGGTCAACGTGACCAATTGTACCAATATTAACGTGGTCTTTACTACGATTAAAATCTAATTTTGCCATGTTTTTCCTTTCATAAATAAATATGTTTTAGCGCTAAAACCTACCTAAGTGCAGTCTTTCATCTGCATCCTGTCCAACACGCTTATTGCATTATTAATAAAAATATAAATTAATCAATAATATTTAATATTTTATATTAAATAATAAAAATTTAAAAGAATTATTGATAAAAGATATCTTATAAAACTAATATATCAAAATATTGAGTATATCCTAAATCATTTAGTGGTTTGTTAAAATGTATTTGAACAATTTGTTTATTACTATGTGATAATTGTTGAAAATTAGAAGTACTAAAAGGATTTAAAAGATAAAAATCAAATGCCTTTATTGTGTTTATTTGTTCATCTAAAGTTAAATCTTTCAATTTTTCTTGAATTTTATATTTGATACTAATTATTTTTTCTTTGTCAATATTTGTTAGATATTGTTTTTTATTTAAAATGTTTTTATCAATTAGGTTGATAATGTTTTTTATTTTAAGAATAATTTCAACAAAATTTTGATTTAACGCCTCGTTTTTACCTTTTTTAATTTGTTGTAATAATTCAACTAGATAATTTTGATTAAATAATAAATTAATTGCAAAAATTTCAAAATTATAATTAGAACTAATTTGATTTTGATATTTTAAAAAATATTTAGTATCATTTTGATCAACAAAAATAAATTTAATATTTAATCTATTATCAATATCATTTATTATTTTTTCTACATCTTTGTATATTTTTTTTATTTTTGAGTTTTCTTTTTCAAAAATGGGCATATTAATATTAATTTTTTCATTATTATTTCAATGATATTTATCATAGAAATAATCTATTAATTTATTTAGATTAGATTTAATTTTATTAAAATAAGGACTTTTGAAAGCATTATAAAAGTTATTGAAATTATTTTCAAAATGTTTTTTATAATCAAATTCTGATATTTTTATTAATGAATTTTCTTTTCACAAAATAATATTATTAAAATTTAAATTATCTTTTAAATCAATTGTCAAATATTTTTTTAATTGCATATTTTCTGGAACTTTAGAGATTCAATAATTTGATTTATTTAGTTGATTTACAATTGTAAAAGGATTTAAAATATTGAAAAATAAATTTCTAAAAGCAATTCTTTCTTCGCTAAAAAAATCATCATTATGTAAATCATCATATAATGCATTTCCATAAAATATGTACGCAAATTTTGTATCAATTAATTCTTTATTAATTTCAAAATTAATGAATATTTTATTACCAAAAGAATTAGAAATATTCGGATTATTAAAAGTTAATCCGTAAATTAAAGGATTTTTATCAATTTCATTTTGAATGTTTTTATTAAAATCGTCATAATTTACTTCAGATATTAAATTTTGTTTAAAGGATTGGTGTTGTTGAAAATTAAAGGTATTTTCATCAAGAGGCAAAGAATTATAATTTAAAATAATTTTTTTTAAATTACTATTGTTGAAAATAAAATCGTTTTTTGGATAAAAAGAATTTTTAATAAAAATTTGTTGATTTATAGTATTAGTATTAAGTATATATGGAGAAGAAAATAGAAGTTTATTAACATTTGAAAGATCTTTTTTACTAAGTGGATTGAATATCATATTAGTTGTTATTTCATTTAAAATAAAATTAATAATATTTTCATTGTTATTTTTAATATTAAAAACAACAGAATTCAAAAAATCATCTTTTTCTGGTGCTTTAATTTGATATTCACTAAGTAAATTAATTAAATTTTCTCAATCATTTTCAAATGAATTTCAATAATCTTCTGGTTTAATAATTTCTTGTGTATTTTCACCTAATGAATTAACATAAAAACTAGTTTTCAATTCAAAAATTATTTGTTGTGCCTCATGAAGTTTTTCAATAAAAAATAATGAATTAATATTGCGGTTGTCATTAGAATTTATTCTTATAATCCCATTATCACTGGAATTATTTAAGTTATTATAATTAACATTGTCTCTATCGAAAATAAAAGTGTTATCAAATGTCTTAATTATAATTTTATTTGCTAATCCAAATGTAAGATATTTATTTGTAGATTCATAAAATTGATGATTATTGTTATCATATTTAGCTTTATTATCAAATTTTCAACTTATTAGAGGCGAATGAAGTAAAGATTCAAAATCTGTTTCTACACGCTTAACTTTATTAATATTTTGATAATTAAGATTAACATTTGGATGATTAAAAGATTTTGTATAAGTATATTTATCTTGTACATGTCTAACATTACAACTATGTAATATTAAGGGTGTGATAATTATATTACTAAGAAAAAGATATTTACTTATTTTCATTTAATACTCCAAAATAAATTCATAACTACTATAAATATTAACTGATAATCATTTTACAATAAAGATAAATAATATTAGATTAATAATGCTAAACAAAACATAAGGCATATTATTTAATTCATTAAGTAAATTTTTGATAATATTACCAATATTTAAATAAGATTCAAAATCTTTAATATTAAAAAAAGCTAATGAGGAAAAAACAACTAAATTTAAAGTTATATTATCTGTTCAAATACTAAATGTATAAAAAATAACTTTAGGGCATATATATTTAAATATTATTCTAAGATTACTTGTTCCTATAGATTTATAGGCAATAATATATTCCTCTTTTTTTAAATTTTGAGTTTGATTATAAGCAACGTTAAAAAAACCAACAAAACCAAATAAACTTAAAAATAAGATAATTTTTCAATTATTATAAGAAGTTATTTTAAAAATAATAATGATGATAATTATTAAGGGTATTGTAGTTAAACTATTGAGTAAAAAATAACTAATTTTTAAAAATTTTTTATTAAAGTAAAAACCTAATGTAATACCTAAAAAAATACCAATAGTACTTTGAATAAGCGTTATTATAGTAACTAAAAAAATTGATCAAGCAAAATTAAATAAATAATTAGCCAATCTATCAATGCCTAAATCATTTGTGCCGAAAAGAAAAATATATTTTTGATTATTTAAATATTCTATTAATTTATAAGGATTATATGTTATTTGAATTTTGTCTAAAAAAGTATTTTCTTTTAAAATGATTTCAGAATTATTGATTTTTTTTATTAAAAGATAAAAACTATCATTATTATCAAAATTTTTAGTAATTTGAGGTGTTAAATAATTTGGTAAATTATAGAAAAGTTGAGAATTTTGAATATTTTTATTAAAAGGATAAGGATAAAATATAAGAAGAAAAATTAAAAAGAAAATAAATAACATCAATATTATCAATAGTATTAAATTAATTTTTTTACTTAAAAATCTTTTTAAAACAGTCTTGGAATTATTTTTTTCTTGATGAATTAATTCGATATTCAATCTTTTTTGTTTAGTGAATTGGAAAAGATCTTTTTTAAAAAAATTATTTTTCAATGTTTCTCCTTAAAAATCATTTATTAATAATTTGTTGTTTTAAAAAGTTAGAATGTTTGTTAATTATTAAATTATTATTTAAATATTGATGTAAAAAATTAGTAATTAAATAATTAAATTGCATTAACAATAAATTAATAATTATAAATTGCATGATTAAACTTATATTTTTATTATCAAAAGCAAAAATTAAAAAAATTGATTGTCCTGGAATAAGAAAAATTCTTTCAATAATAATGCTTAAAGTAATAACAAACAAAAGAATATTATTAAATTGTAAAAATATTTGTGCGCAAATTCGCTTAAAAAACACTTTGAAATATACTTGTATATCATTCATTCCTAGAGCATACATTTGCAACACAAATGGTTGTTTTTGAAATTTAATTATTGTATTTTTACTAATAATAGTAATAAAAACAAATAAAGGTAAGATAAGTAAAACAATAGGTAAAAATAAAGAATAAATAACATACTGAATATCAAATTGATTTCAATTCAAAAACAAGACAGGAATATCATTTATTTCTGCTATTTTAATTAATAGAGGAGCAAGAATAAAAATAGGGAAAGCAATAATTAAATATAAAATAAGTGAAAATAAGATTGAAAAGGATCTATTACTTTTTAAAGCTATTAAACTGCCAATTGGTATACCTAAAATTAAAGATATTAATAAAGAACTGGCAATAATAATTAAACTATGAGAAAAATAATAATAGAAATTAATAGTATTTTGATTAATTTTTGTTAAATTTAATAAAACATCTTTTAAATTATTAGCAAAAGTTTTATCATTGGGCAAAAGAAGATACAAAAAAATAAAGGCACACATACTGATACCTAAAAAAATTATTAAGTTAGACAATATTTTTTTAATAAGATAGTGAAAAATAAGCATTTTTGCCGTTCTACAAGGCAAATTAAGCAATTAAATTATTAGACTTAAACGCCTTTAAAAGTTCATGTATTGCTTGTTCTTCATCTTCACCATTAGCTTTAATTGTGATAACATCATTTTTTCTAATGTTCATAGAAAGTATCATCATTACTGATTTTAGATTACCTACTTTACCAGTTTTATCCAAAACGATAACAATATCACTTTTAAATTTAGAAGCTTCTGATGCTATAAAGCTTGTTGGACGAGCGTGAAGACCAATTGGATCTATAATAGTTGCACTAAATGTTTTCATAATATCTCCTGCAAAATTCTATTTATATTATAACACTAGTAAATGTAAAACTATTTATAAATCAATAAATAAGATATAATTTTAAATAAGTATGATCAATATAAAAGAAAAACTTTTAAAAGAATTAAAAACTATTGCAGAAGAATTAAAAATAGAAAAGGAGATATTTTTAATTGAACCTAAATCTTATGCAGATTTAGCAACAAATATGGCAATGGGGAATAAAAATTACAATCCTATAGAATTAGCTAAAGAAATTATTTTAAGATTAGAATCAAAGAAAAAAGAATTGTATCTTAAGAATATAGAAATAGCAGGTCCAGGATTTATAAATTTTTTTATTGAACAAGAATTGTTAGTAGAAAATATAAATAACGTTTTAAAACTAGGCAATGATTATGGTAAAGGCAATAGAGTGGGAAAAATTAATATTGAATATGTTTCAGCAAATCCTACTGGATATTTACATGTTGGGCATGCCAGAAATGCTGCCATTGGTTCTGCTTTAGCTAATATTGTTGAATTTTCAGGATGAAAAGTAACAAGAGAATATTACATAAATGATGCAGGTAATCAAATAAATTTATTAGCCGAAAGTGTATTTGCAAGATATCAACAAATTTTTGATCCTTCTTATATAATGCCAGAAGAATCATACAAAGGCGAAGACATTATTTGAGCATCTCAAGAATTTTATAAAAAATATGGAAATAAATTTAAAAATGCTAAATTAGAAAATGAAATTTTGGATTTATGAAAAAAAGAATCGGTTGAATTATTTTTAGGAGAAATTAAAAAAGATCTTGCTAAATTTAAAGCAGATATAAAAATTTGATTTAGCGAAAAATCATTATATGAAAATGATCGTGAAGTTATTAAAAATGCAATATCAAGATTAGCTAACACATATGAAAAAGATGGCGCTACCTGATTAAAAACTACTAATTACGGGGATGATAAAGATAGAGTAATAATTAAAAGTAATGGAGAATATACTTACTTTACTCCTGATATTGCTTATCATGATATTAAATTTCAAAGAACTAACAATTTTAAAGTAGGAAATGGAATACTTTTAGATGTATGAGGCGCTGATCATTCAGGTTATATTAAAAGAATGCAAACTGCAATGCAAGACTTAGGCTATAAAGGTGAAAATTTAATTGTTTTATCAATGCAACTGGTAAAATTAATGAAAAATGGTGAAGAATTTAAAATGTCAAAAAGAAAAGGAACATCATTTTTCTTAAGAGATTTTATTGATTTAGTAGGTACTGATAGTGCTAGATTTATTTTATTAGATAGAACTTATAATTCTAAATTAGATTTTGATATTAATATAGCAACAAGTAAAAACAATGATAATCCGGCAATTTTAGTGCAATATGCTAATGCTCGTGCTTATTCATTATTAAATAAAGCTAATAAATTAGACAAAAATATAAAAGCCGTAAAATTTAATAATGAAACTGACGAAAAATTGATTTCGACAATATTAGAATTTCCTGAAATAATTGAAAAATCAGCAGAGAAATATTTAACACATTTATTAACACAATATCTAATTAAATTAGCTAAGGAATTTAATTCTTGATATTCTAATGGTAGTAAAATTATTGGTCATGAAAACGAAGAAAGTTTATTAGCTATTGTAAAAGCAGTTAATATAACTTTAGAAAATGGTTTGAAACTTTTGGGTTTGTCTACTCCACACAATATGTAATAAATATTTTAAATAATAAAAATGTTGCTTTATTAGGAAGCAACATTTTTATTATTTTCTTAAATTTAATTCACTCAAAGCTTTTTGGTAAGTTTCAAAATTGGTGTGTTTTAAATGTTGTAATAATACTCTACGTTTGTTAATTTTTGCTAAAAACCCTCTTTTAGAATGAAAATCTTTTGGATTATTAGTAAAATGAGGTTTTAAATCTTCAATTTCAGCAGTTAAAATAGCAATTTGAACAAAAGTATTACCAGTATCTTTTGCGTTAGCACCATATTTTTTAACTAATTCTTGTTTTTGTTCTTTAGTAATCATAATTCTCCTTTTTAAAGAAATATGTTTTAGCCTAGTAATAATTAAAACATTATACCAAGTCTAAAATTTAATTTATTAATAATGTAATAATAACATAAAATTAACTTTTAGTGTTTATTTGTACAAAAAACTTTTTACATTCTTCTAAATCTTTTTCTTGTATTTCAAAATTTTCGTTAGAAAAAATGGTCTTTATTAATTTTAATGGTTTAATTGTAACTTTATTTTTTGAAGTAATATCTAATTTATAATCTAAATTCATCAATTGATTTTTAAGTAAATTTTTGGCAAAAATAACATAATGAGTATATTCACCCATTTCTAAATAAGCAGCATATATTCCTGAAGGTATATTAATAATATTATTTGAATAATTTAAAGTGTAAGTATTATTATTTATTTGATTAATTTGAGCAGTAAAACCATAATGATAAGAATTTAAATTATTCACTAATTCAATTTCTCCAGAAACAAGACATTCTTTAAGAAAGGAAGTAGAAATTTTTTGACCATTATTTAATGATAATTCATCGATAATTAAATAATTATTTGGGTAGTTTGTATTTAGTCATTCTATATTGCCTTCGCCATTTTTGCCAAATTTAGCATCCGGTCCTATTATAAGAGTAAATTCGTCTTGCGTATTGATTATACTATTGAAAAAAGTTGTAGCATCAAAATGTGATATTTCTTTAAAATTTAATTCAATAGCATAGGGAATTCCCATATTTGCAAATTGTTGTATTCTGTATTCCACATTAGAAAAAATTAATTTTTGATAATTTTTAGGTAAATTTTCAACATCTTTTATATAAATTAGAACAATATCACGTTTTGTATCATTTTGTTTTAGATCAAATGCTTTTTGTAATAGTGATTGATGACCCAAATGAAAACTTTCAAAAGCTCCAAATAAGTAAATAGGTTTATAAAAATTTTTTTTATTGTTTATAGTAAAAATTTGCATAATAATATCCTTATTTAAAATAATACGTTTACACGTATTATTTTTTAAATTTTAAAATCATTTATTCCAGGAAAAATTTGTTCTTCAGCTCCTGGTAAAGCTCAATATTTATTTTTTATTCTTTTTTCGATATTTAATTGACGTTTAGTTTCTAATTTTATTCAAATTCATGGAATAATAAAAATAGTTGAATAAGTAATAATTATTGATATTAATATTAAAGTTAAATTAAAAATTAAATTATTTTGCGCTTGCACAACAAGTAAAGCAATAATAATAGAAAGAGTAACTAATAGAGATAACGAAATTTTTTTAATATTTTCTTTAATTGTTTCATTAAGTAATTGTTTTAATTGTTCTTTATTTAAAAAATCTTGATAATATAATTGATCTATTTTATTTTTTAAATGATTGAAAATCATGAAGCTGTGATTAATAGATAGAATTATTATAGCTAAAAATGCACTAATTATAATAGGAGAAATTATCATTCTAGTAATTACAATAATAGATAAAGTTAATAAAATATTGTGTATTAAAATTAACATAATAGTTAAAGAATAAGTTCATTTAAATTTAATTAATGCATAAATAATTATTATTATTGAACAAATGCCTATAGCTGTGCTAGCATTGATTATTAAACGTTTAATTTCTATAGGTGTTGTAATAAAACTTGTTATATTTAATAATGGGAATTGATTATTAATAATAGTTTTAATATTGTCTAAATTATTTGTTAAATCTTCAGAGATATTAATACTTATTTTAAATAAACTGACGTTATAATTAGCTGGTAAAATATGTAAATAATTATCTAAATTATTTATTTTCAAGGCTTCTTGATTATTTAATAAAAATGATTTAATATTTTGTGCTTCTAAGTTGGTAATAGGATTAATTAAATCACCTTGAATTATTATATTAGTGTTAGTTTTTAAACTAAATGAACGATTAAAACCATCTCAAATATTATTGTTATAACCACTAATAGAAGCATAAATAATTAAAGCAATACAAATAATTAAAATGGAGCTTAAGAAATATCATTTACTATTTTTTTCATAATCATATTTGTTATAAAAAGTATTAGAATTAATATTATTAATTTTTTTATAATTAATTCCTAATAATCATAATTTTTTATCAAAATAACCAGTAAAGATTAAAAAATGAGTAAGTAATTTAGTTAAAAATAAAATTATTATAATATTTAAAATCGCTGAAAAAACTAATATTAAACTAAAGGCTTTAACATCATTTATACCAACATAAAACATAATAAAAGCTACGAGTAAAATTAAAATATTCGTATCCAGAATGGAACTGGTATAGTATCTATATGTTTTTTTTATAGCTTTTTTTAATTTTTCACCATTATAAATTTCTTGTTTTAATTTTTCGAAAATGGTTATATTAGTATTAAATGCTATTGATATAGCTATTATGAGAGATGTTATAGTTATTGGTGAATATTCACCTCTTAAGATTGTAAACATTAATAAAGTTAAAAAGATGAATAAGGATAATGATATAGTATTGAGAACGCTTAATAATCCATAATTTATAAGCATAAAAATAATAATTAAAGATAATATGATAATACCGGCTATTAAAATATTTTCGAATGAACCAAAAGTATTTGTATTATCTATGTAATTTGAAGTTAAAAAATTTAATCCATATGTTGAAGTTCCATAATTTATATTAGCAGCTATTTTTTCCGCTTCTAAAGAATTAAAATTACCGTTAATTAAAAAAGAAGAACCACTTAAAGTTTGCGAAATAGTTTCTTGATTAATTAAAAATTCTTTAGCATTGAATTGTTTTAATTTAAGTATGTTATTTTGAACTTGATTATCAGTTTCTATAAAAGGTTTTTCATCTACAAAAACAAAATTGTACGGATTTTCTTTAGCATTTAATCATTGTTGAGGAAATTCACTTTTTGCTAAATTAATTAATTTATCTAAGTTTAATCACATCAAAAGTGTTTTGTTCTCATTTTTAGAAATATAATCAGTAGCATCTGTTCAAGCAATTTGTGCACTTGAATCTTGTAATTCAATTCGAATAGCATAATTATTTGCCGTTTGAGCAAATTCTGTTTTAGCACTATTAATTTTCGAAGGAACAATATATTTTTGCAAATTATCATAATCTATATTTTCTTTATTTGAATTAAATTTGCCATTAACAAATAAAGGTATCATATTAATATCAGTGAAGATTAAATTAGATTTATCTATAATAGATTTAATAAATATTTCTTTTTCTTTATCGTTGAAATCATCTGTTTTAGTTATTTCAATTTGATTCAAAGATTTAGCTTCTATTTTAGTGCCGTTAAATGATACACCACCAGTTAATCTATTATTTATATTTCTTATAATATCATTAGTATCATTTTGAGAAATTTTACTTGCATTATTATCAATTTGAACTAATACTTGTATACCTTTATTATATTCAATGCTTTTATTAACATTTTTAGACAAATAAAAAATACTTGTAAAAGTAATTACACAAATAGATGCAATCAAAGTAAATATTATGATAAAAATTCTTTTTCAATTAGACAATTTAAAAGAATTATGAATTATTTTTTTAAATTTTCTTCACATATGATAATAATTATATTATTAAATAATATAGCTGTGAAAATAAAAAATAGTAAAAATTAGATGAAAATTATTTTTGTGCTATCATTTAATAGTATGGAAACGTAATTTAATGGCAAAATATCAGCTTGCCATGCTGACTATGGGGGTTCGATTCCCCTCGTTTCCTCCATATCTATTTTAAGACCTATCTGATTATTTTTGATATTTTAAAATAATCAGATTTTTATTTTTTAAATTTGAATAATAGTCAAAAAAAATTATTTTTTGTTGTAATAATTTTTATTTTTAGTTATAATAATAACGTTATTTATAAAAATGCCGATTTAGCTCAGCGGTAGAGCAGCTGGCTGTTAACCAGTTGGTCACAAGTTCGATCCTTGTAATCGGCGCCATTTGGTCTGTTGGTGAAGAGGTTAACACACATGGTTTTCATCCATGCATACACGGGTTCGATCCCCGTACAGACTGCCATGGAGAGTTAGCTCAGTTGGGAGAGCATCGCCCTTACAAGGCGAGGGTCATGGGTTCGAGCCCCTTACTCTCTACCATTTATTCCAAAGGTTTTCCTAATAGTCTAAGGACTATTTTTTTTATTTAATTTAACATTTAAATTATGGCATAATTATAAAATGATTAAAAAAGCAGGAAAAGATGCATGAAATGTTGTTAAACGTGGCAACATGTTCATGTTAGCTATTGGTTTATTATTAGGTACTTCTTTTAATGCGGTTGTAAGTTCTTTAGCTAATCATGTAATAATGGCAGCTATAGCTAAAGTTTTAAATACAGGTGGTTTAGAACAATGAGAAGTAAATGGTATATTTATTGGTAAATTTTTAGCAGCCTTAATATCATTTTTAATTGTTGCAATAATTATTTTTATAGCTTTATGAACAACATTTATAATAATCGAAGTTATAAGAAAAAATAAAGAAAAATTTTTTAAAAAAACCTCACAAGAATCTAAACAAATAGAAGAAACACAGACTGTAAAAGAACCAACGACAGAAGAATTAATTTTAGAAGAATTAAAAAATTTAAATAACAACATAACTAATTTAAAAAATTCAAAATAATAAAAAGGCATTTGAAATAAATGCCTTTTTATTAAATTAATTGATCAAAAATATCATCACCTGTTTCAGTTACAATTGGTAAATCTCAATTACGAGCGATTATATTTCCAGCTGTTCCTAAACCATTTACATCATTTAAAACTCTTGGTTTTTTAAATGATTTTGAAAAAATTGTTAGAGGTAATAATTCTCTAGTGTGATTAAAACCAGGATAAAGTGGGTCATTACCATGATCACTAGTCATAATTAATAAATCATCTTCATTCATTACATTAATTAATTTTGCTAATTTAGTATCTAAAGTTGCTATATTAGATGCATAACCGTCTACATCTCTTCTATGACCATAATGTGAATCAAATTGAACTAAATTAGTAAATATAAGACCTTGTGTTTCAGGATCTGAAGCTAATTTAATAGTAATATCCATTCCATCAGCATCACCTTGTGAAGGAAAATGTTTTGAAATTCCCTGCCCAACATAAATATCATTAATTTTACCTACACTAATAGTAGGAATATTATTATCCATTAAAGAATTTAATATTAATTTTGGTGGTTTATTTGCATAATCATGACGATTAAAAGTTCTTACATATTTACCATCTTCTCCTGTGATAAATGGTCTAACTATAATTCTTCCTACATTTCATTCAGGTTTAGAAGAACAAATTTGACGTGCTAATTTACCATAACGATATAAGTTGTCTAAACCTATTCATTCTTCATGTGCGGCAATTTGTAATACAGAATCATTAGAAGTATAAACTATAATAGCTCCTGTTTCTTGTTGTTCTTTTGCCAATTCATCAATAATTGCAGTTCCAGAAGCAGTTTTATTTCCTATTATTTTTCTATTATCAAAAGCTTTTTCTAATTCAGCAATTAAATCAAGAGGAAAACCATTTTCAGCAAAAGTTGGGAAAGGAACATTAGTTTTAATTCCCATCATTTCTCAATGTCCTGCTAATGTATCTTTAGCATTAGAAACTTCTTGTACTCTGGCAACATATGCTTTCGGTTCTTTAACATGATAATTACCATCAAGAGTAGTAATATTTCCTATTCCTAATTTTTTTCAAGTATCAATATGGAAAAGAGCAGATTTAGAAGCAGATAAAATGGTGTTTGCTCCTTTATCACCAAAACTTTTTTGATCTCTATCTGGACCAATTCCAAGCCCATCAGTTACAATCATAAAAATTCTTTTAAATTTAGGCATAAATTCTCCTATAAATTTTCTAAATTATTATATCTATAATTATATTTTATTTTTTTCTTTTAAATATCTTTCCACTTCTTCGTTACAATCTTTAATTACATCATCTATATCATCAAAAGAAGTTAACATTGAGCCAGAAGCTCTTTCATGTCCGCCTCCGCCTCATTTAATTGCTACATTTCTTACGATTGGACCATTAGAGCGATATTCCACTCTTATTCTTCCATCTTCTTCTTCTAAAAATTGTACTCAAAGAGGAAAACCAACAATATTACCTATGGAATTTACTCTAACACATTCATTAGGTTTTTTATTAAGTTGTTGAATAGTAGCGTAATTAATAGTAGTATAGGCTACTTTTCCAACAGTTTTTAAATTTGCTAATAAAATCGATTGTAATTTTAAATCAGAAAATTGTGTAGCTGCTAACCCTGAAAAAATTTTTTCAGCATCAAGATTTTGCTCATATAAATATGCTGCTAATTCATGAGTTCGTGCAGAAACATCATTAAATGAAAATCTTCCACTATCAGTTACTAATCCTAAAAAAACATAATTAGCTGCTTGTTGGTTAAATTGTCAATTATTTTGAAAAGCTAATTCAGCAATCATTTCGCAAGCTGCTATTCTTGATGATTCCACTCACCGCGTACATTGGTCTAAATCATCTTCATTAGGATGATGATCAATACGTATAGTTTCAGCAAAAAGATTTTTATCTAAAAGTTCTCTTGCTTCAATTCTTTCTTTAAAATTAGCATCAACTATTACAGCTAAAGATTTTTTTAAAATGTTTTCATTAGGATATTGATCAAAATTAAATTTCATAAAGTTACTAAAAGCACCTTTACTATCTCCTACTGCATAAATTTGTTTACTAGGATAATTTAATTTTAATAATTCTTTTAAACCAAATTGACTACCTAAACAATCTCCATCAGGTCTAATATGATGAAAAATAACAATTGAATCGTATTTTTCAATTTTTTCAGTTATTTCTTGTCAAGAACCTATATGCATTATTTATTCTCTCAATCTATAATAGCTTGATTTAAATGTTTTAATACTTGTGGTATTTGTTCAAAAGAATCTAAAGTAATACCAGCAGCATTATCATGTCCGCCCCCGCCGTAAAGTTTAGCTATATTATTAACTTTAGGACCATTTGAACGCAATCTTCCTCTTACTTTACCGTCAGGAAGTTGAATAAAAAAAGCTCAACATGAATTATTTTCAATATTAGCTAATTCATTAACAAAACTTGCTGCTTTAAGATTATCAAAATTAAATTTTTCTAAAATTTCATTAGTTACTGAATAATATAAAACCCGACCTTCCTTTTTAAAGTTTTGTAAAATTTCACCAATAAATTTTAAATCACTAATTGAACGTTTGTTTAATTCTAAATAAATAGAACCTGGGTTTAATTCAGCTTGTTCATATAAAAAGGCAGTCAATTTGTGTGTTCTAGCTGAAGTTTCCGCATACATAAATCTACCGCTATCTGTAACAATTCCTAAATAAATGTGACGAGCAGCTTTAGCATTAACTTTTCATTTTGCATCATAAGCAATTTGAGCGATCATTTCTGCAGCAGCTGCATAATATTCGTCAACTCATAAATAGTCATATTCAATATCGCTACCATTTGGGTGATGATCTATTCTTAAAGTAGCTGTTGTTTTTTTCTCTAATAATAATTGTGCTGTTTCGATTCTATCGCTAGATGAAGCATCAACTACAATACCTAAAGAATTATTAAAATCAATGGTTTCTATTTCATCATATTCATAATTCATAAAATTAAATACATTAGCATTATTACCTGGAGTAAAAACTTTTTTGTTAGGGAAATTTAGTCTAATTAATTCAGCTAATCCAGCTTGACTACCTAAACAATCTCCATCAGGTCTAATGTGGTGAAAAATAATTATATTATCATATTTTTCAATGGCATCAATTGCTATTTTTGATGAACCTATTATCATAAAAAATCTCCTTAAGTTAGATTAAAAATAATTACAATTAAATTATAGATTTAGATTAAAAAAATAAAACACATTTATATATTTTTAAATTTATGTGTTTTATAGGAAATTTTAAAAACTCATTTTCAAAAATAACCAATAGCAACAATAAAAAAGAAAAAAACAATCACTATTAATATATTTAAAAAAATAATTAAAGCTAGATTAGAACCGCTATAAAAAAGAGGTTGAGCAAAATTTAAAAATGAATACATGTATAAATTTAAATGTTTAAATAAATTAATATTAACTTGCATATTTATTTCTAATAAATTTTTAGTATCTAAAGCAATAAAAAATGTTATTAAAGCAAAAAAATAAAAAAGAAGAACAGGTATTGTTGCTAATCAAATTTGTTTTTGACTTATTTGCATATTCTTTTTATTAATAAATAAAATAATTAAACTTAATAAAGGATTTATTAAGTGAACCAAAATAGAAGATAATAAACCAATATCTTGATATTTACCATTTTTTAAACTATCAGGAAAAATTAAGATTCAAAAAACTATTAAAGTAATAGTGATAAATTGATTAGACATAAAAAGCATTTGCTTAATTAAAATGTTTTTGTTAAAAATTAAAAACATTATTAAAGCAACAACTACAAAGGTGTTGGATAAATAAGTAAATGTTGCTGTATTAAATCAAAATCTAGCTATCATTTGAGGTAATAAAATTGCATTTTTTTCAGATAAAAGATCATTTTTAGTTTCTAATTTTAAATTTAAAAAAGCATTGTTAATATTTTTTGTTTGATTTATTCAATTTGTAATTGCTGCCACAAATAAAGAAATAATAATAATAGAAGTTAAAATGAAAGTTATTTTATATATTATTTCTTGTTTTTTAAATCAAGCAAAAATATTTATTAAATTTTTATTTTGACTTTTTGATCTCATGATAAATAAATACCATGCCTTTCATAATGAGTTAATAAATGTTGATAAATAAATGTATCTATTTCAATACTTACTAATTTAATATATTTATCATAGTTGAATTTACAATAATAAATTAGTTCTAATATTTTACTACTTAAAAAAACATTTTTATTATGTTTATAGCATTCAAAACCGCCATTATAAAAATCAAAGTTAGAAATTTTTTCTCTCGAAGAACAAATATGACAACCATTAAAAATCGGTTCAATTCCTAAATCAGACAAACCTTGCATTAATAAGTAAGTTTTTACAAAATTTAACTCAGTACTTGATAATTGACTAATATGATTAATAATATTTTTATATTCAAAAAAAATTTTTGTTGTTTTATTAAAAGCAAAAGCATTTAAAAAATTACTTATTTTAATAATAAATTCTAATAAATCATTTCTTTTATAATCAAGAGTAGTTAATAATGTGGCTTTTTTTAATTTACTTAAACTATGAACATAACGAGAAGGAAAATATTCTATGTTGATTAATTGACCTATAAGCAAATTAGCTCGATTTTTAGAATGAGCTTTATTTATGCCTTTGGCTAATAAATTAAAAATACCATTTTCTGACATTACTTTAATAATACAATCATTTTCATTAGCACTTAGATCATTTATTTCTAACAAGATAACTTCTTGAGTAATAACATTATTCATATATTTCCTTAGTTAATTTAATTATAGTATTATTTGGTAAAATGTTATAATTACTAAATTATTAGTAAATGACATTATAGGAGTATTAATGGATCAAAAACAAAATGAAATATTAGATTTATTCATTGATGTTTTATCTTCAACACCTGGTGTTGCACGAATTATAAAAAAAGATTTGAACAAATATAATTATTTTAATGATATTAATGTCGAATATAATAATGGAGTTTGAAATTTTACTGTTTCTTTAATTATTTTAGAAAATGCTAATTGTAAAGATATTTTAACATCAATAAGTTCCTTATTAAATTACAAACTAAAAATGAATAAAATGAAATTAGGAAAGTTAAATATTTTTATAGAAGGAATTAACAATGATTAAAAATATGGATGGTCAGTTATTTGCAGCTTTAGTTTTATCAGGTTCAAATAATTTATATAATAATAAAAATAAAATTGATGCTTTAAATGTTTTTCCTGTTCCTGATGGAGATACAGGAACTAATATGTCTTATACTTTAGAAGCTGCGGCAAAAATAATTACAAATTTGAATACTAAAAATTTATCTGAAGTTTCTTCAAAAATTGCCAAAGCTATGCTTTTTGGTGCTAGAGGTAATTCTGGTGTAATCTTAAGTCAAATTTTTAAAGGTTTTGCAATAGGTTTTGAAAATAAAGAAAGCGTTAGTGTTTTAGAATTATTAGAAGCTTTTAAAGCAGCTACTAATAAGGCATATTCATCGGTTATTAAACCAATTGAAGGTACAATTTTAACAGTGATAAAAGAAATAACAGAAAATTTAGAAAAAAATATTGATCAAAGTACTTCTTTTAATGATTTTTTTAAATTAGTTGTGCAATTTGCAAGAGTTTCATGTGATAATACACCAAATAAGTTAAAAGTTTTAAGAGAAGTTGGTGTAACTGATTCTGGTGGTGAAGGTTTATACACTATTTTAGTCGGCATGAATAGTGCATTAAATGGACAAAAAATAGAAATTTCCAGCGAAAATAATTCCATCGAAACTTTTGTTAGCGATAATGAAATTTATGAGGGCGAGTTTGGTTATTGCACAGAATTTATTTTAGAATTAACTAATAAAAATGAATTTGATAAAAATAATTTTGAAAAAAATTTAAAGAAAAAAGCTAATTCATTAGTTGTTGTGCAAGATGATGAAATTGTTAAAGTTCATGGCCATACTTTAAAACCTGGTGATTTATTAAACTACGGACAAAAATTTGGAGAATTTGTTAAAATCAAGTCTGAAAATATGACCAAACAAGCAATTGAATCTAAAAATAAAAATATTGTTCATAATAGTGATGATTCAGAAAGTGAATGTGCAATTATTTCATGTAATTTAGGATCGGGCATAATTGAAAGAATGATTAGTTTAGGAACCGATGCAATTATTGAAAGCGGACAAACTCAAAACCCTTCAGCTAAAGATATTATCGACGCGATAAATAAAGTAAAAGCAAAAAATGTTTTTATATTACCAAATAACTCTAACATTTTCTTAACAGCTCAACAAGCTGCAACAACTATACAAGATAAACAAGTTTATGTAATTAATACAAAAAGTCAAATTCAAGGTTTTAATGCTATTTTGAATTTTAATAAAGATGATAGTGCTAAAAATAATTTAGAAACCATTAATTCAGCAATAAAAAATGTTATTAGTGGGGAAATAACTCAATCAATTAGAAATACTAAATTACATGGTGTCAAAATTAAAGAAGGTGAATTTATAGGAATAGCAAATTCTAAAATTCTCACCTCAAAAAACAATTATTTAGAAGCAGCGAAAGAATTAATTAATAAAACAATAACTAAAAATAGTGAATTTGTGACTATATATTATGGTAATGAAGCTACAGAAGAGGATGCACAAGTTTTAGAAACATATATTAATAATGAATTTAATTTAGATGTAGAAATTGTTGATGGTAATCAACCTACGTATCATTTTTTAATAGGAATTGAATAATGAAAAAATTTAAAATAGCTTTTGATTTAAATGGCAATGATAATGGCATTAAAGCTGGATTAGTAGCTTCTAAAAATTTTTTAGAACAAAATAATAATTTCCATATTTATTTATTAGGCAATGAAGAAGAAATAAAAAATTTTTACAATAATAATTTACCTAACAATTTGACAATTGTTAATAATTCTTTAGTTTCTCAAGATAAAAAAAATTTAAGAAAAGCTTTGCACGAGAATACATCAATGAACGTGGCAATTGATTTATTAGCTAACAATGAAGTTAATGCGGTATTATCTTCTGGAGACTCAGGTTTATATTTATCAGCTGCAACATTAAAATTAAAAAGATTACAAGGAGTTTCAAGACCGGCATTTATGCCTGTTATGCCTACTATAAAAGGCAAAAAATTTTTATTATTAGATGTTGGTGCTAATATTGAAACTAAAGCAGATTATTTAGTTGAATGAGCAAAAATAGCTAATGTATTTGCTAAAAAAATTTTAAATGTTTTAGAACCAAAAATAGCATTATTAAATATAGGTACTGAAGATTATAAAGGCATTGATATAATTAAAGAAGCTAATTATTTATTAAAAAATGAAGAACAAATTAATTATCTTGGTTTTGTTGAAACAAGAGATATTTTAAATTATACATGTGATGTTGCTTTGATTGATGGCTATGGTGGTAATTTAGTTTTAAAAAGTTTAGAAGGCGCTATTTTATCTTTTAAGGATTTATTAAAAAATAAAATTAAAACTAAATTTATAAGAAAAATTGGTTATTTATTTTTAAAAGGAGCTTTTAAAGATGTGGCTGAAACATTAGATTATCGTAATGTTGGTGCTGCTTGAGTAATTGGTGTTAATGGCGTGATAATTAAATCACATGGTTCAAGTGATAACAAAGCTTATTTAGGAGCATTAAATCAAATTAAAATTGCTTTAGAAAATAATATTTTAGAAAATGTAAAAAAAGAATTAAACATAAATGATTAATCAAGATAAATTCAATGAATTTCTAAAAAAATATAATATAGAAATTAAAAATTTTAATTATTTTCAAGAAGCATTAACTCATAATTCTTACATTAAATTTCAAGCCAAAAATAAAAACATTAAAAACTATCAAACATTAGAATTTCTTGGAGATTCTATTTTACAATTTCTTGTTTCAGTATTTTTATATAAAAATCATAATGAATTAGAACAAGGTAAATTAACTTTGTTACGTTCTAAAATGGTAAATACCAAAAATTTAAATGAATTATCTCATGAATTAAAATTATTGGATTTTTTACTTACTGCATCAGGTAAAATGTCAATAGAAGTTAAAAAAAGTGAAAAAGTAGGAGCAGATATTTTTGAATCCCTTGTTGGAGCCATTTTTTTAGATCAAGGTTTGGAAAAAACAATTAATTTTTTAAAACAAACATTATTTCCTACAGTAAATAAATTTAATGTTGAAAATTTAAAAGACTTTAAATCACAACTACAAGAATATATGCAAAGTTTTTCTAAAAAAACTGTTAATTATCAAACTATTTCTATAAATAATGATCATTTTGAAGCAAAAGCAATTCATAATAATAATACTTATGGTGTAGGCATAGGTAAAAATAAATTAGAAGCAGAAGAAAATGCAGCAAAAAATGCGTTAGAAAAATTAAAAAAATAACTTGTTTTTAATAAGTTATTTTTTAAAAATTAAAATGCCGACATTTTTTCATTAAATATAAAAATTAATAAAATTAAAATTATTATTAAAATCAATAAAACACTTACAGTAGTTCATAAAATAATAGAAGATCATATAATTCTTTTTTTATTATTTTTCAAATGTTTATCTGAATGGTCAATTATATCAACAGTACTGTGATACAATTTTTCTTTATGTTCATCATACAAAAAATCTAATTCGTCTCTATGATAAATTTTTAATTTTTCAGCATCTATTATTGATGAAGATATAAAAACATCATTATCTTTTAAAACAATTTTATTTTTCTTTTCATTAATAGTGGTTTTATTGTTCATATTATTATGATAACAAAAATAAAATAGAAAGAAAATATTTAATTTTAGCATTTTTAAATTTCTTGTGCTAAAATAAATTTATGTCAAAAAAAGATCTTTATCAAATTCTAGGTGTTAACAAAAATGCTACACAACAAGAAATTAAAAATGCTTATCGTAAATTAGCAATGCAATATCATCCAGACAAACTAAAAGATGGTACAAGTGATCAAAAAATGCAAGAACTTAATGCTGCTTATGAAGTATTAAGCGATCCTGAAAAAAGAAATAATTATGACCGTTTTGGTAATGCTGATGGTCAAGCTAATTTTCAAAATATGGATTTTGGAAATTTTACAGGTGGTTTTAATTTTAGTGATATTTTCGGTGATTTTTTTAGTTCATTCGGTAGTAGACAAAATAGAAAAAATCATGGTCCTATCAGAGGTCAAGATATTGAAGTTGAAATGACTATTGATTTTTTATCTGCAGTTTTAGGCAAACAAATTAAGCAAACACTTAATAAATATGAATTATGTTCTAAATGTAATGGTACAGGAGCACAAAATCCTAATTCAATACAAACCTGTAATAAATGTTCAGGCACAGGTAATATTCATGTTGAATTAAATACTCCATTTGGTAAAACTATAAGAGTTCAACAATGTACCAACTGCTATGGAACAGGAAAAATAATTAAAGAAAAGTGTACGAATTGTTATGGAAATATTTATATAGAAAAAACTAAAATAGTAACTTTTGATATACAACCAGGAACATTATCAGGTGATCAAATGAAACTGGATGGTTTTGGAGAAAAAGGACAAAATGGAGCTCCTTCTGGTAATATGTATATTTCTTTTAGAGTTAGAGAACATAAATTTTATAAAAATGATAGGTTAAATATATATGCTACTGTACCTGTTTCATTTTTAGATATCATTAAAGAAAATACTATTTTAATTCCGTCACCTTATGGTCCTTTTGAATATAAATTAAAAAATAATTTAAGAGATAAAGATAGAATTGTTATAAAAAATAAAGGAATTAAAAAAGGTTCAAAAATAGGAGATTATATTATTACATTTAATATTATTTTGCCTAATTTTTCAAGTAGAGATTTTAAAAAAATGTCAAATCTTTTAATTGAATTTAATGATGATTCTAATCAAAATTTAATAAAAGAAGTAGAAAAAATTAAATAATGGATAAAGAAGAAAACCAATATACTTTAAAAAGTTTACATAAGAGTTTATTAAAACAAGATAAAAAATTTCAAGAAAATTGAGATGTTTTCGTTTCTTTTATGGATGAAAAAGAATTTTGAAAAAATCATGATTTTGAATTTAATGATTTAAATTTAAATGAATTAAAAGTTAAATATATAGAAAATCAAGAAATAGAAACTTTTGTTACTCTTCTTGATGAATATATTAATCAAACTTACAAGAAAAATAAAAATGAATTTAAAGATATCAATTATTCTTCTGATGAATTAAATTTTGTTTTAGAAGAATTAAATTGTTTAGAAAACAATGATTATATTGAAGATGATAAGTTTATAAATGAAAATAATAAAGAAGAAACTACTATTATAACTATTGAAAATAAAAAAATTAAGTAGTTTCTTTTTAAATAAAGTTAATTTTAAATTTTACTATTATAACTAAATATATAATATAAAATTAATATATTAAAGATTTAATAACATCATTTTGTTTATTTCTCTTTCAGGAGCTTTTATGAGAAAAATTAATATTGCAATTGATGGCCCTTCAGGAGCTGGTAAATCCACTGTTTCAAATGAATTGGCTAAAAGATTAGGTTATATTTTTGTTAATACTGGCAGTTTTTATCGAACTGTAGCCTATTTTTTATTACAAAATGAAGTTGATATTCTTAATGAAGAAAAAGTAGTGGAATTTTTAGATATTTTAAATTTAAAACACCAAATTACTATTGATGATAAAGAAAACATATATTTGGATAATAAAAATATTACTGCTGCAATTAGAGCAGATTTAATTTCAAAAGCTTCTTCTAAAATAGCAACTTATAAAAAAGTGAGAGAATTTGTTGTTAATACTATTCAATCAATTACTAAAGCTAATAAAGGTTATATAATGGATGGTAGAGATACTACTTTTAGAATTATGCCATTTGCAGAAGTAAAAATTTTTTTAACAGCTTCATCAGAAGAAAGAACAAAGAGAAGAATTAAACAAAATAAAGAATTAGGTTATGAAACTAATTTTGATATTGTTTTAAAAGAAATTAAAGCTAGAGATTATCAAGATACTCATCGTGAAGTAGATCCATTGCACAAAGTTAATGACGCAATAGAAATTGATTGCACTAATATGTCGTTTGAAAATGTAGTTGAAACAATAATTAATATAGTTAAACAAAAGGTTGAAAATGGCGAATAATGTTATAGCAATAATTGGTAAACCAAATGTAGGCAAAAGTACATTATTTAATAGATTAATAGGTAAAAAAGTTTCTATTACTTATGATCGTCCAGGAGTAACTAGGGATAGATTATATGAAAAATTAATTTGAAATGGCAAAGAAATTAGAATCATTGATACTGGTGGTATTGAAATTGAAAATAAACCTTTTCAAGAGCAAATAAGAACCCAAGCAGAAATAGCAATTGAAGAAGCTAATGTAATAATTTTCATGATTGATGGTACTGCTGATGTAACTAATGACGATTTAATGATTGTAAGCAAATTAAGAAAATCAAATAAACCAATCGTTATTGCAGCAAACAAAATGGAAGCACATATGAATGATTTTAATTATTCACTTTATTCATTAGGAATAGAAGATATTTTTCAAATTTCTGCGCAACATGGTAATGGAGTAGGCGATTTATTAGATAAATGCTTAAGTTATTTAGATTTAAGAGAAAATTCTGATGAAAAACTATTCAAATTAGCTATTATAGGACGACCTAATGCTGGCAAAAGTTCATTATTGAATAAATTGAGTAATAATAATCGTTCGATAGTTTCTGAAATAGCAGGTACTACTCGTGATAGTGTTAAAACTAAAGTAAAAATAAGTAATGAATTATTTGAAATAATAGATACGGCTGGAATTACTAAAAAAAGTAAAATAGAAGATGAAGTCGAAAAATATGCTCTAATGCGCGCTATTTCATCTTTGGATGAATCAAATTTATCAATTATACTTATTGATTCAACAAAGGAATTATCTCATTTTGATTCAAGAATAATTGGATATGCTTTAGAAAATAATAAACCAATTATTATTGGCGTTAACAAGTGAGACTTGATAGATAAAAATTCTTATACTATTAATGAATATGAAAAAAATATGAGAAATAAATTTCATTTTGTTCCATGAGTGCCCATTATCTTTTTTTCAGTTAAAACTGGACAACGTTTAGATAAGTTAATTTCCATGATATTAAAAGTAAAGGAAAATTTATCAAGAAATGTTAAAGCCTCTATTTTATCTAATTTTATAAGAGAAACTCAAATTATACAACCTGCACCACCATATAATGGTGGCAGGTTAAATATATATTTTGTTAAACAAATAATTTCTGCTATACCTACTTTTACTTTTTTTGTAAATAACAAAAAATTTTTGCATTTCAGTTATGAAAGACATTTGGAAAAAGAAATTAGAAAAGTTTTGGATTTTACTGGTTGCCCAATAAAATTAATCTTTAAAAACAAAAATGGATTGGAATAAAAATTACTATAAAATTTATAGTAATTTTTTATATTTCATATTCAATGGTTTTTCTTTTTAATATGTTAAAAAAAGTATAAAGCAAAATAGGATCTTTGTAATTAGTTTTAGATAAATGTTTTTCTATTTCATTAATAGAAAATAAGGATCCAACAATAGTAAATTTGTTTTTTTCTTTTCTTTGTTTTAATACATTACAAATAAATTCTAAAATAAATGGAAAGGTATTTTTAATTGAATTTAAATCATCTATTACTAGAACATCTAATTCAACAAATTTTTTTATTAATTCGCTAGTTGATTCTTTTTGAAAAATTCATTCACTAATAAATTGTTTTCAATTATCATATTTTAAATATGCAGTTAATTTATATCTTCTAGCAAAATAATTAGCAATTGCTTGTAATAAATAACTTTTACCATTGCTTTTTTTAGAATAAATAAAAAGATCTCTTATTTCTTTTTTATTATCTAATATATTATTGTAATAATTTAAATTATTAACAATGTCTTGTTTATTTTTTCCGTATTTATCTGCAGAAAAAATAATTTTACTTCTCAAACAATTAGGGTTTGGATTATCAATACTAGTAAATCTTAACGATTTTTCTCTAATTAATTTACGGGAAGGTTGATGGTATTTTTTGAATATTAAATTATTGTTTTCGTCTCTAAAAATTTGTATATTAAACATATAATGTTCATTATTATTCTTTTTAGAGACGATAGATATTAATTCGCCGGTATATTGTAATATTTCTTCATTAGTTATATTATATTTTTCAATTAATTTAGAAACAACAGGATCATTGTGAAAAAAATTTAAAATAATATCATTATAATATTCTGAATTGTTATTTAATTCTTGAAAAACAAAATCAGATACTTTGTTGTTTTTAGTCATTTTAGTTAAATAATTTATTTTTCTTTGTTTCTAAATTATTGATATAAGTCGATTTTCAAAGAGTTTTTTTGTAGTATTCTTCAATTAACTCTTTTTTTAATAATCTATCAATATAATTTTCTACATCGTCAAAAAATATAATATTTTTTTTCTTTAATTGATTTAAAAAATTTTCAAATTTATAAATATCAAAAATTTTAAATATTTTTTTAATATAAAATAATATTAAATTTAGAGAATTATTTTCATAATTATTTTTAATATAATAATTAAATAAATTAGTTTCTACTGTACTTATATTTTTGTTGAATAAATATTCAAAAAATGAAAAAGTATCATATTTTAAAATTTTTTCATATAAGTTTTCTTCTTCATTAATTACATTTATTTCCTGTGAAGAAATAAATTGATCAATAATATCATTAGATATATAGTCGTCTTCTTCATCTTTATTATTATTCATTTTAAAAATATCATTAAATGAGGCGGAAATTTCTTTTAAATTTTCCGTATCAATTTGTGAACTTGTCTTTTCGTTAAAAATAATTTGAAAATTGGATTTTCCAATTGTTTTTTCCAATTGTTTTTTAATTAAAGCATTTTTATTTAAAGAAGTTTTGTTCAATGGTTTTTCTAATTGTAAAATTATTATTTCTCTTACATTATCTTCAAAAGTAGAAATTAATGACAATGATTCTAATTTTTGTCTAGCAAGGTGTAAAGCATTTAAACTAAGATTTAATAATAAAGCTAAATTATCAAAAGTTAACACAAAAGTATTTTTTTCGAAATAAATTAAATAATCTCTTAAATATTCATATAAAAGTATAGCTTCACAACCAATTATAGGAGTATAAATTTGTCTTAAATTTTTTAAATCTTCTCCGTTTATATTATCTGTACTTTGAATTTTTAATACGTTAAATGACAAATTATTTTTCATTTTTCAATCCTCCTATTTTTAAAATATTTTAATTGTGAAATTATTTTAAAAAAAGTAATAAAAAAAATGTTAATTTTTTATCATATAACATTTTTATGTATGAAAACTCACAAACTTATGCACAAATATTAATTCAATAAAAAAGATAATTTTTCTTTTAAAAAACTACAAAAATAAACATTTTTATATTTTTTTTCTATTTATCCACAGTTTTAATTTTAATTAATTAGACAATATAATATTATTTTTATTCTCTTGAATTGCTAGTGCACTTGCTTTTGTGTAGGCTCTTGATAAACCTCCCGCACCTAGTTTTATTCCACCAAAATATCTAATAACAATTAGCAAAACATTTTCTAATTTATTATGTAATATTACATCTCTTATTCTATGACTTGCTGTGCCTTTAGGTTCTCCGTCATCGAAGAATCCATATGTTATATTCATGTTATTTTTTAAAACATAACCATAACATATATGATTTGCTTTTTTATGTTCAACTTTTACATATTTTAAAATTTTATTTATATCTTCTTTGGAAGTTACTTTTAATAAAGTTGATAGAAAAACAGATTTTTTAATTAATATATTAGAAAAATTAATATTCATAGTTTAATTTTAACCAAAAAAATAAAAAAATGGGGCGAATGACGGGATTCGAACCCGCGAGTGACGGGACCACAACCCGCTGTGTTAGACCACTTCACCACATTCGCCATTTATGAATATTATAACTCATAATTTATATTTATATAATAAAATTATTATTATGAATGTTAATAAAAATTATGATGCTATAGTTGTTGGCGGTGGTCATGCTGGTTTAGAAGCAGCATTTGTTTTAGCTAAAAAAAATCACAATACATTATTAATTTCTTTAGATAAAAATAAATTAGGAATGATGCCGTGTAATCCTTCAATTGGTGGGCCAGCTAAAGGAATTATAACTAGAGAAATAGATGCTTTGGGTGGAATGCAAGGATATTTGGCTGATTTGTCAATGATACAGTTAAAAGTTTTAAATCAGTCAAAAGGTCCTGCAGTTAGAGCATTGAGAGCGCAAATAGACAAAGAAAAATATACTAAAATAGCTTTAGAACACGTTAATAATACTGAACATTTAGACTTGTTAGAAGGAATGGTTTCAGATATTTTAGTAGATAAAAATAATAATTTTTATGCTGTTAAAGTAAATGAAACCATAATAAGAGCAAAAGTTTGTGTTTTGACTACTGGTACATATATGGATTCAAGAATTTTAAGAGGAGATGATATAACAATAAGTGGACCAGATAATCAAAAAACTACTAGTGATTTAAGTGCATCTTTAAAAAATATAGGTTTTAAATTACAACGTTTAAAAACAGGAACTCCTCCTAGAATTTTGTCTAGTAGTATTAACTATGACGAAGTTACGGAAGAGATTTTAGATGATATTAATTTAAGTTTTTCAAGAAGGTCTAATGTTAAATTACCTAAACAAATAGCGTGTTATTTGACACACACAACAGCTGAAACACACAAAATAATTAATGAAAATTTAAATAAAAGTGCAATGTATTCTGGATTAATTGAAGGTATTGGACCAAGATATTGTCCATCCATTGAAGATAAAATTGTTAAATTTGCAACAAAAGAAAGACATCAAATCTTTTTTGAACCAGAAACTGCAGATGGTAAAATAACCTATGTTAATGGTTTGTCTACTTCTATGCCAATAGATGTTCAAAACAAAATTATTAAATCTATACCTGGATTGAAAAATGCAGTTGTTGTTAAATGAGCTTATGCAATTGAGTATGATGCTATTGACCCATTACAATTAAATTTAACTCTGGAAACTAAATTAGTTAATGGTCTTTTTACAGCTGGTCAAATTAATGGTACTAGTGGTTATGAAGAAGCCGCAGCACAAGGTTTAATAGCAGGAATTAATGCAGGACAAAAATTAGAAAATAAAGAACCAATAATTTTACTAAGAAATGATGCATATATAGGAGTGTTAATTGATGATTTAGTTACTAAAGGTACAAAAGAACCATATAGAATGTTAACTAGTCGTGCTGAATATCGTTTACTATTACGCAATGATAATGCTGATATTCGCTTAGCTAATTATGCATTGTTGGCTGGTACTATTTCACATCAAGAATATAATGAAATAATAAAAAAATATGAATTAATAGATAAAAAAATTGCAGAATTAAATTCTAATTATTTATCAAGCAAAAGTGAAATTGCAAATAAATACAATATTTTTCATGGTCCGACTTTATTAAAAGTTTTAGCACGCCCAGAAGTTGATTATAGAGATATTTTGCAAGATTTTCCATATAGTGAAGAATTAACCATAATGGTTAGATTATATGGTTATATTGAAAAACAAAAAAGTGATGCGAAAAAAGCTCAACGTTTAGAAAATTATAAAATATCTAAAGATATTGATTATGAAAAAATTAACAATATTGCTACTGAAGCTAAACAAAAATTAATTAAAATTAAGCCGCTTACAATAGGTCAGGCAAGTCGTATAAGTGGCATTAATCCTTCAGATATACAAATGCTATTATTTTACTTGGAAACTTTAAGACAAAAAAATGAGAAAAATTAAATTAATAGTAGTTGGTTCGTTATCTGAACAATTTAAAAGTCTTGCTTATCATTATGAAAAAAATATTAGTATTTTTTCTAAATTAGAATTAATTGAAATTAAAGAACAAAGTCAAATAAAAAATGTAGAAGAAAAAAAATTTAGAGAAACTAATTTAATACTTCAACATATTAATCACAATAGTCAAATCTATTTGTTAAGTTTAAATGGGAAATCAATAGATTCATTAGAGTTTTCTAATTTAATTAAATTAAATCATAATCTTACCTTTATTATTGGTGGTTCTGATGGAGTAAATGAAAAAATTTTAAATAATTTTTCTAAAATTTCTTTTTCTAAATTAACGTTTCCACATCAACTTTTTAGAATAATGTTAAGCGAACAAATATATAGATCATTTATGATAATTAACAATAAAAAATACCACAAATAAAATTTATATAATAAAATTATTATATTAATTATTTTTATTAAAAATTATTAAAATTAAGGAGAATAATGTCAGCTAAAAAAAATATAACAGTAAATTTAAAAAATGCTGAAATTACTAGAAAAATTCAATTAGAAGGCGAAATTTGAACTTCATTAGTTGAAAATACTAAAAAAGAAATGGCATCAAAAATTAAAATAAATGGTTATCGTCCTGGAAAAGCTCCAAAACATATTATAGATAAACATATCAATCTTTTTGAAGTATATAAAAAGACATTAGATAAATATATTTTAAAAAATCATCAATCATTGTTTGAAGAAGTTAAAAAAGAAAATGATAGAGCTGTTAATGTTCCTTCTATTAATATAGTTAAATTAACTGAAATGGAAGCAGAATTAGATTTAGTTTATCCTCTTGATGCTGATTTAAATAGTATTATTTTAGATGATTTAAAAAGCAAATATAGTGAAGAAAAACTAACATCTAAAGAAATAGATAAATATATACAAGAAAAATTAAATGCTAATTCATTATTAGTTCCACTTAAAGAAAAAGAAAAGACTCAAATTGGTGATACTGTTGTTATTAATTATAAAGGATTTGTTAATGACGAAGCTTTTGATGGCGGAGAAGCAGAAAATTATCAACTTAAATTAGGAACAAAAACTTTTATTGATACTTTTGAAGAACAATTGACTAATAAATCAGTTGGTTGAAAAGGAGAAGTTAAAGTTACTTTTCCAAATGAATATCCAGTATCTAAATTAGCAGGACAATTAGCAACTTTTGAAGTTGAAATTAAAGAAGCAAAAAGACCAGAAGCAATTAACTTAACTGATGAAAATATTAATTTATTAAATTTAGGTGAAAGAGTTAAAAATATTTCAGATGCAAAAAAAGTTTTAAATGCTTATTTAACTAAACAAAATTTACTTTTATCATTAGATAAGTTTATAGATAATATATTTGAAGAATTAATAAATAAAAATGATTTAGCTATTCATAAAAACGTTGTTAATTTTGAAGTAAATCAAAGAAAAAACGAAATTAAACAATTATTAAAACAACAAAATGTAAAATTTAACGAATATCTTGAATTGCTTGGTCAAACTGAAGAACAACTGGAAGAATTATTAGCAAAAGAAGAAATTGTAAAAATTAAACGTTCATTAATTATTTCTCATGTTGTTAAATTAGTAAAAGATAATGTTGTAATTAATGAAGAAGATTTTGATAACTTAATTAAATATCATTCTTTAGCTTCAGGCTTAACATTAGATTCTGTAAAATCATTTATTGATGAAAATGCACAAAATAAAGATAGACTAAAACTTCAAATTGAAGATATTAAAGTTAAAGAATTAATTTTAGCTAAATTTGATAATCAAGGTTTTGAAATTTTCAGTAAAGCAAAAAATAATGCAATTAAATTAATAAATGAATTATTTTAATTCAATATAAAAATAGTGCTTCATTAGCATTATTTTTATATTTAAAAGTTAAAACTTATTTATTATAATTCTTTTATAAATAAATTTAGGAGACATAATGATAAAAGCAATACTAAACAATTTACCTAATAATGTAAAATTATCTGCAATTTTTGCTGAAGATAATAAACCAGAATTTCTTTTAGAAAGCAAAGGTCAAGTAACAGAATATTTAAATGAAAATAAAGCATTTTTATTTCTAGGGGAAAAGGAAAAATTAAATCAAAGTGAATTATTTGATATTTTTAAAGGATTAATACAATCTCAAAATAGAAGTTATGCAGTGGATTTAAAATCTTTTGAAACCAACAAAGTTTCAATATCTGATATTGTAAAAAATTTAACCAGAGCAGAACTATTTGTTAATGCTTCATTATATAACAGCAAAACAAATAAAATGGAACAAAAATATGAAATTTTACCATTTATTATTGGAGAAATTAGTTCTGAAGTATATGAAAGTTTTAACAAAGAAAAAATATTAGCTGACGCTACTAATTTTGCTAGAAATTTACAAATTACACCACCCAATGTTTGTACCTCAGAATATTTAGCTGAAATTGTTAAAAATGATTTATCGCAATATGATAATTTAAAAATAACAGTTCTTAATAAAGACGATATTACAAAATTAGAAATGGGATTATTATTATCTGTTAATAGAGGTAGTGTATATGAACCTAGAGTTGTAGTTATTGAATACAATGGAAATCCTACAAGCGATAAGAAAACAGTTTTAGTTGGTAAAGGTATTACCTTTGATTCAGGAGGTTATTCATTAAAAGGCGGCAGACATATGTTAGGAATGAAATTTGACATGTCTGGTGCTGCTATAGTAGCTTCAGTATTAAAAGCCATTGCACAATTAAAACCTAAGTCAAATTTTGCTGCTGTTATGTGTATTACTGATAATAGAATTAATGGTGATGCTTCTTTACCAGATTCAGTTTGAAAATCAATGAATGGAAAAACAGTCGAAATTAATAATACCGATGCTGAAGGTAGATTAGTTATGGCAGATGGATTAACATATGCAGTTAGAAATTTAAAAGCAACACGTTTAATTGATGTTGCTACATTAACTGGTGCAATTCTTTCAGCTTTAGGAAATACTTATACAGGAGTTTGAGCAACAAGTGAAAAAGCTTGAAACGACATTAAACAAGCGTCTAATCAAGCAAATGAATTAATTTGAAGAATGCCATTTGATGTTGCATTTGCAAAAAATATTAAAAAATCTAAAGTAGCAGATTTAAAAAACACAGATTTATCTGGTTTAGGTGGATCTAATTCAGCTGCAATGTTTTTAAAAGAATTTACAGAAAATGTTGAATATATACATTGTGATATAGCTGGAACCGCTGAAATAAATGAAGAACCGCAAGGAATTTTAGTTCATACATTAACAGAATTATCATTTTTATAAAATCTTTAAAAACTTATACAAAGAATGTATAAGTTTTTAAATAAAATAATTTATTTTATTCCATAAGATTAGAAATATCAACCATATCATAAATATTAAAATAATAATTTTGATATTGTATTTGGTTATTATTGCTAATTCATTTAAAATAAAAATTTATTTCATAATCTTGTGGTTGTTCAATTTCAAAATATATTTTTCCTTCGCTACTTTTTATTTTATTTATAACGTCTTTAGCAACACTACTTATAATATTAGAATCAAAATAATAACCATCCTCTTCAATTCTTACATATTTATAATAATCTGATGCATTAAGTTCTGGAAAAATATTATATTGTAAACTTTTATCATTATTAAATTCAATATTTTTGTCTTTCAAATTTTCCACTAATTTTATTTTACTTTTTGTTGAAATTAAAGCAATAGGTAAAGTTATTGCAACAACACAAGCACCCAAAATAGAAGTTATTCAAATTTTCTTTTTTAAAGATCATTTAGTTTTCATCTTTATATAATCATCTTTCTAAAGAATTATAGTTTATAACTTCATTTAAAAAAGTTTCTGTGTGTTCTAAATTTATTACATATCTATAATTTACATTATTTTTTGCTTGAGAATTTTGAGTCATTTTAATTTTTATTTGACCTTCTAGAGGATCTAATAAAGGTTTATTTATATTATAATTTTGATTTATTTTTATATTAATATTATTTTTATTATTACCAAAATAGTCATAATTTAAATTAAAAGTATTGATAAATTTATTAGCATTAAAAGGAATTATTAACCCTTTAAAATCAGCCGTTTCGGAAAGTTCAACAGTATTTTTATTATAATCAAATTTAGTAAAATTATTAAATTCCCACTTATTTTTTTCAATAAAAGAATTCTTCTCATAAAGCTTGTATTCTGTATTATTTTCTAATTCAGTTTTAAATTTAAAATAGGGATTATTAAAAATTAGATTATATTTAGGTGGCTTTATAACAAAAGGATAAAAACGTTTATAATACTGAATATATTTAGCAAATTTTTTAGAATTAGTTGAAAAGTTGACACTCTGATAATTATATTGAGCAACGGAATATTTTTCATTAAAAGGTCTATTTGTTAATAAATTAGTTTGGTCTAATTCAGTTTCTGCAATTTTGTTTGTAGGATAAATATAATTAAGTTTTTGAGGATTAACTTTCAAAGTAGTATATATATTTTCTTTTAATAAACCTCCATCAGTATTATCAAAATAAAAATTTCATTTGTAAGGAATTTCTATTTGAACATTCTTATTTTGAGTTATATTGATGTTATATTCTTTTTTGGATAAATTTTCTTTAAAAATTCTAATAAAATTAATATCGTTTGTGTGTTTTTTATTTTGAAAAATAATTGAAAAACTTTTAAAATTAGAAAATTTAATTTTTAATATTTCGCTTGTTAAATTGAAGGAAAACATTTTATATAAATTATTATTTCTTTTATTATTTTTAAATATTTTTCCATAAAATGCGTCTTCGATAAATCCACTATCAAATGTTTCTTCAAAAACTTCAATATTTTCTTTGTTTAATTCTATAATTTTGCCATTTAATTCAAAATTTATACTACTTAGTATATCTTTAACTTGTTCATTTTTTATAAAAAGTGTAGCATTTATAAAAAAATTATCATCTTGATATGTTCTTCTTATACTTACAAATCCATTTGTAGATAAATAATTGGAACCATTATAATTTGAATTTTTTCTGTAAGTAGTTCAATTTTCTTGTTCTACTTGAATGATATTTTGATTAACAGTATGATTATTATTAATTGTTAAGATAATAGTAAAGAAATTCCTCTACAGCTTCGTTCTTGTGTTTATAATAAACTGTTTTGCAAAAATAATCTTCATATCATTCTTTTTGAGTATATTTGTTGATAAAATCCTTTTCAATTATTAGTTTACTTGTATTTTCTAAACAATTCATAACTTTATCTAATTTATTTTCTGGTTGTAATAATATATTTTTATAAATATTATCAGTTTTACTTTTTAGTAAGTATCACTCTTTATTAGCTCTTTCAATATTACAAATATTTTGAACTATTTTATATTTTTCTTTTGATGGTATATTTGATAAAAATGAAAAAGTTTTAATTTTATATGCCATCTTACTCCTTTCATTTATTAATTACAAATTGATATTAAAAATAAAAAAATGAAACAAAATACGAAAAAACTAATATTAGTTTATATTTTGTTTCATTTGAATAATATTTTTTCATTTAAGAGGCCATTTATTGCTACTCTTTTCATTTTTTTTAATTATTATAAGATAAGATCTAGAAGAATAAGGTTGAACAACAATATTATCTTTTTGTTTTGGAAAAAAATATAAAAATTCATTTAATTCATCTTTATAATTTTCGCCTTTTAATATAATGAAATAACCGCCTATTTTAAGAAGATGATGAGAGATTAAATATAAATTTTTTATTGAAGTTACTGCTCTTGCGGTAATAAAATCAAATATTTCCCTATTTTTGATTTCTTCCGCTCTTTTATTTATAATATTGAAATTTAATTCAAGATATTTTTTTGCCTCTTCCAGAAATAAACATCTTTTTTGTAAACTTTCACAAATTGTTAAATTAATTTTATGTTTTTTATAATTATTTTCAGAAAATATAAGAAAAGGAACAGAAGGGAAACCTGCGCCTGCACCAATATCTAATAAATTAATAGATTCTTTTTTACTGTATTGTCAGATGAAATTTAATGCTTCAATAGAATTTAATATGCCATTTTCTAAAATTTCATTGTGGTTTTTATAACCTGTAAGATTAAAATGTTGATTTCTTTTATGAATTAAATCTATATATTTTTTTATTTTTTCAATATTAGTTATTTCATTTAACATTGGATATATCCTTTGCCAAAGTATTATAAAGTTTAGTTATTGATTCTCCTGATATATGACAATTAATAACTTCTGATAATAAATAATCTAAACTAACTATTTCCAATTTCTTATATTTTTTTAGCATTCAATAATTATCTATCGAATCTGAAATAATAACTTTTTCTATATCATCGTTATTTTCAAAAATATCAAAACCATTTGTAAAAACTCCGTGAGTAGCAGCAATAATTATTTTTTTGGCACCATTTGCTTTAAGAGTTTTGGCTGCTTTGATAATTGTTCCGCCAGTATCGATTATATCGTCAATAATAACTGCATTTTTATTTTCTATTTCACCAATAACTCCCATTACTTCTGTTTGATCTGGACCGATTCTCCTTTTATCAATGATGCCAATTTTAACGGTTTTAGCTATTAATTCTGCTAAAGAACGAGCTCTAGTAGTTCCGCCATGATCGGGTGATACTACAGTAAAATCATATTTACTTTTTATTATAGCCTTTGCTAAAGTATATGTTCCTTTTAGATCATCGATTGGAACATTAAAAAAACCTTGTATTGCCGGATTATGTAAATCAACTGCAATAATTTTGTTTGCTCCTGCAGTTTGTAATAAATCGGCAATTAATTTTGCTCCTATGGGTTGTCTACCACGTTCTTTTCTATCTTGTCTTGCATAGCCATAATAAGTAAGTACTAAATTAATTGATTTTGCACTTGCTCTTTTCAAAGAATCAATAAAAAGCAATAATTCTACTAAATTATCATTAACTGGTTTATGAGTGCTGCAGATAATAAAAACATCCTTTTCTCTAACCGCTTCTTCACTAACTATCATTATTTCGCCATCAGCAAATACAGTTTTTTGTATTTTTGACAAAGGTATATTTAATCTACGAGAAATTTTTTCAGCCAAAATTTGACAGTTAAACATACTAAAGAGCATTATATTTTTTTTTATCATTTATTAGTCCTCTAAAATAATTATAAATTATTTAATAATTAAATATTAATTAATTCGATTTTGCCATTATTTAGATTCAAAAGATATTTATTATTTAGTTTTATTTGATTTTTAATAATTTGTGCCGCTAAAAAAGTTTCAATTTTGTCTTGAATAAATCTTTTTATAGGTCTAGCTCCAAATGCAAATGTATATGAATTTTTTGATATATAAGTTATTAAATTATCACTAAATGATAAAAAATATTTTTTCTCAGAAAGTCGATTAGACAATTTAGTTAATTCATTTTTAACAATATTTCTAATATTTTCTTCAGTTAGCTGATTAAAAATAATAATTTCGTCAATTCTATTAATAAATTCTGGCGTTAAGTATTTAATTAAAAATTCATTTATTTTATTTTGATTTAATTTTTTCTTTAATATTTCTTCTGAACCCAAATTACTTGTCATTATAATAATTAGATTTTTACAATTTATTTTTCTTCCTTTAGAATCAGTTATTTCGCCATTATCTAATATTTGAAGTAATATATTTAAAACATCTTTATGAGCCTTTTCTATTTCATCTAATAATAATATGGCATAAGGTTTTTTTCTTATTCTTTCACATAAAGTATTTGAGTAATCAAAACCTATATAACCTGGAGGAGCTCCTATTATTTTTGAAACTGAATGTTTCTCCATAAATTCAGACATATCTAATCTTATAATTTCTTTTTCACTATTAAATATTTTATTAGCTAATTGTTTAGCTAATTCAGTTTTACCTACACCGGTCGGACCTAAAAACATAAATGATGCCAGAGGACGATTAGGATCATTGATATTTGCTTTTGCTCGTAATATAGAATTATAAATTTTATCTATTGCATCATCTTGTCCAATGATTATTTTTTTTAATTCATTATTTAAATTAAACAATTTTTCTTTCTCAGTATCTAATAATTTATTTAAAGGAATCCCTGTTCATTTAGAGACAATATTTGTTATTTCCTCTGTAGTAACAGTATTTTTAATAAGTTTGTTAGGATCATTTTTTTCTTCTACTTCTTTTAATTCTATTTCTTTTTCCAATTTAGGTATTTCAACATACATTAGTTTAGAAGCAGTTTCATAATTGCTTTCATTTTGTGCAATATTCAACATATGTTGTGCATTTTCTAGTTTTTTTCTTAAATTAGAAATATCAGACAATCTCTTTTTTTCTTTATTTCAATTATCAGTAAGTAATTTAATTTTTGATTCTAGATTAAATATTATTTTTTCTATTTCATTAATTTTGTCTTTATCTAAATTATATTTGTCAGATTCTAAAGCTATTTTTTCCATTTGCAAACTTGTTAATCTTTGTTTAGCTTTGTCTAATTCCTCTGGTAAAAAATTTATTTCTGTTTTAATAGTAGCAGCAGCTTCATCAACTAAATCTATGGCTTTATCAGGTAAAAAACGATCATTTATATAACGATAACTTAATTCTACAGCTTTAATAAGAGCACTATCTTCAATTTTAACGTTATGAAAATTCTCTAATCTTTCTTTTAAACCTCTTAGAATAGTAATACTATCATTTACAGTTGGTTCATTAATATCAATTTTTTGTAGTCTACGTTCAAATGCGCTATCTTTTTCTATGTATTTTCTATATTCTTCAAAAGTTGTAGCACCAATTAAGTGCAATTTACCTCTTGCCATTAATGGTTTAAAAATATTTGCTGCATCCATACCGCCTTCAGAATTTTTACCCGTTCCTATCAGCATATGAATTTCATCAATAAATAAAATAATATTACCGTTAGAATTTTCAATTTCTTTTAATACATTTTTTATTCTTTTTTCAAATTCTCCTTGATAGGAAGCTCCAGCTATTAAACTCGTGATATCTAATTCATATACTTTTTTATTTTTTAAATTTTCTGGTACTTGGCCATCAATAATTTTTTTGGCTAATCCTTCAACAATAGCAGTTTTTCCTACTCCCGGTTCTCCCACTAAAATTGGATTATTTTTTGTTTTTCTGCTTAAAATTCTTATCATTCTTCTTATTTCATTGTCTCTGTTAATAACAGGGTCTAAATCATTATTTTCTGCTAGAAGAGTTAAATTTCTTCCATATTTATCTAATATATTATCCTTTTTGTTTTCGGAATTATTTTGTTTCACAAAATTATTAAATAAATCATTTATATCATTAAAATTCATAAATCTCCTTTAAATATGGTTTCTTAATTATATATTATATTTAGCAATATCTTATTTTATTTGCTAAATAATTAGTTTTTAATTTGTAAAATATATAATCTTTTTATGAGATTACGTTATGATAAACAAGCAATAGATAAATTATTAAATTCTAAATATTTAATAAAAGATAATTTTCCAATAATTTTAAATGAAACTGATATTGTAGAAATAGGTATGGGAAAAGGTGAAATGATAGCAGAATTAGCTAGAATTAATCCGAACAAAAAATTTTATGGTTTTGAAAAATATCCTACAGTTGCGGCTAAAGTATTAAATTTAATAGATAAATATAAACTAACAAATCTTTTTATTATTGTTGGCGATGCTGGTAATTTATTAAATTATTTTCAAGGCAATTTAGAAACTATTTGATTAACTTTTAGTGATCCTTGACCAAAAGCAAGACATGAAAAAAGAAGATTAACTTATAAATTATTTTTAGATCAATATAAACAAATAATGAATGAAGATTCTTTATTAAAATTAAAAACTGACAATGATTTTTTTTATAATTATTCTATAGACAGTTTTTTAAATAACGGATGAAAAATAATAGCAAATGGAACTGATTTACATAAATCAAATTATAGTAGTGACAATATTATGACCGGTTATGAAAAAAAATGAATTAGTTTAAATAAAAACATAAACTTTATATTTGCTAAAAAAATGAAAAATTAAAAATATTTTTCCCTATAGTACTATAATATAGGTATAAAAGTTAATTAACTTTATAAAATAGGAAAGGTAATATGACAAAAAAAGAATTTATATTAGAAGTAGCAAAACAAATGAATGTTACAGCAAAAGAAGCTGATAAATTTTTTGATGCTTTTGTTTTTGTACTTAAAGAACAATTGATAGCAGAAGAAAAAATTCAACTTTCTGATTTAGGAACATTTGATACAAAAGTAAGAAGAAGTCGTGAAACAATTAATCCTTTTTCTGAAGATAAAGAAAAAATATTAGTTCCAGAAAAACGTGTTGTTAAATTTACCCCTTCTAAATATTTAAGAGAAATAGTAAATTTCTAATTTAATTATTTTCTAACAAACAAGGTAAAAAATCAATTATCCCAGGATAAATGAGATCTAATTTTTTACCTTGTTTTTTTATTATTTTATAATGAATAGATTTGTTCAAATATTCCTTTATTTGCTTAAATTCAATAAAATAAAATTCTTCAATTTTAGAAAAAAATATTATAAAAAAAGATTTGCCTCCATTAGTATTAATGATATCAAGATATTGAATTTGATGTTTTTTAATATTGGTTTTCGGTAAATATAATTTGTTAGTACTTTTAGCTTCAAATGCTACAAATAGTCCATTGTAACATCCTGTGTAATCAACTGTACTTTTAGCAAATAAATGCCCACCAATAATATCTTTATTTTTATTAATTGAATTAAATTTAATTGGCAATGTCTTTTTTTCTATAATGGCTAGTTTGTTTTTAAAATAATAATTAATTGTATTATTTAATATTGTTTCCAATAACATTCCTCTGTTTTTCATACATATTTTATAATTAATATTTTTCTTCAATTTTTTATAAAAAGACAAAAGAGAAACAAAATGTTTATAAATTCATTATTAAGTTATTTTTTAAGTAAATTCTTATAATAATATAAAATTAATCTATATATGAATATTGGAGTTGATTTAGTAGATATTGAACGTTTTAAAAATAAAGAATTTAATTTTTTTAAACGCTTTTTGCATAAAAATGAAATAAATTTTATTCAAATGCAAACTTCTGCTGATATAAAGATTATTTATGTTGCTTCAATTTGAGCGATAAAGGAAGCAATTTTTAAAGCAAATAATACATATTCACAGTTTAATAAAATTGAAATAAAACGTAAAAATAATCATTGATGACATGAAAATTTTTCTATTTCAATAAGTCATGAAAAAAACTTAATTGTAGCTTTTGTCGTAGAAAAAAAGGAGATATAAAATGAAATTTATTTTGAAACTTATATTATCTTTTCCTATGTTAATTTTTAACTTATGAAGAATAAGAGTTTATGCTAGAAAATATAAAAAATATCCAGAACATTACTATCCTCAACAAAGAATTACATGATTAACTAAAAAAGTTAAATTATTTTTATGATTGTATGGTATTAAATTAATAGTTAAAGGATATGAAAATGTTCCTAAAGGTCAAGCAATTTTAGTTGCAAATCATAAATCAAATATTGATCCTATTTTATTACTTAAAGCTTTAGAAAAACAAACCGAAGAAACTGGTGTGCCTATAAAAATTCCAACTTTTTTAGCAAAAAAAGAATTAGAAAAATCTAAAATAGCAACTGCAGCAATTAAATTAACAGATTCATTTTTTATTGACAGACAAAATTTCAGAGAAGCTATAAAAACTTTAAACAATTTTGGTACATTTATTAAAAATAATCATACACTGGGTATTATATTTCCTGAAGGAACAAGAGTAAAAGAAAATAATTTAGGAGAATTTAAATCTGGTGCATTTAAAATAGCTATTAATCAATATTTGCCAATCATACCAGTTGCAATTAGTGATACTAGGGATGCTTTAAATAGAAAAAGAAAACACAAATTAAATATAACAGTAAAATTTTTATCCCCATTAAAACCTAATAATTTTATCACTATGAACAGTGATGCTTTAGCAAACAAAGTAAAAAAAATAATTGAGGATGAATTTAATAATGTCTAAAATAAGTTTATATGAGACTCAAGATAAAAAATATGATATCAAATTAGAAAATTTTGATGGTCCAATGGATTTGTTGCTAGCTTTAGTACAGGATAAAAATATTGATATAATGTCAGTAGATTTAGCTGAATTAGCCACAGAATATCTTAGAATAATTGATAATTTGAAAGAAAACGAAATAGATGTTGCTGGAGATTATTTAGTTATGGCTGCCACTTTGTTGGCATTAAAAACTAAAATGCTCTTGTATACTCCAGAAGAAAAACCAGAAATAGAAGAAGACAAAAGAGAAATTTTATCTCGTTTATATGAATATCAACAATTTAAAGAAATATCTAAAGCGCTTAGAGAACAAGAAGGGTTTAGAAAAGAAATATTTATAAAAAAATCTAGTAATATGGATGAATTTTTAATTGATGACGATAAATCATTATTAGAAGGTCACAGCAATCCATTAAAATTAATTACAGTTTTGAGAAAAATGTTCGAAAGATCATTTGCTAATCAGTTAAAAAAAACTAAATTAGAACATTTCAACTTAACACCTAAAGATCAAATTCCTTACATATTAAATTTATTTGATGAAAATGAAAATGTAACTTTTGAAATGATTTTTAATCAGCCTTCTTTAAATCATTTTGTAATTACACTAATGGCTATTCTTGATTTAGCTAGAAGACAAATTATTAAATTAACACAAAAAGAACAATTTGGCATTATAACGTTTGAAAAAGGTGAAAACTATGAAAAATAATATTATTGAAGCTTTATTGTATGTGCAAGGTGATGAAGGGTTGGATTTAGAACAAATTAGAGAAATATTTGGTTTAAAAAATAAAGCGGAAGCAAAAAAAGTTATTAATGATTTTATAAAAATTTACAACTCTAGAGAAACCGCGTTAAAAGTTGTTGAATTTAATGAAATTTATAAATTAGCTACAAGGGAAACATATAAAGAATATATTCAAAAAATGGTACAAGTAGTTAAAAAACATCGTCTTTCTAATGCTGCAATAGAAGTAGCAGGAATAGTTGCTTATAAACAGCCGGTTACTCGTTCAATAATTAATAATATAAGAGGTGTTGCAAGCGATCAGGTATTAAATACTTTATTATTAAAAGGAGTTATTGAAGAAGTAGGTGTAAGTCCTACACCTGGGCATCCTGTTTTATATGGTGTAACTAATAAATTTTATGATTATTTTAAAATTAAATCTATGAATGAATTACCTAAATTAACTGAATTTAATTATATAGATGGTTTCGAAAATGAACACGAAGATTTTAATCTTTTTGACAGTCAAAGAAATGAAAATAATTTCAACAATTAAGTGTACTTAGTACACTTTTATTATTTAAAATAATGAATAAACAATCTAATTGAAAAAAATATATAGTTACTTTAAATAATGATGAAAAAAAACTTTTAAATTATTTAAAAGAAATATTTAGTAATTATCCGTTAAATTTAATTTATAAAATAATAAGAAAAAAAGATGTAAAAATTAATGGTAAAAGAACAAATAATGAAAAACAAAAAATATATTTTAACGATATTATCGAAATATATTTCCCAGAGGAAATAAAAAATAAACAAAAACTCAACTTTAAAAATATTTCTATTGATTTTAATATTATTTATGAAGATAACAATATTTTAATAGTTGATAAACCTAAAGGTATTAGTATGCATTCAGATGCTAATAATTTAGATCTTCAAGTATTAAAATATTTAGATTACAATGATAAAAATAATAATGAATTTAAACCGAGTCATATTGGTAGATTAGATAAAGAAACTAGTGGAATATGTTTGTATGCTAAAAATTATTATTCTTTAGCTGAATTAAATAAAAAAACTAAATTTTTTGACAAAATTTACACTTTTAAATCAGATTATAATGGACCAGATAGAGAAATTAATTTATTTATTTGAAATAATAAAAATAATTATTTAGAAGCTAAAGAAACTTCGGATAAAAATCTAACTACAGCTAAAACATATATTTATAGAAAAAATAAAATTTGATATGCCAAAATTTTAACGGGTAAAAAACATCAAATAAGATTATCTTTAAAAACTATTGGTTTTCCTATTTTAGGAGATAAAAAATATTCAGGTAAATTATCTGATAGATTATATTTACATTGTAAAACAATAATTTTTCATAATTTAGATGGTAAACTTAAATATTTAAATAAAAAAGAATTTAATTCCAAAGTACCTTGAAAGGAAACTAATGAAAAACATTGAAAAAAATAAATTAGTTGAAATCGTAAGTTCTATTATGTTAAAACCTAACGAAGATGTGATAAATCAGATTCTAATAGAGTGAGAGAATATTGAAAATAATTTAAAATTACTCGATAATCTAAATTTAAATAATGTTCAACCTTTAACACATATAAATGAAAATCTAAAACATGATTTTTTAAGAGAAGATATACCATCTGATAATTTTGCTATTGAAAAAACAGATATATTAAATAATGCTTTTGCTAAAGACAAGGACTATATATTAACTCAAAAGGTGGTTAAATAATGGAACTCAAACAAAAAGGTAACTGAAATAATGCTTATAAAGAATTACAAAATGATAATAATAATTCAGTTAGTACATTATTACATGAAAAAATAAAATTTGAAAAAAACAATAATCGATTAACAGAAGCTGTTTTTACTATTAAAGATAATTATGCAACTAATTTTGCAAAGAGTTCTGCATCAAGCAAAATTTTAGAAAATTTTTATCCTGCTTATAATGCTACTGTAGTAGAAAAATTACTTCAAGATGGAGCTTTGCCAATTGCTAAAGTTAATTGCGATGAATTAGCCTTAGGCGGAACAGGAACCTTTAGCGCACATGGTTTAATCAAAAATCCTTTAGATAATAGTAGATTAGCTGGTGGGTCATCATCAGGTTCTATAGCAACTTTAACAAATAATGTAAGTTTTGCTTTAGCATCTGACACAGGTGATAGTGTAAGATTACCAGCAAGTTTTTGTGGCAAAGTAGGCTTTAAACCATCATATGGCGCAATAAGTAGATATGGATTATTCGCTTATGCTTCTTCTTTAGATACTGTAGCTTATTTTGCGCATAATGTTAATGATATTGCTTTGATTTCACAAATTTTATATGGCAAGGATGAAAAAGATTTCACAACTGTTGATGTAGATATATCAAATATAACAAAGACAAAACCAAAAAAGATTGCCATTTTTAACGTGGATTATTTGTCTTTTGAGTTAAAAATTAAATGAGAAAAATTTACCAAAGATTTAAAAAATATTGATAATTTAGAAATTGAAATAGTTGATCCTGATATTGATGTTTTAAGAGCGATAAAACCAACTTATGAAATTATTTCTTATTCTGAAGCATCATCTAATTTAGCTAATTTAAACGGTATTGCTTTTGGTAATAGAAAAGATGGTAATAGTTGAGAAGAAATAATGACAAATACAAGAACAGAAGGTTTTGGGAAAATGGTTCAAAGAAGATTAACATTAGGAAGTTTTTTCCTTTATCAAAAAAATCAAGAAGAATTATTTATAAAAGCGCAAAAAGCACGTAGAAAAATAAAAAATTATTTTGATAATTTGCATTCTCAATATGATTTAATAATTTATCCTGCCTATGCTTCATATGCGCCGTTAATAAAAAATAGAGAAAAAAATTATGATTATATGGAATATATTTTAACATCATCAAATTTGACTGGTAATCCATCTATTACATTACCATTTGTTAAAATTAATAATTTACCAATTAATTTAGCTTTAGATGCTCAAATTTATAAAGATGAAAAATTACTATCATATGCTTTATGAATAGAAGAATTTATTATTAGAAATAAGGAACATTATGAATAATTTTGAAGTAATTATTGGAATTGAAATTCATTTAGAATTAAATACAAAAACTAAAATGTTTTCACCTTCTAAAAATGATTTTAATGCTGTTCCTAATACAACGATTAATCAAATTGATTTAGGATATCCTGGAACTTTACCCTTACCTAATAAACAAGCAGTTAAATTTGCCATAATGTTAGCTAAAGCGTTAAATATGCAAATTGATGATGAGCTACATTTTGATAGAAAAAATTATTTTTATACTGATTTACCTAAAGGTTATCAAATTACACAATTTTATAGACCAATAGGAAAAAATGGTAAATTAAATATAAATATTAATGGAATAAATAAAATAATAGATATAGAAAGAATTCATTTAGAAGAAGATACAGCAAGACAATACCACCAAGGAAATACTACCAAGTTAGATTATAATAGAGCAGGAGTACCACTTATAGAAATAGTAACTAAACCAGTAATAAGATCAAGCGAAGAAGCAATAGCTTATATCGATATGATAAAAAGAATTGCTTTGACTTTGGGAATTTCAGATGCTAAAATGGAAAATGGTTCTTTAAGAGCTGATTTAAATATTTCTCTAAGACCGCATGGATATAATGGTTTTGGTACTAAAGTAGAAATAAAAAATATGAATACATTTAGTAATGTTAAAACAGCAATTGAATATGAAATAAATTTGCAAACTAAAAATATTTTAACTAATATACCGATTTTACAAGAAACTAAAAGATTTGATGAAAACACTCAAACTAACATCGTTATGAGAACTAAAACTGGCGAAGTAGATTATAAATATTTTCCAGAACCTAACATTCCGTTTATTAAATTGAGTAATGATTTTCTTAATAATATTTCTATACCTGAATTACCTTGAATTAAAGAGCAACGCTATAAAAATGAAAATATCAATACTATTTATATTAATAGTTTGATAAACAATATTAATTTAGCAAACTATTTTGATTCAATAAATTATAAAGATCGAGAAAAACTAGCAAAATTATTTTTTGCAGAAATAGTTCAATTGGCAAATAGTTTAAATAAAGAAGTAATTGATTTAAATATAAAAACTATTCATATAGAACAAGCTTTAAATTTATTAGATCAAGAAATTATTTCAGGAAAATCATTTAAAAAATTAATTACTTTATTACCAAATTTTGATCAGGAAAATATTGAAGATTTAGTAGAAAAATATAATTTAAAACAAATAAGCGATAAAAATAAAATAAATGAATTTATTTTAAAAAGTTTTAAAGATGAAATGTTGAATGATTATAATAAAAGACCTGAAAGAGTTATAAAACAAATTTTAGGTCAAGTAATGAAATTATCTGATGGTCAAGTTAATCCTAAAATTACTAATGATTTAGTAATCGAATTTTTAAAAAATAAAAAGAAAAATAATTAATACTAAATTAGATTAAGCAAATATTAAATAAAAAACTATTAAAAATATTTAATTTCTATTTTTAAAATAATTATTCTAATTTTTTTATGCGTTTTGAATATATCACAAAACGTATTTTTTATTTTATTTATATTTTTTAAATTCATTAAACTAAATCTTTTTTAACTGAGAAAAAAGATTTGCTATGTTGTAACAAACGATGATTTTTATAAAAAATATCTTTAGATTACAAATTAAATAAGATTTTTTATTTAATTTGTAATCTAAAGATATTAGAAACTATATTTATTCTTTTTTATTTTTTCTGTAAATTTCTCTAATTTCTTTCAAAGCCACTTTTTGATTATTTCTTTTAACAAATCAATAGTTAAATCCATTCAAACGCTCACTTTTACTATTATTAGCCAATGCTGCAGCCTTATGAATATCTAAAATTTGATTATCTATTTTTAATTTAGCATCTTCAGTCAGTATAAATTTGGATTCTTCTTGATTTTTTAAATAAAATATTTCTCCTGGCGTTAAATAATTATTATTTATAAGATCTTTAAATACTACTTTAGGTGCTTTTTGATCTCAAAAAGCATTTTCTATTTTGTCTATTTTAATTTCAGTTTGATCTATTCTTTTTTGTCCAAAATAGCAATATTTTGGATCTTTTTCTATCATAAGATAATTTCTTCCTGTTTGTTTTGCTATTTTAGCTGTTGTCATTGTTCCGGCAAAAGGATCTAAAATAATATCACCTATTTTTGATGAGATATTAATAATATAATAAAGTAATAATTCCGGTTTTTGTGTGCTATGTAATTTTTTATTATTTTCATCTTTTAAACGTTCTTTACCGTTTACTACTGGAAATTTTCAAATTGAACCTAATTGTTTACGATTTCCTTTATTAAAATTCTCTATAAATGTATTTAATTCTTTAGCTGTTTTATAATTAAAAGTATATTTAGAATTAGAACTTTTGGTGGCTCAAATTAAAGTTTCATGACTGTTTGTTAATCTAGTACCTTTAAAATTAGGTGTAGGATTAGTTTTTTGTCAAATCACATCGTTTAAAATTCAATAACCTAAATCTTGCATTATTCCACCAATAGTATAAATACATTGCATTCCTCCTATAACTCAAATAGAACCATTTTTTTTAAGTATCCGATAACATTCTTTTAATCATTCTCTTGTGAAATTATTATAATCTTGTGAGGTTGCAAACTTATCTCATTCCTCTTTTACACCATTAAATTCTGTTCCATCTACTCTTAATAATTTACCTTTTGTTCTCATTCAATATGGAGGATCAACAAATATTAAGTCTATACTTTCTGATGGTAATTTTTTTAATACTTTTATGCTATCATCATTTATTATTTTATTTACATCTATCATTTTTTTCCTTTTGGTTTCTTAATTTTTTTGCCTTAGAAATATTTATATTATTTGGGAAAAATTCTTTTCTTAAATTTTTATATTTTTCATCGCTAGAAATTAATTTGTTTCATAATTTTTCTTTTAAAACAATTAATTGTTTTAAAATTTCAGTGGATTTATCGAAATCAGGAATATAAATTACTTCATTATCTTTTTCGTTTTTATATCTTTTTAAATGATTTAATAATTCATCTCACATTTTTTGCATTTTTAAAAAATTAAATAGTTCATTTCCATAAAATAAATAAATATTATTATTTTCTTTTTTAAAAATATCAATTTGATTTTGATAATATTTATTATTTTTTCTTAAACTAGCATCTAAAAATCACATAAAAACATATATTGTTTTATCTTTATAAATTTTAGAAATTGAATCATATTTTTTAAATAAATTATCTAATTGCCCTCTTTTTTTAGTACTATCGTGATCATCTCTTATTTTTTGTTCAATCATAAAAATTTGATTATTTTTTTCAAATAAATGGTCTATAAATAAAATTTCTTTATTATTAATAATCCTTTTTTCTAATTTATTATATTTATTAATCAAAAAATAATTTTCAATTATGTTTACTAAAAAATCTCCAAATCTTATTTCTTGACTTTGTGTTAAATTTTGTATTAATTTAGTTTTAGAATTAGTTAATCTAAATTCTCCTGTATATCTTTCAGGATATTTTATAATATTTTCAATCAATTTTTTATATTCTGTATCTTCTATTTTAATTTTTTCTTCTAATTTTTTGATGAATTGTTCATAACTGATATACATAATTTCCTTTTAATGAAATTAAATAAAATAATATAAAAATATTTAGAATAATAAATTTATTAAAAGTATTTTAGAAATATTAACTTTTAAAACATACAAATAATAAAAATAAAGAATAAAATAAACAAAATACTATCAAAACGATCTAAAAATCCGCCATGACCTAGAAGAATTTTTGAATAGTCTTTGATACCATTCAAACGTTTGATTAAAGAAAAATATAAATCTCCTATTGCAGCAATTAATGGTGCTAATAACACAAAAATAATTTGTTTTATTAAACTATAATTATGCATTTGGAATAGATTTAAACTAAAAGTTAAAACACTGGCAATAATAATTGCTATAAGCGATCCAAAGATAAAACCCTCTCATGTTTTATTAGGAGAAATAATAGGAGCAAAAGATTTTTTTATAATTTTTTTGCCTAAATATTTACCTGCAAAAAAACCACCAGTATCATAACTAATTGCAATTGCAAGAGGAATTAATCATAGTTTATAATCAAAATCTAGAAAAATCATAAATGATTTCATGACAATAGAAAATAAATACGAAGTAAATAACACATAAAAAGTTCTTAATAATAAATCATTAAAAGTTAATTTTCTAGTAACTTTTTCAATAATAAAAAATATTAATGAAACAGTTAAAATAATAATTATTGTTTCTCAACTTTGTGCAATATTTTGTATAAAAATAATAATTTGTCGTGTATCAAAAGGTTGTTGAAAATTGTTCTGATGTATTTGTATTAAGTTAGTAAGAGGAAAAACAATGCTAGCTACTAAAGATAAAGTTAACAAATAAATAAAAATATTTTTTAAACGCATTGCTTTAAAAAATTCATAACTAAAAATTGCAGTAATAAAACTTATAAAAACTAAAGTTATTATTCTACTTTCATAATAAATGGGCGAAAATATAGAAAGAGGTATAACAATTCCTAAAGAAACAACAAGTAATATTAATGCTGGAATGATTCTTTCTTTTAGTAATTTCATAATATAAATTATAACAACTTGAATTATTTTGCTTATTATATTTAAAATTAAATATAATTTAAAAAAATACACAATATAGGGGAAAATGTGAAGTATAAAAGAATTTTAGTCAAACTCTCAGGTGAAGGTTTAGCTAATAAAGATAAAAGTTTAGCAATTGATTATGAATTAGTTGAAGACATAGCAAAACAATTAAAAACGGTTATTGATGAAAATGTGCAAGTCGCTATTGTAGTTGGAGGAGGTAATTTTTGACGTGGAGTAAGCGCGGAAAGAAATGGTATTCCTAGAAATAGAGCTGATTATATAGGTATGCTTGCAACAATTATGAATGGATTAGCCTTAAGAAGTGGTTTTGAAAAAGTTGGTATTAAGGCGAGAGTGCAATCTTCAATAATGATAGATCAAAAAGTAGCAGAAAATTATGTGAATGAAAAAACATTAAAATATTTGCAAGAAGGTGAAGTAGTAATTTTCGCTGGTGGAACTGGTAGACCATATTTTACTACTGATACTGCGGCAACTTTATTTGCCTCAGAAATTAAAGCAGAAGTAATTTTAATGGGTAAAAATGGTGTGGATGGCATTTATGATAAAGATCCAAGAACCAACGCTGACGCTAAACATTATGAAAAAATTACTTATGATGAAATTTTGGAAAAAAAATTACAGGTAATGGATTTAACCGCTACAAGCATGGCAAGAGATAATAATATTAATCTAATAGTATTTAATATATTAGAGAAAAATTCAATTGTTAAAGTATTAAAAAATGAAATTAAATTCACGGAGGTGATTAAATAATGGAATTTGAATTATATAATTATGAATTCGATATAGAAGCACAAAAAGTTTTAGATCATTATGTTTTTGAACTTTCAAAAATTTCTACTGGAAGAGCAAATCCACAATTAGTTAAAGGTATAAAAATTAATTATTATGATAGTTTAACTTCTTTAGAAGAACTTGCTAATATAAGCGTACCCGAAGCACAACAATTATTAATTAAACCTTATGATGTTTCAATTAATAAAGAAATTACAAAAGTAATTTTAGCTGAAAATTTAAATGTAGCAGTTGCTGATGAAGGTAATCAAGTTAGATTAACTTTTGCACCTTTAACTACTGAAAAACGTAAAGAATTAGTAAAAGGATTAAATAAATTTACAGAATCAGCTAAAGTTGGTATTAGAAATACTCGTCAAAATGTTAATAAAAGAATTAAAGCGGATGAAGAATTATCAGAAGATCTTCAAAGAAATTATTTGGATAAAATTCAAAAATTAACTGATGAAAAAATAGCTCATATTGATCAATTAACTAAAAATAAAGAAAAAGAATTATTAACTATTTAATCTTTAAAAAATTTAAATAATAAAGTTTAAATACTTTGTTATTTTTTATTTAAATAATTAAGTATTATAATTTATATAAATTATAAGAGAGGGCCAAATGTTTAATTTAGAAGGCGGAAAATTATTTAAAAAATGAAGTATTAGAAAAATTTCTTTTGTTGGTATTTTAATAGCAATATCTGTAGTTTTTCTTGTTATATCAGTTGGAATAATGCCATTTTTTTCTTATCCTTCTTTTAAAATTAGTTTTATTGGTTTGCCTGTGAAAATAACAGGATTTATTTTCGGACCTATTGTTGGTGGATTAGTTGGTTTATTGAGTGATTTGATAAGTTTTTTATTTTTGCCAACTAACTATAATCCTTTATATACTTTAGCTACGGCTTCTAATGGAATAATTGCGGGAATTATTGGTTGATTATTTTTAAAACTATTTCACTATTATTTTGGAGGAGCTTTTAGAGATACTGTTTATGAAACAAAAATTATTCTTTTAAATAAACAACTAATTAAATTAAAATTAACCAATCCAGATTCTAAAAAAATAAAAAAAATATTAAACAAAATATTAAATTTTGGTGAAAAAAGAAAAAAAATTAGAATAGTAGGAACTAGAGGAACATTATTAAATTTTAACGTTACAATAGCTACTTTGTTTTTAATGCTAATTATCTTTTTAATTATTTGATTAATTTATACACAAGTAAGTGACTTGCAAATTACTTCGGGTATTATTAAAAATAGATTTGTTTTAACAATGTTAATGATAACTGGTTTTGGTGCAATGATTATTTTTTTATGATTTGCCAGATTTAAAATGAAAGCACGTCATTTCTTTATAATTGTACCAATTGTAGTATTTTCAGCATTTATTGAATTAGTTAATGTGCCTATTTTATCTTTAGCGGATGCTTTTTCTAATTCAACAGGAACTAATAGTATTTTTGTTTATATTTTTACTCATACAATACTTTCACCTGTAAAAATTTGAGTAAATATGATAGTAATATTTTTTACATATAACATTATTAATCCATTAATTAATAAAAATAATGGCATTACGTATTAAGCCGTTATTTTTTTGCTAGATTTTCTTAGGAGTAAAATGAAAAATAATAAGATGCTAAAAATTTATGTTTGTGGACCAACAGTTTATAATCATGTTCATATTGGTAATTTAAGACCGGTATTAACTTTCGATTTAATATTAAAAGCTGCCCGAGAATTAAATTATGATTTCAAATTCATTCACAATATAACAGATATAGATGATAAAATTATTGAAAAAGCAATAAAAGAAAATAAAAACGAAAAAGAAATAAGTAATTTTTTTACTAATAAATATCTTGAATTATTAAATATTTTGAATATTAATACAATTACAAATTTAGAAAAAGTAACAGATAATTTACCTTTGATTGACAATTATATTAATAAATTAGTAATATCAAAAAATGCTTATTTAGATGAAAATCAAAATGTTTGGTTCGATGTTAAAAAAAATATAAAAGCATATGGTAATGTTTCTAATCAAAAATTAAGTAATATGATTTTTGAAGATAAATATAAAGCAAAAAAATTTGAAGCAGATTTTGCTTTATGAAAACAAACTAATATAGGTATCCAGTTTAATTCATCTTTTGGTAAGGGTCGTCCAGGTTGACATACTGAATGTGTGGCATTGATAGATAAACATTTTGCTGAAGAAGAATTAGATTTTCACGGCGGTGGTATGGATTTAACTTTTCCGCACCATGAAAATGAAAACATACAACATTGATCATTATATAATAAAAATCTTTGCAAAAATTGATTAAGAACTGGCCAAATAAATTTAGAAGGTGTAAAAATGTCTAAATCTTTGGGTAATGTTATTTTAGCAAAAGATTTTTTAAATAAATATGGACCTGCAATTTTAAAATTATTATTTTTTAATAGTAAAATAACTGCTCCAATTAATATTACAGATGAATTGATTTCTAATATGCAACAAATAGAAAATAAATACAAAAAATTCATTTTTAAATTTTTTGTAGATAAATTAGATGTTAATACTGATAATGATAATTTAATAAATAATAAAAAATATAATGATATTTTATTATCGGTATATAATCAAGATTTTGCTAAGTATAATTTTTTAATTAATGAATTGTTTAAATTAATTAATAAGGAAAATGATATTGAAAATAAAATTGTTCTCTTTAAGATATTCAATTTATTCCACAGTGAATTAACAGATAAAAATAAATATTTAAAACATATTGAAATATTTAAGAAATGACAGGAATTTTTAGAACAAAAAGAATATAGCAAAGCTGATAATTTAAGACAAATTTTAATTGATGCTAATTTAATTTAGTTAAACAAAAGACAAAAAAACGGAAGGTATTTTATGGAAAAATTAATATTGTGTGGAAGAAACAGCGTTTTTGATGCTATTGATAATAATTTTCAAATTGAAAAAATTTTCATAAGTTATGAAAATATTAAATTACTGCAAAAACTTTCACACACTAAAATTAAAATAGAGAAAAAAAGCAAACAATTTCTTGATAATATGACAAAAGAAAATCATCAAGGGATAATTGCAATTTTAAAATTTTTTCCTATTTATGATATAAATACTTTTTTTAATGATAAACCTTCAAATATTTTAATTTTAGATCATATTCAAGATCCACATAATTTAGGCGCAATTATTAGAACAGCTAATGCTTTTGGTATAAAACATATAATAATTCCTAAAGATCGCTCTGCTGATATTACGGCAACTGTTTTAAAAATTTCTTCCGGCGGTTTTATTGATATAAAAATTGCTAAAGTTGCTAATATTTCTGCCGTTATTAAAAAATTAAAAGAACATAATTATTGAATTTTTGCCACTGCTTTATCTGAAAAAGCAATTACCTTAGAAAAAGTTAAATTTAATGAAAAAAATGTTTTAATTGTTGGTAACGAAGAAAAAGGAATAAGTCTTCCTGTTTTAAAAATGTCGGATCAAGTAATATACATTAAACAATTTGGAAAAGTTCAATCATTAAATGTTTCTGTGGCAACAGGAATTTTATTATATGAATTAACAAAGGAAAATAATTGTTAGAAATTTTTGAAAAATTCAATTTAGCTATAAATAGCAAAGATAATAATCTGTTAAAAAATATATTTGATACTTTAAAATTAGATCAATTAATTAGACTTATACACTATGTATATGGTAAAGATTTACAAAATAATATTAAATTTACTTTATCTAAATACCATTCAAATTTGATAGATTCTTTCGATATTTATAATTCCTTCTTGTTCGATTTAAAGAAAATTTTAAAAAATTATGATCCTAATCTTAATAAAACAAATTTTTGAACATATCTTAATAATACTTCAAGATTATATGCAATTAATAAGGTTAAATATTGAAATGCTAAAAAGAGAAACATCAAATGTGTAGATTATGATATAGAAGATTTTAGTTTTATTGAAGATATAGATGCACTGAAAGATATTTTTAGTTCTATTGAGAAAGAAGATTTTTTAAAATTAAAAAAACTTTTAAATGAAGATGATTTATTTTATTTAAATTATTTAAAAAATAAAAATAAACATATATCTGCTCAAAAGATAAATTTATGGCGTAAAAAAATGTTAAAGAAATTAAATGCTTATTATGGTGATAAATATAAATTTAATATATAATTATTAAAAGTCCTTTATGGGCTTTTTTAAATTAAACAAGGTATAATTTTTATATGCAAAAAAGAAAAGTAAAATTAAGTTGTGCTAATTGTTATAACTTTAATTACGTAACAAATAAAAGCTTACAAAATCTTAAAAGAATTGAAATTAAAAAATTTTGCCCTAAATGTAAATTGCATACTTTGCACAAAGAGGAAAAATAATGAAAAATAGTTTAAAAAACGCATCTAAAAAAGAAAAAAAATACTTTTTTCGTAAATGAATTAAAGAAATTAAACGGGTTAGATGACCATCAAAAAAAACAAATTGAACCTCTTTTTTACAAGTTATTATTTTTTCAAGTCTTTTTGTCGCTTTTGTAGTAATAGTAGCTACAGTATTAACTTTAATTTGAAATGCTGTAGGATTTAATTAGGAGTTAATGATGGAACAAAAAAAATATTCATGATATATGATAAGTACTGTTAGTGGTAAAGAGGATCAAGTAGTTGAAGCTTTAAAAAATAGAATTGTTAGCGAACAGGTTCAAGAATCATTTGATATGAACGCCACAACTGAAGGACCTTTTAAGATTTTTAAAAAACCGACTATTTCTAAAACAGAATTAAAAAAACGTGAAGAAGGCGAACCATATAAAGTTAAATATATAAATATTTATAGTGGATATATTTTTATACATATGGATATGACTGATAAGGCTTGATTCGTAATACGTAATACTCAATACGTAACAGGATTAATTGGTTCATCAGGGAAAGGTGCCAAACCAACACCTGTATCTTTAAGAGAAATAAAGAAAAGTTTCAATAAGGAAGAAAAATATATGAGAGATTTTCAACTAGGTATTTTTGAAGATGAATTTTTTGAAGGTGATATTGTTGAAGTTACAGCAGGTCCTTTTAAAGGCGAAACTGGTAAAATTATAAGTTTAAATAATCAAAAAAGAGAAGCGGAAATTGAAATCGAATCTAACGGTAAAAAAATACCAGTTTATTTTGAATTTAAAATTTTAAAAAATATTGATAAATAATTTTTTTGTATTATAATTATTTTAATGCATCTTAAGTTAAGATGATTATTCAACTTTGTTGGATTTCCAAGAGTATATTACTCCTTCCCTTAAATAATTTAAATAAATTTATGAGTAAATTTGTTTTATGTTTTTAAATATCTCCAATATTTTAAAAAGGACTAAAAACAAGTCCTTTTTTATTTATTTTAAAGTTATAAAAAAGTTTTAAAAAATTAAAAAGCGTATTTTTATGCTAAAATTTAATTAAAAATAAACTTTTTGGAGGAATAATGGAAAAAGAAAATTGCAAAAAATGTTGTAAAATTGAAAAAACATGCGAAACTCAAAATGCATGCGAAACTCAAAATGCATGCGAAACCAAAAACGCGTGTGAACAAGCATGTAAAAAAGAAACTAAATCTTGCCCTTGTGAAAATAAAGAACAAAAAACATGTGAAGCTAAATGCGGATGTGAAAAATAATTTATTTTTTATATAATTAAAGCACTATAGGAGTGCTTTTTTATGTCTAAAATTAAAATAAATCAAATATTTTATAATCTTAAAATCGAAAAATTAAGTTATGAATTTTTTGGTAGTATAAAACTTCTAAATAAAACTATTTTAATTGAAAATGTATTAGAAAATGAAATTGTTGATATAAAAATTAATATGGTAAATAGCAAATATGCCTTAGCAGAAGTTATTAATTATCATACTTATAGTCCAATAAGAATATCAAAACTAAATAATGCTTCTTCACCTCTTAATATTATTCATTATGATAATCAAATAATTTTTAAAGAAAAAATGATAAAAGAATTATTTACAAGAAACTTAAATTTTGAAAATATTGAAAAAATGGTGCCTACAAATAATAATTTTAATTATAGAAATAAATTAAAATTTTTTGTTAAATTAGAAAATAATATTTTTACTTTTGGTCATCATCTACAAAAAACTAATAAATTTCAAAAAGAAGAAAATTTTATTTTAGCTAATAATAAAATTAATAATTTAATTAATATCATTAAATTAAAATTAAACGAAATAGTAAATAAAAAGGATATTTTTGAATATATAACAATTTATAAAAGTAATTTTAATGATCATTTTCAAATTTTATTTTCAGTAAAACAAAAATTGAATGAAGAATATATAAATAAAATTATGGAATTAATTAATCATAAAGTGATCTTAATTGCATTAAAAAATAAAAATAATTTTTTAGATATTGTTTATCAAGATAAGAAAAAACATTTTTTACAAAAAATAAATAATTTAAAATTTATTCTATCGCTAGAAAGTTTTTTTCAAGTAAATGATTATCAAATAGTTCCACTTTATGAAATATTAAAAAATAATTTAAATTTATCAATAAATGATGTTTTATTAGATGCTTATTGTGGTGTTGGTGCAATAAGTTTATATATATCTAATTTGGTTAAATATGTATATGGAATTGAAATTGTCAAAAAAGCAGTTGAAAATGCAAAAATTAATAAAATTATCAATAACATAAAAAATGTTGATTTTTATACTGGAGATTTAGAAAAACAATTTAACTGAAAACAGTTTAATTATCCAATAAACAAAGTAATTGTAGATCCACCTAGATCAGGATTATCTAATTTATTAATTGAAAAAATTATTTTATTAAGACCTAAATTAATTGGATATGTTTCTTGCAATATTCATACTTTAATAAGAGATTTAAAAATTTTTATTAATAATGATTATGTTATTAAAAAAGTTATACCAGTTGATATGTTTCCACAAACACCACATGTAGAGATTGTAGTAATTTTGCAAGATAAAAAAACTTAAAATATTTTTTTCTTTAAAAATATTATAATTATGTTATGCATTATTGCATATGCATATTAAAAATATAAAAGGTTGATAATATGAAAAATTATATTAAAAAATTATTATTAGGTACTAGTTTAATTAGTCCTCTTACAGTTTTAGCTGCAACAGTGTCATGTGGTAATAATTCACATCCTAAAGCACCTAAAGAATTAATAAATCAAATAGAATTTCACAATGATTTAAAACTTACAGCTGAAGAAGTTGCAAATATTCCTAAAATAGCTGTAATTCCAGATGGTAATTTATATGATAAATCATTTCATCAATCAGGATGAGAAGGAGTTATCGGTTTTGCTGAATATAATAATATTCCTTTTGAAAAATATGATGCTTATGAAATAACAGGAAGTACATTAACTGAACAATATGAAGCAGCTCTTAATTCAGGAGCTAAAATTTTTGTTTTGGTAGGATTTGATAATCAAGCTCCATTTACAGAATTTTATAAAAAGAATAAACAAAAATTCATTGATGAAAAAATTGTTGTTTTAACTGTTGATTTTGCCACAGATGCACAAGAAACAAAAGGTTCTGTAATTAGTTTATTGTATGATACAAAACCAGCAGCTTTTATGGCTGGATATGCCGCTGGGGAATATTATAGTAATTTAGAAGAAAGTAAAAGAACATACTCAACTTTTGGTGGCCAAACTTTTGAGGGCGTAACTGATTATATGGAAGGATTTATGAAAGGTATTTATTATTGAAATACTCAAAATCCAACTAAAAAATTAACTTGAGCTGCAAATGATAATAATGTATATACAAATGCTTTGTTTAATATAAATGATAACAACAAACAAAGTGAAGTAAATAATTTTGTTATTAGTCACAAACCTGGAATTATTTTAGGTGTTGGTGGATTATGAACACAATGAGTATCAAGTCAACAATCAGTAGATGTTGTAGTAGGAGTGGATACAGATCAAGCTCTAGCAGATATTGCTTCAAGTCATAAATACTTCACTTCAATTTTTAAAAATATAGCTCAGTCAGTTTATGAAGTATTATCTTACTATGTTAAAGACCAATTTAATAAATTAGATAATTTTTCTTTAGGCTCAGAAAATGTTGTTATTAAAAGAAGCTATGAAGAAAAATGAGTAGATATTTCTAAAACTCACTTAACTACTAACAATGCTGATAAAGCTACAACAGCAATTAAAAATGCTCACAGTGTATATGAAAATCTTTCGGAAGAATTAAAAAATTGAATTAGAAGCCAAAAAGCAACTATAGATTCAGAAGAAATAAGTGATATACAAACTCGTTTAAACGCTTTAGCACAAGCAACAAAATAAAAATAAATTAAAGGTAAATAAAATATATGAAAAAATTAAAATTTTTACTCCCACTTACATTGACAACTACTTTGATTACACCTGCTTTAGTTATAGCATGTAAAAAAGAAGAAGAAATTAAACCAGAGGAACCTGTTAATCCATCAACTCCAGAAACTCCAAAAGATCCAACAGATAATACTCCAAGTGAACAAAATAAAGCTTTAGAAACTGCTAAAACTAATTTACAAAAAGAATTAGCTAAAGTTACCAGTGAATTAGAAAAATCACTAACCAAATTTTCTAATTTAGAAGTTTTAAATAAAATTAAAGAAACTAAATCAGCTGCAGAAACAATTTTAGCTGAAGGAACTAATTTAGAAAAAATTAATGAAAATACTAATGCTTTAAATCTTGTAATACAAGAAGCAACAACATTAATTAAAACTAACACTGACGCTTTAAATAGCTTAACTAATAATTTAACTAATTCTAAGAAATTACTTGATATTTTAAAAGAAAATTCAACAAGTAAAATTCAATTACAAGCAATTTATAATGATGCAGAAAAAGAAACAAAAGCTGAAGTAACTACTTTAGAAAAAATTCAAACTAATAATAAAGAATTACATAAACAATTTATATTAGTTAAAAATTCTCGTGATTTTTTAATTGCTGATACTGAAGATAAAGCAACTTCATTTAGTTTTGAAGAATTAGAAGCTCAAAAAGCTAAAGAATTAAAAACAACTATTGAAAAAGCAGTAGATGCTAATTCAAAATATGAAGTAGGAGAAAGAGCACCATATACTTTTGTTTATGATTATCAAGGTAAAAGAATAGTTCTTTTCGAAGGCAGAGTAAGTTGAAGAGATGGTAGTTATACCGTTATTCTAAATATTAAAGCTGATGAATTATTACCTAATGGAGAACAATTGATTAATGCTATTGATCCATTAAGCAATAGAGGAAATTTAAGTACATTTTTAGATGCTGGTATTTTAGATGGTAAATTAGTTCTTAGATTTAAAACAGGTATTTATCCAAAAACCATTAATGAAAATTCTGATTTTCATGCAGCTATTGATTTAAATATTTTATTAACACAAGAAGAAGTTAAAAAAGCCGTTGAAAATGCTTTAAATGATATTACTAGATTATTTAGTATAGCTAATGTAAATGATGGTGATACCGATTATAAATCACAATTAGAAACTTTAAAACAAGAAGCTGAAAAAATTAAAGGTGAAGAATTTAAAGTTGCAGAAGCTACAGCATTTTTAACTAAATATGACAAAATTAAAAAAGATTATGGTTTAGCTTTAACAAATAATATTCTTACTATGATTAATCCAACTTTATCTAAGTATCAAAATATAGCTAATGAAAAAACTAATGCTGATAAAGAAGCATTACAAACTTTAAGTCAAAATCTTGATGTAAATACTATTCTTAAAAATGATAATTATAGAAATACTTATGATCAAGCTAGAAAATTAGTTTTACAATTGGAAAATAAATATGAAGAAGTAATTTTAGAACAAGAGAAAAAGAACGGTCAAGAAGTAGCAGAAAAATTAACTACTAAATTAGAAGAATTAAAAGCTAAATATACTGATGAAAAATATAAATCTAATTTAGAAAGTCTTACTAAAACTGTAGAAGAACTTAAAAAAACTTATACTGAAAAAGGTATAAATGAAAATAGAATGGTTCAAGCTCTTAGATTTGTTGAGAGAATGGAAGAATTAATAACCAAAAATGTTACTAGTGAAAATTAATTTAATAGTTTAACAAAAAAATCACACAAAAATTGTGTGATTTTTTTGTTAAAAATAAAAAGTTAGCAAACACTATACTTCTTGATGTGGCTGCTCCATTTCTGACCTGACCAGATTACAAGGTTATAGTTTTACTAACAAATAAATTATAACAATAATTATTATTTTTATGAAAAAAAATAAAAAGTTTCATAATTTAACTTATAATAAGTTTATGAAAAAAATTAATTATAAAATTTTGGCAGAAAAAGCAAATGTTTCAATTAGCAGTGTCAGTCGTTATTTTAATAGTGGTTATATTAGCAAAAAAACTGAATTAAAAGTTGAACAAGCTTTAAAAGATCTGAATTATGATTTTTATTTAAATTCACAAACAAATAATAAAACTCCGCTTTCAGATACTATAGTTGTTTTTTTATCAAACGAATATAATAATAATTTTTATGATATTTTGCAAGGAATAAATTATTCAGCTCAAGCAAAAGATAAAAAAGTTTTAAGTTATTTTGTAGATAAAAATCGTGATAAAGCAAAAAAATTATTTATTAAAATAAGAAGCCAATTACCTTTTGCAATTATATTTTTCAATCAAAATTTAATAATTAATAAATTGTTTAATGAAATTTTTACAAAAAAACAAAACGAAAATGTCAAAATTTTACTCTTTAATACCTTGAGTGATCATTTTAGTTCTTTACAAGTCGATTATATTAAACCTTTTCAACAATTAGTTGTTTTATTATCGCCTAATTTAAATGCTTCAACAAATAAAATTATTTATTTAGATGATATTAATGACAATGAACGTTTAAGATTTTATAAAAAAGAAGGTTTTTCTCAAGGGATGTTAAGTATTGAAAAAGAACCATTTTTTCTTGAATTTAATCCTAAAAGTAAAGAATCAATAATAAAAATAAGTAATTCTATTTTATTAAATGATTATAAATATATTATATGTTCATCGCATGAAGCTTATTTAGCTTTAGCTCACATAAGAGAATTAAAAAACTTTTATTTAACAGATATAGGACCAGCAAATTATTTTGATTTTTTTCCACGATATAATTATAAAATCTTAGAAGATTGATTTCATATTGGTATTCAAATGGAAAGAATGTTAACAACAAAAGTACCAACTGAAACAAAAATTTTTGTTCTTAAACATTCAGGAAAAATTATCAAAAATGATGAAATTTAAAAACAGATATATAAACTAATATCTAAAAGTTATTTTTAAATAACTTAAATTAAGTTTAAATATATCTGTTTTTTTATTTCGATTAATCAATTTTTTCTTCGAAAAGTGTAATAGTTTCCAATTGTTTACTAATATCTTTTTTAGTTTTATCAGCATCCATTGCTTTAGCAGTTATTGTCAGTTGTTTGTAAGATTTATTAAATATAGTAACAATATCCATTAATATTTTTTTATTGTCATTATGTTGTTTTATTAATTTACTAATATTATCAGCCATATTGTTATATGAAATATAAACGTTATTTAAATATTTTTTTACTTTTTCAAAAGCATCTTCACTTTTGCTTTGTCTTATAAGACTTTTAATTTGATCGATATATCAAAAAATAGTTGTAGGAGAAACAAATAAAATTTGTGGATTTTTTTCCATTAATTTTCTAGTTATATCGTTAGAAATCATAAAAATATAAATAGCCTCACTAGGAATAAACATTAAAGCTTTTTTTATTACTGACTCATCAGTTATATATTTTTCTATTTCCTTTATTCTTTGATCTAATTGATTAGTAAATTCTTTCAAATTTTTATCATTAGGATTTTTTAAATAATTTAAATAACTTGAAGCTTGGAATTTAGAATCAACAGGAATAATAATTTTTTTATTGTCAGCATTATGTGTAAAAATAGCCAAATCAACAATTAAATTATCTTTAATTTTATATTGAGTTTTAAACATTCCATCAATACTATCATCTTCGCCATAATGATCACTTATAATATCATTTAATAATTTTTCACCAACGACACCGATGCTTTTATTATTTTTAAAAATATCATTGATGTCTTTTATTTCGTTTTTTACTTCTTCTAATATTGATATATTTTTATTGACTTCATTTATTTTTTCTACTGTTTGTGAAAATTCATTTTTTATATTTTCATTAATATTATTTGCTAATTTATTTGTTACTTCTTGTCTTATTGTGTCTAAGTTTTCTTTTTGATTATTTTTAATTTCATTAAAAGAATCATTTAAATCTTTTTTAAGTACTTTAAAAACAGAATTTTCACTTGAAAGAATATTTTTTCTTAGTTCTTCTTCAAAAGAATTGAAATTATTTTTTAAATTAATTTCTAAATCTTTTTGATTTCTATGAAATTCTTTAATTAATTCTAATTGTTTTTTTGCCAAATCAGTTTCATTATCTTTTAATAACTGATTAAATCTGTTATCAATAGTTTTACTAATATTATCAATTAAATTTATTTCAATATTTTTAATCTTTTCATTGTCTTTTAATTCCATTTTTTTTATTTTTCTTTTATTTAATAAAAAAATAACAACAAAAAATGTAATAGTTATTAGTAATAATATTAACATTATTACTATAATAAGATTTAAAATCGTAGTTGTCAAATTATCTCCTTTGTGTTATTATATTATTATGCATTATACTAAATTATATTCTGCAATTCTTGCGCAAAAAGATAATCTAGTTCATATACATAATCAATCTTTTTATGTTTTATTGGGTATTATTTTACTAATTATTATTGGTGTTCTAATTACTTTTATTCTTTATTTACATTTTTTTCAAAAACATGTTCATTCAGATTGAATAAGTTATATAAAAAATAAAAATTTAAACTTAGAAAATAACAATAATCAAAAGAAAAATTATATTAAATATAATATTTACATTGTTATTTTAACTTTATTATCATTAACTATTTTTATAATTTTAGCTACTATTTCCTTTGATTTATTATATAGTTTATTTATATAAAAAATTCCTTTTTTAACTGTTTAATAGTTATTTTAGGAATTTTTTAATTTAAATAATTTTTTATTTTTTGAATATATTTTTCTTGATCTTTTTGTTTTATTTCTTCTCTTTTATCTTTTTTAGTCAAGCCTATTACTAAAGCTATTTCGAGTTTAACAATATTTTTATTATTAAAATAAAGTTTAACAGGAATGATTGTAGAACTATTTAAACGATTTAATTTACTATTTAGTCTTATTAATTCATTTTTATGTAATAATAATTTTCTTTCTCTATTTTCATCGTTTTTTTGTAACATATAACTTTTAAAATTAGCATTATAAAGAAATAATTCATTTTTTCTAAAAAAACAATAAGAATTAGTTAAATTAACTGTTTTAGCCCTTGCGCTTTTAGCTTCTCATCCTTGTAAAACTATGCCACATTCATATTTATCAATAATTTTATAATTATGTAAACCACGTCGATTATCACTAACAATATTCATATAGTTATTATATAAAATAATAAATTAGTAAATAAAAAATCCGTTTATACGGATTTATAAATGTTTTTCAACGTGTTTTACAAAAGCAGGATAAGGCAAATAACCTAAACCAGGTTGTACCATTTTCCCGTCTTTAAAAATAAATCAAGTTGGCATTGAAGTTACATTAAATTCTTTTGCTAAATCTTGATTTTGATCAACATCCACTCTAAAAACAGGAATATTATTTTTAGCAACTAATTCATCTAAAGTGATTTTAAACATTTTGCATGGAGGACATCACACAGCGTGAAAAACTAGTACATATACACCTTCTGTTTTGCTAAATTGTTCTTTATATTCTTGAGTTGTAATTTCTTTTAACATTTGGCCTCCTTTATAAATTAATTTTATAATATTTTTTTAAATTCAAAAAGTTATTTTTTGTATAAAAAAATGCTGAAAAATTAACTTTTTGCTGTTTTTTGAAAAATATATTTAATACTTTATTTTTCTAAAAAAAGTATTTATTTTCTATGATAAAAAAAAAAAAAAAAAAAAAACTAAAAAAAACATATAATTTAATTATATTAATATATTCCAAATTAAATAATTTAAAGTAAACGATAAAAATATAAATCAAATATTTTCATAAAATATATTAATATCAAATTTTATAATTATATACGTATATAAATTAAAGGAAAATCTATATGAAAAAAAGTAAATTAGTTGGTTCAGCATTTGCTTTATTAACAGGTGCATCTGTTGTCGCTGTTCCTTTAACTACTATTTCTGCTACTAATAATGAAACTCAAAATCTTGAAATAGTTAAATATTTTTTAAATGGCGATAATTTTGAAGTTCAAAAAAAACAATTAATTGATTCATTTGAGAAAAAAATTGCTGATTTAAAAACTAAATACCCAAATATAATAAATTGAGGTAAAGAATGATCAGATAAACAGAATCAAATTTTAAGTACTTATTCACAAATAATGAAACAACAAGTACAACAAAATCAATTTGCTGCTGCTTTTCAACTTTATGATATAGTTAATCAAGGTCTTGCGAGTTTTAAAACTCAAGAACAATATTTAACACAAATAGGTGAATTATTAAAATCATTTCCAGATTCAGTTAAATTTGTAGAACAAGTACAATCTCAATTAAATGGCCAAAATTTTGCTCCTTCACAATTGTTAGCTAATTATATAGAAGTTGTTAAACAACACAGTGATTATTTAAAAAGAACTAATGAAACTAAACAAACTGAATGAAATAAAAAACAAGCTAATTGAGATAAAAAAGTTCAAGAATTGCGTGATTACATTGTTAAAGATCAACAAAATGCAAGTAAAACTTTTGTTACTGTATTAAGCAGTATAACTAACGTTTTAACTGAAATTAAAAATAAATATGAAATTCCTACAAGATGATTATCAGCAAATTATTTACAAAAAATGCTTGAAAGACAAAATTATTTAGTAGAAGAAATTGGTAAACAATATGAAGCCAAGGAACATATTTTAGCAATTTATCAAATTGAAAATCTTCGTCAACTAGTTGATGAATTAGCCTTTGAATTAACTTCAGTTAATTGATTATCAAAATTTTTAAATAACGCAACTACTGAATTACAAACTCATTTAAAATCAAAAGCACAACAAATCTATCAAACTGCAGTTCAAGCCAAAAAAACAAAATTAGAAGAAATTAATAAAATAAATGAAACTGATTCAGAAGAAGTTAAAAAAATGAAACAAGAAGCAGTTAGTCAAGCACATCCTTCTGTAAGTGAATTATTAAATCAATATTATGTTGAATCATTTAGCTTCTTAAATAAGGAAATTCAAGATTTAAAAGAAGCAGGAAATAATCCAGCTGCTCTTAGAAAAGAAATAGCTGATGAAGTTAATAAATTATTAGCCGCTAAAGGTTTAAATGAATATTTAATAACTGAAGAAAATCCGACAGCTCAAGTATTTAATGAGCATTTATCAAAAGCATTAGATAAATTAGTAGAAAATAATTCTCAAAATAATTCATCTGCTAGTGATTCTACAACTGATAAATGAAAAACTATTTTAATTGCTGTTTCTGCTATTTCTACAGCAGCTGTTGTTGCAATGATTATTGCTATAGTTGTTTATTTAGCTCGTAAAAAACAAACTAAATAATACAAATTCATCTTTTTTAAATAAGTAATATAAAATATTACTTATTTTTTTATTTTAAAATTTTAAAAATTAAAAAAAGTTTTTCAAATTAGTAATTATAAAAGAAATATAATAATCTTAGAGGTGTAAAAAATGAGTAGTTTCCCAAGAATTGTTATTGATGAAAATAAATTTAAAACTAATATTAAACGGGCAATAGAAATATGTAAAGAAAAAAATATTAATGTTTTAGCTGTTACTAAAGGTTTTGTTGGAAATCATAGAATGGTAGAAATTTTTGCTGAGTGTGGTATTGAATATTTTGGTGATTCTAGATTAGAAAATATAGCAAATTATCAAGACATAAAAGGACACAAACAATTATTAAGAATACCACAAATTGAAGAAATTCCACAATTAGTTGAATTGTGTGATTCATCACTTAATGGTGATATTAATGTAATTAAAGCAATTAGTGATTATGTAATTAAAAATAACAAAAAAGCACATCAAATTATTTTAATGATTGATTTAGGTGATAGAAGAGAAGGAATTCTAACTAATCAAATTCATGAAACAGTAAATGAAATAATCCAATTAAAAGGAGTGCAATTAATAGGTATAGGATGTAATTTTGGCTGTTATGGTGCTAGAATACCATCAGTAGAAAAAATGAAAGAATTTGTTCAAATTAAAAAAGATATTGAAACAACTTATAATTTAAAATTAACTCATATTTCAGGCGGCAATAGTTTGAGTTTACATATGGTATGAGAAAATACAATGCCTGAAGAAGTAAATTTTTTAAGAATGGGTTTTGCAATGATTTTTGGAACAGAAGATAAATATCGTCAAACTATAAAAGGTATGTATAGAGATGCTTTTAAATGTCAAGCGAGTGTTGTTGAAGTTGATATTAAATCTTCTTTACCTGAAGGAGAAGCAGGTATTGATGCTTTTGGACATAAGCCTGTTTTTGAAGACAAAGGTATTATAAAGAGATTATTATTAGCAATTGGCAAACTAGATACTTCTTTTGATGATATGTACCCAATTGATTCAAATTTAGAAATTCTAGGAGGATCAAGCGACTTAATGATTTTAAATGCTACAAATAGTTCAATTGACTATAAAGTAGGAGATATCATTGAATTTAATTTAGATTGAGGATCATTATTATATTTATTTAGTTCAAAATATGTAAGCAAAAAATTTATAAAATAAAAAATCAAGTTAATCTTGATTTTTTAAATATCAATATTTTTCACATATTTAGCATTTTCTTCAATAAATTCTTTTCTAGGAGCTACATCATCTCCCATTAAAGTGGTGAATATTCAATCAGCTCTAGCAGCGTCTTCTATTTGTACTTGCAACATTAGTCTTGTGTTAGGATCCATAGTAGTTTCTCATAATTGATCAGGATCCATTTCACCCAATCCTTTATAACGTTGTATATTTATTTTTAAATTAGGATTCAATTCTTGCATTATTTGTTCTTTTTGTTCATCATTATAAGCATAATAAATATTTTTATTTTGTTGTATTTTATATAAAGGAGGTTGAGCAATATAAATAAATCCATATTCAATTAATTCTCTAAAGTAACGATAAAAGAAAGTTAATAATAAAGTTCTAATATGAGCACCATCTACATCGGCATCAGTCATTATTATAACTTTATGATATCTTAATTTGTTTATGTTAAAGTCTTCACCTATACCAGTACCTAAAGCGGTAATAAGTGATTGAATTTCTTCATTAGCAAATACCTTACTTGCTTGATTCTTTTCAGCATTAATTACTTTACCTCTCAATGGTAAGATAGCTTGAGTTAGTCTATCTCTTCCCATTTTAGCTGATCCGCCAGCAGAATTACCCTCAACTATATAAAGTTCACTAATTTCAGCATTTTTTGAAGTACAATCAGCTAATTTGCCAGGCAATGATCCGCCTTCAAAAATTGTTTTTTTTCTTGCTGCTTCTCTAGCCATTTGACCGGCTAAACGAGATTTTTTAGCGTTTAAAGCTTTTATAACAATATTTTTAGCTTCAATAGGATTTTCTTTTAAAAATCTTTCAAAAGCATCTGAAAAAACTTTATTTACAGCAATTCTTGCATCTTTATTTCCTAATTTACCTTTTGTTTGACCTTCAAAAATAGGATCAGTATGTTTAATAGAAATTATAGCTACTACACCTTCTTTTGCATCCTCTGCATTTATTTTATCTTCTTCTTTTTTTATTAGATGTGCATCAATTCCATAATTGTTAATTAATCTTACTAATGAATCGTAAAATCCTCTTTCATGAGCACCGCCTTCAATGGTGATTATATTATTGGCATAAGAAACTACATTGCCAATAATTTTTTCATTATACTGTAAAGCTACTTCTACTTGTACAGGAGCATCTTGGCCATGTGAATATTCGCCTTCAGCGTAAATAATATTTTGATGAATTAATTTTTGTCCTTTATTTAATTCTTTTACATAATCTACTATACCACCAGCAAAACAAAATTGATTAGTTCTATTTGTTTTCTCATTATTGACAATAATATTAAGTCCTTTATTCAAGTAAGCAATTTGTTTGGCGTGATCAACAATAGCATCATAATCAAAATCATTTTTATCCATAACCGTAAAATCAGGATGGAATTTAATTTTAGTTCCAGTATCATTTTGTTCAATATCTTTTAAAATAGTCAAAGGTTGAATAATTTGACCGCCATTAGCAAAATGAGCATAATGTAGTTTTGCATCTCTTTTAACTCATACTTCAAATTCATCACTTAAAGCATTAACTACTGAGGCGCCAACTCCATGTAAACCACCAGAAACTTTATAAGTTTCAGAGTCAAATTTACCTCCAGCATGTAAAACGGTTAGAACTGTTTCAACTGTAGAAATATTAGTTTCAGGATGAATGGCAACAGGAATTCCTCTTCCGTTATCTTCGACAATAACATAATTATCTTTTGTTAAAGTAATATTAATTTCATTTGCAAAACCAGCCATGCATTCATCAACAGAATTATCAACTATTTCTCAGATTAAATGATGCAATCCTTTAATACCTGTAGTTCCTATATACATTCCTGGTCTAACTCTTACAGCTTCTAAACCTTTTAAAACTTTTATACTAGATGCGTTATATTCTGAAGTACTCATTTTGTTGGCTCCTTTTTTTAAAAAAATAAATGATTAAATATTTAAAGAATTTAAATATTTATACAGCGATTATATCATAAATTAACTTTAAAAAAGTTTAAAAAAATCAGTTTTAAAACTGATTTAAAATTTATTGTCAGGAATATATAAATTACCATCGACTGAAGCAATATGATTAATAGTAATTAGGGCATTTTGATCAATATGTCTAACTAATTTAATTAAACGCGGTACTTGTTTATACAATGTTATAGCAGTAAGAACTTTCATTTCATTTCCAGAATATCCACCAATTCCTTTGCTTATTGTAAAACTATTAATAGTTTTTTTGTCTTCCACAATTGCTTTTCTAATAGCACTCATATGAGGTGAAAATATTTTGAATTGTACAACTTTGTATCTTGGGAACAATCTATTTAATACTTGTGCAAAAACAAAATTACAAATAAAAGTAGAAATCATATTAGGTGAGAAATAAAGTGAAGTTTGTCAGTTAACACTTGTCATTTCTTTAATACCTAATTTATCAGTTTTACTTAGCTGGTTATAAATATTAGGATAATTAGTTTCTAAATTTACTAAATCATTTAAAACTAAACTTCCGGCAATAAATGTACCTATTAACACTGAAATAATCATAATAATAATATTAATGTATGAATTAATGGTGCCAAAATTTTTATGTTTAACAGTTGACATATATTCGCCTATTATACCAGTAACGCCTGCAGCGCCACCCATAATAGCAATAATAGCAAAGAAAAATGCTAACATTCCACCATAAATAACTGCAAAAAGGATTTGGGCTACAATAGCTCCACCATTATTTCATGACAAGGGAATTAATGATCAAATTCCTTCTTTACCACTTCCTAATTGTCCATTTCCTCATAAATTATCTTGTATTAAAATTCTAGCTTCTTGACTAATAGTATTAGCAGTAAAATCACCAAAAATATTAAAATTAGATATTCCTGGAATTTGTCCAATAGCAAAAGAAACTAAACTACTAATTACTAAAAATTCTAATGTAAGCATTGTGTATATTTTTCCGACTTTTTTAAAACCAAATCAAAATATAGGGAAACTTAGCACCAAGTATAAAATTCAGAATAATGCTTGATCAATAACATTATAAATAGTAATAGTAATTTGAGGGTTATTTCTTAATAAAACATTAGTTAATTTGGAGATTGCTTGTCCAAAAGCAGCTAAACCGAAGTTATAAATACCTGGATTTTTAACAAAAAAGATACCAACAATTCCGTATATTACAGAAAATAAAGCAGTTCATAATACAATTTTTTGAATAGGCATAGGTGCATAAAAACGCGAAAACCTAAGCACGAAATTAGATAATTTTGTATATCTATATTGAGTATTTTTTTTCTTAATCACCTTTTTTACTGGTGAATCTGGTTCATTAGTAAAAATATCATACATTGAAGCATTATCAAAATCATGTTGCTGCGAATGTTCTTCTTCATTCTTATCAAAAGTATGATTATTATTTTCTTTTATCATAAGACATCCTTTCTTGTTTATTTTGTTGGTAATTGCAAAATAAAAAACCAAGAAATTAAATTGAAATAACTTCTTATTGTTATTATATTATAATGAAGGGATTTATAATATTAAATATGTATAAAATCAATTATTTTGAAACCTTAAATATGCAAATTCCAATATATTTTCTTGACAAAAAGAGTAATACTACTTTAGTTTTTTTGCATGGAATTAAATCCTCAATAGATTTTATTCAAAATTTAGACAAATTAATTGATAACTATAATATTTTAGCTATTAATTTACCAGGAAGTCATTATTATAAAACTCTAAATTTAGAAAATATTGATTTAAATATTTGAATAAAAATAACTAATAACATTTTAAATAAACTTAAATCTAAAAATATTATCATTTTTGCCCATTCAATGAGTGGTGGTGTTGCTATGGGTATAAATAAGTTTAAAAATATTAAAAAAATTGTAATGTTTAATACTATTCATCCTTTTTTAGAAAAAAATATAAATATTAATTTATCTAGTAAATTCCTTTCAAGCAAAAATATGTTTGAAAATTTATTTATAAAAGAAAAATATAAAAATAAAATGATTTCTCAATGAAATAAAGAAAAAGCTCAAAAAATTAAATATTGAATACCAATGTTAAATAAAACAATATTTAATTCTAAATATTTAGATATTTTAGAAAAACAATATATAAATAAAAAAAATTTGATAGTACCAATTGTTAGCGAAAATGATAATGTAATTAATTCAAAAAATTTACTTGCTTATTATAAAAAAATAAATCTTAATGCTAATATTATTGGTGTTGGACATAGTCTTTCATCTATTTATAATAATGATTTAGCTAATTTAATTAATAAATTAGTTAAAGCTAAAAAACGTTGATTTTGACAAAAAAATATTTTTAAATTAAAAAATAAAGGAAAAAATGGAATATAAAAAATTCGAAGAAAATTTATTGTTATTCTTATCTAAAAATAACAGTTTAAATTTATTGTTAAAAGTATTAGATAATCCTGAAGTATATTTTTCTTTAACAAATGCTTTAAATGTTCAAATAAAAATGGAACAAACTTTTTTACGTATGCAAGAAAATAAATATCATAAATTTATTAAAAATTTAATAGAAGAATATTTGATTAAGCAAAATTATGAAATTATGAAAAATAGAGTTATTTTAACTCATGAAGAAATTAAAAATAATCAAAAAGAAACAATATTATTGAAATCTACATTTTCTTTTATTGCTAAAGATGAAAATAAAAAAGAATTTATCTATATTTGAGCTAAAAAAAGAGATAATTTTTCATTAAAAAAAATAGAAATCTTATTAGAAAATTATATGTTGATAGCCAAAAAAATAATTAATTTATATCCAGATTATAAACATAAATTCTATTTATGATTTATAGAAGAAACGGTAAAAAATAATAAAGAAAATATTTTTAATTTATTAAATAAAAATAACGAAATTAATTTTCAAGTTTGCTATGAAAACGAATTATTTAAAGAATGAAACGATATAGATTATTTTAATTCTATAAAAGAAAATCAAAAAAGATTTAAGAAAACTAATTATGCTTACTTAAATAATTTTCCTAATTTTGATAGTGATGAATCAATTTTAGAGGATTTAGTTAATTTGAGTGAAAATAGATGAAATTTATTAATGTCACCAGTCAAGATTTATGAGCAATTAAGAAATAATTTATTTAATTTAAATAATTCTAATTCTAACTTTTATAAAGCTATTAAATTAAGAGAATTAAAAATACTGGCTGTTGATGAAGAAGATTATAAAAATAAAAAAATTGCTTTTTTAGAAAAAAATAATATTTAGAAATTAGTTTTAATATGTTATAAAATTTAGAATATAAAAAATATATTTATATATTTTTAAGGAGATTAATATGGCCGGACATTCAAAATGAGCTAATATAAAACATCGCAAAGGCGCACAAGATGCTGCTCGTGGAAAAATATTCCAAAAATTATTTAAAGAAATCTATGTTGCTGCTACTCTACCAGCTGGAGCTGATCCTGATACTAATCCATCTTTAAAACTTGCTATTTCTAAAGCTAAAAGTAAAAATATGCCTAAGGCAAATATTGAAAGAGCATTAGCAAAAGCTAAAGGAGAAAGTAAAGAAGGTTCTAGTTTTGTTGAGACATTATTTAATGCTACAATCACTGGTGGGGCAACATTTTTAATTAAAACTTTAAGCGATAACATGAATAGAACTAAATCACAAATGACAATGTATTTTAATAGACAAAATGCAATTCTAGGCAAAACAGGGCAAATTCCTTTTCAATTTGATCATAAAGGAATTTTGGAAATAAGTAAAAATAATATTGATGAGGAAAATTTAACATTGGTAGCATTAGATAATGGAGCTGAAGATATAGAAATTACTGAAGAAAGTTATGTTATTACAACTTTACCAGAAAATTTTACTCAATGTAAAATTGCGTTAGAAGATGCTCTTAATATAAGTGATTTTTTACAATGTGAAGTTACTTATTTACCTAATTCAACAGTTAGTTTTGATGCAGAAAAAACTCAAAAATTAAGTGAATTTATTGATTTGTTAGAAGATGATGATGATGTTCAAGAAGTATTTCACAATATTGAATTAAATATAGAATAATTTATGAATAATTTTATTGAACTTTTAAAAAATGCGCATGGCAATTTGTTAGATTGGGATGCTGACAAAGAAATTTTATTAGCTAAATTCTATTTAGTTTTAATTTCTGCACTTATTATTCTTGGATTACCAACGATAATTATTTTTATTTTACCGATTTTTAAAAAAAATCAATTAAGCAAAAAAGCAACAGTTTTGTTATATGCTTTTTCAACTGGTTTTTTTATTTGTTTAGCTTTATTTGGGTTTTTAAGAGAAGCAATTGAAATAAGTAGTTCTAAAATTTTAGAACAAACTACATGACAAATTTATGGTTGAAATATTTTACTGGTTGGTATTGGATTGATAATAGGTTTACTAATAGCTTTTGGACTAAGAGAATTAGTAAGAAAAATTAGTTCTTCACGTTTAATTAAAAATAATTCTCAAGCACAATTATTTATTCATTCTCATGATTTAGAACATGATAATGATGTACACACTCATACAATTCATGATTATGCACCTGATCATCACATTGATTTAAAAAATAAAAGTAAAAAAACAACTTCAGCCCCTAAATTTTTAGCTTTGTTGCTATTATTAACTCATAGAATTCCTGCGGGATTATTAATTGGTTATAGCTTAACAAATTTTATAGATAATAGTACTAAACAATTTGGTGCTTTAAATATTGCTTTTATTATAAGTTTTATACTTCATATCATTCCAGAAATTTTAATTTTTTATTATAGACAATTAGAAATGGGCATAAAAAAATGAAGAGCGGCATGAATAACTTTAGCTTCAATTTTAATATTTATTCCTTTGATGTTAATCGGAATATATTTTGGATCTTTTATTAATTCTTCACCTAAAATTATTGCTTTAATGCAAGCAATTGTAGCTGGAATTTTTCTTTTTACTGCAATAGTAGAATTTGTGCCTGAATTTTATCATTCTCATCATGATAAGAAAATTTTTAAAATGGTTATTTTTGTATTTTTACTTGGCATAGTTTTATGTGCAATTATTTTGTCTTTTCATACTCACGGAATTTAAAAATATTTTTAAATTAAAAAAGCAGATTATTGAATCTGCTTTTTTAATTATTTGACTTCTTCTTCTGTAAAATTAGCATTTGTATCATTTGTTGTTGATTCTTGTTGAGAATTTTGTTCTTGAGCATATTTAGCAAATTCTGCATAAATTTTTTCAATTTTTTCTAATTCTTCTCTTAATTTATCATAATCTTTATTTTTGATTAATTCATTAAATTTATCAATTTCAGCTTGTGCTTCTTTTAATTTAGCTTCATCTAATTTATCTTTGTTTTCATTTAATGAACTTTCTAATCTGGCAACTAAAGATTCAGCTTTAACTAAAGTTTCAATATCAGCTGTTTTTTTGGCATCTGCTTCTCTGTTTTCTTCAGCTTCTTTTATCATTTTATCAATTTCTTCATCGCTTAATTTGGTTGAATTTTGAATAGTGATACTTTGTTCTTTATTGCTTTTTACATCTTTTGCTGTAACAGTGGTAATACCATTAGCGTCAATTCTAAAACTTACTTCAATTTGTGGAATTCCTCTTGGAGCAGGTTCGATACCTTCTAAATTAAATAATCCCAATAATTTATTTTCTGAAGCTAAAGGTCTTTCACCTTGAACAACTTTAATAGTAACTTCAGTTTGATTATCTGCATAAGTTGTAAATATTTGACTTTTTGTAATTGGAATTCTAGTATTTCTTTGAATTAATGGTGTAGCAATACCACCAGCAGTTTCAATACCTAAAGTTAAAGGTGTAACATCAACTAAAAGTATGTCATTAATATCACCAGCTAAAACAGCACCTTGAATTGCAGCTCCTAATGCAACAACTTCATCAGGATTAACTGAATGATTTGGTTTTTTATTAGTCATTTTTTCAACTAATTCTTGTACTGCAGGCATTCTTGTTGATCCACCAACCATTAAAACATCATCAATTTCGTTAGTAGTTAATTTAGCATCTTTTAAAGCTGTTTCAATTGGTTTTCTACATCTTTCTAATAAATCAGCTGTCATTTTTTCAAATTCGCTTCTTTTAAGTTCAGTTTCTACATTGATTGGTTGTCCATCTTTAAATAATAAGAAAGGAAGTGAAATATTAGCTGTAACTGAAGAAGAAAGATCAATTTTAGCTTTTTCTGCAGCTTCTTTAAGACGAGCCATAGCCATTTTGTCATTTTTTACATCGATTTGATAGTCATTTTTAATTTTTTCAATTAATCATTGAACGATTTTTAAATCTCAGTCATCTCCACCTAAATGATTATCTCCAGATGTTGATAATACCTCAAATGTACCACCAGCTAGTTCTAAGATTGAAACATCAAATGTACCACCACCAAGGTCAAATACTAACACTTTCTTTTCTTTATCAGTTTTATCTAAACCAAAAGCTAATGCAGCGGCTGTTGGTTCATTAATAATTCTTAAAACTTCTAATCCCGCTATTTTTCCAGCAATTTTAGTTGCTTCACGTTGAGAATTATCAAAATAAGCAGGTACAGTAATAACAGCTTTTGAAACACTTTTTCCTATTTTTTGTTCAGCATATTTTTTAAGGTGTTCAAGAATAATAGCTGATATTTCTTCAGGTTTATAATCTTTATTATTAGCTCTAACAGTTTTACTTGTTCCAATTAATCTTTTAATAGAAGCTATAGTATCTGGGTTAGTTTCAATTTGTTTTTTTGCATTTTCTCCAACTATAGTTTCTCCATTTTTGAAACTAACAACAGAAGGAGTTGTTCTTTTGCCATTTAAATTTTCTAATACAATAGGTTTATTATTTTCTACTACTGAAACAACAGAATTAGTTGTTCCTAAGTCAATACCTAAAATGATTTCTTTTGCCATTTTTCCTCCGTTTTATTTTTATTTTTACAAAGATTGTTTTTGTTGTGTGAAATTATTTTAGCATATTTTTAGCAGTAATAAGTAAAAAGTGCTAAAAATTTTAAAAATATTTATTAAATATAATTATTCAGTAAATTATTAGTAGAACACAAAATCTAAAAACCTAATAAATTAATGCTTTGTTTTTAATTGTGAATATTTTAAAGTAAATAAAAAACACTAATATATTAATAAATAAAATAGAAAATATGAAAAAATTTAGATTTTTTCATATTTTAAACTAAAATACTATCGCCTTATTTATCTTATTTATATTTATTAAATAAAAAAATATAATTTAAGTATGAAAAAAAACAGATTAAAAATACTATTAAAATTATTAACTCCTACAATTTCATTTATACCTTTAGCAACTTTTTTATCAGTTAAAACTAATTATAATAATTTTTATCCGCCAATTTATAAAAGTCAGTTAGAAAAAAATATTTATATAAAAGAAATAAATTTTCTAGAGAATTCTGGTTCTGAAAAAATACTTGATAAAGCGGTTAAAATAAACACAGCTTTAATCGAACTTAAAGAATCAAATTATGTTGATTTATTAATGCTTTCAGTAAACATAAATGATTGATTAGCAAGAATACAAAATAGAAATAATTCAATAATTCGAGATTGAAAATATATGTTGTGAAACAAAAAAATAGATAAGTTCAAATTTGATCCATTTTTATCATCTAGTCGAATTTGAATGGAAACTAAAGAATATTTTACAATTGAAGACATTGACATTTTAAATCAAATTGCTAGAGATAGTAGTGTTAAAAATATAACACTTTTAAGCAATCCTAAATATAACCCTAATTTTAAATATGTTTCTTCTAGTGAAAACAAATATAAAAATGATATTACTATAGATATCAATGCATTAGAGAAGCATTTAAAAGCTATTAATGTTTATAATTATATTCAATCGAATAAGTATATAAATAATAATAATAATAATAATAATGAACTTATTAAAAATCCAAAAATAGGAATAATTGAACATTTAGCTAAAGTTGATGAAAACCATCCTGGTTTTTCATCAAATAAAATAAAGCAGATAGAAATAAATATTAATGATTATCCTAAAATATTTAATTATGATATTCCTGAAGAAAATAGTATTCATGCATCAAATGTAGCATCAATAATAGGAAGTAAATATGGAATAGACGCTAACAGTGAATTATTAATAGCACCATTTATATCTAGTGTGGATTTTAAATTTTTAAAAAAAGATCCGCATGAATATTATAAAGCAATTTACTTTAATATATTATTTAAGAGTTGAGTAAAAGCAATTGATTTTTTTGTTTCTAAAGGAATATCAGCAATAAATCATAGTTATAGTTTGTTTGGAATAAGTGGAGAAAATATATTAACAGAATATTTAAGAAACACATCGTTAAATAATTCAGTATTGCATATATTTTCTTCTGGGAATGATGGAATTTGAGGAAATATAAATGATTGAAAATTAGAGCAAAATTCATTAATAGTTGGTTCTAGTAAAATATATGAAAGTGGTAAATGACATGTTAGTTCATTTAGCACTTTTACAAGTGAAAATTATAATGAAAATTCACATGCCCCATTAATTGTTGCTCCCGGAGAAAATATAATATTATTCAATCATGATAGTGGAACTAGTTATTCAACTCCTTTAATAACAGGTTTGTATAGTTTATTTTTAAGAAGATGAGAATTAAAAAATATAGACAAAAGAGATTATAGATCTTTATTTAAATCAATTTTAACAACTGCGGCAAGTCAAAAAGATAATATAGGTAACAAAATATATAAATCTAACGGCTTAGAATTAAGAACTGGCGCAGGCATGCCTAATTTTGAAAAAATGATAGAAATATTAGAAAAAAAACAATTTGAGATTTTAGATGGTGATTTTAAAAGTAATAATGAAAAGATAAAAAGTAACAAGAAAATCTTTTTAAAAAAGGGACAAAGTATAAAAATAACTTTAGCATTTGATAGAATGTATCCTATACGTCATTATAATTGACATTATGATGACAGTGAATATCAAGAATTTAGAACTTTTTCACTTCCGGACGAAAGCGGAGTTAAAAATAGTCATTCTTTAATTTTAAAAAGAGTTGATAAAAAAGGTAACGAAAAAATTGAAAAATCTATTTATGATGAAAATTCCAATATTTTAACTTTTACATATGTTAATAATGAAGAAGACGCTGAGTTTTTTTATGAAATAGATACACTTTTGCCTAGTAAAGATTTAACAACTTCTGATTTTCAAAAATTTATAGTAAGTTATTTGGTGGATTATGAATAGAAAAAAATTAATTTATTTTGGGTTTTTAAGTTGGGCACTACCTATAACTTTTATTTCAGTTGCTTGCCAACATGAAAATTTTGATAAAAAAAATGTTTCAAAAATAAATGAGAATAAATTACTACATTATTCACGTGATGAATATTCTTCACCGCCGTTTAATATTTATATTGAAAATTTTAATATTGAACAAAATAATAAAGAAAATATAAGAATTTTTGAGTTAATTGATTTTGAAAATAAAATAAATGATGATATTTTGGATAAAGAAAATTCTTTATTTATAAAATATTTAAGTGAAAATAACAAATTAAAATCATATATTGGTAAGGTAGATAGATATGAATACGATTTAATAGAAATTATTTTAAAAAGTAATGTTAATTCTAATCAATTAATTAGTAAAGTGTTATATACTCCTGTTGGAAATAATATGAAAATTGATATTAAAATAAATGAGTTAGAAAATAACGCTAATTTCTCATACAAACGTTTTTGACTTTTTGTGCCTAAATTATGAAACATAAATGTTGATAGTATTAAATTAGAAAAAAATAGATATAAAACGTTTAACGAAATTCCTGAAACTAATAATGATTTAATATGAAAAAATAATTCTAATTTTGATTATAAAGCTATTTTCGATTTTTGAAATTTACCTTGAAATAAAAATAACTTAAGTTTTAAAATAGAAAATACAACTAATGAAAAAATTAAAAGTTTTACCACTCCCACTTTTCGCACTCAAAATTTTAATGACACAGAATATCAATCAATGGAAAAAAAATTAAATGAAGGCTTATTAATAAATAGATATGAAATAAATGAACATATTGAATCAATAAATAAGTATTATTGAACAAATAATGAAACACTCATTCCTTGATATGAAGAATTTAAAAACTATCTAACAAACAATTCTAAACCAGTAGATGCTTTATTGGCAATAAGATTAAATGAAGAAAAAGAATATGGTATTCATTCAATAGAAATTAATAAAACTACTAAAGAAATCATTATTAATAAAATCATAGTAAATGTAGATAGAATCTATAGAGGTGGATTTATACAAAATGATGAGTATCGTTATCCTTATAGCGCAATTAAATATTTTTTACTAACTGATATACATATACATGATATTAGAAACTATAAAATTATTAAAAAAGATTTTAATTATTATTTTTTAGAAAATGAGAAAGAAATTATATGATCTCCATATCATTTAAATACTAAAATTATTATAAAATAAATTGTTAAAAATGCTTTGTATTAGAAACAAAGCATTTTTAAATTTTATTAATGTAAAATAACTCTTTTTTTACTTTCGAATTGATAATCAATTATGTATAGCGGACCATCCGTAAATTCAATTGATCAAGCATTTTTTATTTTAGTATTTAAAACAGCATTAAAAATTTTTACTCTTTTATTATCTATAAATATATAAGCCCCAGGATTAGAAGAAAAAGCTTTAATAATGTTAAGTGCCTTTTCTCTTGAATAGGTTAATTTTAATTCACCATCTTTTTTATTCAATTTAGGTGATAATGTAACAAGAGAATTATCTTGTTTTATTCTAGTTAATTTATTATTATCTAAGTTTTTAACTCACTCTACTATTTTATTTGCAGTAAGTTTACTTAATTTAGTAAATAAAGTATCACTTGTGTCTAATTCATCTATTTTATAAGTTAAAGTAGCAAAAATATCTCCAGCATCCATATCTTTAATCATTTCCATTAAACTAATACCAGTTTCCTTATCACCGTTTAAAAGTGAATATTGAATAGGAGCTGCACCACGATATTTAGGTAAAAGTGAACCATGTACATTTAAATTTAATTTTTTAGCAATATTTAAAATATTAGTAGGTATGTATTGTCCAAATGCAGCTGTAATTAAATAATCATAATCAAGTTTTTCTAATTCTTCTTTAATATGAGATATTTTTTCTGGTTGAAAGCATTTAATATTATATTTTTTAGCTAATTTTTTAGTGGGAGTTTCTTCTTTTTCACCATGGCGATTAATTAAACGATCTGGTTGAGAAACAATTGCTACTACATTAAAATTTTTAATTAATTCTTCAAAGATAGGAACGGCAAATTCAGGAGTTCCTGCTAACAAAATTTTTATCATAATAATATTATAAATATAAATTATCCTTACATTAAATAATATAATTAGATTATGATTAATGACACAATAGCAGCTATAAGTTCAGGAGGCAAAATCAATCAAGCCATTTCTATCATAAGAGTTAGTGGTAATGACAGTGTTGAAATTGTCAAAAAAATTTTTACTGGCAAAGTAGGAAATAATCGTGAAATTACTTATGGTAATATAATCGATAATTTTAATGACAATTTCATAATTGACGAAGTTTTAATTGCTTGATTTATTGGTACAAATACTTTCACAGGAGAAAACACTGTAGAAATTAATTGTCATGGTGGAATTATTATTACCAACAAAATTTTAGAATTAATTTTAGCTAATGGTGCAAGATTAGCTCAACCAGGAGAATTTAGTAGAAGAGCTTTTTTGAATGGTAAAATGGATTTGATTAAAGCTGAAGCAATTAATGATTTAATTCATGCAAAAACATTAAAACAAACAGAATTAGCAATCAAAAAATTTGATGGAAAAACTTCTTTGTTAATTCAAAATTTAATTAATAAATTAGTTTATTTAATTGGCGCAATAGAAGTTAATATTGATTATCCTGAATATGATGATGTTGAAAACGCATTAGGAGATAACTTAAAAAGTAATTTATATGATTTTAAAAAACAATTAGAAAAAATTATTCAAGCTAGTCAAAATAGTAGAATGATTTTTGAAGGTATAAAAGTGGCAATTTTAGGAAAACCTAATGTTGGTAAATCTTCAATTCTAAATTGTTTACTAGGTCAAGAAAGAGCTATAGTCACAGATGAGGCAGGAACTACCAGAGATATTATCGAAGCAAGTTATCAAATTAATGGTGTTTTGTTTAAATTAATTGACACTGCAGGATTAAGAAAAACTACCGGTAAAATTGAAAATATAGGTATTGATAAAACATTTGAAACTATTAAAGAAGCAGATTTGATACTGCATGTTTTAGACCCGACACAATCTTTTAATGAATTTGATAATAAAATAGAACATTTAGCTCAAAAACATAACAAAAAACTTCTTAAAATAATAAATAAAAAAGATCTAATGTGTAATTTTGATAATAATTTTGAAGCTATTTATATTAGTGCTTTAAATAATGATATAGAAGCTTTAGAAAATAAATTAAGCAATTTATATAATTTAGAATCATTGTACGATAATGATTTATATGTTAATAATACAAGACAATTAGCATTAATATATCAAGCTTATAAGAATATTTTAGAAGCTTTAAAAACTTTAGAAAATAATTTAGATTCTGATTTAGTGATTATTGATTTAAGAAGAGCTTGAACTAATTTAGCAGATATAACTGGAAGAGCGGATAATGAAAATTTATTAGATGAAATGTTTAAAAATTTTTGTTTAGGCAAATAAGAAAGGAAAGAATGGGAATTAAATATGTTGATGCTCATACGCATCCGATAAAAGAATATTATCAAAATAATTTTGATGTAATTGAAAAAGCTAAAAATAAAGGTGTAGGAGTTATGCTTGTAACTGGATGTTCTTTAAAAGAAAATGAGGAAGTCAAAAAAATTTGTCAAAAGTATGATTATACCTTTGCAGTTATAGGTGTGCATCCTACTGAAGTTACTGGTAAAAACGATGCTCTTGAATTAGAAAAACAATTAGACAATAATATTGTAGCAATTGGAGAAATTGGATTGGATTATCATTGAGATATTCCTAAAGCAATTCAAAAAGAATCATTTATTGCTCAAATAGAATTAGCTAAAAAATATAATTTACCAGTAGTTATTCATATGCGTGATGCTTATGAAGATTTATATGAAATAATAAAAGAATATCCAGATGTTAAATTTATGATTCATACTTACAGTGGGAATTTAGAATGAGCTAAAAAATTTTACAATTTAGGTTGTTATTTTAGTTTTAGTGGTGTGATAACTTATAAAAATAATCAAGATAGTTTAGATGTTTTGAATTGATTACCAGTTGAAAGAATTCTAACAGAAACAGACGCTCCTTATTTAAGTCCAGCACAAAAAAGAGGTCAAATGAATTATTCAAATTACGTTATTTATATTACAACTTATATTGCTGGTATTAAACAAATGCCAGTAGAAAAATTTGCAGATCAAATTGTAAAAAATGCTAAGGAATTATTTAATTTAAATGTTTCTAGAAAAAAATAATATACAGGCAAAGAAAAAATTTGGGCAAAATTTTTTAATCGATAAAAAAATTATTCAAAGAATTATTGATCTAGTAGAAAGTAAAAATAAAAAAATTTTAGAAATTGGTCCTGGATTAGGAGCATTAAGTAAATTTTTGGTAAAAGAATGCACAGAATTTAAAGCTTTGGAAATTGATAATCAAATGATTGATTATTTATTAAAAAATCAAATTCTTCAAGAAAAACACTTGATTAAAGGAGATTTTTTAAAAATAGATTTAACCCCATTTAATGATTATGAAATTGTAGGTAATATTCCTTACAATATAACTAGCGAAATTTTGCTTAAAATATTTGAATACAGACATTTATTTAAAAGAGCAATAATAATGATGCAAAAAGAAGTAGCTGATCGTTTAGTGGCTAAATACAACACAGTCAATTATTCTAAATTAACAATTACTGCTCAATACGTTGCAAATATTAAAAAACATTTTTTAATAAGTAAAAATGCATTTAATCCTTCTCCAAAAGTAGATTCAGCAATAGTAGAATTTAAATTTAAACAAATTAAAAATGATAATTATGAAACTTTAAAAGATTTTTTTAAACTTTGCTTTTTTGCTAGAAGAAAAAAATTAAATTATTCTTTGAAACAAAAATATAAAGAAAATACAATTCAAAAAGCTTTTCAAGAATTGAAACTAAATTCTAATGTAAGAATACAACAATTAGATTTAGATCTTATTTTAAAACTTTTTTCATTATTAGAAAAATATAAAGAGGACTAATGTATATTAATCACATTTATGAATATGATTTTTATGAAATGCTAAATACTTATAAAAAAGCTAATTTTAAAGATAATAATTATAAAAAATTAATAACAACTAAAATTATTTTCTTTATTATGCAAATAATTGTGGCGTTGATGTTTTTTGTTGCTCCACATATAGTAAATAAATTTGATCAAAGTTTAGATAATAATTCTAAATATGTAATTTTAATTATTTTAACTTTTTTAGCCAGTTTGATTTTATTTTTGATTATTTGAACAACAATAAGTTTTATTTTAATGGTAGTTTCTTTAAAAACAGCCTTTAAAAATGAAAAAACAGCTTTAAAAATTTATCGTTATCATTGCATAATGCAATTTAATTTTTCAGCTTTAAAACCAATTTCAAATAACAGAGGTAAAAATGAGTAAAATTACATTTATTGGTACAGGAGCTTTTGCTAGTGCCTTAGCTTCAGTTTTGGCTTATAATAATCACAATATAAAAATGTGAGGAATAAATCAAAGTGAAATTGATGATATAAATAATGGAATGAATAAAAAATATTTTTTGAATAAAAAATTTAATAATGAAGGAAATATTTGAGCAACAAATGATTTAAAAAAAGCTTTAAAAAATAGTGAATTTTTGATTTTGGCTGTTCCTTCTGAAGCTTTTAACAATGTTATTCCGAAAATTAAAGAAATAATTAAAAAAAGAAAAATTAATATTATAAATGTAGCAAAAGGTATTGATTCCAAAACTAGAAACTTTTATTCTCAAACACTAACTAATGAATTTGGAAAAAATTTAAAAAATTTTTGCACTTTAGTAGGACCTTCCTTTGCAATAGAAGTTTTTAATAATGAATTTACAATGGTTAATGTTGTAGGCAAGAAAAATAATTATTTAAAAAAGGTTAGTGCATTATTTAATAATAATTATTTTTCAGTTGTAACTAATCAAGATGAAAATGGAGCACAATTATTTGCCTCACTAAAAAACGTTTATGCAATAGGTATGGGTATTTTAAGTAATATTAGTGATAGTAGAAATACTTTAGCCGCATTATTGACAGTTGCAATTAAAGAAATGTTTTTATTGAGAGAATTTCTTTTTGGAAAATCAAAAAAAGATATAGGTATAAATTTTGCTTCAATTGGAGATACTTTTTTAACTTGTACATCCGAAAAAAGTCGCAATTATTCTTTCGGTATTAAAATTTATCAAAAAGGTATACAACAAGCTTTAGAAGAAAATAAAACGACAGTTGAAGGTTATAGAAATGCTTTAATTTTTTATGATAAATTAAGAAATAAAAAAATTGATTTACCATTTTTATTCAATATTTTCAAAATATTATTTGAAAACAAAAATGCTGATTTATTATTAGATTTTTTATCTAAAAAGAAAAATTAAAAATTAGAATTTAATATTTCAGTAAATATTAAATTCTAATTTTATTTAAAACCTAATTTTATTGTTCAAAGTCCATCGACATTTCTAACAAAACGTGAATCAACGGTCAATAAACGATATAATTCTCCTACTTTATTAAATCTAATATTTTCATAAGTAGTTTCTTTTTCTTCTACTTCTAATTCTCATTTTGCTTTTAATTCTTTTTCAACTACATTAAATATTTCTTCAAAAGTAACATATTCATAATTAGCACAATTAGTTTTAACAAATTCTAAAGTAATGTCTAACATTGTCTTCATTTTTACCCCAATTCAAAATTGATTAATTTTATTTAATAATTATACGATAAATTTGCAAGCATTAATATATCTTAATTATAATATTAATAATAACGTTTATAAGGAATAATTATGTTAAATATTGTTTTATTTGAACCTGAAATATCACCGAATACAGGTAATATTATACGTACATGTTATGCGTTAGGGGCTAAATTGCATATTATCAAACCAATTGGTTTTGATTTAGACCCAAAATTTTTATCAAGACCTGCTGCTGGAAGATTGTTAAGTGATATTCCGCATGAAATTCATTCATCTTATGAAGAATTTAAAAAAATTTATGGTAAAAAAAGAATTTATTATTTAACTCGCTATGGTAAAAAAACATATTGTGATGTTGATTATAAAAACGAATTAAAAACAAAAAAAGAAATTTGAATAATGTTTGGCAAAGAATCTACAGGAATTGACAAAGAAATTTTAATTAAAAATTTATCTAACTGTTTGAGAATACCTATGATTTCAAATATGCGTTCTATTAATTTAGCAAATACTGTAGCAATTGTAGGTTATGAAATTATGAGACAATTAGATTTTAAGAATTTAAGTTTATATGAAGTACAAAAAGGGAAAGATTTTCTTAAAGAATATGTCAAACAAGATAAATAATAAAATTACTAGCGTTCAAAATTCTACAATTAAAAATTTAATAAAAATAAAAAACTCAAAAAAATCAGAATATTTTTTAGTTGAAAATTATCATCTTGTAGAAGAAGCACTAAAATTAAAAATAGTAAAAAAAATATTTGAATTAGAAAATAAAAATCATTTTCCAGAAGCTATTAAAATTAGTGACAATGTTTTTAAAAAAATAACAGATTTAAAAAATCCTGAAGGTGTAATTGCGCTTTGTGAAAAACCTAAAAATTTTAATTTAACTAAGCAAATAGTATTTTTAAATAATGTACAAGATCCTGGTAATGTAGGCACTATTATTAGAACCATGTTGGCTTATAATTTCACTACTTTATTTACTAATATTAATATATATAATTGCAAAATTATAAGATCTACTCAAGGAGCTTTTTTTCATATTAATTATTTCAATGTTGCAAATAATGATTATGAAATATTAACTAATTTAAAATCACAAGGTTATCAAATTGTAATATCTTCTTTAAGTAAAAATAGTATATCCTATAACAAAATTAATTATAAAAATATAGAAAAAATAATTTTAGTTTTAGGTAATGAAGGCAAAGGAATTGATAAAAAAATATATTCTCTTGCTGATTATATTATTTATATACCTATAAATTTTGAAAGTTTAAATGTAGCAATTGCTAATGGAATAATTTTAAATGAAATTTATCAACAAAAGGTGAAATAAATGCGTAAAGAATTAAATAAATTATTAGAAAAGAAAAAATTTAATTTTGAAATCAATGGATATCAAATAGATGAAGTAGAAATTTTTATTGATGAATTAATAAAATTTTCATTAGATTTAATAAAAGAAAACGAAAGTTTGTCTGTTAAATTTAAAAAAATTATAAACGAAAAAGATCAGCAAATATTATCTTTGGAAAAAGAAAAAATAAACCTTAATTTGGAATTGGAAAAAAATAATGCAAGATAACGAAATTTTAATTAACTGATATCCTGGACATATGGCTAAAGCAATGAAAGAAATCAAAGAAATATCTAATTTAGTTGATTTGATGATAATAATTTTAGATGCTAGATGTCCGATAAGTTCTTATAATGAAGATTTTGACAAAATAGCTTCGAACAAAAAACGTTTATTTATAATAACTAAAAGCGATTTAATGGATACTAATAAAAAAGAATTAATCAAAAAGCGTTTTCAAAACGAAACATTACTTTGATTAGATTTAAGAAATAATAAACATAAAAATACTATAATTAATTCAATTAACAAAATGACAAAAGAAAAAAAACTCAAAGATATTAATAAAGGATTTATTTTATCAAAAATAAGAGTTTTTGTTTTAGGTATTCCTAATGCTGGTAAAAGTACATTGATTAATTTAATATCAAATAAAAAAACACTAAAAGTAGCTAATTATCCTGGTGTAACTAGAGTAAAAAAATGAGTTAGTGTAAATAATATGTATTTTTTAGACACACCAGGTATTTTACTACCTAAATTTGAAAACCAAGAAGCAGCCATTAAATTATTAATGATAGGATCCATTGAATCAAAAATTTTTCCCAATAGTTTTTTAGCCTTTAATTTCTTAAAAATATTAGTAAAATTTTATCCTGAAAAAGTATTTAATTATTGAAATGAAATAATAGAAAACAAAGAAATAGATGATATAGATTGTCATAATTTTTTTAGTAATGTTGCCAGAAAGAAAAATTATAAAATTAATAATAAACTTAATTTAGAAAAAGTTTATAAAGAATTTATAATATGAACAAAAAATTTAAAAGGAGTAACTTATGATTAAAAAAAAATATAGTTTAGAAGAAAAAATAATTGCTTGAAATAAAGTATTTAAAATTAATAATGAAAATTTTAGATTACGTATTTTCACAGTAATTTCTTCCACTTTATTTTTAACTTTTGCTTCATGAGCAATAGTTATATTTTCTTTAGTAATTTTAATTAGAAAAAACGATAATCCTTCTGTAATTAATCAATTTCCTATTATTATTAGTTTTTTAATTTTATTTATTATTTTTGGTTTTACTAGTTTAATATTTTTAATAGGATTATTTATTCAATTAAACATTTTGAAAAAAATAAATAAAAATGATTCTAATGAATTTCAAATTAAAAAGTTAATTAAAATTTGAATATTTATGCATTTAAAAAGTTATCCTTATAAATATATTGAAATGTTAGAAGATTTAAATACTACTTTTTAATAGCTATAAAATGCAAAATAAAAAAACTGATTATTTTAAAGTTGTTATTAAAGAGAACTTTTAAAATCAGTTTTTTTATATTTTAAATTAAACTATTTTGTATGAATGTAGAAATCTTTTGGATGCAAAGGATTTTCATTAACATGAATATTTTCTATTTTACCATTAGCAATTGTTATTATTCTGTCAGCCATGGGTTTAATCTTAGAATCATGACTAACCATAATAACTGTAGTTTTATTATTTTTATTTATATTATATAAAGTATTTAAAACAATATTAGTAGTAGAAGGATCCAATGCTCCAGTGGGTTCGTCAGCAAAAACAATATCTGCATTTTTAGCTAGAGCTCTAATAATGGATACTCTTTGTTGTTGACCACCAGACATTTGTGAAGGAAATTTATTCATTTGATCCTTTAATTCAAATTCTTCGAATAATTTAGTAATATCAACTTTTTTTCTTTGATCTTTTTGTAAATAAGCTCCTGTTTCAGCATTATCGTAAGCATTTAAATTATCTAATAAATTATAACTTTGAAAAATAAAACTTACATGATCTCTTCTAAAAAGTGTTAGTTTATAATTGGGTAAAAATGGTAAATTTTTATTGCAAGCTATAATATCTCCACTATTAGGACGATCAAGACCAGAAATAAGGTTCAAAAGAGTTGATTTACCGCCTCCTGAAACACCAAAAATAAGAATTAACTCACCTTTTTTAATATCTAATGAAACATTATCTAAAACTTTATTAACTAATTGTCCTGTTACATAATATTTTGTAACATTTTTAATTTCAATTATGCTATCAGGTTTATTTTTTAATTTAGCTCTATTATTTTTTTTATTTGTTTTGTGTTTTTTATTACCACTTAAATTTAGACATTTAGCAATTTTTTTTGAAACAATAATATTACGTTTTTCTTGATCTATTTTATCTAAAAAATCACAAACGTTACTTGAATTTATTTTATATTTTTTTAAATTTGTCGGAATATTTAAAAGCTTATAATTTGAAGTATTTGTTTTAATAGTTTTTTTTATTTTTTTCATTTTAACCTTTCAATAATTGAATAGCTTTTATTTTTCCAATTGAATATCATGTTAAAAATGTAGTTATTAAGAAAATAATAAAGAACGTTAATGAAACAATAGCTACATACGAGAATTTTAGAGATATCATTAGAGCAATTGAACCAGCTTGCAACATAAATATATTGAACAAGTATATAAGTAATAAAACAGCAGGTATGGAAATTAAGATTGCTAGAATAATAAATGGAATAAATATTGAGAAAAACATTCTTATTTTTTCTTTTTCTGAATATCCAAGAATAGATCAAATGGCAATATTCTTTTTATTTTCATTAATAATGATTGTTGAAATAATAACAAGAATAGTTAATGATATTAAAATTGTTATTCAAATAATACCTGTAGTAACATCATTAACTGTTTGTCCAATTTTGCTAACAAAACTAACTTCTATATCTTTAGCATCTAAATTTGAAGCTAATAATGAATATAAGGTATTATCATAAATATTAGCAAATCTATTAACAATATCTTTAGCATTTGTTAAATTTGCTTCAAATATATTATCAACGTCTTTATTATTATTTTCAGTATTTGGTTCTAAGAAATTAATTAATTTTTCTTGAGCTTCTTGCAGAGAAAAATTATTTTTTTGTAAATTGGTTACAAATAAACCACCGTGAGGATCAAAAATACTTTTATACATAGCTGAAGCATCATTATCAGTAGTATTAAATGAAGTTAGAATTGATCAATAATTACTTGGAGAATAAAGTGAAGTAGAATTAATAATTTGTTTTGGTGTATTTGAATTAGTTAAAATACCATTAAAAGGGACAAAATTATTTAATTCGCTAGGAACAATATCTTTTAATCCTGTTAAGTTGTTTGCTATTGATTGACTAGTAATCATTTCTTCATTTATAAAAGTAGAGTTAATACCAACTATTTCAAATTGATAGGTTAATTCTCTTTTATTATCAAGAATTTTATCTAAATAACGATTAGTATGATTTTGAATTTCTAAATCAATTATTTGGCCTTCTTTTCATTTATTTTTCTTAGCAACAACTTCGTTTATTATTAAAGGATAAACATTTTCTTTATTATATTGTTTTAAACGGTCAAATAAATCATTATTAGAACTATCAGTTAGTTTAACATATTTTGAATTTAAATTATAGCCGTTAATATATCCTTTATTAGTTTGAATATATGTAAAAGTCTCGTCCATGTTTTTATCAAAATAAACTCCACTAAAACTAATAAAATAGTCATTAATAGTTGGTTCAGTTTTGATTAAATTAGAATTTAATGTTTCTTGGTCAATTTTATTTTGCAATTCTTTATATGCTTCTACTAAGAATTCACGATATTCATTTCTTAAATCTGTGGTTAAAGTTATTGCATTATATTCTTTACCGTTTCATTGCATATAAACAAAATGGCCATTATTATCATTAAATAAATTAGTAAATTTAAAATAATTTTTAATTTCAGAATGATTATTTTCATTCACATATAATAATTCATCATTTTTATTAGGATTATTAATAAAAATGTATTTGTTATTATCAATTATTTTGTTATTTTGTGTTTCTTCTAATAAATTACCTACTATTTTTCTTGAAGAATCAATTTTTGATTTTTGCGTATCTGGTAAAGAATTATATGAAATATCTCATGGGTTAATTGATACACCACTAGCCAATGTTAAATCTAAACTAAATTGAGTAATAACATGAGGATCTAAAATAGTAGGATTACCATTTTTATTGTCTGCGTTGACAATTGGTGAATAACCAGGCGCAAGATAATTTCATAATTCCTGTTGAATTTCTGAAGAAGATCCTAATGGTGTATAAAGTAAATTTTTCAAATTAGAACCATTAAATGTTTTGTATAAACCGGCCTCAATAGTAGGAGTTTGTAAATTTAATTTATATTTGTAATTTCTGTTATTGTAAGTTAAATTTATAGTGTTATTAAATACTCCTCTATTTGAAACTCCAAATAAAGCAGAAGTAGTTACTAAAATTACACTAATAACAAAGGATAATAATTTTCAAATTCCAATGTAACTTAAAATAAAAGAAAAACGTGTTTTAATATTAAATTTTGATATTTTAGCACTATATCAATAAAATAATTTTTTTGTAGGTAAAAATTGAGAACCATTTATTAAAGTTAATGGTTTAATTCTTAATGAAATTAAGGTAATTATGTAGATAATAGTTGCCATGATGAAACACGGTGTAACGATTGTTAAAACAGCAGCTATAGGATTAAATAATAATGTGTTTTTTGGTAAGGTTCAATAACCAGAAAATGTTTCTAAAACTAAAAACTGCATTCTATTACCTATGGCATATCCAATAGCCCCTCCAATTATTGCAGTAGTAATTGCAAAAACAGATAGTGATAAAGCTATTTGGGTTCGAGTATATCCTTGGGCTATTAAAATACCTAAAACTTTATTTTTACTGTTAATATATCTTTGAATAATGAAAATAATTGAAACAATCACTAAGAAACTAAATAATAAAACTAAAGCTGTTGTAGAAACAGAAATGATTTTTATAATATTAGTAATAGTATTTATTCTTAAAGCTCTTTCAGGATTAATTAAATCAGTTTCATTATTAAGAAAAACTCTTTCTATATTATTAGCATTTACAATTGAATTGTCAACAATTGTTTTTATTTCATTTTTTAATTCTTTAATATTTGAATTTTCCGGAGCTTTTACTAACAAATTATCTTTAACTACATTGCCTGCATATGCAGCTTTTACTCTATCAAAACCAAGATTATTAACATATACTAGCGCTTGATGTTTAGTATCAACTTGTAAATTATTTTCATCTATAACAGGATACATATAATCAACTGTAGTTTCTTCACCGATGATAATAAATTTTAATCCGTTAATGTTAATTAAATATTCTTCAGGGATATTAGCTGTAAAATCTTTAGTAACACCGATTCAATTTGGTAATAATATATCTATAGGAATTTTCCCGTTATAAATTTTTTTATTATTATTTACTAAGAAAGCAAAATTCACTTTAGATAAGAAATATTTTGGCAACTGAAAAGCGACATAATCAGTATTAATTTCTTCAAAAATTTTGTTTAAAACATCATATTGAATTTGTAAAACGTCAATTCCAAAAATAGGTTTAGTATTTAAATTTTTAGTATGTTCAAATCAACTAAAATCAATTGTAATATTTTCACCATTGTCTTCTTTAAATGATTGTATTTGATTGAACTCTTTATTTAAATGTTGTGATAATTCTTCATAAAGTAAAGTATTAGTAGGTGAATTTTTTTTACCTAAAATTTCTAAATTTGTTCTTTTGTTTAAAACTAAATAAGCCAAATTGCCATTTATTTGGTTATTATCATTAATACTAGTTTGTGTTTGAGAAACTAAATAAGATAATGCTATTTCTGGAAAAAGTAATCTTAACACAGGATTTAATAATGTTGAAGAGATACCAATTATATCTGTAGGTAAATATGTATTAATTTGATTTGCTAAATTAACAGCAATAAATCTAATATCAAAAAATTCACTTGTTTGTAAATAATTTTCAATAAAATTATTAATCAAAATATAATATGCACTAGTTTTAGGATTATTTACATCTATAGAACTATATTTAACACTTTGAGCAAAATAACCTAATTGCAAAATCAATTCTAATTGGTGAGTTAAAACAAAATTTTTAAATTTAGGATTAATATCAATTAATTGCTTAACTGCTAAATTTTTAAATTCATTATTTATATTCAATTCAAAAATATCAATGGATAGTGGTTGATTAATAAATTTATTTATAGAATAATTTGTAGAATTATTAAAAGGTATATTTGTGCTGTTATCTTCTTGTTTACTTAAAGCTAAAATTTCATTAGAAATAGCGAATTCAATAAAATCTTTAACAAATTTATTTGTTTCTTCAAAAGTCGCATTTTCTAATTGATACATTTTTAAATAAGGAGTAAATAAATTAAAAGCTTGGTTAGCAATGCTGTATTGATTTATTTGTTTTGTTGGTATTAAATTATCAATAATTGATTTTAATAATAACCTAAATGAATTTCCCGAATAGAAATTTTTAGCGTCATTTAATAAATCTGCTCCAGTTTTTAATTTAGTATCAGTTACAAAATTAACTCCACCAATAGCTTGATTAAGGAATAAAATTATCTTATCTATTTTATCAAGAATATAATTTTTATTAAAATCAGAATTTATATTTAAATAAAAGTTTAATAAATTTTGTTCATTAAGCGTTAATTTTCTAAATTCAATAGTATCTAAACTATTTTTTGTTAAATTATTTTTTAATGATAAAAATTCTAATATTAAATTTCGTGTTGAACTATTTATTTGATTTTCATTACCGTTAGTAACATTATAACTTTTATCATCTTGATTTAAAAGAGATAATAAATCATAAAAAGATATTTTTTCATCATCTTTAGCTGGAATTCATACAGTTTGATTATCATAATTAAAAGATGTAGTTTTGCCTGATAAATTTAAAAAAGTAATAATATTTTCTTTAAAACCTTTATCAGATCCTATTGCATGAAACAAACTTTCTATACTTAAAGTTATTAATTTGGCTTTATCTAGATATAAGATATTAAATTTATTATCATTATTAAAATTTATTAATTTAAAATTAGTATTAAATTGTTCAATGAAATAAAAGAAATCAAAGTAATTTATAATATTTTTTAAACCGTTTTTAAAATTATCAAAACTATTATTAATTTTTAATTTGTTTATTATTGAATAAAGATTTGAATTTCAATTGTAATTAGTTAAAAATGTATTTATTAAAGAATTAGTATTATTAGCTAATAAATTTTCAAAATTTAAATTATCAATTAAATTTAATAATGCTGTTTGTAAATTTTTGGCTTTAATATTAGGTATTAAAAGATTTAATATTCTATTTAAGCTAAAAATTTCTTGTGTTTCACTTTGTATATTTTCTTGATATCAATTTAATAACTGTTTAGCAAAATTTTTAGTATCTATTGAATTAATTATTTCTTGAATAAAATCAAAAAGTTTTACAGGATCATTTATGTAATTTACAAATATTTTGCCATAATTATAATTTTGATTGCTTTTTGAATTATTTAATTTATTGAATAATAAGAATAGATTATCAATTTGTTCTGCTAAATATTCTTTTTGTTTTTCTAAGCTTTTTATTGTTGAAATTTCTTTTTTTATAGCATCAATAAAATCATTAATTAAAATATTTAAAAGATCTCCGTTATTATGATTAGTTAAATAAAAAATTATTTTAGTTAAAAAATCATTTATTGTTTTAGAATATATTTTTCCTGTGGTTAATACAGAAGCTAAATTTACATCATCTAATGCTGTTTCTAAAAGAGGAATAATTTTATAAATAATATTAGATTTAATATAACCTTTTTTAACAATATCTAAATCTACAATAATTTTTTCGCCTTCTTTTACTAACGGTGCAATACTATTGTTTTTTAATACTAATTGATTTAATTCATTTTTAATTGAAACAAATGCAAGTGGGATATATGCTTTATCATTTGAATATTTAACTCAACCTGTATCTTCAGTTCTTATATATTTTGTTGCTATTGTAAGATTATTATCCTCAAATCATTTATTTAGATAATTTATTGAAACGCCTTTTTCTCAATCTTGATTAGGATAAAGAGAATAATATTTAATTTGATTGTTTTCTATTATTTCTTTAACCAAAAAGAATTTTTTATCTACTTCATATATTGCTAAATTTAATTCTTTATAATTTGGCAAATCATCGTGTTTTTTTATTTGATTTTGATTTTGTTGATATTTATTTAATCAAATAATTTTTTTGTTAGTTAAATTAGAAATTTCTCCAGTATAAATATTGTTATCATAAATATTTACATAATCAATAACTGTTTTAATATAATTTTTATTAACATATTGATTTTGTTGAATTTCTAAAATTAATTTAGCGGCCACAATTGGTGGAACTTGGAATGTGTTAAAAATATTTAAATGTGTTGGGAAATTATTTAATGCAGTTGGATTAAATAATTCATTGTAAAGTTTACCCACATTAAGTTCTATACCTTCAACTTCCCTTTTATCATCCCCTGCATTTATAAAATGATAAACATTCTTTGCACCGTCATTGTCTACAGCATCAACGGTTATTGTTCTTCTTAAACCAATATTATCTTTTCCAACAAGCTTTTCTATTTTATCAACGATACTATTTCTAGTAAATTTTAAAGAATTGTTTTGAATTATTTCAAATTTTTTATCTTTAACATTTTGTTGGCTAATCGAATTATAAAATTCTATATCATTATTTAATAAATCATCTTTTAAATAAGGATTATTATATTTTTCAATTTCTTTTATATTCATTGAATTTATTTGTTCAATAAAATATTTATTTCTATTTTCATTAGTAATTGGCAAAGTTCTTTTATCGTTTGTAAATAACTTAACAAAATTTAAATCTAAAAAATCAAAATTAGGATTTAGTTGTACAATTGTTTCACGTTCAAAAATTGGTTTATTTTGTAATTTTCATTGATTATTTTCATATATATATTTAAATCCTGTTTCAGTTCTTTTTTTAGTTCAATAAGAAAAAATTTCAATATCATCTCATATTAAATTTCTATTTGTTATTTCAGAAGAACCAAGATTTTCAATAAATGTTTTATAAGATCCTGTCCATAAATCTTTTGCATATATTTTTTCATCAACAATTTCGATGCTATTATCTTCTTTTACGATTCTTTTTGGAATGGAAGATAATAGTTTATCAACGTAACTAATATAATAATTTGTTCTTAAAAAATTATTTTTACTTCTAAGATTAATAATTCAATTTTGATCTAAACCATAATTTTCATTTGTTATAAATTTATAAGTGAGATCTGAATTAACATAATTATTATTTTCATCAATTAATAATTTAGCAAAAAATTCTTTTCTAAACTTAGTTGAACTATCAAAATTATCAAAAGGAGCTATCATTAAAATATTTGATAAATCTTTGTTTTCGATTTTTTTATAAAGATAATTATCATTATTTACTTTATCAAATCCAAGTAATTTCATTATTTTAATTGGTTCAATTCTAATTGCTTGTTGTTCATCAATTCATTTATTACCTAAAGAAAAATTTAATGTAGCAGTATTAGTGTAAACATTAATAAAAATAGGACTTACTTGTGAAGCTAAAATATTATTAGCATTATCAGTAGTTAATCTTAATAAATCATTAATCTGATAATCTTTATCAAAAACAATTAAAGATTCTAAATCAATTGTTTTCTTTGTTTGCTTTTTCTTATATTGATTATTATTTGTTAATTCATAGAGATTTAAATTAAAATTGTTATTAATAATTTTAAAATATGGATTATTTATATCATTAATATTTAAAATAATATTTTCTAAAAAATTAGAATTATTAAAAAAATTTTGTAAATCGCTTTTTGCAAAATATAAATTTTTAAATTGTTCTAAATCTTTGTGTTTTATATTATTTGCTGGAATAAAATCAGTATTAATATTTTCAAAACTTAGTGTATTAGTTCCTATAGGATCATTTTTATAAGAATTTATAATATTATCTAATTCAATTTTTTGAGTTTGATTTAATTGTTTTTTTCATTCTAAAAATGCAGAATTATGAAAAGATTTTTCAAAGTCAATAGAATATTCTATAGGTGAATAATTTGCATTATTTCCTTTTGTGTTTAATTCATAACTACTTTCTCCATTGATGAAATAACCTCCATTAAATGCAAAACCATTATTTGGCAAGTTTAAATCAACATTAATATCGTGCAATTTAGAAAAATTTTTATAATTTTCAAAACTTCTAGTCATTGAATTTTTTACACTAGTTAATAAAGTAAAAATTGCACTAGTTAAAAAAACTAATATACTTAATCCTATAACCATGACTTTATTTTTACTTAATGATTTAAATACTTCTTTAAATAATCTTCACATAAATAACCTCTATGATGGATATTAAAAATTAATATTTTTAATTAGACATATTAAAGTATATAAAATATAATGTTAATTATTTTAAAATTTTACCTTATGAATATAAATTTTTAATAATATTTAGTTTAAATTAAAAAAATATTATAATATTAAAGATATTAAGCCGTCATAGCTCAGCAGGTAGAGCACATCCATGGTAAGGATGGGGTCGCAGGTTCAAGTCCTGTTGTCGGCACCATTTGTTTTAACATCTAACAGAAGCTCAAAAAGCTTTTGTTTTTATATTATTCATAGAAAGGAGGAATTTATATGAAACAAACTATTAACAAAGAATCAAGAGCTGAGTTATTATTTTCTCAAATGCCAATTAAAAAAGCAATATGAATAGTTGTTTTACCATCATTAATTTTAACTTTAATGATTGGTTTATATTCTTTTGTTGATCAAGTTTTTATACAGCAATTCGTTCCTGAAACTAAACCTGTTTTAAGTAGTAATGGAGTTGGTGAAATTGCTAATTATTTAACTATTTCCCAAGCAAGTACTTCTGATTATTTAAATCTATTTAATAATTACAATAAATTAACTTACATTGAAAATGGAATGATTAAACATTTAAATTTATTAGGTAGAATAACTTCTAACACAATTGTTTCTACTACAAACGCAGCTTTTCAACCTTTAATTATTTTTTCTAATTCTATAGTTTTTTTAATACCAGTTGGAGCTTCAGTTTACTATACTAAATGTTTATCTAAGAAATTAGATAAAGCTACTAAAAATGTTTGAGCGACAATGTTTTGATCTACTTTTACTTTATCATTAATAGCTACAATGTTTTCCTTTATTTTTGTAACATCAGGAATAATGCAATTGTTTGCTGGAAAAACGATTTTAGAAATCGACAGAGCTCAAAGTTTAGGAATGTCACAAACAGATTTATTAAGATTACAAGATTATTATGACGCAGCTTACAAACTAAGTATTCAATGAGCTAACGAATATGTTTATGTATATGCAGCAGGAACTATTTTACAAGGCTTAGTAACATTATTTTCTTATTTTATAAGAGCAGAAGGTTTTAATACTTATGTAATGTGAATAGGTATAGGGGCTAATTTAATAAATATTGCTTTAGATGCTGTTTTTATAATAGTTTTTAAAATGGGCGTTTTAGGCGGAGTATTAGCAACAATTATTGGTTGAATTTTTAATTTAAGTGCTTGTTTAATTTATACTTATTTAAAAAGTAAACAAAAGCATTTAAAAATGAATCTTGGTGTTTTATTTAAATTTAAATTTAAATTTAATAAAGATTTACTTATACCTACTATATTGCTTGGTTTAAGTGGTTTTATTAGATCTTTTGGTGTAGCTTTTTCTTTTGCTATGATAAATATTGTTTTATCTAAGCCATCCTTTGCCGATCCAATTCATTTTCAATTTTATTGAGCTAAAGCAACACCAATAATTACTTTATTTTTAATTTCTATTTTTGGTATAAGTGATGGTGCTAGAAGTTTATTATCATACAATTACACTAGAAGAGATTTTCAAAGATGTAAAGAAATATATTTATGAACTCTCTTGGTTTCAGTTGTTTATGCTGTGATAGTTTATATTTTTGTTGCTATAACTGCTGGTAATTTATGAGTTTTAGCATTAAATGTAGATGAAAATTTAATTAAAGATACAGCTAATTTTATAAGAATTTTAACATTAAGAATTATTGCAACTTGTTTTTCTGTTAGTTCATTATTAGTTTTTCAAGGAACAAATAATATTGAAAAATCCATTTTAGCAACTTCATTAGAAAATTTTATAACTTTTTTAATAATTATTCCCATAGGTATAGGTATAGCATATAGTGTTTATAATAGTAATTTAGTAAAAGAAACTGCTAATTGAATTATTATTGGAGCGTTTATTTTTAATACTTTATTTGCTTCATTAATTCTTTTAAGTTATTCATACTATTACATAAGCAAAAAATTACCTAAAATTGATCAAAATAAAATCAGTTGATCAAGAAAAATAGAACATAAATTTTTTGCAACCATAGAAAAAGAAAATATTTAGTTTATTTTTCAAAATATTGTTTTTTTTAAATTTCAAAAATAGACAAAAAGAAGGAAAAAGATAAAAAAAGATGTTTTTTTCCTTCTTTTTGTCTATTTTTGAAAAATTCTAAATATTTTTTAATTATTTATTAAATAAATTTTTTGATAATTTTTATATTAAAACTGAAAAATAAAGTTTTTTTTCAGACTAAAAACACTCTTTTTAATTTTCTTTTTTATAAATAAAAAATAACATATAAAATGTTAATGAAATAATTAATAAATAAGTTAAAAGAATAAATAAATTCTAAAAAGCGAAAGGTAAATTATTTTATGAATAAATTTAAAAAATCAATGTTTGCAGTTGCTACTTTAGCCGGAGTGCTTTCGCCACTTGCCTTGGCTGTAGCATGTACTGATGAAACCAAAAAACCAATTGATGAAAAAAAACCAATTGATGAAAAAAAACCAATTAGTAATTATTCATTGTATGCTAATAATTCTCCTCAATCATTAGCTAAAAGATATGATTCACCAGATATTAAAAACGTTCGTATCGGAGTTACTTTCTCACAAGATGGTCCTCAATGAAATGCGTTGCAAGGAATAATCGATAGATATAATGCTATTGCAACTAACTGAAAAAATCAAGTTGATGCTTGAAATAAAAAATCAGAAAATGACTTAACAGAAGATGAAAAAACTAAAAAAGAAGAATATGAAAAATTCTTAAGTTACTATAGAACTGTTGAAATAAAAAGTTTAGGTTCTGGTGGATACAATGCAGGTGCTGAATCTATTAGAAATATGGTAAGTAATAAGAATAGACAAGAATTAGTTAGTGTTATTTTAAACTATCCAGTTGTTGCTTCAAATTTAGCAGAATCAGGTATGTTGCTAAACTTTGATAGCGAAGATGAATATTTAAGAAATACTTTAACTGATTTTAATCACAATTTTACTGTTGCTAACCAAAGAACATCATATATTTCAAATCAAGGTACATGAGTTATTCCAGGTTTAGTTTCATCAAATGTGCAAGGTGTTAACTCTCCTGTGTTATCATACATTCTTGAAACAATGGAATCTTTAGGCGCAAAAATTGAATTATCTCAATGAGATGCTATTAAAGCAGCTGGTCAAGGAGATAGAGAATCTGTAAAACAACTTTGAGGCGAAAAAGTTGAAAATGCTGAAAGTTTAAGTGGTTATACAATTAAAGATTCAACCTTTACAACATTTAAACCATTAATAGATTTTGCTCAAAAAGCTAAAAAATTATTTAAAAATGCTGTGGACGCAAAATCACAACTTCATATTTTAGGTATAGATGATATAGCAGGATTTTTACAAACAGTAATTTTCTCAGCTGTAGGTGCCGATACATCTGAAATGCTTGTTAGAACCAAAACAGAAGGTGGTAACATTTTAGCTGACTATTCACCAATTAGAAATACTGAATCATTAGTTGGTACTAAAATGCAAGAATTCTACCAAATTCTTGGTGATGCGATTAAAACTGGTGCTGTAGTACTTAAAGGTGATGGAGAATATACTTCTAATGATCAACGTAATCATAAATTTGCTTTAGGTATCGGTTCAACTGCTGGATATACAAACAACTTTGTTCAAGACAACAGATCAACAACTGAATATGTCATTGAACATGAAGGTAAACAATATGCTGCAGTAAAAAGAGAAAGATTCTTCCTTAAAGAAGAACAAGGTAAAAAATATCTTAAAATCACAACAAATTACAGCAGATACCCACAAAATGGAATTTATAAAACTGATGAGATTTCACCTACTTTAGTAAATGATCCACATCAAGATAGATATTCATATTTTGTACATGGTGAAACAGAAAAAGCTAAATTTGATGAATTATACAAATTTGCAGAAACTTCTAACATTACTTCGCAAAATAACAAATATGGATTATATTTATTTTCTACCACTGATGCAGCTTCTTTAGAAGCAGCTGAAAAACTTGCTAAGGAAGATACTAATTTTGTAAAATTAGGTACTGTAACTTCTAGTCGTAAACAAAATGAAGGAGCTGAATTTGTAGCTTATTATACTAAAGATACCGTTTCTAAAATTAAGACAGTTACAAGAAAAGGAACTCAAGTATTAAACCAAAATGAATTGTTTGTTTTTGATACAGCAAATAAATGAGAAAAAGATAGTGATCCAAAAGTTTCATATCTACAAGGTCCTTCATTTATGGGCGTTCATGTAAACGATGAAGTAGATAATGCTACTAGATTATTTGTTAAATTCTTACTTTCAAATAAAGAATATGAATTTGATATTAAGGCTAGAAATAGTACACAAGAAGATCCTAAATTTGATAAAAAAACTGGTAAACCAATGGATATTCTTTCAGCAACTGGATCATATGTATTTCCTTCAAGTGATTTTACAACTAAAAACACTGAAGATTTTAATGCTTATTTAAAAGTAACACATGATAATTTCAAAAAAGTTGTTGAAGCTGACACAACCGGAAATAATTGAGTTTCATATTCAGAAATTGGAGATCCAAAAGCTAATGAATTTAGAAACGCTCTAAAAAGTACTTTTATTTCTTATGCTAAAGCTATAGTAAATAGTGGTAATTTATCAGGATCATATAAAACTGAAATTGTTGATAAAATTCTTGCACAAGCTAAAGATATTTTCCAATAATTAAGTTTGTTAAATATATAAAAATATATAAAATTAAACATGATAGCTCTGCTATCGTGTTTATTTATGAAATGAGGTAAAATGAAAAGTAATTTTAAAAAACTACTTTTACCTGTTTCAATAATTTCAGTACCTTTGTTTTCTTTAACTTCTTTTATAGCGTGTGAAAATAATAATGATAAATACACATATAATCCAGTTCAAGAAGATAAAGAAAATATTCAAAATATTAATCTTAGATTAAATGGTAGAAGCGAATTCTTATCTACTCCTATCAATAAAGCGCTAGGAATAAAAGATAAAGTTAATTCCCAAGCTATTATCACTTTTAATAATGGTACTACTATTGTTACTTACAATTTAAAATATAAAAATTCACAAGTAGAAACCATTGTTAATCCAGGACAATCTAATAATTCTTCTGTAAAAGCTGAAGATTACGAGATTCACACACATAATTATCAAATTGCTTTTGCTGAAAATTCTGATAGTTCTATCTATAATATTTATCCAGAAGATAACTATTATAAATATACTTTAACAAAAGTAGCAGGACATTACATTGATAATTCAAGAGTCGAAACTAATATTAGTGGTTTTAATAAATCAGAATTAAATAAAGCAATTCAAGATGCAAATATTCAATTAAAAATTAAAGGTTTAGAAAAGGACAATAGTTATGTTGTACCTAATTATTTAGTAGAAAATAAATATTATAGTTATACTGCTTCAGATAATAAAAAGTATTTATTGGTTTATCATGGTAATTATCTTTCATCTAATAAATTAGTCAATGTTAATGAAAGAACTACAGAAACTAATAAAGATCTTCAAACTACAAGAAACATTGAATGAAGTACATATACATTAGTTGATAATAAATGAGTTCTACTTATAGGTGCTCAAACTTCTAATTATTATGATACTGTAATTAACTTTTCTTTATTAGATAAAATTGATACTAAATTTAATAAATCAATAGCTAAACCAATTAAAATTGATTGAAATCAATTAAAAAATATTTCTATTGACGCTGAAATTACTTCTTGATCAGATGGAGATACTTTAAACTTTAAAGTTGCAAAAGATATTGATGCTGATTCAGTGTTATATAATGAATTTCATGATTCTTTTGTAAATCAAGAAATTCATCGTTTAAGAATTGTTGCAATTGATACTCCTGAAAAAAGTGTTGGTTCAAATAGATCAACTGAATTTGAATATCAATACGCAGAATTACCTTCAAAATTTGCCATGGATAATTTACCTGCAGGAACAAGAATTAAAATATTTTTTCAAGGAGCAGGATCAAAAGATACTTTTGGCAGATATACTGGGGAAGTATTTTTCGGAGATAATTTTGAATATAATTATTCTACTGAATTAATTAATGCTGGTTTAACCTTACCGTTGATTGAAATTCAAGAAATTAAAGGAGCATTAAATAATAAATCAACAGCTTTACACTATACTGTGCCTTATTTAGCTGATGCATTTAATGAAGCAATAGCAGCGAGAAGAGGATTTTATGTTAATTTTCTTGATGCTTATGCAGTTAATTCAACAATTTATATACAAAAACCTTCGTTAGTATTTGCTTGATTAGATAAAAATTCTGATCTTAATATCTATAATACTGGTTGATATGAGAAATATATTAACTTACACAATCAAAAATAAAATAACAAACTAATTCAATTTAAGTTTATTAATAATTAATTAAAGGAAAAAATGAAAATAATTAAAAAACTTAATAGTTTAGTAAAATCTAAATATACTAAGTTCACTGAAAACGATGAACAGGAATATTTAAGACTTACTGAAAAATTAACTGATGAGAAAAATAAAAAGAATCATCCAGCTATTGAATTAAAAAATATTTTTATAGATTTTGGAGAAACTTTAGCTGTTGATGATGTTAGTTTCAAAATTCCAGAAGGAGCCTTAGTTACCTTATTAGGTCCGTCAGGATCAGGTAAAACTACAACTTTAAATGCTATTTCTGGTTTATTAACCATTACAAGTGGAAATGTATATTTTAGAGGTAAAGATGTAACCAAATTGCCTCCACAAAGAAGAAAATTAGGTTTCGTTTTCCAAAATTATGCACTTTATCCACATATGAGTGTTTATGCTAATATAGCATTTCCTCTTAAAAATGATATCGAATGACAAAATAAAGTAATTTTTAAAAGAAAAACTGCTACAAATGAAATTAAATATATTTACTTAAAATCATTAGGTGTAAGCGAAGAACAAATTGCTAAATTGAGAAAATTATGATTTGTTTATGGCCATATTGCACAAGAAACATCTTTAGAATTAACTAATAAATTAATTAACCAAAGAGAAGAATTAGAAAAAGCTGAAACTAATTATAAAATGGATAAAGTCCATTATACAGCTGCTCTTTCTGCTGTTTCTAAAGAAGTGCTTAAAGGTTTAGAAAGTCTTAAAAAATCATACGAATCTAAAAAAATTCTTTTGAATGAAGAATTAGTTTTACTTAAAAATACAGGTGAATTATTACCGGAAGAAAATTATTCTCAATCAGAATTTATAAATGTTGAAATAGATGAGTTAAAAAGAATAAAACCTTTAGATTCTCAACAAGCAGAAGAATTAATTGAACAAGTACAAAATAAATTAGTTCAAATAAGAAAAGAAGATCAAACTAATTTTTCTGTTAAAACTAAATTAACTTTATTAAAAATAGAAAATCGATTAATGAAAAATTTACTTTACTATAAATATTTTAATAATCAAAGTAAAGTGATTACTCAATATGAACCTAAAATAAAAGATAAAAAAATTAAATTAAAAGAAGCTAAACAAGCATATAAAGAATTAAAAACAGATAAATCTTTTACTTCTCAATTGGTGAGAAATAATAAATTGCAAGTATATTTAGCTTATAAAAAATTTACAGATTTATTTCAAACTCTAGCTAAAGAACATAATTTAGATCAAGTAATGTTGAGTGATAAACAAAGAAAAGATGCTAATTTAACTCAGGAACAAAGAGAAGAAATAGCTCAATGATCAAAAAATAATGTAACTATTAGAAGAGCAATTCATGAAGAAGTTATGGAAGTGGCTAAAAGAGTTGAAATTCTTCCTATTTTACAAAAAAAACCTACTAGATTGTCTGGTGGACAACAACAACGTGTTGCTATTGCCAGAGCTATTGTTAAAAAACCACAAATTTTATTAATGGATGAACCATTATCTAACTTAGATGCTAAATTACGTATTTCAACGCGTCAATGAATTCGTGAAATTCAACAAAAATTAGGAATTACTACTGTTTTTGTTACTCACGATCAAGAAGAAGCTATGTCAATTAGTGATATTGTTGTATGTATGTCTATGTCTAAAGTTCAACAAATTGGTACACCTATGGAACTTTATAGAAAACCGAAAAATAAATTTGTTGCTCGTTTCTTAGGTATGCCTGAAATGGCTATGTTCCCAGCAACTTATAGCAATGATACTTTAACAATTTTTGATAAAACTATAAGTGGTATAAAAATTAATAATGTTGATAAAGCTACTTTTGCAGTTGGTATAAGAGCTGAAGATTTTATTATAAAAGATCAAGAAACTGGAATGTTCCATGGAATTGTTAAAGCGGTGGAAAATTTTGGTAAAGAAAGTAAATTAATTGTAAAAGTAGAAGAAAGTTTCCAAGCTAATTTCTTAATTGATAATCGTTTAAATTATAAAGTAGGAGATACTATCTACTTCGATATGCCTAAAGATCGTCTTCACTTATTCGATGAATTAACTGAAAGAAGAGTAGAATATGAAATTTAGTAACCAAGTATGATCCAAAGTTGCTTTTAAATTTCCTTTTCTATATAAACTAAGCGCTAAAAAACAAAGTGAAAATCGTGCTCAATCATTATCAGGTTCTATTATTGATAAACCGATTGAGTTTTATAAACCTTTAGGTATGTTATTACCAACTTTGATTATTATTACCTTTTTCACTATTATTCCTTTATTTTTGAATATTAGAAATGCATTTTTTCAATTAGATGATAATCAAAGATATTATTTTACCTTTAATAACTTTTTATCTGTTCTTAATGACCCTGCTTTTGCTGTTGGTTTTAGGAATTCAATTATTTATGGTTTGATTGTTTTACCATTTGTAATTTCAATTTCTTTATTAATAAGTTCTTTAATTGCTAATGTTATTAGAAAAGCAGCTAGAGGATTTTGACAAACAATCTTTTTCTTACCATATATGACTAATGCTGTTGCAGTTGCTTTATTCTTTTCACAAATTTATTCACCTGTTGGTTTTGTGAATGAAGTATTTAATTTAGGAACATATGGTTGATTAGAATCAGGAGATCAATTCTCATTTAGAGCGTTATTACCTATTGTTACTCAAGGTATTTGAAATGGTTTGGCTTTTAATATTTTAATTGCAACTACCGCTATGCTTTCAGTAGATAAAAATTTATATCGTTCTGCTTCAATTGATGGTATTGGAAGTGTAAAACAATTTTTCACAATTGCTTTACCTTCAATTAAATCAACTACTAAATTTTTAATTACAATGGGGATTATTAATGGTACAAAAGTATTCCCACTAGCTATTTTTAACAATGTACCTAATGATGCAATTATTAATGGTGCATCATCATTAATGCTTATTGTTTATAGATTTACTAAAGCTGCTAATTTCCCTCTTGCTGGTTCGGCTGCTTTATGTTTATTCCTTATTGGTGTGTTTTATTCATCACTTATTCGTGGTGGGTTCAATACTATTTTAAGAGTATCTTTAAATAAAGGAGAATTCAATGTTTGAAATCGGATTAAAGATTCAAAAGTGATGATCGAATATAAAGCTCAGAAAAAGTAGAGAAATTGCTACTCAACAGGTTCATGAAACTAAAATTAGTCTTTTAATTATTAGTTTGGGATTAAAATTATTTGGTTTAGCTTTATTTTCATTAATAATTTTATTCCCTTTCTTCTTTATGATTATGGTTTCATTAATGCCTAGAGAACAAGCAGATGCTCTTAAAACAACTTTTACGTTAATTCCACAAGAATGAACTTGATCAAACTTTGCAGTTGCCGCAACGACTGCTTCTTCATCAACTAAATACTTTGATGCATTCTTTTTAACTTTTACAAATGTATTATTTTCAGTGGTTGTTAAAACTTTTGTTACAATGATTGCTGGTTATGCATTTTCGTTAAAAAAATGAAAATTTAAAAACGTTTTATGAAGTCTATTTATGGCTTTATTAGTATTACCTGAAGTGGCATTATTATCAGGACAATATAGAGTAATTATTTTATTAGATGAAGTAACACATATTAGAAATTATTTTACAGGGATTATTTCTGTTATAGCTTTACCTTTTATAGCTTCTATTTTTACAGCTTTAATGTATAGAAACGCTTTTTCAGCTATTCCTAATAGATTAAAAGAAGTTGCAACTGTTGATGGAGCTGTAGGAGCAAGATATTTCTTTAAAATAGCTGTTCCTATGGTTTCTCCTACTACTTTAACTGTGGTAATTTTAACTGCTTTGGCTTCATGAAATTCCTTCTTATGACCTTCATTAGTTGCAAATGGAGATTTAAAAGTTTTATCATTATGATTATTTGATGTTGGTTCTGTACTACAAGAGGATGGTCAAGTAATTACTTTAAGAAGTATAAAACTTGCTGGAGCAATTTTATCTATAGCGCCTATGTTTGGTTTCTACTTATTATTTAGAAAACGTATTATGGCATCTATTTCAAGACAAGGAAGCACAATTAAAGGATAAAATATGAATAAAGCAAATATTAAATTTAAAACAATATTTTGATTTATTTTAGTTATTATTGCTATAGTAGTTTTAATTTTATGTTCAATAATAATTAAAAATTCAAATTATATAATTGAAGCCAACCGTGAATTTGTTATTTTAGAAACAGCATATGTTTCTAGTGCTAGAGTACAAATTTCTTATTCAATTGGAGGAATTGCTTTTTCAACTGTGATTATTTTAATGGGATCTTACATTTCTTATGCTGGTTTCAAAAGTTGATCATATAATGCAATTCTATAGGAGCTATTATGAAAAAAATTACTAAATATGCTTTATCTTTAGGCACTGTTGCTTCACTTGTTTCCCCTCTAATTGCTTCTTCATGTTTATTGACTGTTGATTCTAATACTAGAGAATTAATTGATTATGCCAAAAACTTTGAAATCAAAAAAATAGAAGATTATGCTATAAATAATCCTAATGCCACAAATACTCAAAAATTAATATCTGATATTATCAAAAATAATTCTATTTATGTAACAAGTACAGAATATTTATGAAATTTAAGATTAAATAGTAATTATTGAGATGCCAATAGACAAAAAATAGCTGAATTAAATAGCGTTGATGAAGCTTTAGAAGTATTTAATTACTATTTTAAAAATACTCCATTTAATTACACTTTTTTAACAAGATATAAATATTTATTTGATGAAAAAGATAATAACATTAATGTTAAGTCACTTAATTTAATTTATAAAACACAAGATCAAATTTACCAATATTTTTATCTTAAATATTTAGATGCTTTTAATCAAGGCAATACTTTAGATGAAAAAGTGAATAATTTATTCAAATATGCTTTATCTCATGGCTTAAAAATTAATAATAATCAAACACATGGAATGAGATTAGCTCAATCTCCTGTTTTTATAGCTGATAAATTAAATAGTGAATTTTTAGGCAGAAATACCGATTCAACTACTTTATTAAAACCTATAGATAAAGATTCTCCACTTTATGAAGAATTTGTTAAAAATCCCTTAGCATTTTTAAATAATCCAAAGTATCGTGAAGAATATTCAAATTTATATAATTTACAACAAAGAGCAAATGAACTTACTCCTGTTGAACAAGTTTCTTTATCTAACATAAGAAACGAAATAAGAAATTGAATAACTAATACTGGAACTCAACCGCAAGATATAGCTCGTTTATTAGCTATTATTATGTATTATGCTCTTAAAGATTACAAAAATCTATATGATAATGTACAAGTTTTAACTGCTTATAGTAAAAATAGAAATGAATTAGTATATTACATTGAATTATTTGATAAAGTAGCTAATGAATATAAGCTTTATAACATAGAACAAATTTATAATGCTTATCAAGAATCTAATGATAAAGATAATTTTATAACGCCATATGTTAAAAAAGATATTTTCAATAGTAATTGAACATTCAAACCAACTATTTTAGTAGAAAAAACTACAAACCAAAATGCTAAAGAAACAATTGAATTAAACGCAACTGATGCAGATTATGTTAAATTTATTAATGAAGGTAATTTTAAAATTAAATGAAGTAATAAACATAATGAAACTCCAGCTGAATTTAACACCTTATCTGCAAAGGAAATAATAAAAATTCTCTCTTGATTGGAAAAAACTTCTAATGCTGATAAAGGAGTAAATAATGGATAAAAATAATTTACCAGAAGAATTAAAAAATATTTCTTTTTGAAACGATATTCCTAATAGTAAAAAAATCAATTTTGAAAATAAAAGATTAATCCATCCTTCAAGTCAAGCAATTGTTGTTAATAAAAAACACATTTTTAATAAAAAAGTTTTTGTTGCTAGAGATTTAATTAAAACTAATTTATTATTACCTATTATTGCTTTAATTATTTTAATTGCATTTATAATTGTTTCTTGAATTTTAATTGATGCCGGTTATAAATATGATTTATATGATGAAATATCTGCTACAAGTGCAGTTAGAGCTTCTAATTTAGCTACTGTAGGTTATTATTATGCTAAATGATTAACTTCTTTCTTTAATTTATTAGTAAATAATACAGAAGAAGTGCAAGCATTATTAAATAATAATGCAGCTGGTTCAAAAGCAATTATTGCTTTTGCTTTATATATAGTGTTTTTATTAGTTTTCTTTATTGTTTATATAATTTTAGTATGAAAATTAATTGAACTAATTAAAGTTAATATTAAATATGCTATTTTAGCTTCAATTGGTGCAATAGTAATTATACTTATGATTTCCTTAGTAATTTCTGTTGCCAAAACCACTAATTTAACATTTGTTCAAGTAAGAGAACTTGTTAATAATTTAGAGAAAAAACCAGAAGATTTAGCTCAAGGAAGATTTTTATCATATTTCTTATTAGCTATTGCTTTAATAGCTTCTGGCTATACAGCATATATTTTTAAACTAGGACAAACAAATCCAAAATTAGCTATTTAAATTAAATAATAAAAAAACAAGATTTAATAATCTTGTTTTTTTATTTTATCTTTCTTCTTTAATTCTTCTAAGAGTAGGAAATAATAAAACATCTCTAATTGATGAAGTTTCAGTTAAAAGCATAATTAAACGATCAATACCAATACCACATCCACCAGCTGGAGGCATACCATATTCTAAAGCATCGACAAAATCGTAATCAATATCGCTTGCTTCATCATTACCATTATTTTTTTCTTCTAATTGAGCTTCAAATCTTTCAAGTTGATCAATTGGATCACTTAATTCAGTATACATATTAGCATATTCTTTAGTATTTATAAATAATTCTGCTCTTTCAGTATATCTTGGATCTTCTGCTTTAGAAGCTAAAGGTGAAATTTCAATTGGATGACCATAAACAAAAGTTGGTTGAATTAAAGTATGTTCAATTAATTCTTCATATAGAGCATTAATAATATGACCGATTGTAAAGAATTTTTCTATTTTTACATGGTGTTTTTTAGCTATTTCTTGAGCAGTTTTTAAATCTATGTTTCTAAAATCTACTCCTGTAGCTTCGTTAACCGCATCAATAAGATTTAATCTTTTAAAAGGTTTAGATAGATCAATTTCTACACCATTATTAATAAATATACTTTTACCTAATTTTTTGCATAATAATTTAAAAAGCGCTTCAGTACGATTCATCATTCCTTCAACATTTGAATAGGCTTCGTAAAATTCAATTGTTGTAAATTCAGGATTATGTGTTGTATCATATCCTTCGTTTCTAAAAATTCTACCCATTTCATACACTCTATCAAAGCCACCAACAACTAATTTTTTAAGTGGTATTTCTGTTGCGATTCTTAAAACAAATTCTTGATTTAATGAATTATGATGAGTTTTAAATGGTCTAGCGGCTGCTCCTGATAAATAATCGTGTAAAAAAGGAGTTTCAGCTTCTATATAATCTAAGTCATTAAAATAATCTCTTATTCATTGAACAACTTTGGTTCTGGTAATGAATCTTTCTCTAGATTCTTTGTTCATTATTAAATCAACATAACGACGACGGTATCTTTCTTCTGTGTCTACTAATCCATGATATTTTTCTGGTAAAGGTTTAAGTGCCTTGGTTAATAATTTAATTTTTTGTATTCTTATACATACTGCATTAGTATGAGTTTTCATTATTAAACCATTTATTCAGATAATATCACCAATATCCAATCTATCGACTAATGTTTCATATTGTGTTAATTCTTTTTTATTAAAATATGCTTGAATTTGACCTTTGTAATCTTGAATAACTAAAAAAGGTCCTCTCTTTGTCATTAATCTTCCAGCAATATTTTTGCTGATATTATTATTTTCTAATTCTTCTTTAGTTAAATTTTCAAATTGTTCGTTTAATTCATTACTATAACTTATTTCACCAAGATTATAAGCTTTTTTAAAAGCTATAATGTTTTCTTTTTCATAATCGATTAATTTATTTCTACGTACTTGTTCTTGTTCGGTATATTTTGGCATAAATTACTCCTTTTTTAATAATTAATAAGTTATAGATAATTATATATAATTTAAATTAATACTATATTTAATGTTGTTTTTTTTAATTATTTTTTTAAAAAGTTTTATTTTTTTTATTTAAAGTGTTAAAATAATAATATAAATCGTGGTCGCGTAGCTCAGCAGGATAGAGCACAAGCCTTCTAAGCTTGTTGTCAGAGGTTCGAATCCTCTCGTGATCGCCATTTTTTTATTTTTTTAAAATTTTATTTTAAATTTATTTTAAAATATAAATAATATGTGTGTGTCCATATAGCTCAGCTGGTTAGAGCACAAGCCTCCTAAGCTTGGGGTGAGAGGTTCAACTCCTCTTGTGGACGCCATTTTTAAACTAAAATTGCAAAAAATAATTTTTTTGCAATTTTTTTTCATATTTTTATTTCAATTTTTATTTAACTAATTATTAAATAATAAAATTTATTTATAAAATAAAAATATTTTATTAATGAAAAAATTATTTATAAGGAAATGAAGTATATGAAAAAACATAAATTGTTATTATCTTTAGCACTTGCAACAGCATCTTTTTCACCAATAATTTTTGCAGTAGCTTGCAATAATGACACAAATAAAATCGACGACAAATCTGTTGCCCCACCAGCAGAAGAAAATCCAACTACTCCTCCAACAGAAGAAAATCCAGCTCCTTCACCGGATATTACACCGTCAACTTCTGAAAGTGAATTAGAAAAGGCAAAAACTAATTTACAAAATTCACTAACAACTACAGCATCTAATATTATTTTGTTAGACAAATTTTCATTAGATGATCACAAAAAAACCTTAACAGATGCAGAAACAACAGCAAAAGCAGAATTAACTAAAAACGATGCTACAGTTCAATCATTAAATGCACAAATTACTGCTTTAGCACAAGCATATAATAAAGTTAAAAGCGATTTAGAAAATGCACAAAGTTTAATTGAAGAATTAAAAACTAGCTTAGAAAAAGCAAAAGAAATTCAAGCTGCTTTTGGAACCAATGATTCAGAAACTAAAACTAAAATAACACAAGCAATTGAAAAAGCAACTTTATTAACAACAGCAGAAAAAACAACAGTTGATGCTATTAGACAAGAAAAAACATCTTTATTTGATGCTTATTTTGATGCTATTTTCACTAAAGATTTTTTAACTATTGGTGAAAATGTAACAGATCAATTAGAAGTAACAGAAACTAAAGAAGCACAAGATGGTGGTTCTATTAAAGCTTTATTAGAAAAAGCTGTAAATGAAATTAAAAAATCTAAAAAACTAGATAGAACCCCTTATACTTTTGCTTACACTTATACAACTAAAGAAATTATTTTATTTACAGGTAATACAAGTTTTAGCACTGGTAAAAAAGATTCGATTCTAAAATTCAAAGATAATGCTACCGTATTACAAAACAACAAACAATTAGCTAATGCTATTGTTCCAACTTTTGTTAATAATAGAAATCAAACTAGATTAAGTTCATTTTTAAATGGAGCAATTATCGATAATAAACTTTATTTAAGATTTAAAACAGGTACGCATCATGTATCAAATTCAAAAGCTGATGATAAAGATTACTATGTTGAATTTGATTTAAGTCAATTCGAAACAACAACAACCGCTACAACAGAAAGTTCAAATTAATTTAATAAAACTAGCTCTTTAATGCTAGTTTTTATTTATTGTTTATAGTGAATATTTTATAATTAAACTATGAAAAATAATATTGTAGAAATAAAAATAGAAATTACTAAAGATTCACAAATTAAATATGAATATAATCGTAAAGATAAACAAATGCATGTTGATAGAATATTAAGAAATGATTTTAAATATCCTGCTAATTATGGTTTTATTCCTAACGCCTTGGATTGAGATGGTGATGAATTAGATGTATTATTATATAGTTCTGAAAGTTTTATTCCAGGAGTAATGCTTAATGCAAGAATTATTGGGGCGATGAAAATGATTGATTCAGGCGAAACTGACACTAAATTAATTGCTGTACATGCTGATGATTATCGTTTAGATCACATTCAAACATTAAAAGATTTACCTGAACCTTTTTTAATGCAAATTGAAACTTTCTTTAATAATTATAAAAATTGAAAAGGTAAAAATTTGACCAAAGTAGAAGGTTTTGAAAATGTAGATTGAGCCTTGAACGAATTAACAGAATGTATTGATTTAATGAACAAATATGGTCAATTACCTAAAAAAGAATTTGTTGCAAAAATGATGCAGTTGCATCCTGAAAAATATCAATAATTTAATAAAAGAATGTTGTTAAAACAACATTTTTTTATTATTTGTTTTTAATTCAAACTAATAATTGTAAAAAATAATAAAATTATAATATAACAAAATAAAAGGAGTAAGATGAAAAATAATATTACACTTTTAAGAAAAGAAGAACAAATTAAACAAGCTCTAGCAAAAATAATTACTTATGAAATTAATAATGAAGATCTTGTCGAACCAACTGTAATTGATTGCAAATTATCAAATGATTTATCACATTTAAAAGTTTATGTTACTTTTGGTACTAAAAGTAAAAAAGGTTTAGAAGCTTTAGAAAGAGCTAAAGGATTTATTAGAACAAATTTAGCTCACACATTAAATTGAAGAAAAGTACCTGAAATTCATTTTGAATTAGATGAATTAATAAGTTCTGGCATGAAAATAGATCAAATTTTAAGAGATATTGAAAAAGAAAAATAAATTTAATTCTATTTTTTTATTAATTTTTAATCATAAAAAAATTTTAAAAAACAGCACTTCAGCTGTTTTTATTTTGTTTATAAAAAACAATTTTATTTATTTACGAAAAATCTTTTTTGTGGTAACATTTTTACACGTGGTATTTTATTATAACATAATAAAAATTAAAATAAGTTATTAATTAACTTTTATTTTGTTTCTAAGGGGTAAAAATGAGTCTTAATACAACAAAGCAATCATATAAGATACGTAAATTTGGACCAATTACTGAAAGACGTGATTATTCAACAACAAAACAAACTTTAAATATTCCTGATTTTTTAGCAACGAGCAAAGAATCATTCGAATGATTTAAAAAGGTTGGAATAGAAGAATCATTACGTGAACATTATCCAATTATTGCATCTAATGGTAAATTAACTCTTGAATATATTCATTCTTCAGCTTATTTAGAAATGCCAACAGGCAAAGAATATGATGCTGTTGCTGATGCTAGAGTAAAAGGTATTAATTATGCTGCAAAATTGTATGCAAAATTTAAAGTAACAGTAACAGAAACAGGTGTTGAACAAACTGATACTGTATTTCTTGGAGAAATTCCACTAATGACTTCTGGTGGCAGTTTTATTATAAATGGAAATGAAAAAGTTATAGTTAGTCAACTTATTAGATCGCCAGGAGCTTATTTTGGTAGAGGCGTTCGTAATAAACAATCTGACGATCTTTTTAATAAATTAGAAGTTATTCCAAGAATAGGTTCATGATTAGAAATTTCTCATAAAGTCACAACCAAAAATATTGATACAGTTAAAATTAAAATAGATAAAAATAAAAATGTTTTACTTTCAACATTTTTAATGGCTTTAGGTTTATCTAATGAAGATATGATAAATCTTTTTGGTAATTCTGCAGAATTGAATGAAACGATCAAACGTGATAGAAGATTAGCAGATAATGGTGAAACTTTAGAAACAAAAATTAAAAATTGTCAAGAAGAACTTTTCTCAATTATAAGACGCGGAGATAGAGTTACTGAAGAATCTGTCACTAATTTAATTCCAGGAATTTTGTTTAATAAAAAACGTTATAGTTTAAGTCAAACAGGACGTTATATGTTAAATAAAAAACTTAATTTAGTTGATAGAATTTCAGATACTATTTTAGCTCAATCTCTTGTTATTAAAAATGATCAAGATCAAATATTGGAATTAGAACCAGGAACTGAAATTAATCATAAATTAGCTTTATTAATTCAAAAAAACTTTGATAATGGTTTTTTAGCAACTAAAGATATACCAGGTATTAAAACTGAAATTGTTTATGGTAAATTAGTTACTGGTAATAATCCTGTAAAAAATTTAAAGAAAATGACCAAAATGATTTCTTTATTAGTTTATCCTAATCGTAAATGATTAGACAGAGGTAAAGAAGCAGTTTTAGTTATTGGTAATGATCCAAAATCTACAGAAACTCACTTAATTATTTCTGATATTATTGCAGCTATAAATTATTATTTTAATCTTTTAAATGGTATAGGAAATGATGATGATCCTGATTCATTAACTAATAAAAGAATTGTAGCTGTTGGTGAATTAGTTCAAAATCAATTAAATGTTGTTTTAACAAGATTAGAAAAAACAACGCGTGAAAGAATGGGAGCTAAAGAACCAGAAAAAGTTACTCCTAAAAATGTTACTAACAATAAATTGGTTTCAAATCAAATGAAAACTTTCTTTAATTCATCAAAACTTTCACAATTTATGGATCAAATTAATCCACTTGCTGAAATTTCTAATGAAAGAAGAATAACATCTTTAGGTCCTGGTGGTCTTAATCGTGATACCGCACAATTTGAGGTGCGTGACGTTCATGCTACTCATTATGGAAGAATTTGTCCTATTGAAACGCCTGAAGGTCCAAATATAGGATTGATTTTAAATTTTGCTACTTATGCAAAAGTTAATGAGTATGGATTTTTACAAACTCCATATTATAAAGTGGAAAATGGAATAGTTTTATATGATCAAGTAGAATATTTAACTGCTATTGATGAAATTAATTTTTATATTGCACAATCAACAGTTAAAGTTGATGAAAACAATAAAATTATTGATGAACAAATTACTATGCGTCATAATTACACATATGTAATAGGTAATCCAATGCAAATTGATTATATAGAAGTTGCTTCTAATCAAATGGTTTCTGTAGCCGCTGGATGTATTCCATTTTTAGAAAATGACGATGCAAATAGAGCTTTAATGGGTTCAAATATGCAACGTCAAGCTGTACCTTTATTACAAACAGAAGCTCCTTATGTTGCAACTGGTCTTGAAGCAGCAATTGCTAAATATTCTTCAGCTAATATAATTGCAAAAAATGACGGTGTTGTTGAATATGTTGATGGAAGCAAAATTAAAATCAGAAATACAAAAGGTAATATTGATACTTATTCTTTAAAAATTTTCCAACGTTCAAACCAAGATACAGTTGTTCATCAAAGACCAATTGTAAAAATTGGTCAAACTGTATCAAAAGGAGATTTATTAGTTGATGGTTCAAGTTTTAAAAATGGTGAATTAGCTTTAGGTAAAAATTTAGTTGTTGCATTTACAACTTTTAAAGGTTATAACTATGAAGATGCTATCATACTTAATGAAAGATTAGTTAAAGATGATGTATTAACTTCAATTCATATTGAAGAACATACTATTCAATTTAGAACAAGCAGAATCGGCGATGATGAATTAACTATTGATATACCTAATGTTTCTAAGGCATCAATAAGACATTTAGATGAAAATGGAATAGTTAAATTAGGTTCAGAAGTTGTTCCAGGAGATGTTTTAGTTGGTAGAGTTTCTCCAAAAGGTGATGATAACCCTTCTCAAGAAGAAAAACTACTTTCAGCAGTTTTAGGTCAAAGATTAACAAATGTTAAAGATACATCATTAAAAGTTAAAAATGGACATGGTGGAACTGTTATAGCTGTTGAAGTATTAAATAGAGATAGTAATGCTCAATTTGAAGATGGAGTAGATAAAATAGTTAAAGTTTCAGTAGCTGTAAAACGTAAAATAAGAGTCGGCGATAAAATGTCAGGGCGTCACGGAAATAAAGGTGTTGTTTCAATCATTTTACCTGAAGAAGATATGCCATATTTAGAAGACGGTACTCCAGTTGATGTAATGTTAAATCCTCAAGGTGTTCCATCACGGATGAACATAGGTCAAATTTTAGAAATTCATTTAGGAATGGCAGCTAAAAGTTTAGATTGTAAATTTGTCACACCTACTTTTGATGGTATAAAAAAAGAAGAAATTTACAATGTTATTAAAGAAGCAAAATTACCAGAATCAGGTAAACAATATTTAATTGATCCTATTACAGGTGAAAAATTTGATAATCCTGTTTCTGTAGGTGTTATGTATATGCTTAAACTAAATCATATGGTTGATGATAAAATGCATGCTAGATCTGTTGGACCGTATTCTTTAATTACACAACAACCATTAGGTGGTAAAAGTCAAAATGGTGGCCAAAGATTTGGTGAAATGGAAACTTGAGCTCTTGAATCTTATGGCGCTACTAATGTGTTGCAAGAAATACTAACTTATAAATCAGATGATATAAATGGTAGAAATAAACTTTATGCTGCTTTAGCTGCTAACAAACCTTTACCTAAATCAGGAATACCTGAATCATTTAATGTTTTAAGTTATGAATTAAAAGGGTTGAAAATGAAATTTGATTTAACTTATGAAGAAGACAAATCAGATGAATTTGATTTTTATAAAGATAATATAAATATTGAAGGAGATATAGATGAATAATTTATTCGATAAAAAATCTCAAATTAAAAAGAATGTTATTGAAAAAATCACCTTATCTTTAGCAACTCAAGAAGATGTTCGTAATTGATCTCATGGAGAAGTTACCAAACCAGAAACAATTAATTATAAAAGTTATAAACCTGAAAGAGAAGGTTTATTTGATGAATTAATATTTGGTCCAACAACTGATTATAAATGTCCTATTTGTGGTACAAAATATAAAAAGAGCGATGAAAATACTGTATGTAATAAAACACCAATGTGTGAAAAATACAATCCTGTAATTTTACCTAAAATTTCTCGTCGTAGCAGAATGGGACATATTCATCTTGAAAATCCAGTAGTGCATTTTTGATTTTTCAAAATTGATCACTCAATTATTGCTAAATTATTAGGTTTAAAAGTAGCTAATTCTAATCGTCCAGTATCTAAGGCTGATTTAGAAAAATTAATTTATTATAAAAGTCATATAGTTTTAGAAAGTGGTAATTTAGAGTCTTTAAAACAAAATAGTATTATTGATATTTCTGATGCTGCCATTGTTTATCAAGAAGTTTTATATGAATTAAAAAATAAACTTGATCCTAATGATGAAGATTATGAAGAAAAATTCGAAACTATTTCTGATACTTTGGAAGAGTTGCAATCTTTTGCAACTTCAAAAGTTGGTAAAGATTATGGTGTTGATTTTTATGAATATAATGAAATAATCGAAGAATATAGTGATGCTAAAATAGGCACAGGGTCTAAAGCAATTGAATATTTACTTAAAAAATTAGATCTAGAAAAAGAATTAGAAAAAATTAATCAAGAAATTAAATTGATTAATGTACAAATTAATGAGAGTAATAATTCAACTACTAAAATACAAGAAAGATCAAAATTATACAAAAGATTAAATGTTATTAATTCATTTATTAAATCGGGTCAAAATCCTTTAGATATGTTAATTTATGATCTGCCTGTTTTACCAGCTGATTTAAGACCTTTAATTCAATTAGATGGTGGACGTCATTCGACTAGTGATATTAATGAACTATATCGTCGTATTATTATCAGAAATAATCGTTTGAAAAAATGAGAAGAAGACGATGCGCCAATGTTAATTAAACAAAACGAATATAGAATGATTCAAGAAGCAGTTGATTCATTAATTGATAATGCTCGTAAAACTCCGACCCCTGTTTCTTCTAAAGATGGACGCCCTTTAAAATCAATTTCTGATGCTTTAACAGGAAAAAAAGGAAGATTTCGTCAAAATTTACTAGGTAAAAGAGTAGATTATTCTGGACGTTCTGTAATTGTTGTTGGACCAGAATTAAAAATGCATCAAGTGGGTATACCTAGAGAAATGGCTGCTAAATTATTTGAACCTTGAATTATTAAAGAATTGATTAAAGGGAATAATCCAATTAAATCAATTAAAGCAGGTAAAAAAGCAGTAGAAAATCTTGACCCTATTATTTGACCTTATGTTGAAAAAGCAATTGAAGGTAGACCAGTTTTATTAAATAGAGCACCAACATTGCACCGTTTATCAATTCAAGCTTTTGAACCAGTATTAATAAGAGGGAAAGCAATTAAATTACATCCGTTAACTTGTACACCATTTAACGCTGATTTTGATGGTGATCAAATGGCAGTACACGTTCCAATAAGTGATGAAGCTGTTAGAGAAGCTAGAGAATTAATGTTAGCTTCAAAAAATATTTTAGGTCCCAAAGATGGTGAACCAATTATTAATCCAGGTCAAGATATAATTCTTGGTTTGTATTATTTAACAATGGAAAATAAAGACGCAATTGGTTCAGGATCATATTTTGCTTCTTTTGAAGATATGATGGTTGCATACGAAAACAAAAAAGTTCATCTTCATTCAAGAGTTGTTTTACCTATAAGTGCTTTGAATAAGTTATATTTGAATTATCCGCAAAATAAAAAATATGTAATTTCTACAGTAGGAAAATTTATTTTCAATAATGCTTTGCCTAATTCTTTCGAATTTATTTTTGGTAAATATTTAGATATTAAAACTCAAGAAATTGATGGTAAAGAAATAGTTGTTTCTGAAAAAGAAATTTTACATACATCAAAAAATGTTGACGAATTTAATCATTATTTATTAGATTACGGTGCTAATTTTGTTGAAGAAATTGCAAAAAAACCATTGAATTTACCATTAGGTAAAAAAGATATTGCCAAAATAGTAAGAAAAATTTTCAATGAATATACAGCTACTGTAAATATTGAAAGTATTTCTAAAATAATTAATGATATAAATGAAATAATTTCTCATAATCAATTAAGTGAAGCTTTAAGCGAGTTAAAAGATTATAATAATCAAAAAATTAGCGGCGCACATATTCAAATTCTTGAAACTATCATTAATAAAGAGTTTAAATTAATAAACGAAAAGATCAAAAATTCACCTAAATTGTCAATTTTAGGTTGAACAATTAATGAATATACTAAATTATTAGAAAAAGTATGATTTAAATATACTAATACTGTAGCAAATATTCTTGATATATTAAAAGAATTAGGTTATAAATATTCAACAATTTCTGGAACTACTATAGCAATAAGTGATGTGCTTACTCATCCTGATACTAAAAATAAAATCAAATCAGGTGATGAATATATAACACAATTAAAAAAATATTTTGATTTAGGTTGAATAACTGATGATGAAAGATATTCATTAACCATTGATAAATGAACTGATATTAAAGACAAAATTGAAAAAGATTTAAAATCTTTAACTAAAGATAAACCATATAATCCATTATTTATGATGTTTACTTCAGGCGCGCGGGGTAGTTCGTCAAACTTTGTTCAATTAGCTGGTATGCGTGGATTAATGAATAATAACACTAAAATTTTAAAAGCAGATGCAGAAAACGAGCGTGTTGTTCGTTCAACTGTAGAAATTCCTGTTAAATCATCATTTTTAGATGGATTAACCGCTTATGAATTTTATTCATCAACCCACGGGGCAAGAAAAGGATTAACAGATACAGCTTTAAATACCGCTAAATCAGGATATCTTACTCGTCGTTTAGTTGATGTTGCTCAAAGTATAGTTGTTAAAGAAGCGGATTGTTATACTGACTATGGTTTTGTAGTAAGTAATATAATGGATACTAAAACCAATACTATAATTGAAAGTTTAGAAGAAAGAATTGAAGGAAGATTTGCAAATAAACCAATTTTACATCCAGTAACAAATGAAATTTTAGTTAATGGTAATGAATTAATAACACCAGAAATAGCGCAAAAAATAGTTAATGCTGGAATTGAACATGTTGAAATACGTTCGATACTTTCTTGCTATACACGTAATGGTGTATGTAAAAAATGTTATGGTAAAGATCTTTCATTAAATCGAGTAGTTAATATAGGAGAGGCTGTAGGTGTTGTTGCAGCTCAATCTATAGGTGAACCAGGAACACAGTTAACTATGCGTACATTCCACTCAGGTGGTGTTGCTGGTGTTGAAGATATTACTGGTGGTTTTGGTAGATTAATGGAATTAATTGACGTTTATGATTCACCATGAGGTAAACCAGCTGTAATAGCTAATAAATATGCCACAGTAGAAAAAATTGAAAACTTTAATGCTTTAAATAATGCGCCTAATGCTAACAATTTAAGAATTACTTTGAAATATTTTGATGCTCAAAATAATATCCAACATGAAGTTATTGAAACTAGAAGAGATAGACGTTTAAGAGTTAAAGAAAATCAAGAAGTAGTGCCTGGTCAAAAAATTGTTGAAGGACCTATTATTTTAAATGAATTACTTAAAGTCGCTGACACAAGAGCAGTACAAAATTATTTATTAAAAGAAATACAAAGACTTTATCGTCTTCAAGGTATTACTATTAGTGATAAATATATTGAAATAATTATTAGACAATTATTATCAAAAATTATTATTACTGAACCAGGAGATTCAAATTTCCACGCTGGATCATTAATTGATATTTTTGCTTATCAAAGAGAAAGTGCTAGATTAATATTAGAAGGTAAGAAACCTCCTTTTGGTGAAGTAAAAATTAAAGGTGCAAAACAAACTCCGTTGCTTTCTGATTCGTTTTTAGCTGCGGCTTCATATCAAGAAACTCCTAAAATTTTAGTTAATGCTTCAATTGGAAACAAACAAGATAGATTAGAAGGATTAAAGGAAAATATTATTTTAGGAAGAAAAATTCCTGCTGGAACTAATTCTCAATATGAATTAGGTAGCAAATACGACATTAGAGATCCAAAAAGTTATTTCATCGGTAAATATGATCCTAGTTTAGAAATAAATAAAACAGATGATAATACTGACAATGCTGATTTAGACGAAGAACTTAGTGCAATTTTAAACGAATTTGTACTAGAAGAAAATGATAAAGATAAAAATATAGATGAATTTGATGAAAACATTTTGCTAGAAGATGAAGAAACGCAAACAGATTTATCTGATTTTATAGATCAAGAAGATTTTGAAAATTGAGAATAATTTAAAAATACGACAGCTATAATGTCGTATTTTTTAAAAATTTATCGTTTAGTATGATTTTTATAATTATAAAAATTTTATCAAGTAATTAAATTTATAATAATTTCATAAAATTACAAATATAAAATAATAATTAAATCAAATAATCTATAGAAGTTAATAAATGAATAAAATGTTTTTTTTATTTTAAACATATATTAAAATTAATTCGAATTATAATCAAAAAAATAAAACTAATTTATCTTATTTATAATGATTTTTAATTCTTTTAGATGTTTTTATTACTAACAAATAAACAACAATAATTATAAAATTTATAAATTAAATAATTTATCTAGAAATAATTTATTTAAAGAAGTTTTTTATCCATAAAATCAGTAATTATTTATTTTTTAGGATACATAGTATAATTAGTAAAATAAATTTTTATAAACATAGTTTATAAAGGAGTATATTATGAAGTTAAAAATAAACAAAAAATTAATACTTTCTTTAGCTGGTGCTATGTTAGGTACTATAGCTTTATCAATTGGTTTAAGTTTTATACCTACAAAAGAAAAAATTATTGAAACTACTGATAAAGATCTTTTTAATAATGATAATAAAAATTTTAGTGAGACAAATCTACCGTTTTTGCCTGATACTTCATCTTCAACATCAAATGATATTAAAAATATTTTCACTATTGACGATAATTATATTAAGCCTCTAGCTAAAAACGCAATAAAAAAAGAAGAAACAATTAAATATGTAGCTATAGGAGATTCAATAGCAGCTGGATGAGATGGCAGTTTGCCAAATGATTTTCCTGGTAGTTTAAATTTTGAAGGTAAAATTGAAGGTATTTCTTATCCTGCATATTTAGCTTTATTTTTACAAAAAATACAAGCAAATAAATTAGCTTCATTTCATAATTTATCTAAAACATCAACTACATTAGAATATTGAAATATTATTTTGCAAGAAAAATTTAATTCTCAAAACGAAAATGTTTATACTAGATTGCAAAAATTATTTGGACCTGATTTACAATTAATTGCTAATGAAGCTTTAATTTATTTAAAAGAAGCTAATTTAATAACTGTAACTTTAGGAGCTAATGATGTTATTCATTTAATTAAAGAACAATTCGCTGATTTGCCTTTTACTGATTTAGCTCAACAAATTATTTCTAATAATTATAATTATGCACAAATTGTAAATTTATTAAATAAACTTTTTGAACAAATTTTTCAAAGAGTACAAAATAGACAATTAGAATTAATTAAAACTTTAAAAGAAATTAATCCTAAAGCTAATATTGTTTTTGTTGGTTATCCTATGCCTTTAGCTTTTATTAACCAATTATTAAATGATTATTTTATTCAAGAATTACAATTGCCTTTTAATGTAGGTAAAATAGCAATTGATTTAGTTAATCAAAAATTACAATTTATTGCTAATTTAAATAATATCAGTTATATTAATCCTTATGATCAAAGTTATTGAGAAACCAACGCAAACATTTTAACTCCGTATCTTTTTGATATACATCCTTCAATTTATGGTTATAAAAAAATGGCAATTGATATTTTTGCTAAATTAACTTTAAATACTAATAATTTGTTAAAAATAAATCAAAATGGTTTTAATTGAAATAGTGATTATTTAACAAGCGATCAGAAATCATATGAAAGAATTATTGAATTAGATGAAAATTTAACAAGTACATACCAAAGATTGTTCACAAATGATCAAGATAGTTTTATTAAAAGTAAAGATGAATTAAATAAAAATATTACTGATACTTATACTTTAGAAAATTATTATAAAAGAGTAATTGATGATAATCGTTTTATAAGCGGTTTATTTGATGACATTTTAATTAATGTTTTAAATAGCGTGTCATATGTTAAATTAGATCCTCAACAAAAATTAAAAAACTTTTTATTATCAGATAATAAAAAAAATTTCAATTATATACGTAGTTGAATGATTGATAATAAAGTTTTTAGTACTTTTATTCGTGATGTAACTAAAATTTTTTATGAAACAGATTGAGATAATGATGGAATATCAGGAGCTAAAAAATATAAATTAGTTCATTTAATTGATTCCTTTAAAACTGCTTTTTTAAATGAAGAGAAAATTATTAATTATCTTAATTCATTTTTAAAATTACCTTTTTTTACTAATAGTATACAAAGAGAAGAATTTAAAGATATTATTTTTGAAATAATTTCTAATTTTATTCAATTAAATTTAGACAAATCTATCATTGCCAAATTTGTAAATATCATTTATCAAGAACAATTTAATGAATATATTTCTAAAGAAGATTTAACAACAATTATTTTTAAAGTTGTTCATAATCCAAGTTTAAGAATTATTTTAAATAATGTTTTTGGTGCTTTATTCAATGCCATTCCTGAAATAGCAGAGGCTAAAAATTTTGATGATATTTTAAATTCTCTTTTAACTCATCCTGATATTTACGATAGTGTAGTTAATAGTATTAATTTATTAGTTAATAATTTATTAGAAGATAATGAATTTAAGCAAATTATTACTAATGTTCTAATAAAAATTCTTAATAAATACGAACTAACAATTAATATCAATGATTCAAGTTTAAAAAATCTTTTGTTAGAAATTATTAATGTTTTTGCAAAAACTAATACTAATATTGAAATAATAAAAATACTTGCTCAAGCCACATTAAATAGTTTTGATGCTCAAACAATTAAAAAACCAGATATAAATTTAATTATTGATAATATTAGTAAATCAATAAGTCAATTATTTACTTTAGGTAATGCTTTAGATGTTAATTTTAATGTAATTAAACAATTGTTAACTAATAATTTAGATTCATTTAAAGAACAATTTAAGCAAATTATTAAAAATGTTTTAAATTCTAAAACTTTAAATGTTCAACAAATTTTGCATAATTTTTTACTTAAAAGCATACAAGCTAATAATAATGTTAATATAAGTAATAAATTAAATGATATTTTAACTAGTACAATAACAAGTAATGAATTAAATAATTTAATTAATAAATTTATTGATTATATTTTTGCTATTGACAAAAATGAACTTCAAAAAAGTGCTACTTTAGGTGATTTAATTTTTCTTTTAACTAAAGATTTAACTAAAAGTGAATTTTATCAAGCAATTGTTAGTTTATTAGATGCTATTATTAATAATAAAGACGTTATTAATTTATTAGGTGATTTGACTTCTTCAATCGAATTATTACAAAAATTTATAAGTGATGGTATTCTAGGTCAAACTTTTAGTTTTATTTTTAATAATGAAGCTTTTAAAAATATACTAAATAATTTCTTTAATAAAGCACTATTTAATATTCCTCAAGATAGTGATTTTTCTTATTTAGATAATGTAGTTAAAAATTGATTAAATGATGATTCTAATAATAAAGTTTTAATTTCTTATATTAAAACTTTTGCTCGTGATTTATTGTCCAATGAAAATTTAAGTAAATTTGTTTCTAATTCTTTATATAACTTTTTGCAAACTAATTCTTCCTTAGTTATTGAAATTAATAATAGTGATTTTAATAATTTAATGAGTGATCTTTACAATAATTTTTCTCAAATTATTGATAATAGCATTCTTTTTAATTCAGTAGTGGAAGCAATTATTAATAAGTTAAAAATTGACGGCGCTTTTGGTAGATTAACAACTTTTGAAGATGAAATTAAAAAAGTTTTAGCAAATAATACTACTATTGAAGTTCTAGTTTTAGATTTATATAAAGGTTTTGTTAAAACACAAACTTTTAGCAAAAATGAAATAACTATTTCGCAAATTTTTGTTAATGCTTTCAAAGAAAAACGTTTATTTGATATCAAAAATATTATTATTAGTTCATTAGAAAATTTATCCAAGAATGAATTAACCAAAGACGAAATTGATTTGTTAGTTTCAACAGTTTTAAATTCTAATCAATTCGATATTTTAATTAAATCTTTAATTAAACAATTATTTAATGTTCAATATGAAACTATTAAAGATTTTAATAGTGTTTATGATGTACTATGAACTCAATTAAAAAACGTAGGACATTCAACACTTTATGATACACTTTTAAAATTAATTGAAGAAATTGTACAAAATGAAGAACTTAATAAATTAATTGAAAATAAAGTTATTAAAGTGCTTTTAGAAAAATTAAAATTAGATATTACTAAAGAAGATTTAATTAAAGTAATTTTAATTATTTTAAAAGATAATAATTTCAAAGATTTATTAAATCAATTTATTAATAAAACAATTATTAAAGTTAATTCTACTGATGAATTCATTAAAATGATTGATTTGATTAAAACTTGATTAAGCGATGAAAATAATCGAGAAAAAATTGGTCAAAGTACATCAATGCTTTTAACTAATTTATTGATTAATAAAGATTTTCAAACAATTTTAAATAAAATAATTTATAACTATTTAATTCAATTTGACAATATTCTATCTAACATTAATAAAGAACAAATTGATCCTTTAATAAGAGATTTTCTTTCATTTATTCAAACTTATGAAACTAATATTCAATTAGTTTCTAATGTAACTAATATTTTCTTAAAACGAGTAAGTACTGATATTGATGAATTTAATTTTAACGATTTTTTAAAAGATTTAGAAAACTTTTTAGATGCTAAAGAAATTGAAAAATTAATTATTAGCACAATCAAAATTTTAGTTCAAGAAGAATTAGTATCTAAACATCAAAATTTATTAAAGCAATTGCTCATTAATCTTTTAAATTCTAAATATTTAAATTATGTTAATGATTCATTAGCAAACTGATTGACTGAACTTACTGGGGATATTAATAACAAAAAAACAGCTTTGGAAATAATAAAAAATTTGTATAAAAGAAACGAATTAGCACTAGCTTTAGATGAATTGTTGAGTCGTTTTGCTAAAATTGAAAAAAGTAATTTATCTCAAATTAATAATTATTCAGATATTGTAAGAATATTATTAAATGATTTTTCACAATCAACAATTTATTCATCATTGACTTCTTTAATTTCTAATATTTTAAATGATAAAAAAATAGAAAATTTTGCACAATTAATTTTAAATAATAAATTAGGCGATTTTTCAAATTATGTTCAATTTAATTTAGTTAAAGAAATTATTAATTTTACTTTTGCTAATAATTCTATTAAAAATATTATTGATAATTTTCTTAATGAGGGGATTTTAAATAAAGAATTAGATGTTATTGAAGCTTTTAAAAATTATGATTCACTTATTAAACAATGATTTAAAAATTCAGATAATAATAAAATACTATCAAATAAAATCCAAAATTTTGTTGTAGACTTGCTTAAAAATGAATCAATTAAAAACAAAATAATTAATTCTTTATATCAATATTTACAAAATAATACAAATATTGTGACTGGAATTAATGAAAATGATTTTAACAAAGCTGCTTCAGATTTTATAACTAATACAGAATTAATATTACAAAAAAATAGTTTTGCTACAGAAATTTTAAATAGCATTTTTCATAAATTAAGTGTTGATGGTGTTTTTGGTAATTCCTTAGATTGAAAAACCGAAATTTTTAAAGTATTGAATAATAATCAAATTGCAGAAAAATTAGCTTTAGATATTTATAAAGTAGTTGTTGAAACTAAAAGATATGTAAATAATAAAAAAACCATTAATAAAATAGCTATTAATTTATTTAATGAGGAAAAATTATTTAATTTCAAAAACGAAATTATAAAAGTTTTGGCTCCAGTTTTAGCTATTAATTCAGAAGATAATGAATTTAAAAATATTTTAAATATTTTATTTAATAGCGATGAATTAAATAATTTTATCAATACTTTATTAAACAAATTATTTAATATTGAATATTCTTTAATTAAAGATAAAAACAATTTTTTCGAAATAATAAAAATAGTTTTACAAGATATTAGTAAAAGTGATATTTACAATAAATTTAAAGAATTAATTAATTTTATTTTTAAAAATGAAACAATTAGAAATTTTGTTAAAAATAAAATTATTTCCCAAATTCCAATTGAACATAGAGATTTAATTTCTTTTGAAACAATAGAACAAGTTATTAAATATATTTTAGATAATCAAAACTTTAAAAACTTATTAGACAATTTCTTTAATGATATTTTATCTTCAACAAATAGATTTGAGGAATTAAAAAATGTTAATAATTTATTTAAAATTTGATTTGGTATAGAAGAAAATAGAAAAAAAGCAAATGAAGCTTTAATAGGTTTAGCAAAAGATTTATTAACTGATGAAACCTTTAAAAATAATTTAATTAATATTCTTTATACATTTTTAAGTAAATATAAAGGTATGGTTAATAATATTAATCATCAAGAATTTGCCAATTTAATTAACAATTTAATTAAATTAATTAATCAATTAGAAGATGAATTAAAAATTTTCACAAGATTAATAGAAGGTCTAACGCATTTATTATCTCAAGGTGCTAATGATTTAACTTTTAATAAATTTATAACATCATTAAGAGAACAATTTGTAAATAATAGTAATCGTTTAGAAATTGAAATGATTAAAGCTTTAAAAATTCTTGTAAATAATAATTACCTAGAAGAAAATAAAGTAATTTTAAAAAGGTTATTAATCAATATTTTAACCTCTGATATTTCTAAAGTTTGAAAAGATAAATTAGCTAGTGATATAGCATTTAATACTAATAACAATACTAGTGAACAAAAAGCAAAAGATTTATTTATTTTAATATTCTCGTCAAATCATTTTGATAAATTGCTTGACGCTATTTTAGATACTATAAGTGATTTAAAAAATGATTTTGATAATATTAATACAGCATTTGATTTAACCAAAAAATTATTAACTAACATAACAGATAGTAAATTGTATACTGGTATTATTGAATTTATAACTAATACTTTTAATAAAAATCAATTGTTAGATTTAATACCTGAATTTTTAAAACCCATTATTAATCCTTTATTTGCACATATAACAGATGCAGATATTAAATTGTTAGTTAATTCAATTTTAAAAAATCAAAATATTAAGAATTTAATGGAACATTTTGTAAATAATTTACTTTTTACTAAAGTACAAAAATTTGAAGATATTGCAAAAATTCCACTATTTTTCAAAGAATATTTAGCTGACGATACGTATAATCAATTCATTGTTAAAAAACTTTCTCAATGATTAAAATCTATTATTGTTGATGATAAATTTAATACTATTATTAGTGAAATTCTTTCTGGTATTTTAGAACAATTTCCACAAATTAATGAAAATTTAACGCGTGAAGAAATAAGCGATGTAATTGATAATTTATTTATTTCTTTAAATGATTTAGATGATCAAATTGGTTTAATTAACACCTTTTTTGAAGCATTATTAAAAGAAGCTAAAACTAATTTTGACAATTTTAATTTTGCAAATATTGCTTTAATTTTTAAAGAGAAATATTTTAGTGATAATTTAAAAATTGAAGCTACCATACTTAAAATTATTAATTCTTTAATTAATAATCCTAGAATTAAGAATAATCGAAGAGTAATAGTTATTATTTTAAGAAATATTATTAAATATATTTTTAATAATTCTCAAATAGCAGCAGCTGATTTAATTTGAGAAACTTTAGACATAAATATAAGAACTTTATTACAAAATTTCTTTAATTTAAATGATTTAAAAAATTTAATTTCTTATGTTGTTGATTCAAATGAATTTTTTGTTTTATTTGATCATATTTTCGCTAACTTTTTAGAAACGCCAGAAGAATATCAAAAATTAACAAGAGTAAAAGATTTATTAAATGTTTATAATCAAAATCAAACTAGAAAAATTCAATTGACTACAGACATAGAAAATATAATTATTACTTTTTTACAAGCTCCTCAAACTAAAACAATTATTACAGGAATATTTAATTATAATCTTAGCAAATACGGTATTAATGCTTCTTCTGCGGCAAATCAAAAATTAATTAATGATTTACATGCTGAATTACCAAGTATTCTTAGAAATATGAATATTATTCAACCTATTATTTCTAAATTGATTACTAATTTTGATAAATTATTAACTTCTGAATCAATTTTTGCTGATTTATTAAGTGACATTTTGGAAGCCATAAATATTAGTGATTATAAATTTGTACAAATTATTCTTAAAACATCAACTTTAAATAATAATAAAACTATTATTAAAGATAATTTAATAAAAATAGTTGATGGCATTACTTCTGAACCTGATTTAATCGGCAAATTTATTAAAGATTTTAATATAAAAAATTTAATTTTAAAATTAGGTTTAACTGATAGTCAAACTAGTGAAACAATTATTTCCTTTTTACAAAGTAAATATTTAAGAGAATTATTACATATTTTAATTAATGAAATTGTTAATAATAATCAATGATATGCTCAACAAAAAACTTGATTTGATGCTTTCAATCAATTACTTAGTTCTAGTAGTGCGCCTCAAATAAAAGATTTAGTTAAAAAATGATTAAGAGAAATTTTGGTCGATAAAGATGAAGTAGGTCAAGCTTTAGGAACAATATTAGCAAAGGAATTAAAAGCTAAAGAATTCGATTTATCAGATAGTGATATTTTAGTATTTCAAAGAGTAACAAGAGATATAAGCAAAGGAATTGTTAATACATTTATTTTTGATAATGTAGCCGATGCAGTCTTTGAATCTTTAAAAACTCTTAATCAATATAAAGGTAATAACTATTTACAAAAAATCCAAAATGATGCTATACGAGGAGCATTAAAATTTATTAAAACTAATGATAATAAAATTAGTTTAGAAAAAATTTTAAATAATACCAAAATTTTTAACCAAATAATACAATCTGTTAATTCTAAAGATTTAACCAGTTTAATTAATATTTTATTTTCAAAAACACCTTTAAGCAGGGAAAAAGGAATTTTTAGTTTCTTATTTGGTTCTAATACTGCAAGTTCTTCAAATAATACCACAAATAATAATAATGATAATCCATTTGGTAATGGTGTTAATGTCGAAATAAGCGCAGCTATTAATTTAATTAGATCTGGAGTAACTAATTTATTAACTTCAGTATTTGGACCTATTTTTGAAGAATATTTTAAAGAATTAGTTAGATTACCAAAAATAACTAGTTATCAAGAATTAAAAGAAAAATCAGAAGCTTATAAAGCTTTATGAAGAATTTTTACTTCATTGTTACAATTTGGAAGAAAAGAAAATATTCCAGTTTTACAATATTGATTGCATATTAAAACAACAGTAGAAGGAATTTTACATAATCAATTTCAACAAGCAATAGCAAAATATAAAGATAAATATAGAGGCCAACTTTTTGAAAAATATGCAAACAAAAGAACAGGAAGATTTGATGATTTATGAGTTGCTGGAATCAACGCCGATTATAGCATTAATTCACAATTTTGACAAGGCACTCAAACGGTTAATGGTTATAGCGCATCTTCTGGTTCGTTAAGTCAAACTTTTTATCCAAGAGATTCGGTATTAACTTATATTTATTATGGAACAATTAAATATCGTAATCAAGATCTTTATGATGTAAGATTTAATAGAAATAAAACTTTTACACAAGTTTTAATGGAAGATTTAAAACGTGGTTATATGCCGAATGTTTATACTAACAATTATGATAGATATGTTTACCGTGATTATCGTGATAGATAAAATACCAAGCAATTGGTATTTTTTATAAAAAATATTGATACACACGGCAAAGTTGTTATATAATATGCATATTATTTTATAATATGTTAATAATTAAAGCAATATTTTAGAAAGGAAAAAATGCCAACAACAAATCAATTAGTTACTAATGGTAGAGTTGATAAGGTGAGAAAATCTAAAGCGCCTGTACTTAACTTATCATATAACTCATTATTAAAAAAACAATATAAGGCATCCGCACCTTTTAAAAGAGGTGTATGTACAAGGGTTGCTACAATGACCCCTAAAAAACCTAACTCAGCTATGCGTAAATATGCTAGAGTTAAATTATCTAATGGAATGGAAGTAACAGCTTACATTGGAGGAGAAGGACATAATTTACAAGAACACTCAGTAGTTTTAATTAGAGGTGGAAGAGTTAAAGATTTACCTGGTGTAAGATATCATATTGTACGTGGAACACAAGATCTAGCAGGTGTTAATAATCGTAAACAAGGTCGTTCATTATACGGAACTAAAAAAGAAAAGAAAAATTAATTAATTATTAGGAGAAAAATATGTCAAGAAAAAATAGTGCCCCTAAAAGAGAAGTTTTAGCTGATCCAATTTTTAATTCTGTATTAGTAACCAAATTAATTAATACTATTATGCTAGATGGGAAAAAATCTATTGCTCAAGAAATCTTGTATAAAGCTTTTGATATAGTAAAAGAAAAAACTCAAAAAGATCCAATGGAAGTATTTTTATCGGCCGTGGAAAATGTTACTCCTCAATTAGAAGTAAGAACTAGAAGAATTGGAGGAACTAATTATCAAGTACCAACCGAAGTTTCTGCTCGTAGAAAACAAACTTTATCATTAAGATGATTAGTTCAATATGCTAGACTAAGAAATGAAAAAACTATGGATGTACGTTTAGCAAACGAAATTATTGACGCATCAAATAAAACTGGTGGAGCTATTAAAAAACGTGAAGATACACACAAAATGGCCGAAGCTAATCGTGCTTTTGCTCACTTTAGGTGATAATACCGTATTAGGAAAATGATATTATGGCAAGAGAATATGAATTAAAAGATTATCGTAATATTGGTATAATGGCTCACATTGATGCAGGAAAAACCACAACAACTGAAAGAATTTTATTACATACTGGTAAAATTCATAAAATTGGTGAAACCCATGATGGTGCTTCACAAATGGATTGAATGGAACAAGAACAAGAAAGAGGTATTACCATTACCTCTGCTGCAACAACAGCTTATTGAAATGGTAAAAGAATAAATATTATTGATACTCCAGGACACGTAGATTTTACAGTCGAAGTTGAACGTTCATTACGTGTTTTAGATGGTGCTGTTGCAGTTTTAGATGCACAAAGTGGCGTGGAACCTCAAACAGAAACTGTTTGAAGACAAGCTACTAATTATAAAGTACCAAGAATTGTTTATGTAAATAAAATGGATAAAGCAGGAGCAGACTTTTTCATGTCAGTTAAATCTGTTAAAGAAAGATTAAATGCAAATGCAGTTGCTATTCAAATTCCTATAGGTTCTGAAGCCTTTTTTGAAGGAGTTGTAGATCTTGTAGAAATGAAAGCATTTATTTATGATGGCAAACCAGAAGAAATTGCAAAAGAAATTGAAATACCATCAGATTTATTAGAATTAGCAAAAGAAAAACGTCAAGAATTAATTGAAACAGTTGCTACTTATGATGATGAATTTATGATGCAAATTTTAGAAGGCCACGAGCCATCTGTTGAAGAATTAAAAGCAGTAATTAGAAAAGCTACAATTACAGCTGAATTTTTCCCAGCAGTCTGTGGTACTAGCTTCAAAAATAAAGCTGTTAAAAAAATGCTTGATGCAGTGGTAGATTATTTACCATCTCCACTTGATGTTCCTGCTATTAAGGCTGAATTAAATGGTCAAGAATTAGAAGTTCCAGCTACAGATAATCATGATTTTGCTGCTTTAGCATTTAAAATAATGACTGATCCTTATGTTGGTTCATTAACTTTCTTCCGTGTTTATGCTGGTGTACTTAAAAAAGGAAGTTATGTATATAATTCAACTAAAGATGTAAAAGAAAGAATTGGACGTATTATTCAAATGCATGCTAACAGTCGTCAAGAAATTGATGAATGTTATGCTGGAGATATTAATGCAGCTGTTGGATTAAAATCTACTACTACTGGAGATACTTTAGTTGGTGAAAAAGCTCCTCATTATATATTGGAAAAAATGGTCTTTCCTGAACCAGTTATTTCTCAAGCTCTTGAACCTGAATCAAAAGATGCTATGGAAAAATTAGCTTTAGGTTTACAAAAACTTGCAGCTGAAGATCCAACTTTTAGAACTTATACAGATGAAGAAACTGGGCAAACAATTATAGCTGGTATGGGTGAATTACACCTTGATATTATTGTTGATCGTTTAAGAAGAGAACATAATGTTAAAGCCAAAGTTGGGGCTCCTCAAGTTTCATATCGTGAAACAATTACTAAAACCGCTGAAGTTGAAGGTAAACACGTTAAACAATCAGGTGGTAAAGGTCAATATGGTCATGTTTGAATTAAATTTGAACCTAATCACGATAAAGGTTTTGAATTTGTAGACAAAATTGTTGGTGGAAAAATTCCAAAAGAATATATTAAACCAATACAAAAAGGTCTTGAAGAAAAAATGGCGGCCGGTATTTTAGCTGGATATCCAATGATTGATATTAAAGCTACTTTATACGATGGTTCATATCATGATGTCGATTCATCTGAATTAGCTTATAAAATAGCTGCTTCTAAAGCATTAACTAAAGCTAAAGATCAATTAGGAACAGTTTTATTAGAACCAATAATGGATGTTGCAGTAGTTATACCAGAAGATTATTTTGGTGATGTAATGGGCGATTTAACTCGTCGTAGAGGTCAATTACAAGAAAATGAAACCAGAAATGATGGTGCAAGTATTATTCGTGCATTAGTTCCATTAAGTGAAATGTTTGGTTATTCAACAGATTTACGTAGTATGACCTCGGGTAGAGGAACTTATCAAATGCAATTCCATCATTATGAAAAATGTCCTAAAAATATTGCTGATGAAATTATTAAACGTCGTAATATTCAAACTAAAGATGAAGATTAATATAAAAAAAACAATCGATTACGATTGTTTTTTTTATATTAAAGAAACTCTAGATGATGAATTATATACACTAATAAATTTATTACCGTTAATATTTTCTTTAACTAAAACAAAAATAGGTAAAACATGCATTTGATTATTATCGTGAGTAGAATAATTTCAAATTAATTTATCATTTACAAACATTTTTAGAATGAATTTTCCATAATAAGTAGCTAAAAACGGATATTTTCCTCTTCAATTAAATTGTTTGGCTGTGGATAAAAAATCGCCATTATTGTTTCTTATAACTTGTGGTAATGTGTTTGCATAAAAATTATCATTTCATGTAAGAGTGTTATCTAATTCAAAAATAAATTTAATTTTATCATTAACTTTGAAATCATAATGTTTAGCTAGATTACTTTCTAAAATTGTTTCAAAAAAGTTACCACCAATAGTTTTAAAATTAGTTGTTGAACTGTCTTTAGTAGCAATAAGATGATGCTCATAAATAAAACTACCATTTTCAGTAATATTTTTAGTAAAAATACTTTTTTCTTTTTCTCAATTAAAATTACTATTATTTAAATTAGTATCAATAAACACTTTCAATAGCATTAAATTTAAAGCATCTTGATATTTAAAATTATTTTGATCTGAAATTTTAGTATTTCAAATCATATTACTTTGTTGTTTAATTAAGTTATTTAAATAATTCGTATTAGTTTGATTAGCACCATCCAATATTTTTTCTTTTAAAATAATACTATGTCCTTTAGGAAATAATCAATAATCATCAATTGAATTTTTAATAATACTCTTTACGTTAGGTGTTAAATCAAAATCATTTCCTCTTTGAATTCACGTTCATTTATTAGTACCATTTGCATTTATTGCATTTATAGCTATTCTTTGTTTTTTATAATTAATTCTTAATCTAATAACATATTGCTGATTATCCTGTTTATTAAAGGGAATTAATAATTGATTATTAAGAAAATCAAATTGATTTTTAGCTAATTGAGTAAAATTATTTCCAGCGCGATCAAAGCTATATAAAATTTCTAAATCTCCTGTTTCTATTAATAATTTTAAATCTTGTATATTAAATAATTTTTCTTCTTCATTTATATTTATATTTAAATTAATTTCTTGAGCTTGACCAATTTGATAAACATCATCTATTAAGGGATAATTTAATTTTAAATTAATAGACATTAAAGATTTTCTTTTTGAAGTATCTAAAAATTCTTGTGCTATTTTTATAAAATTTTGTGTTCTACTTATTTTATTATTGATTTTTTGCTTTAAATCAAATATGTTATTAATATTTAATAAATAAAATTTAATAAAGGAATTTTTATTACTTAAATTTTCTTTTTCACCTATGAAATAGTTATATTCTTCTTTAATATCTTCAATATAATATTTATTTGTTTCTAAATTATTTAATTCTAATTTTAAATTAATTAATTCTTGATTAAGATTTTGATTTGCTAAATTAAAAGATTTATCAATAATTTGTAAAATATTTTCTTTTATTTCTTTTAGTTTTGGAATAGATTTTTCCACAAGAAAATCAAATTCACTAATATCAAAAGAATTAATTTCTTCTATATTTAAGATATTGTTATTATTTTTTATTATTTCAATGATTTCTTTTTGATTTGTTAATTGTTTAATTAATTCATTTTTATCTTCTATTTTTTCAATTATTATTAATATTTCATTATCGCCAAATACAAAATTTTTTCTTAAGTGAAATTGATAATGCCTTGTATTAATTATTTTATTTAATTCTGTTATTAAATTATCTTTGTTAAATTGATAATTTACGTGAATATTTTTATTATTAAATTCCTCTAAATTTGAATTAATTTTTACTAAATATTCTTTTGGGAAAATAGCTATATCATGATTATTTTTAGAAAGATCTAAATTAATATTATTAACAATTTTTTTCTTTTGATTGACAAGTAAAAAATTATTTTTAATTTCATTATTATTTGATTTTTTCAAATTAAAATCAAAATTAGTTTTGCTTATTTCAATTGGTATTTGCTCTTTATAAAATAATGAATTATCAAATCTATTTATATAATTTAATGTTAGAAATTTATTATTTTGCTTTTTTTCTTGATTAAGTTTAATTTTTAAAACATTATTAAGAATATTTTCTTCAATAATTTCGAATGTATCATTATTATCCAGTAAATTTTTAATTTTATTTTCAATAGTGATTTTATTATCATAAATATTTCTAAGAATAGATAAATTATTATATTTTTTATTATCATTAATAATTTCTATTTTAGTTTCAAAATTATTTGGAATAATTTTTATTTCTATTGTTTTATTTAAATCTACTATTAACTCATCCAAAATTTGGTTATTATTAATTATTTTAAAGTCGAATAAGTTAAAATCTTTCAATTTAATATTAAATTTTGGATAATCATTAAGAGAATTTATATCAATTTCTTTTTCATAACTAATTTTTAAATTATCCTGCATAATGTTAATAAAATTAAAAGTAAATTTCATAATATTAGTTTGATAATCAATATTTTCTTTCTTTGTATCTAATGTTTTATTATTAGTTTTTATTTTTGCATAATATACTAAAGGAACGCTAATAATAGGAATAATCACAATTGTAGTTAGCATAAGTGATGTTAATATAATTTTTTTCTTTTTATTCATATAATACCTTCATCTATATTAAATTTTACCTGTTTTAAAAATAAAATAAAAAGTAGTTAAAAACTACTTTTAGGACAAAATTTGAAATGGTACGTCCAAGAGGATTCGAACCTCTGACCCAATGGTTAAAAGCCATTTGCTCTACCTGCTGAGCTATGGACGCTTTTTTGGTTCATTGAACCAAATGGTACCCAGAACTGGACTTGAACCAGCACGGACTAACGTCCGAGGGATTTTAAGTCCCTTGCGTCTACCTATTCCGCCACCTGGGCATAAATTTATAATAAATACATTAACATTATAGAATAAAAAGTTTTTTAAACAAACATTTTTTTTATATTTTTTTCCTAGTTAAATTAAATATTTAATTTACTTTTAAAATATAATTAAAAAAGTTAAAAAGGAGCAAAAATGATTAAATTAGGTTCACATGTTGCATTTGCTAAAAAGTCAGAATATTTAATTGGTGCTTGTCAAACTAGTTTAAATAATGGTGCAAATTGTATGATGATTTATTTAGGGGCACCTCAAAATACTAAAAGAGTTGATATTCAACAATATGGAAGAGATGAATATTTTAAAAAATATAAAAATTTGATTAAAGCTGAAGATATAGTAGTTCATGCTCCTTATATTGTCAATCCAGCAAATCCAAATAAACAAAAATTTGCAATTGAATTTTTAGTACAAGAAATCAAAAGAATGAATTATATAGGAGCTAAATATTTAGTATTACATCCTGGTTCATATACTACTTTCAAACCCCAAGAAGCGTTAGATTGTTTAATTCATGTTTTAAAAGTTGTTATAGCTAGAACTGAAAATGTGATTATTTGTATAGAAACAATGGCGGGGAAAGGAAGCGAAATAGGTATTAATTTAGAACAATTAAGTTATTTAATTAAAAGTTTAAATAGTACAAGAGTAAAAATGTGTTTAGACACTTGTCACATTTGAGACGCTGGTTATGATTTAAAAAATTATGAAACTTTTAAAAAAGAATTAATTAATTTTGATTTGTTAAAAGAAATAAAAGTTATTCATTTAAATGATTCTAAAAATGAATTAGCTTCTCATAAAGATCGTCATGCAAATATAGATTTAGGTCATATTGGACTAAAAACATTAGCTAAATTTGTTCATGATAAAGATTTTGATAATGTTCCAATTATTTTAGAAACACCTATTCCTGAAAGTGGTTCAATTTATAAAGAAGAAATTACAATGTTACTTAACTATAAAGAAAAAGGAGAATTATAATGCTAAATAATATTTATTTAACTAAACAAAAAGAAAAAACTATTTTATTAAAGGCTCAATACGAAAATGATTCTATAAATAATAGTCTAATTAACTTAAAAAATGGTTCAATAACTGAATTTTTAGATCAAAATTTAGCTTATATTTACATTTCAAAAGATAATCAAGATCTTGATAGTTTAAATGAATTAATAAAAACAACTTTAAATGCAGCTAAAAGAGAATATCAATTTGATTTATATTCTTTTTTAAATAAAAATATTACTATTGAACAATTATTGAAAATTTTCACAAAAGAAATTATTTTTTATAGCGCTCAATTATTTAATAAGAAAAAAAATAATACTCCCAAAAAAGAATTTTCAATTTTAATGCAAGATGATAATTACTTAAATTTATTCAATAAATTTGCTTTAGTAGCCAATAATCGTAATTTAATTCGCAATTTACAAATTATGCCTGAAAACTATTGTAATTCCGAACAATTAGCTAATTTTATTGTTGAGGATTTTAGTGGAATAAATAATTTAAAAATAAATGTTTTAGGTAAAAAAGAATTAGAAACTTTAAATATGAATTTAATTCTTTCGGTTAATAAAGGTTCTACACATGAACCAAGAGTAGTTATAATTGAATATACAGGAGATAAAGATTCAAAAGAAAAAACAGTTTTAGTAGGTAAAGGAATTACTTTCGATACAGGAGGAGTTAATACTAAAGGATATCATATGGAAGGAATGAAATATGATATGAGCGGTTCAGTAATTGTTGCATATGTTGTAAAAACTTTAGCACAATTAAAAGTTAAAAAAAATGTTAGCGCAATAATGATGATTACTGATAATCGTTTAGCTTTAGATGCTTCTTTACCTGAAAATATTTATCAATCAATGGCACAAATAAGTGTTGAAGTTAGTGATACTGACGCAGAAGGAAGATTAGTTTTAGCTGATGGTCTTTACTATGGAGCTGAAAAATTAAATGCTACAACTTTAATTGATGTAGCTACTTTAACAGGAACTATGACTGTAGCTTTAGGAAATGTTTATAGTGGTATTTATGCTACTGAAGATAATTTGTGAGAAAAAATGAAGCAAGCTGCAGAAAATAACTTAGAAAAAATTTGAAGAATGCCATTTCATGAAGATTTTCATGAAGGAAATAAATCTTCTTTAGTAGCTGATTTAATGAATTATTCCAATACAGTTAAATCTGATGCTAATGCAGCCGCAATGTTTTTGAAAGAGTTTACTAAAGATATTCCATTTATTCATTGTGATATAGCCGGAACAGCAGATATAAACGGTAAACCACAAGGAGTTTTAATTGATACATTAGTAGATTTTGTAATTAATAATTAAATCAAAAGGATAAATAAATGAATAAAGAAATTTTTAAAACAAAGTTATTAGAATATATGAAGTTGGAAGCTCCTTCTCGTTTTGAAAAACCCGTTGCACAAAAATTGATTCAAAATTTACACAATACTAATTTTGAAATTAGTTATGACAACTTTGGTTCATTAATTTTACATAAAAAATCTCATTCAATTAATGCTCCTAAAATTATGATTGCTGCTCATATGGATGAAGTAGGTTATTTAGTTAGAGATATTACTTCCACAGGACATATTTTAGTTGAACCTATAGGAGGAATTTGACCTACTGTTGTAATAGGTACTAAAGCAATTTTAATTAATTCATTAAATGAACGCTTTGAAGGTGTTTTTGGACATACTTCAATTCATATATTAGAACCAGAAAAACGCACTAAGGCAATCAATAATAAAGAATTATATGTTGATTTTGGTTTTTTTAGTAAAGAGAATGCTTTAGAAAATAAAGTAGAAATTGGTAATGTGATATATTTAACAGCCCCAACAATTAATTTTCATAATCAAAATTTGATAGCAGGTAAAGCAATGGATAATAGAGCTGGAGTATGTGTTTTAGAATACATTGCTCATAAAGTGAATCAATTAAACTTAGATGTAGATTTATTTTTAGTAGCAACTGTTCAAGAAGAAGTTGGAACTAGAGGAGCTAAAACTAGTGTTCAACTAATTAATCCTGATATTGCTATAGCTTTAGATACTACTTCTTCTCATGACACTCCTGACGTTATAGCAGGAACTACTAAATTAGGATTAGGTGCTGCGTTGAGAATAATGGATGGAGCAATGATGGCTGACCCTAAATTAACTAATTATTTGTGTCATATTGGTGAAAAATTTAATATTAAACATTACAAGTTTATTTCAATGGGTGGTGGCACTGACGCTTCAGCCTTACAATATAGTAAAGGTGGAGCAGCGACTATTACAATTTCTTTACCCCAGCGTTATTTACATTCGCCTATAGGTGTGTGTGATATTAATGATTTAATAGCTGCTGGTGATTTGTTAACTGAATTTATAAAAAATATGAATTTAGAAATTTATGATAGAATAATAAAATATAAATAATTTAGTATAAATAAGGAGCATTTGATGAATAATGGTATTTCTTTAGGTGGATGAATAGGAATAGTTATTGCAGCTGCTATAGTTTTCGCTATAGCCGGTGCTATGGTAGCATTTGTAGTAGCCAAGAAAAAATTTGAAAAACAAATTAAAGAAAATCCTCCTATTACAGAAAAAATGATACGTGCTATGTTTTTACAAATGGGTAGAAAAGCTTCTGAAAAACAAATTAAAGATGTTATGCGTTCAATGACTAATGCTAAATATGATAAAAATTAAGAAAGGTTAACTTTCTTTTTTTATTTGCGATTTAATATATAATTTTAAATAACAATATTAGAGATATTTAACTTATTATAAAGTGGTTTACTCCTTAAAATTTAAGGAGGTTTATGATTAAACAATTAAAAAATTATGCCTTATTTCTTATTATTAATTTAATAGCCAAAAAGATACTTTGAATAACATTTATTGTTTTTTTGGTTATTAATTTTACATTAAGTTTAACTTTATCATTAGTAAATCAAAATTACTGAGATACTAATTTAGTTATTTTCGTTAATTCATTTATACAAATAATTTTTACTATTTTTTATAGTGGTATTTTATATATCAATATTTTTAAGGAATTAGAAGAAGAAGGAATGGAAATTCTTTCTTTAAGTAAACCACTCAAGAGAAAAAATATTTATTTAGCTAAAACTTTAATTGCAATATTTATTGCACTTATTTACAGTTTAATAATAACGTTATTAAATTTAATTTTAACTTTAATAAATTTAGAAATAATATTTTTATATTTAATTATTAGTTTTTTTGCTATATTTTTTGTTTTTATAATTTTTGGTACTTTTACATCATTATTAGCTTATAAATTAAATGCTAAAATTGCCTTAACTATACCTTTTGTTATTACTATGCCTTTAATTGTTGGAGGAATTTTATTAAATAATCAATCCACTTCTAAAGCTAATAATTTAGCTTATTATCTTAACTTAGAATATAAAGATAATTTAGCAGGAAATATAGCTAATTTAGAAACATTTTATCTTAATAATAAAAAAGATAATTTTTATATTCTGCCTAACGGTTTTGAAAAAAATAATTTTACTGATAAACAAAAATTATTTTTAGAACAAACTAATAATTTAGCCAATTTTTCTAACTTACCATTAAGTATTTATTCTTGATTAGCATTGCCTTATCAAATGATGGATATTTTTAATTTAAATAATAAAAATTTATTTACTAATAATATTAGTAATAATTTAAAACAGTATCTATATTATCCCCAATTAGATTCGTATTTATATAATTATGATTTACAAGAAGCAAATTTAAAAAAATTTAAAATTTGAGAAAATGAAAATCAATATCAAAAATATATTGTTCCGGCATTATTAAAAAATGATTCAATTTTTGAAAATATTATCAATACTGATATTATTTATGCTCGGGAAAACGCCGAATCCTTTACTATTAGTTTTCCAGAAGATGAATATGTTTTTTCAGCAAGTGATAATTTAGTTGGAAATATTAAATGAAAATATATTAAAGAAATATTAGAAGATTCAAATTTTGCAACTTTTATAAATGATTGATTAGAAGAACAAAATAATAAATTAAATCTAAATTTAGAAAAAAGCCTTAATAAAAAACAATTATTAACTAATTGAAGTTTGTTAATAAATGATGAAAATAATTTTTTAAATCGTTATCAAAATAATCAAGTTACTATTTTTAATACTAATAGTATTAGTAATAAAATAATTAAAACACAAATAGAGAAAAAAATTTATCTTACTGTAGCAATGCTTTATTACATTTATTTTGCACAAAATAATGAAACTTTATTAGAAATTATTTTAAGTAATGATAATGTTAATTTAGAATCTACTCCAAGTGTTTTTAAAGTAAAAATAAATAATTTTAATTACTATATAGGTGGTTTTGCTTCATATAGTGCTATGCAAGAAGTTAGAGAAAAAAATAATGAGAAAAAAATTATTATTCGTTATTCATTAAATAAAAATGATAATTATCTTTTTCAACCGCTTGATCAAATTTACGAATTAAAAAGATCTACACAAGTAATCAATAAAATGGGTTATGTTGCAATTTGAGTGATTTTATCAATAAGTTTAACTTTAATTAACACTTACTTATATACTAAAAAGGATTATAAATAATGGATAATATCTTAGAAGTAAAGAATTTTAAAAAGATATATGTGTCTAATAAACATTCAAGTGGTGTTTTTGGAGTTGATTTTGAAGTTAAAAAAGGTCAATTTCATGCTTTTATAGGAGAAAACGGTGCAGGAAAAACTACAACAATTAAAAGTATTGTAGGTGCTTATAATAATTTTGAAGGAAAAATTCTTATTAATAATTTAGATAATAATAATGAAAAAAGCAAAAAATTTCTTGGATATGTTCCAGAAAATGCTGTTTTTCCTAAAGAATTAACAACCTTTAAATATTTATTATCATTAGCTAAATTAAATAATTTAACAAATAAAGAAGCAACAATAAAAATTGAAAGCTTGTTAAAAGAATTTGAAATAAGTGATTTAAAAAATGTCAAACCTTTTAATATGTCTTCTGGACAAAAAAAGAAAATTTTATTAATTCAAGCTTTAATGTTTGATCCTCAATTATTAATTTTAGATGAACCAGCAGCTAATTTAGATCCTACGGCCAGATTTAATTTATTTAGAATATTGAAAAAATTAAATGATAAGGGTACAACAATTTTTATTTCTTCACATGTTTTAAGTGAAATTGATAAATTTGTAGATTCTTTAACTTTAATACATTTAGGCAAAGTTTTATACAACGGAAATAAAACTAAATCTTTAGAAGAAATTTTTTATGAAAAAATTATCAAAAATAATTAAATGTTTTTTAACATTAAATCTTTTGCCAACTTTCTTATTAACTTCTGTTGCTTGTTTTAATGTTAATAAGGAAAAAAATATTCTTACAAACAATTGAGAATTTACACCCAAATTTATTGATACTGTTGATAATAATCTTTTAGATTTAACCAAAAAATTTATTCCAAATCAAAGTGAGTTTAATGATTTTATTGATGTTCAGAGTCAAATAGATAATAATCTAATTAATGAATTAAATTTTTCTTTAATTTTTGCACCTTTACAAGATGTTAAAGTTTTATCGAATTCAGGAAATCAAAATAAAAAAACTAATCAATCAATTTCTAATTTAAAACAATTTTTAAAAAATAATTGATTTTGATATTTAAATAATTTAGAAAAATTAATTTTTGCTTTTAATCCATATGGTAAAGATTATGATATATCTTTTAATAATAAAGTGGATAATTTTAATGAATTATTAAAACAAAAAATTAATGATAATACTTTGTTATTTAAATTTAACAATAAAACAATTGACAAAATTATTACTAAAACTTTTAATTTAAATGAACATGATAAATTATTGAATAAAAAATTGTTTTTTATAGTTCTAGAACAAAATAAAATAATGTTACTTTTGAGTTATGAAGAAAATCAAAAGAAAAATATAATTATACTTCCTGATTTATTTGTAATAAGTGATATTAATTATTTAGATACTTTTATTGAAAATTTTTTATTATTTTTTCAAGAAGAATGAACAAAAAATTTAGAGAAAAATATTAATTATTTAAAATCTATTGATGATGATTTTGATGTTAATAATTATTTAGCAATAAATAATGATAGTAAACTTTTTTCATTTTATGATAGTGATAATTATGCTGAAATTTTTAGTAATTTAGTTTTAAATTTTCAAACTAAAAATATAACAATTGAAAAATATATATGGAGTTATATAGATGATCAAAAAAATTACTAGTATTTTGCTTTTAATGTTTTCACCATTAGTTTCTCTTTCTTGTGTTAATTATCAAGAAGCTCAAACTTTTGAAAATTTAATCGATCATAATTTAGATCATTTAAATAATATAAGTTCTAATGAAGAAATTCAAACTCAAAATATTTTAACACAATTATTAAAAATTGTTTATAAAAATAATGAAACTGCTAAAGTGGAATTTTTAAATAAACAAAATAATACTAAGAAAATAGAAAAAGAATTTGAAAATTTAGCACAAAATACTCAAAATTTGGTCGTAGAAATTGAACAAATAAATAAAAAAATTTCAGAGTTAAATGAAATGCAAGCTAGAATAGATTTTTTACCTTCATTTTTTTCACAAACCAAAAAAGATCAAGTTAAAAATGATTTACTAGAACAAAATAAAAAACTAAATGAATTAAACAAACAATGAGATACTTATAAAGAAAAAGTTGGCTTTTTAATTAGTAAAAATTGATATTGATATTTTCAAAATTTAAATAAATTTAACTTTGTTTTTTATAAATATATTGCTCAAGAACTTATTGACGCAGTTAAACTAAATGATAATCAAATTGAAAATGATTTTGCTCATTTAATTACAAATGAATATATTGATAAAATTAATAATTTATCAGCTTCAAAAACGTTTAAAGTTGCTAATAATTATTTACAAAATTTAATTCTTGGTGAAGAATCATATGAATTAAATAATACAAATGTTTATTATTTAACGTCTAATAAAACTGTTTATCGTTTAGTAGTTAATAATTTTAATAGTGATAATAGCACTTTAGTAATAGAACCGTATATTTGATATTTTGAAAATTTGAAAAAACCTCAAATTTCGACTGCTTTAGTTGCATCTGTGTATCATTACACTAAAGTACATAAATATGTTAGTGGTTATAATCAATTTATTAATGATTTAGTTGATAAACAACGTTATGGAGAACCTGCCTATGTTTTGCCTATTATTAGGGAGCAAAATGAATAAATTAAAGACTTTGTGATCTATTTTATCATCTGTATTAATTTTTACTACTACTATAGGATGTACTAACCATTTAAAAAAAACTCAAGTACAAACAGATACAACACTTGTTGTTAAAGAAAATGAATTTGATTTATTTTTAAAAAATCAGCATATTCAAGCTTTATTAAATCTAATTTATAAAAATGATAATTTAACTAAAGAAAAATATATTCAATCTCAAAAGAAATTAGATATAAATTATTTACTTAAATTAAAAACTGCATTAAGATATGCTAATAATTTAACTTATTCATTAAATTTTAATCGTAATAGTTTTTTTGGTGTTAATAAAGCTAGCATTTTGGAAACAAATGAAAAATTAATTAAAGAATTTACCCGCACAAATTGATTATTTTATTTATTTAATTTTTCTAAATTAGTTTTTGTTCAAGATCAAGATAATCGAGGTGATGATGCTAATAGTGCTCTTTTAGCCGAAAGAGATAGTGAAAATCTATTACTTTATCAAACTTTTTATCAAGCACAAAATAATCAAATTAATGATTATGTAATTCAAGAATATGCTAATGATGATTATGCTCAAGAATTAAGAGTTTTTCTTTTAACTCAAGAAGGTTTTATTATTCGTATTAATATTGAATTATACAAAGAAGAAAATTCAACGCCTTCAGTAGAAATTTATGGATATATTAATACTTATCCTAAATTATTAAATAGTAATAATAAAAATAACTTTTTTAGTTTATTTAAATATATTAGTGACACAAAAGGTTTTGCAGATGAAAATTTAAATTATAGTGAAAGTCAAAGAGTATTATTTAATGATCATTATGGCGGTATAGAATTAATTTATACTCTTGTTGATATAAAATAAAAGCACATTAGTGCTTTTTTAAGTATAATATCAAAAATTGAAAAGGAGATTTGGATGATAAATTTAATTAAAATGTTGCCAACTAAGTTAAAAAGTTTATTTTTATTAGGTGCATTTATAGTTTTAATCAATGTATTTTTAACTTTGTTTTTTCCTAATTTAATATCGCAATTTATTAAGTTAATTTTTAGTCAAAATCAAAATGAATTAATTTCAATTGAAATTTTTAAAGGTTTATGATCATTTGCTCCTGCTGAACATAATGTAGTATTTAAATGGTTATTAATTACCGTTATTTGTTTAATTATTATTAATATTACTTTAACTTTTTTTGCAGTTTTAATTATTATTTATGCTTCAGAAAATACCTCAAAATATTTAAGAATAAAATTATTTGAAAAAATTCAAACTTTATCTTTAAAAAATATTGCAGATTTAAAAAGTGAAACCATAATAACATGTGTTTCTAATGATATTGCTATTTTTTGAGAATTTTTAGTAAATGGAGCTACCACTTTAATAAGAGGAATCTTTTTAGCGCTTGGCAGCACAATTTTAGCTTTTTTAGTTGATCCTAATATGGCTTGAGGAATTATGGGAATTATTCCTGCTTTGTGCATTTTAATTGGCGTAATTGCTTATTTAGCTATACCTTTGTTTAAAAAAACTCAATTAAGCATAGAAAGTTTAACTAAGGACATAAACGAAAATGTTAATGGGATTAGAGTTATTAAAACCTATAATTTAGAAACAAAACGTATTGATCAATTTAGCTTAAAAAATCTTAATTGATATAAAATTTCTTTTAAAAGTGAGATTATTTTTTCCACAGCTCAACCTGTTTTTTTTATGTTAATTAATTCTTTAATTGTTTCTTTATATGCTATTGCTTATAATGCTATTAATAATAACCCCTTAGATAGTACTACATTAGTTAATTTAAACGTCATGATTGATTATTTATACAATATTAGTTTTGGTATTATGATGATGGTGGGTTTTTTATTTTCATTTTTTAGAGCAAAAGTATCTGCATCAAGAATTAATAATATTTTTAATACTAAAGTTGATAATTTATTAAGAAAAGAAGGATTAATTTTAGACAGTAACTATGATATTGAAGTTAAAAATTTAAACTTTAAATATTATGAAAGTGCAGAAAAAAATGCTTTAAATGATATTAATTTTAAATTAAATTATAAACAAACATTAGGCATAATTGGTCCTACAGGCGCAGGTAAAAGTACTTTGGTTAATTTATTAGTAAATAATTATGTTTATAATGATGGTTCAATTTTAATAGGTAATAAAGAATTAATGCAATTACAAACAAAAAATATACATGATAATGTTGGAATAGTTTATCAAGAAGCATTAATGTATACAGGTACTATTAAATCCAATTTACTTTGAGCAAAAGCTAATGCAAGTCAAGAAGAGATGCAAAAAGCGTTAATAAATGCTGATGCGTGAGAATTTGTTGACAAATTTGACAAAAAATTAGATCATCCAGTTATACAAGGTGGTAAAAATTTATCAGGGGGTCAAAAACAACGTTTATCCATTGCTAGGGCATTATTGAGAAAACCGAAAATTTTAATTTTAGACGATTCTACTTCAGCATTAGATAATATAACTACTAAAAAAGTTATTAACAATATTAAAAATAATTACAATTGTACTACTATATTAGTTTCTCAAAAAATCGCACCAATAAGAGATAGTGATTTAATTTTAGTTATGCAAGATGGAAATATTTTAGCTCAAGGAAAACATAATGATTTAATAGTGAAATGTGATTTATATAATTCCATTTATAAAAATCAATTAGATCAATAGAAAGGAATTTGTATGCAAAGAAAAACTAAAAAAAATGCAAATATTTCTTCATTAGCTATTCTTAAGCGTTTTTATGGTTTTTTAGATCCTGCTAGTAAAAAATTATTAATTATTGGAATTATTTTTGCTTTATTTTCAGCAATATCTACCATTAGCGCTACATTATTAACTGGTCAAATTGTTACTTTAGTTTTTGAACCTGTAATCTTTGCACAAAAAGACTTAAATTTAAAATTATTTATTATTTTATCTACTGCAATGTTATTATTAAATTTAGCTTATGCAATCTTTGGATATTTGCAAAATAGACTTTTTGTTAAAATAGCTTATTTAAGCGCTAAAAAAATGCGTCAAATAGCAATGAATAAATTACTTTATATGCCTATTGCTTTTTATGATGAAGAACAAGCGGGCGATTTAATATCTACTTTAGTTAATGATATTAGTAATAGTGCAAATGCTATAACAAGATTTTTAACACAAGTATTTACTAATGTTTTTTCTATTATTTTCACTTTTATTGCAATGTGTTTTATTAGTAGCACTTTAACTATAATAATTTTAATTCTGGCAATTTTGTTAATGTCAATAAGTGTTTTTATGACTAAAAAAGCTCGTCCAGCCTTAATAGGTACACAAAATGCTTTTGGAGATTTAAATGCTTATTTAGAAGAAATGTTAAATAATGCAAAAATTACTCAAACTTTTGATGCTCAAGAGCCAGCACAAATTAAATTTAATAATATTACAGATAAAATTTACAAAAATGCTTTTGTTGGTGATTTTTTTCAAAGAATTTTTGATCCTTGATTTATTTTTGCTTCTAATTTTATTGTTATCTCTGCTATTTTATTAGCTTTAATTTTTAAAAATAATAATATTTCAGTTTATGGTATAAGTTATTCAAAGCCAGATTCGGGCTTTGTTATAGCTTTAATTAGTTTAATTTACGGATTAATGGGAACTATTCAAGTTTTAATTACAATGGTTTTAAGTATGCAATTAGGATTTGCATCTTCAACTAGAGTATTTCGCTTAGTTGATTTAATTATTCCTGAGGAAGAAACAAATACAATTAAATTAGATAATCCACAAGGTTTAATTAATTTTAATAGTGTAAGTTTTAAATATAATAAAAACTCATTCAAATATCAACTGGAAAACGCCTCTTTTTATGCTAAAAGCGGACAAACAATAGCAATTGTCGGACCTACAGGAGCTGGTAAAACTACAATTATTAATTTATTAAGTCGTTTTTATGAATATGATCAAGGCTCAATTACAATAGATAATATCGAATTAAAAAAAATTAATAAACACGATTTAAGAGATATTATGGCGGTAGTTTTGCAAGATTCTTTTATGTTTAATGACACTATTTTAAATAATTTAAAAATTGCTAAACCAAATGCGACTAAAGAAGAAATTGAAGAAGTAATTAAATTGGTCGCAGCTGATAGTTTTATTGCAAGATTGAAAAATGGTTATGATACTATTTTAGAAAATAATGGTAATAATTTATCTCAAGGAGAAAAACAATTATTAGCTATTGCTAGAGCAATACTAGGTAATAAAAAAATTCTTATTTTAGATGAAGCAACTAGTAATGTTGATTCTAATACTGAAAAAATTATTCAAAATGCTCTACAAAATTCTATTATGAAAAACAAAACTTCAATAGTTATAGCTCATCGTTTAAGTACTATTAGAAATGCAAATTTAATTTTAGTAGTTAATGCTGGAAAAATTATTGAAAAAGGTACACACGAAGAATTGATGGAATCAAAAGGCTATTATTGAAATTTATATACTTCACAATTTAATTAATAAACAATAAAAAATATGAAAAAATTATTTTTCATATTTTTTATTGTTTCAAACTAAATATATTTATTAAACAGAAATTAAATATAAAAATATTCTTATGAGTTACTGGTAAAAAATAAAAACAAATAGAAACAATTAATAATTTTATATGTATTAAAAATAACAATGTTAAAAATATCGTTATATTAATTATTGCTTATATTTTGCTATTTTAGTTTTTGTTTCTATTTTATTAAAGTCACGAAATATGTTCTTCATTCAATTGAAAATAAAGCATAAATGAAACATTAATTGAATTATTTCTTATGTTTTTTATTTTTGTCGTAATATTATTTTTATCATTAATGAATATTATTTCTAAAACACTTTTTATTATCAACAACAATGAAAAAGATGAATTCAAAAAAATAATATATATAAAATGTAATAAGTAATAAACGTGCTAATTAAGTTTTTTAAATACAAAAAAGAATATTATATAACTTAAAGTACAACATTCTTTTTTTATTTTTTGTAAATATAATTTTAAAAATTTTAATCTTATATAAGATATTAGTTTATTATTTTTGCAAATCTATGTAATATTTTTTAATTTTATTAAATGTCTTGTTTCTTAAACCAAAACTATAAGCTATTTGATAATACGTGTTTTTTTTAATTGGATTATTTTCATTATTTGCAACTAATATATATATACGCGAAATAAAACCTAAAACACTAAAAAATAAAATAATTAAATTAATAAAGAATAAAACAATAATTAACGGTAATAAATTTATTGGACTATTATTTAGTATTTGAATTAATATATATCATATTTTTGCAAAAATATCATATATAGATATTAAAGCAGCAATTAAAGATATTACCAGAATAATTATTGTCTTTTGATAACTATTAATTTTTTTTAAAAAAGTGTTAACTTTTTCAATCACATTAGTATCTAATTCTTTTTCAGTATTATGCATTTTCTCCTTTTGTTTTTCTTTTTAAAAGAAATGAATTTATATAAAGAAGTACTAAATATATTTTTCTAATTTTAAGATCATTATAATTAGATTTATACAAGTTTATTATTTTCTCTATTGTTTTATCTATTTCATTTTCATATTTTAATAGTATTTTTGTTTTATTAGATCTTTTTGAAAACTCAAAATATTGACTGTCTCATCTATATTTTTCCATATTTTCAACTTTTGAAAATTCTTCTATCATTCTACTTTTATTATCTAAAGTATTTTTAATTGCATTTTCTAATTGAAAATATTTATCATTTAATATGATTTCTAAAAATAATGTTATTAAGAAATTATCTATTTTATATACTTTTAATAATGAGCATAATTTATTTAATAACATTTTTTTATTATTTTGATTTATAACAAGTCCTTTATTATGACTGTTATTAAAGAAATATCAAATTGAACAATTGTTAATTAAAACTAATTTAGATATTTTATTAATTTCAAATATAAATTTAATTAATTTATTTTTACTTAAATTGATAATCATGAAATTAATATCGTAAATTATATTTTTTAATTTTAAAATATCTGCTTCATTTTTTTGTAGATAAAAAATTAACTGTAATATTTTTGAGATTAAAAATCAATTTCATTTATAGTGATTTAAATGTTTTTTCTTAAGAATATATTTATCCGGAATGAATTTGCTAAACATTATTTCAACATCTATATTTAAATCTTTTATTTTGCCTTTTCCAAAAGTATCATTAATAAAAATTCATTCTAAATTTTCATTACTTTTTAAAATATTGAAATTTATTTTATTTTCTTTTGAATTAGTTAAATCAATATCTTTAACTAGACGATAATTTCAATTAAAAAACAAGTTTATACAAGTGCTTCCTTGTATTACAAAATTATTTGAAAAATATGTTTTAAGAATTTTTAATTGTTTTTTAAAATTGAAATTTCCTCAGACTTTTTTATTGCTGATTTATAACCAAAATATCTTAACCCAGTTAAATATGCTTTTTTATAAAGTTGATGTCTTTTTAGTTCATCCACTTCTTTATTTGCTAATATAAAAAATGTTTTGGATATTATTCCCAATGTTGAAAGCGTAATAATAGGTATGCAAATAGATAAACTTACTACCAATGCTAAAATTTTATCTTCTCAATCATTTTTTAAAGATTTTATTGATATACCTATAATAACAAAAATAAATCAATTAAGAAAAAAGAATAAAACAATGCAACAAATTACAAGTAATAAAACATTTCTTGTATTATTATTTTTAAAACCCATTAAAGAATTTATTAAGGGGATTTTTTCTTTATTATTTTTCATTTTAATACCCACCTAAAAATATTGACTCATACATTTCAGCTTGCTGTTTTTCTTTTTCTTGTAAATATTTTCTTTCGGCATTTTTGTATGCTTCGTTAGCATAATATTTCATATCCCTTAGAGTTACTCTTAAAATATTATTAGTTATATTAAAATATTTTTTATACCAAGGAAGTTTTTCTATGTCATCAAACATATCAGAAATTAGAGTAATAATGACATTTATATTTTCTTTTGATTTTAAATATTCTTGTAAAGCGGTTGTTTTTACGTTAAGTGATGTTAATTCATTATTATCTCTTCCAAAAAATGAGTTTATTTCTTTCATTAAAGTTGGTATATATAATGCTATTTCAATTACTTTTATTGCTGAATCAATTCTTGGCTCTCCTGTTTGTATTTGACCTATTGTGTCAGAATAAGCAGAAGCAATAACACTACTAAATCCCTCTATAGCATCTATTATTTTAGCAAATCCATCTGATATTTGCTTGATAACATTTTTGAATTGTACTATGCCATAAACAAAATATTTAAATCTTCATTCTAAACTTCATCATTCTGAAGATGTTATGTATTTGGTAACTTCTTTATGATATTTTATAGAGTCTTGTTTATAAAGAAATTGTAAAAGTTCATTTTTTGAAACCTTTATTGATGCATTACCATTTTTACTAACTAAATTTACAAATTCCCCATGAACTTCATATAACAATTGATCCTTTAATTTATCTTGTGGTGATTTTTCTACACGAGAAATATATTCACCACCTCCTCCGTTTGGATCGATAAAATTAATATCATACATTAAAAACATATTTATTATCTCCTTTTTAACAAACTTTTTAACAAAGTAAATAATTAATATATAACTAAATTATAATCTTTTTTACTAAAACATTTGTAAATACAAATGTAAATACAAAAACAAGTATGAAAAATATTAAATATTTTCATCAATTTACGTTTAAAAAATATTTTTTAAAATAATAATTATTAAAAATTAGATTTTATATATAATTGTTTTGTTAAATTGAAAGGATACTATGCAAACATTGTTAAACAAAATTTATCGTAATATGTTTAATGCATCAATGGATGCTAGTATTTTTTTCTGCGATTTTATTAACCAAATTATTAACAAGAAGATTATTATGGTTAATAAAATCTTCTCATTTATTTCATTTAAATAATTATTTATATATAAACTTGAAATTAATTTATAAGAAATACTATATTTATAATACAAATTATTTTAGTAAGTATTAAGAATTAAAAACATAAAAGGTTAATAAAATCAATTTAACAATCTAACATAAAGTTAGTTTAGTTTTATTTTAAATTTAAATAATTAAGACATTATTAATTTTGCTCATTTTTTTACTAATAATGTGTTAATTATTTCTTATACGTATATATGTTTAGGAGAAAGATGAAAAGAAGAAAATTTTGGTTATTTTTAACCGGTTCCACCCTGTCGCTTAGCCCTTTAACAGTTTTAGCAGCAGCTTGTGGGACTACAGATGATAAAAACGTAAGAGAGCAAAAAGATTTTGTAACAGAAAATAAAATGAGAGCAGTTTCTTTTAATGCCACCAACACAATAAGTGAATTTTTATTTAGAAAAAGTTCAACATATGGTAGTTATAATAGAGAAGATGCTTATATTAGTACTCCATTATTAAGAAAACAATCATTAAATCAACCAACAATCATTTCAACTACTGGGTTTACAGACAACAAAACTGTTGTAAATAGATTTGTTGTTGAACCAACTTGAAATAAAATCAAATTAGAAGGTGCAAGAGCAATAGTAATTACTCTAAAAGATGGTTCAATTAAAGTTTATGACAATGATAATGCTGATGTAAAAAGTGAACCAACAAAAGAATTTAAAGATGAAGCAGGAGAAACTAAAAAAGCTTATTCACATATTGAAGAAGATTTAATATCAAACGATCCAAAATCAGTTAATAGTGAACAATTTAAAACAGATTTATTTAATGCTAAAAAAATACAATTTGTTATAAGAGAAAATGTTAAATATGTAAATTCTTCAGGTGAAGATACTGGTTTTACTTTGCAAGCTGAAGATTATTATAATTCATGACTTGCTACTAAATTATTAAATACTGCTTATAGACGTAATAATGGTGGTTCTGAAGAATTGGATGATTTATATAGAACAAAATTATATTCTAAAACTACTAATTATTTAACTCTTAATAGTGAATATTCTAATGAATATTTATATGCTTTTTATGGTATTGATTCAGGAAAATTTGATAAAAAAGACGAATTTTTAACTGTTCTTGATTCAAAAGTATTATCAGAATTAAAAGTAGATGAAAATACTAAAGCAGTTACAATTAATTCTGTTGAAAATTCTGAAAATGTTAATTTTAAAGATTGATTTGAATCATCAGTTTTATCAGATACAACATTTTTACCATTACCAACACAATATGTTCAATCAATTAATCAAAGAGCTCAAGAAATTTTAACTAAATTTAAAGAAGAGAATGCTAATAAAGAATTGGAAAATAAAAATTTAGCTTTAGGTGAATTTGCTTTAAAAAATGGATTTAATTATATTTATAAATTTGATCAAAATTTAGCTGAAGCTGAAATTTTAGGTGAAATACTTTCAACTTTTGAAAATATTAATAAAAATTCTTTTGTTTATAGAACTGGTTTTTATTGATATGCAGTTTCAGGATATAACACACTTTATTCAGGATGATATTATCCTAATGTTTTCAATGGAACAAGAGTAGATTATAAATTGAATACTTTCCATTATGATCAAGAATGAGTAAACGCTCCAACAACTTTACAAATTTTAAGAGAAAATTATCAAGCTAATGGTCAAATTGATAGAAATGTTTATGCTACTAGAGTATTTCAACAATATGCCGCAGGAGAATTAACTTCTATTCCTTATTCACAATTAACTGAACAACAAAAACAAGAAGCTTTAAATTCAACAGAAAAATTTGGTATTAGATATTCACAACAATTTAATGATAATCAGCCATATTATTTAGTAATTAATATTCCATTTGCACCAGTAACTTCTAGAGGAGAAAATTTCTTTGCTTTTAATGATGCTTATTCATTAATTAATTATGGAGTTAAAAGATCAGAATTAGCTAAAGGAAAATCTAATTTAAATACTTACTATAATGGTACAGGTTTAAGTTTTAGAAGTATTATTACTGCAGCCATAAATCATAGTTTTATTGCAAATGTACAAAGCAGTAATCAACAAACAGCTTATTTAGGAATAGTAGCATTAGATACTGATTTTGGTGGTAAAAATCAAAAAGAATCGCAATATCAAACGCCAAGAGATGCAAGATTACAATTAGATAGTCTTTATGCGTTTAATGCTGAAAATCAAAAAATTAATTTTGGTACTCAAGAACAACCTAAATATACTCTTTCAATGGAAGAAAATAGACGAAATGAATTATTAAAAGCAACTCAAGATGATAAAGCAAAATCTGTATATTTTGATAAATTAAAAGAAGAATTAAAAAAATTAATTGATAAATTTGATCAAGAACATCCTGAATTAAAAGATCAAAAATTTGAATTTACTTTATTTTGACCTTATGTTAATCCTACAAATAATATAACCAGCGGAGCTGAATTATTAGTTAAAACTATAAAATCATTAAATGATAGATTAGAACCTAAATTCGTATATGCTCCTGCAACTACTCAAGAAGACAAAGCAACAAGAAATGATTATTTATTCTTTGGTAAAAATTTACAAGGTTTAGTACGTTGAAAATATGATTATAAAACATCAATTGGTTCTGGTATAGATGGACTTTCATGATCAGGTACTTTAATACCAATTTTAACTTGATTTAATAGTAAAAAAGATGATCAAACTTTAAGAACCAATTTTCCAAGATTGCTTCATGCTGCTGAAAAATTAATGGAATATGCCTTAACAAATGAACCTAATTTTCCTGTTCCATTAAAAGATTTATATAAAGTAGATGGAAGTATTTGAACAACAGGAGTTGGTCAATTACAAGATATGCAATTTGAATTGAAAGATGATGTTTATGTAGTGAAAACCGAAGAAAAAGATGGTAGAACATCTAGAGTAAGTAGAAGTGATGAAGAAATTAAAAAAACTCAAGATCCTTATATTTTTAGTGCAATATTTTGATATCGTTATGTACAAGAATTAACTAATGAAGAATTAATACAATTATTGAATGAATTAACAGTTGCTTATGGGTATGAAACATTAGGATGAGAAATTTCAGCATCTAGAGTATTTTCAGAAACTTTAGCAAATAAAAATTTTGAAGTACCTATTTCACCAAGTACTGGTAATGTATTCTATCAAGATTGAAAAGTTAAAGCTTAATTAAAAATTAATTTTTAATATAATTGTAAATATTATGATTAAATATATTTTTCAAAGAATATTTTTTGCAATAATAGCACTTTTTGTTATCTCAATATTTGTTTTTGTACTTATTAGCGCTTTTGCTAATAACCCTGCACAAACTTTAGCCGAAGCTTTAGTTCAGAGTGGGGGCGCTAGAGGACAAAGTTATGAAGAAATCTTAAATCGTTTTCAAATTCAAATGGGAATAGGTAGACTTCTTGATCCTAACGATCCTTATTCCTTTGTTAAATTTTCAATTATTGAGAGATACATAATATATATGACCAAAGTTTTTCAAGGAGACTTTGGTTTCGTTATTAATCCAGCAAATAATCCAGATCCACAACAATATACAGATCTTTTCAAATATTTCTTTATTCCACTTAAATTTACTATTTTTATTACTGCACCATCAATGTTGATGTCTTTAGTTTCAGGTTTTACAATTGGAATTATTGCAGGATATAAACGCGGAAAAATTTTTGATAATGTTTCAAGATTATTTGTCATGTTTTTTGTGGCTGTGCCTTCCTTTATTCTTGCTCCATTAGTTATTGTAATTGGATTAAAAATAGGCATTTCACCTACTGTAAAAGATGTTAATGACTTTGCTTTTAATGAAGTTTTCGTTTCTTATTTACCTCCAATTTTCGTTGTAACTATTACTTCTTTAGCTGGTTATTCAATTAGCAGTAGAAATATGGTTATTACTGTTTTAACATCAAATTATGTTTTAATTGCTAAAACTAAAGGATTAAATTCAATAAACATTTTCTTTAAATATGTTTTAAGAAATATTTCAATTCCGCTTGTTGGTATTTTCTTTGGTTCATTCCTTGCCTTACTTAGTGGTTCAGTTGTTATTGAACAATATTGAAATGTTAAAGGAACTAGTCAAGTTATTGTTAATAGTTTTTCAACAGGTGAAATTAATGTAATAATGTTTTCAACCTTATTCTTTACTGTAATTGGTTTAACTACAGAAATTTTAATTGATTTAGCTTATGTTATATTAGATCCTAAAATTACATATGCTACTAAATCTAAAAAGAATTATTCATTATTCATTAAAGCTTTTATTGAAAGACAAAAAATTATACATTATTTAAAAAAATCAAAACAATTAGTAAATAAAGAGAGTAACTAATGCAAAATAATTTAAATGATTTTAATACTAAATATCGCTTATCTGAAGAGTTAATTTCTAAATTAAAATTTAGTGATGCTTCACAGTTTAAGCAAAATGCTCAAATAACAGGTAAACCTAAAAAATTAGGCGTTGAAATTTTAAAAAGATTTTTTAGTAATCCTGTTGTAGTTATTTCACTTTTAATTTTTATAATTGTTGTTTTGATGTCTATTTTAATTCCAATTTTCAGTGAAAAAAATGGTATTTATCCAGCTCAAAGAGTAACTAATTTAGATTTTACTAATAGTTTACCTACAAGATTTAATCCTATAGTTTCTAAAGTCGTTGATGAAAATGATAGGTATTTAAGAACTTATGTTTTCTTAAGAAGCTCTGATTTTATTGAATATTTAAATCCGCGAGGATTACAAGAAATTACAGTTACACCAAGAAATGGTTTATTTATAATTACTTACAATGGCTATAATTTTTATAGATTAAATGCTTTGAATTCTGATTTATTAGCATTGCGTAATGCTGGAGAAACAATCAATGAAACTGTAGTTAATAATTTATGAAATTCATATGATATTAATATTTTCTTTGGTACAACTAATCAAGGTTTTGATGTATGAACTAGAACTTGATATGCTACTTCAAAAGCTTTAAAAATTGCTTTTATAGTTGCAATTATTCAAGCCTTTATAGGTATTTCAATAGGTGCTTATTTAGGTTTTAATGCCGGGAAATTAGTTGATACTATAGTAATGCGAATAATTGGTATATTCAATTCAGCTCCAACCTTAGTTTGATTACTTATATTTGTAACTATTTTAGGAGCTAATGAATGAACTTTAGTTATAGCACTGTCAATAGTGGGTTGACCAGGATTTGTTGGTACTTCAAGAACTTATATAATAACTGTTAAAAATGAAGAATATATAAACGCTGCTAAGGCTATCGGAGCAAAAACACATAGACAAGTTTTTGTTCATGCTTTACCTGCTGTTATTGGTAAATTAGCTTATTCTTTTGTTAGAACAATACCTGGAATAATTTTATGAATTGCCACTTTAGCTTTTTTAGGATTTTTCAAAGAGCAAAATGATACTAATTTGGGTCAAATGTTAATTGATGCTACTGCAGAAATAAATGAAAACATTTGAATATTAATTCTACCTACTTTAATACTTTTATCAATTTCATTAACATTAGCTTTTGTTGCTTTAGGTTTACATGATGCATTGGATCCTAGAGTAATGAGTAAGAGAAAGAGCAAATAATGACAAAAATAATAGATCAAGAAAATAATTTCTCTCAATTCTCAATTAGTAATTTTTGAGAAGATACAAATAATGATTCGCAATTAGTGGACATTTATTTAGAAACTGTAATTCAAGCTCTTAAAAATAAACAATGAAATGAAGAACAAATTTTATTTCAAAAAAACGAATTACAGAGAAAAATGAAAATTGATAAAAAACATAATGAAAGTAATTTAAAAATAATTGAAAGACAAGAATTATTAATTAAATTACATGAAGAAAATTTAATTGAACTTAATGAAATGAAAATTTCATCTAATCAAAATAATGATTTAGATTTAAATTTAGAAGAATCCAATAATCAAACAATTAAAGAAAATGTTAAATTAAATACATTAAATAATTTTGATAGTCAAATTATTAACACTGTTGAAAATAATATTTTATCTGATGAAATTAATTCAAAATTAGTAAATAAAACTCAAAGAATTTATGACAAAATTCGTGTTGAATCATTAGAAAAAAATAAAATTTTAGAAGTGAGAAATTTACATGTTTCTTTTCCAACAGGTAAGAAAAAAAGTATTCATATAGTCAGAGGAATTGATTTAGATGTTTACAAAGCCCAAATTGTTGGTCTTGTCGGTGAATCAGGTTCAGGAAAATCAGTTACTTCTAAAACTTTAATTAATGTAAATCATAATGGAATTATTGATGCTGACAAAATTCAAATTAATGATTTAGAATTAACTAAAATAAAAAAACCTTCACAATGACAATATATTAGAGGTAAAAAAATAGGATATATACCACAAGATCCTTTAACTTCGCTTAATCCTACTAGAACTATTGGTAAACAATTATTAGATGCTTTAAATACTAATATTGAATGATCTAAAAAAAGTTATATATCTAAAAAAACATATTTGATTGATTTACTTAAACAATTTGGTTTAAGAAATGCTGAACAAATATTCTATCAATATCCTCATACTTTGTCTGGAGGAATGAAACAAAGAATTGTTATAACAATGGTTGTTGCTTTAAAACCAGATATTATTATTGCTGATGAACCTACAACGGCATTAGATCCTACTGTGCAAGCTTCAGTGCTTTCATTATTTGAAAATATTCGTCAAAAATATAATATATCTATTATTCTTATTAGCCACAATATAAGTGTAATTGCTAAATTCTGTGACTATATTTATGTAATGTATGCTGGTAAAATAGTTGAAAAAGGAACAAAAAAAGAAATTTTTACCAATCCAGCTCATCCATACACTTGAGCTCTTATTTCTGCCATTCCCGAAACTAAAGATGAAAAATTATATAATATAAAAGGTACTCCTCCTGATATGGCTAATTTACCATTAGGAGATCCTTTCGCTCCAAGAAATGAATATGCTTTAGAAATAGATTTTGTTAAAGAACCTCCTTTAATTCCAATTACTTCATCACACGCAGCTGCAACGTGATTATTACATCCTGAAGCTCCTAAAGTTACACTTTCTGACGATTTAATAAAACGTTTAAATTTATTTAAGGAAACATTTAAAGAATATGAATAGTAATAAAAAAGTTATTTTATCAATTGATAATTTAAAAAAATATTTTGTTAATCGTGGTTTTATTAATAAAGCTGTAGATGGAGTATCTTTTGATGTGCATGAAGGAGAAATTGTAGGATTAATTGGCGAATCAGGTTCAGGAAAAACTACTGTTGGTAGAACTTTATTGAGACTATACGATGATTTTAATGGATTTGTTAAATTAGAAGACAAAATTATTTCAGGTAAAAAAATAACAAATAAATTAAATAGATTTTTACATAAAAATATTCAAATGATCTTTCAAGATCCTCATGCTTCTTTAAATAGTCAACAAAATATTTATTCAATTTTAAAAGAACCTTTATTGGTTAATAAAATTATTAAAAATAAAATTAAAGATATTTTCAGCGATTGAAAAGAAGTAAATAAAGCGTTTCAATATCATTTTCAAATTGAAGCGATGAAATTAGAATTAGATAATTTATTGGAAGTAAATCGTTTAGCAGAACCTTTATTTAAAAAATGAAGAAATAAATTTGAAAATTTTTCATTTAATGAAAATTTGGAATTAGATGATAATTTCAACGCCTTTTTCAGTTATTTAGATGAAAAACAACAAATTGAAAGTTTAATAATTAATAATATGTATGCAAATACAGAAAAATTAATGAATTTTTATTATAAAAAACAAAAAGAATATCGAAATAAAGAACTTTCAAAAGTTGATTTAGATTTAATTAAAAATAAAAAATTATATGAAGAAGCTAAGGCTTTGGCAAAATATTCTAAAATTGCTTTGGATGCAAAAAAAGAATTAATAAAAGTTAAAAAAGATTTTAAAAACTTTTTAGAAGAAAAGAAAACTTTTATCAAAAATGCAAATATAATTTTGAATAATTTTATTATTGAATCTAAAAATGAAAAATCATTAATAAGTATTTCGCGTTTAGGAACAACTGATTTAGATTTTTATTTATACAATCTTAAAAATGAATTTTTATACAAAAAAAGAGCAAAAATTTTAAAATCTTTTATTAGAGATATTCAATTTTTAAATTATGAACAAATTAGAGAACTTGTATCAAATTTAGATAAGTACATTCATGATTTTTATAGAAATAATTTAGAAAATATTGAATATGTTTCTAATATTAAAAAAAGAATTTGAACTATTATTGAAAACAAATTTGATTTTTCTATAGATAAATATAAACAATTTTCATTAGACAAATTCAATAGTTTAAAAGAAGAAGAAAATCTTTATTTAACTAAAATAGAAAATTTAAAAACTTTATCTAACTCCACAGATCAACCATTTTTTGATAATGAAAAATTAGAAGAAGCTAAAAATAATTTTCTTCAAGCAGAAAATAATTATCAAGAAGATTTAAATGAATATTTAAAATCTTTTAAAGTAAAAATTAAAAAATTATATGATAGCATACAAGATGCTAAAATGAAATATCAAGAATTAGTAGATGATCAAACATTTTGTAATAATAAATTTGAAGAAATCAAAACAAAATATTTTGAATTTGCTAATAATTTTATAAAAGAAAAAGCAACGGATAAAAGAACTGCAAAAACAATTATTAATTCTTATAAATCTGATTTATTAGTACGTGAAGAAACTTTAAAATCTTTTAAAATAGAAAAAAAATATCTAAATTATGATGTAAATAATATTTATATGCTATTAGGTGTAAATAATTCTTGAGTGAAAACCAATTTATCTAAATTAATTGAAGATGAAGATCAAAATTTATATAAAAACCAAACATGAAAAAATGTTTATTCAATTTATAATTCAAAATTATTAAAGTTTTGAACTAAAATAAAAATTTCTAATTTACTTTATAAAACTACTATTTATAAAAGTTTAGAAGATGTTGGTTTATTAAAACAATTTGCTTATCGTTATCCTCATGAATTTTCTGGTGGTCAATTACAAAGAATAGTTATTGCTAGAGCCTTAATTACTGATCCTAAAATTATAGTTGCTGATGAACCTATTGCATCATTAGACATATCTATTCAAGCTCAAGTAGTAAATTTATTAAAAGATTTATGTTTGAAAAAAAATATAGGTTTAATTTTCATTGCTCATGATTTATCTATGATTGAATATATAGCAGATAATGTGCAAATAATGCATCTTGGTAAAATTGTTGAGCATGGTAAAACAGAAAATATTTATAAAAAACCTTATCATCCTTACACAATTAATTTATTTAAAGCAATACCTAAAATTTCTAATGCAAATGAGAAATTCCAAAACGTATCATTTAATTTAGATTATTTAGATGAACAACAATTTCCTAACGTACCAACTTATCACTTAGTAGAAAATCAACACTATGTATATGGTACTAATAAACAAGTAAAAAAATGAGTTGAAGAAATTCAAAATTAAAATTATAAAAAGACACTAAATAAAAGTGTCTTTTTATTTATAATTTATTTATGTTTAACAAAAATACTTTTAGATATAAATTGTTAAGAGCTTTTACTAAAGAAAAAATTATTTTCGAAATTATTTTATTTTTAATAAGTTTAGCAATTGCTTTAGGAATTTATTTTAAGAATATCAATAATATTTCTAATTCATATAATCATATAACTTTATGAAGCGATTCTTTATTAGGTGCTTCATCAACAATTATTGTATTTAATATTTTAGCAATGCTTTTATATAATCGCACTTATTTAAATTCAAAAGAAAAAACTAAAAATCGTAAATTACAAGTATATAAATTTGACTTAGAAGAAGAAAAAAGAAAACATTCAAATGAAATTAACAGCAAAATAAAAATTAAACAACTAGAAGAAAAAATTGCAAAATTAGAAAAACAAAAATCTGTAGAAGTAAATGATTTAGCATTTGGAATTTGTCTTTTTGTAGGTATTTTTTTATTAATTATTAGTATAATTATTGCTTATGTTTAATTTTAATTTTTACATTTATATGTTAAAATATAAATGTAAAAATGCCCGAGTGGTGAAATTGGCAGACACGCTAGACTAAGGATCTAGTGGGGCAACCCGTGCAGGTTCAAGTCCTGTCTTGGGCACCAAATAATAAAAACTACCTTAAAGGTAGTTTTTATTATTTTTTAATTTCTAAATATAAATCATTTAGTTGCTCATTTTCTACTAAACTTGGCGCATCCATTAACATATCTTGTCCTTTTGCATTTTTAGGAAAAGCAATTACATCTCTTATTGATTCACTTTTTGTTAAAATCATAAGCAATCTTTCAATACCTAAACCAATTCCGCAATGAGGAGGAACTCCATATTCAAAAGCTTTTAAAAATCAACCAAATTGGTTTTCTTGTTTGTCTTTAGTCATTCCAATTAAATTAAACATTTTCTCTTGAGTAGTTTTATCAAAAATTCTAGCAGAACCAGAGCCTAATTCAAATCCGTTTAAAACTAAGTCATATGATTTAGCTTTAATGTCTTCCATTTTAATTTTATCCAATTCATCTAAAGAATGATCAAATTGAGTAAAAGGATGATGTGCTGCTGTTCAAGTTTGATTATCATCATCATATTCAAACATAGGTCAATTAATTATTCATGAAAAATGATATTCATTTTCCTTTGCATATTTAAATTTGTCATTTAAGGCTATTCTAACAGCTCCTAAAGCTTGTGAAGCATTTTTAAAAGTGTTAGCAACAATAAAATATGAACCACTTTTATAATCATTTAATTCGATTAATTTCAAAACTTCTTCTTTTACCTTATGAGCAAAATTAGAATGTATTATTTCTTTATTTTCGACAGTAAAATAAAAAAGTATATTAGCTTTATTTTTTAGAGCAATTTCCTCTAAATCTTTAAAGTCTTTTTTATTAATAATATTATCAACAAAAAGCATTCTTTTTGCTTGCGCATTTTTAATAATATTAAAGTCAGTATTTAAACAAAATTCATCAATATCTTGAAGTAAATAACCATATCTAAAATCAGGTTTATCTGTACCATAATTTTTAATTGCTTCAAAATAATCATAACGTAATCAATTATTAGGTTTTATATCTATATTTAGAGTTTTAAAGACGTTATAAAACATATCTTCTATGAGATTTTGGAAATCTTCAACATTAGTAAAAGCAACTTCCATATCTAATTGAACAAATTCTGGTTGACGATCTTTTCTACCGTCTTCATCTCTAAAACATTTAGCAAATTGATAATATTTTTCAATTCCACTAATCATTAATAATTGTTTAAATAATTGAGGACTTTGTGGCAATGCTCAAAAGTGTGCTTTATTTCTTGTGGCTACTAAATAGTCTCTAGCTCCTTCAGGAGTACTTTTTGCTAAAACAGGTGTTTCTATACTTAAAAATTCTTTATCATATAAATAATTTCTAATTATTTGTATTAATTTATTTCTTAAAAGTAAATTTTGAAGCATTTTAGGTCTTCTTAAATCTAAAAAACGATGCTTTAATCTAGTTTCTTCTTTAACTTCAATGTCATCTCTTATAGCAAAAGGTAATTCTTCCTTAGCTTGAGAAAAAATTTTATAATTTTTAACTTTAATTTCTATTTCTCCAGAAGGAATATTTAAATTAGGAGATTTTCTTAAAACAACTTCTCCATAAATTTGCATTGTGCTTTCCTTATTAACTTTAATATCCTGATCAAAAACACATTGAATTACTCCACTTTTATCTCTTAAATCAATAAAAGTTAACTCACCAAATCTTCTTTTATTAGCAACAAACCCATGTACAGTAATATTTTGTTTCAAATGCTTTTTATTAATTTGAGCATTATTATATTTTTTGCTATTCATCCTCATCCTCGTCTAATTCCAGATTTTCTAAAATTTCAATATTAGTTGCTAAAAATTCTAATAAATCAGCATAACCATCTACAGTATAAGCAAATTTAATTTTGTCATTATTGATTAAATCTTTTGCTACATAAATATTTTCAGTATCGAAACTATCTTTAAAAATTAAATATTTAGCTTGTAATTTATTTGCTTTATCAAAAATTTTTTTATTTTTTTCAACTTTTTTAATAACTTCTGTTCGAATACCATATTTTCTTAATTCATTTGTTAATGAAAACAAGACAGGTAAATTTTCTTCAGTAGTAGAAGCAATTAATACATCTAAATAATCTTCCATTAAATTTATTTTGTTATTTTGTTCTAAAATTACGTCTGCACAACGATCTACTCCAAAACCTCATCCACAAGCTGAAACATTAGGTCCACCTAATTGAGCGATTAAATTAGAATATCTACCACCACCTATAAGTGTTGATTGAGCTGCTGAATTTTTTGCAATATTAATAAATTCAAAAACTATTTGATCATAATAATCTAAACCTCTCACAAGAGAATAATCAATTTCAAAATTAATATGATTATTTTTTAAAATTGTTATAAATTCTTGAAAATATTTTTTAGAAACATTATTTAAATAATCAAAAATTTTAGGAGCTTTTTGCACAAATTCCTTTTGAGAATCTATTTTATCATCAAGTATTCTTAAAACATTATTAGATAATCTTTCTTGACTTAATGAGCTTAATTGATTTTTAAAAGGTAATAAATATTCTCTTAAAGCTTGTTCGTATATTTTTCTTTCTTCTAAAGTGCCAATTGAATTAATTTTTAATTTAAAATTAATATTTAAAGTTGTAAGAATTTCATTTGCTAAAATAACTATTTCAGCATCATTGTAAGGATTCAATTCACTAATAAATTCAATTCCTGCTTGATTAAATTGTCTATATCTACCTTTTTGAGGTTGTTCATAACGAAACATTGGTCCAAAATAAGCAAATTTAGTCACTTTTACATTGTTAAGTCACTTTTGTTCTACTAAAGCTCTTACAAAGCCCGCTGTGCCTTCGGGTCTTAATGCTATATTACGATTAGATTTGTCTAAAAATTCATACATTTCTTTTTTAACTATTTCACTGCCTTGAACACTTCTTTTGTAAAGTTCAGCATATTCCATGATTGGAGTATCTATTCAATTAAAATTATAAGCTTTAGTTTTATCTAAAAATTCTCTTCTTATATATTCAATTAATTTAGCTTCTTTTGGGCCTAAATCTCTAGTACCTTTAATTTTGTTAATCATCTTTACCTCTTAGAAATTAATATAATTAATATTATATTAATTTTTTACTTTATTTTATAGTCAAAATAATTAATAACTTAAATTTAAAAAACATAATATTAATTTTATATTATGTTTTCTTTTTTTACATTATTGTAATTTTTTCTGATAATAAATCTTCTTTAGTAATTAATTTACATTCGCCTAAAGACAATTTTTTATCTAAAAAATAGTTAGCAAATCTTTCTCTATTCAACTCTAAAACTTTATATCCTAAACTTGCAAACATTCTTCTTACTTGATGATATTTTCCTTCTGCTAATTCCACTAAAACTTCATTTTTCTTATTTTTTGAACTTGAATAAATGGCAGTTGCACTTTTGCAAATAGTTCCATCAGCTAAAATAATTCCTTCTTGAAATTTATATAATTCTGCGCTAGAAATATCTTTATCTAAAATAGCGTTATATCACTTGGTGCAAAGTTTATTAGGAGATGTTAATTTATGATTTAATTTGCCATCGTTAGAAATAATTAAAAGTCCAGTAGTATCTTTATCTAAACGTCCGAAAGTGTTTAAATTAGAAATATTTTGTAAGTTTTTAGGCAATAAATCATATACTAATTTTCCTTCACCTTGATCATGAGTACATATATAACCTTTAGGTTTATTTAAAGCTATGTAGATAAATTCATCAGTTATATATTTAATATCATTAATTTTTAATTTATTGGTTCCTAAAATAAAATCAACATTTTGTGTAAGTATTTTATTATCTACTTTAACAACTTTATTTTTTATTAATTCCTTGGCCTGTTTTTTTGAATATTCTGTGTAATTAGTTATAACTTTTTCTAATGATCAAATAGTTTTATTTTCTTGTTTCATTTTATTAATTTCCTTTACTATTAAAAAATACCATCTCATTCAAATTCATAATCAAATATTCTTACAGTATCGCCTGTTTCGATATTTAATTTTAATAATTCATCTCAAACACCTAAATTTTTTAATTTTTGATTAAATCTAAGTAAATTATCATAAGTATTAATAGGATTTTTTTCATAAATTAATTTTATTTTTGGACCAATAATTTCAAAAAAACCTTGATAAGGATGTAAAATTTTAAAATCTGGTTCTAATTTAATTTCTATAATTTTTTCTTCATTTTCTTGTTCAACTGGCATTAATTTATTTTCTTCTAGTAATTTTGTTAATGTTTGTTTTAATTCATCTAAATTATTTTTTTCAATTGCGCTAATTTCAATAACTTGTAAATTTGGATATTTATGTTTAAATAATTTAAGATTATTTTTAAATGCTGGTAAATCAGATTTATTAGCAATAACTAATTGTGGTTTTTTTTCTAAATTTAAACTATAAGCTTTTAATTCTTCAACAATAGTTTCATAATCAATTAATGGATCTTTGAATTCATCCCCAAAATCAATAATATGTGCTATTACACGACATCTTTCAATATGCTTTAAAAATTGAATCCCCAAACCTTTACCTAAAGATGCTCCTTTAATTAAACCAGGCAAATCTGCTATAGTAAAAGAATTATCATAATATTTAACTAAGCCTAATTGTGGCACTAACGTTGTAAATTCATATTCAGCTATTTTGGCTTTGGCATTACTTAAAGCACTTAATAATGTGCTTTTACCTGCACTGGGTTTGCCTACTATACCAACATCAGACATCACTTTTAAAATAATATTTGCTTCGTATTTTTCGCCCTTACTTCCATTTTCACTTATTCTAGGAGCAGTATTGCGGGCTGTTTTAAATTTCATATTACCTCTGCCACCTTGACCGCCTTTAGCAACCAAATATTCTTTAGCTTCAATAATATCAGCAACAATTTTTTCATTTTGATAAACAATTGTACCTAAGGGTACTTTAACATAGGTATCTTTTCCTGCGGCACCGTATAAATTTTTAGGTCCACCGTTTATTCCATCTTGAGCAACTATTTTTTTATTGCCATAAAGAGATAATAAAGTATTTTTACCAGGATCACCTACAAAATAAATATTGCCTCCTCGTCCTCCATCACCACCATCGGGACCACCTTTATCAACGTGAGCTTCTCTTCTAAAAGAAATCATACCATCGCCACCTTTGCCAGCTTGTAATATTATTTTTATTTGATCAATAAATCTTGCCATAATTATCCTCGTCAAAATATTACATATTTTGTATTATTAAAATTTTACTAATAAATTTATTTAAATTAAAAATAATATTTTTCAATTTAAATAAAAAAATGCTTTTAAGCATTTTTAATTTTTATTGTTTTTATTTAATTTTTCTAAATAATCTAATATAGCATATCCTAAACCATGTTCTGTTACAGCTTTTGTAATATTATTTGCCTTGCTTTTTACTTCTGCTTTTGCATTATCCATAACATATGAATGATAAAAACGTTTAAACATTGAAAAATCGTTTTCGCTATCGCCTATGACCATAATATCATCTTCTGTAACATTTTCATCATAAACATGATCAATCATTCAAACAATTGCTCTACCTTTTGAAGATCCATAAGGCAAAATTTCAATATTCATATGTGTTTTAATAATTTTGCAATCAAGAGGTTCTAAAAGTTGCATTAATTGATCGACATTAGAAGTACCTTCAAAATATACTTCTATTTTAGCAACATTTTTTAATTCAGTTTCTTGACCAGTTACATATGTAAATTGATCAAAAGTTTCGCTTCTAAAATAAATTTTGTTTAAAAATTCTTTATCTTCTTCTCTAAAAATATAAAAAATTTCACTAGATCATGCAGCAGCTGAAACATTTAAATCTTTAAAAATTTTAAAAATAGTTTTAACTGTTTCTTTATCTAAATATTTTTCTTTTATAAATTTGGCATTTTTAAAATCATAAATTTGCACACCAGAAGAACCAATTACATAATCAGCATTAGTTAATTTGGCTAACTTTAACATCCTTGGACATATTGGATTGCCAGTAGCAATATTAAAGCTTATATCATCTCTTTTAATAATATCTAAATTAAAATTAGATACATATGCGTCTCTGGTATAAATAGTACCATCTACATCACTAAATATAATAGGTTGTTTTTTCATATTTAACCCCCTTTTTGTTTAAACCTTTAATATTTTAATGCAAAAGTTAAAAAAGATAAATTTTTATTAAAAAAAATAAAATTGATCATTTTATTTTTTTTAATAATTCATTATTTGTTCGTATTCATCTAATGTGCCATGATAAATAAAACTTTTATCAGGAGCAATTTCTAAAATAACATTAGCTACTTGATTTACTAAAGCACGATTATAGGTTGTAAAAATAGCGCCACTACGATATTTTTTTAATCCTTCAATAACACTATCAATACTTTCTGTATCTAAATGATCAAGTGGTTGATCTAAAAGAAGAAAATTAGCTTCTAATAACATCATTCTTGAAAACATTAATCGTGCTTTTTCTCCACCACTTGTTACATTAACCTTTTTAAAAACAGCATCATTAGAAAATAACATTCTACCTAAAAAACCACGCATTCTTTGATCACTAACATCTTTATTAGCTTCTTCTTGATTTAATAATGGTCATTTACTTATTCATTCAATAATAGTAATATCTTCAGTAAAAAATTCTTTGTTATCGTTAGGATAATAAGTATGTTTAATTGTTTGTCCTCATTTTATAGTTCCAGAACTAGGTTTAATTTTACCAATTAAACATTCTAGTAATTTAGTTTTAGCAATATCATCTTCACCAATAACAACCATTTTTTCGCCTTTACTTAAAGTAAAGTTCAAATTAGCAAACAAAGTTTTTCCATTTTCATCAATGTAAGTTAAATTTTCTACTTCTAAAATATCTTTTCCAGGTTCACGATTGATATCTCAATTAATATAAGGATATTTACGATTTGAAGGTTTAATTTCATCTAAAGTAATTTTTTCTAAAGATTTTTTTCTACTTGTTGCTTGTTTAGATTTAGAAGCATTGGCAGAAAAACGAGCGATAAATTCTTTTAATTTTTCAATTTGCTGTTCTTTTTTAGCGTTTGATTGTTTCATTAATTCTCTAGCTAATTCACTACTTTGTTTTCAAAAGCTATAATTACCTGTGTAAATTTTAGCTTCATTGTAATCAATATCTACAATATGAGTACAAATATTATCTAAAAAATCACTATCATGACTGACAACAATAACAACATTAGGATAATCAGCTAAAAAATTTTCTAATCATTTGATAGCTCTTAAATCTAAATGGTTAGTTGGTTCATCCATTATTAAAATATCTGGATTACCAAAAAGTGCTTTAGCTAATAAAACCTTAATTTTTTGGTTAGCTGTCAAATTAACCATTTTTTCATTTCATTTATCTTTAGGAATAGCTAAACCAGATAATAGTTCTTGTGCATCGTTTTCTGCGGTTCAACCACCTAATTCACCGTATTTTTCTTCTAATTCACTAGCTCTTGTATAATCTTCCATTGTAGCATTAGGATTATTATAAATAGCATCTTTTTCTTCTTTAATTTGATGCAAATCAGTATTACCCATTATAACAACATCAGTAACAATTAAATCATCATAAGCATTATGATCTTGACTTAAAACACTTAGTCGACAATTTTTTTCTATTAAAATTTGCCCACTGGTAGGTTCAATTTGATTAGAAATAATTTTTAAAAAAGTACTCTTTCCTGCCCCATTAGCACCGATAATACCATATGTATTACCAGCGGTAAATTTTAAATTAACGTTTTCAAAAAGTTTTTTATCACTAAAAATTTTACTTAATGATCTAACTTCTAACATTTATTCCTTTCTAAATTGTTAGTTTTAAATCTTGGCTAATTTTGTCGTAAATTTGAGGATTATTATATTTAGCCAAAACTAAAGCAATTTTTTGAGTATGTAATACATTAGCCATATCATTAACTGTTAAAACATGATCGCTAATATTAGTTGCCATAATATGTTCATAAGCTATTTTTGCTTCTTCTTCACTTATTGTAATTTGATATGTACGAGTAATTAAAAATTCAATTAATCTAGTTAATAAAGCAAATTTAGCATTGTTTTCAACTTGAATTAAGAAATGTTTTAATTGAGGATTATTTTCATTAGTTAATTCAGCTAAGGTTTTATTTAAAAGATGATTAGGAATTAAATGTTGATTTTTCTTAATTAAATTGGTCATTTCATATTCTAAATTAGAATTGCTAAATTTAACAATATTAACTTTGCCAATTTCAAAAATAATATGTTTGTAGTATCTTAATAATTGTGAACTAGCATGATCCATAGAATAATCTTGTATTAAACGTTTTTTTAAATCATCAATATTTTTAATTTCTTTTATTTTTACTAATTTAATATTTTCGTTGCTAATTTGTGTATATTCTTTTCTTTGACCATTATTTATTTTAATAATTCAATGAACATTAGTTGGATCGTTAACTTCAAAAGTTTGACCGTATTCTTTGTCTATTAGTAGTTCATTAATATTAAAACTATCATTTTTTTTCTTAGCTTCTAATTGAATTGTGGTTCAAGGAGTAATTATTTTTTCAGCTTTAGTAGTTTGATAAGTTATTTCAACTAAATCATTTTTTTCTACTTTACCACTATTAATATCTTTAAAAATTGGGTAATTATTAATAAAATGTTCGAAAGCTTGATTCATTTTATTTAAATCTATTTCTTGATAAAAAAATTCATTTGTTAGATCTTTGTGTTTTAAATTAACTAATTCTTCTAATTTATAGTAGCAAAAAATTAATTCAAATTCTAACTCATTTTCATTACCTTTAAAAATATTTACAGTTGGTGGTACAGGATTGTAAATATTTTTACTATTGGTTTCTTTTTCAATTTCTTCTTTTAATTTATCAATTTGATTTTGAATAACATTATCAATACTTTGTTTTAATAATTGTTGTGGCGTAGCTTTTTGTTGTTTTTGTAAATTTTCCAAAAGTATTTTACTTTGTAAATTTTTCCATTCATTTTTTTCTAAAGCAATTTTAATGCTTTTTTGATGATAATTAATTGTATTCATAAATTCCTTTTATTGACTAAAAATAGTTACATTAAATTATATTATAAGTTAAAGAGTTGATGATGTTATTAATAAATAAAAAAGTATTCTAAGTACTTTTAAAGATTATTTAGTTTTTTATTATTGTAAAACTTTTGTTTAATAATTAATTAACTATAATAAATAATTTTCAATTTTTTAATTGTAATAATATTTATTTTTCATTCTTTGACAATTTTATTTATTAATTAAAAATTGCATTCATTTATTTTTTAGTATTCTATTTTTATTGAATTAATTATTAATTTTTTTTATAAACACATAATAAATATATAAATAATTAATAAAGTTTTGTCATAATATTTTCATATCAGTATTTAAATTACTAAATGTTAAAGTTAAAATAAAATATGAAAAAAAAGAAATTTTGAAAATTATTTTTATGTCCTACTATATTTTCTACATTGTTGTTTTTACCATTTATAACCGTTATATCAGCCAATACAGATAATTCAAAAATAAAAAACAATAAAAATATTAATGGATATGAAATTGATGAAAAAATAATATTAGAAGAAATAAATTTAAAAAGTAAAGATGGAAAAATACAAATAAATTATCCTAATAGTATGAATAATGTTAGTTTTGCATTAATAAAATTAAAAAGTAATTTAAATATTAATGATTTAGATTTTAATAAGATTTTAACTATAAATAATGAATTTATAAAATATATTAAAAATCTTTATCCAAATCTCAATTTAGAATTAATTCCTTTTAAAACTTCTTTTAGAATCTGAATAAATTCTTATATTCCATTCTCTAAAAATGAAATATTTTTTTTGAATAAAATAGTTAATGATTCTAAAGTTGAAAATTTATCATTAATTAGAAATGTTAACATTGAGAATAGTGATTCAAATAACAATATAATTGCAACTAAGAATAAAAGAAAATATGATAAAAATACCAAAATTAAAGAAGAATCATTAAATAAATTTTTAAAAGCAATAAATATATTTGATTATTTAAAAAGTGATGAATTTAATAATTATTTAAATAAAAAGAATTTAAAAAATGAAAATTATTTCAAAGTAGGGATAATAGAAACAACTGGAAATCTTGATACAGAACATGATATTTTTTCAGATAATAATATTATTCAACACAATAATTTCGATATAAATGATTATCCTAATATTTTTAATTATAGCACTTCAAATGAAACCGATATTCATGCAATGACTGTAGCTACAATTTTAGCAAGTAAATATGGCGTTGCTCCAAGAAGTGATATATATTTTTCTTCTTTTTATAATTTTGAGGGAAATGTTAAATGACCTACTAATTCAAAAAATAAAAAATTAATTAATAGTTTAATAACTCAAGATGATTTACGCAGAGAAATTATGTTTATTGGATGATTTAATTCAATTTATTTTATATTAAAAAACAATGTAAAAGTTATTAATCATAGTTATCGTTTAGGACTTGTTTCTAAAATTTCAAAACCATTAATTAAATATTTAGAGGATACTTTTTACTATAATCACATATTACATATTTTTTCTTCTGGCAATTATGGTAATATTGGACAATTTATACCAGATTATAAATTAGAAAAAAATTCTATAGTTGTTGGGAATGCTGTTTTATTAGATAATAATAAATGAATTTTAAATAAAACAAGTCAATATAAAATTAAAAAAGAAAATGAATTTACTAATTCACCATTAATAGTAGCACCTGGAACTGACTATAAATTATTTACACAAAATCCTATTTCCGGCACAAGTTTTTCTGCTCCAATTATATCAGGATTGTATTCTTTATTTTTAAGGCAGGAAAAAATTATTAATTTACACTCAAATTTCGTAAAACCTATTTTGTTTAAATCTATTTTAGTAACAGGAGCTTCCCAAAAAAATAATGTAGGAGAAAAAGAATTCAAAAAAAATGGATTAGAATTAAAAACAGGAGCAGGTATGCCTGATTTTGAAAAAATGTTAGAAATTATTAATAATAATCAATATTTTATACATAATGGCACAGGCATAAAAGATTTACAAGATATAAAATCAAATAAAAAAATAAAAATGAAAAAAGGAGAAAAAATAAAAATGAAAAAAGGAGAAAAAATAAAAATTTCTCTTTCATTTAATAAAATACCTCCTTTAAAAGCTAAAAATAAAAATTATTCATTAGATTATTCAGAAGAATACAGAGATGATTATTTATTAGATGAAGAATTGGGAATGAGTCATCATGCTCTAACACTTAAAAAAATTGATAAAAATGGTAATGAAGAAGTTGTTTCTTACGTTGACGATAGAAATTCTAATATCTTAATATTAAATTATCAAAATAATGATGAAGATTCTGATTTTGTATATGAAATTAATACCTTTTTGCCTGGAAATCATTACGTAGTTAATCCAAATCAATTTTTTGCTGTGACTTATTTAAAAAATTATGAATAAATTTAAAAAAATTTTTTGATATTTATTGTCGTTAACATCAACTGTAACTGTATTAACCAGTTGTACAACTCAATATAATGAAATAAAAAATAAAAATAATATTATTAATAGAGATATTATTTTTAAAAAAGATGAAATAAGCAAAAATTCTGATTTCAATCCTATTTTTAAGTTATTTGTAGAAAATTTAAATGAACCAAATAATTTAGACAATATTATAAATTTATATACAATAAATGATTTAATTAATAATAGAATAATTTTAAATAAAAACGATTCGTGATTTATTAATTATATAATTGATAAATATCAAAATAAGTCTTGAATGAATTTAGAAAATAATTCGCTTGATGATTATCAATTTTTAAAAATTATTTTTAAAACTAATATTAATGATCATAAAATGATTGAAAATATAATTTTCAAACCTGCAGAAAATAACATTAATATTGATATTAATTTTAATACTTTATCACAGTCAAATAATGAAAAAATAAAAACAAAAAGATTGTGATTGTTGGTTCCTAAAATATGAAATACTAAAATTGAAAATATTCAATTATCATATAAACAATATTTAAATTATTCTGATATTAAGATTAATGAATTATTTAATAATGGCAATTTAGAAGATTTTTATGTAGATTTAAAACCATGAGAATTAAATTGAAATAAAAATAACATTGAATTTGATGTTAAAAATACTAATTTAAATAATGTTATAGAAATTATTGCACCAACAATTATTGCTAAAGATAAAAAAAATAGTGATTTAAAAGAAAAATTTTATAATGGCGAAATTGGAACAATTGACAATTTAAAACAAATAATAGCAGAGATTAAAAATAATAATTTTTCTGAAAATGATAAAATTGATTTAACAATTTGAAGCAATAAATTTATTGAATTTATAAATAATAATAAATATACTCATTTTTTAGTTTTATCTATTGATGATGCTCAACAATATGGTCTAACTTCATTGAACATTAATAAAGAACAAAAAAAATTAATTTTGAATTCTTTATCAATGCATTTGGGTCCTTCAGATGCAATTCCTGAAAATGATGCTTATTATGACAGTTTTTATACTTTAAGATTTTTCTTATTTAAAGATTTTGAAAATCTAGAAGAATTTCGTATTGAAAAAATAATTAAAAAATATTTTCATACTTTAGATAATAAAAAACAATATTCTAAATTTGAAAATATTATATTTTCTCCTTATATTATTAACACGCAAATAATTAAAAAATAATATAAAAACAAAAACATCTTTATTTAAACTACTAGTTTATTTAATAGGTGTTTTTATTTTTACAAACTTGTAAACTCAGGATAATTTATGTTTTATAATTCATAATAAAAAAAAGCATTTTAAATGCTTTTTAATAAAATTATTTAGTTTTTTTATTATTACGAAAGTCTCACTTAATAGCATAATTTTTTTTAGCTATATCTATGTAATAATCAACAATTTTTTCGTTGTAATAATGTTGATTTTTTATATTTTTATTAACTACATTACTTACTGAATTAAGAATTTTATTCATTAGTTTTTTAGGATATTTTCATTTTATTGAATTAATAGCTAAATCTTCTTGATCAACAATTGATAAAGGTTTATCAGGATATTTTTTAATATCAATATCTAAGTCAATAAATTTTAAAGTTTGATCCTCAAAAATAGGTGTGGAAGCAATATTTACATATACATAATTTTTATTTTTTAACAATATTAAAGCATTGTGCATTTCATTTTTAGGCAAAAATCAAATCACAGGTTCTTTATAATATCAATCTTTTTTATTTAGTTCATTAACTTTATTTTTATACAAAACTAAAATGATTTGTTTAGGAGTATTTTTTAAAACCTTAACGTCGTTTCATTGTCGATATAGTGTGCCATTATATTTATATGCTTGTACAGTGATAAGTGAGCCAACAATTGGGGAATTTTTATAATTCATTTTTCTCTTTTATATTGTAAAAAATATTATTTAGTTGTAAAGTATATTGTTTATTAATATTGTTAAAAATAGGAATGATAGTTTTCCAAGCAAAATTATGTAAATTTAAGTAAAATTCTTTGGCATTAGAAGTAATTAATGGTCTTTCTGATAAAGGATTTTCTTTAAAATTACTTTCTAATTCACCCGTATCAATTATACCATTTTTATTAGCATCTTTTCAGAAACTAATATTAGCTTTAGTTAATTTACTACTATCAAAATATTCGCTAGTATAAGCGACATAATTGTTTAAATTTTCATAAATATCACTTGGTTTTAATATATCAATTTCTTTATAATTTTCATTATTAATTGCCTTATTAAAAGCATTAAAACGCATAAATGGAGTATATTTAATCGGCACAATTGTTTGTTGATTATTTTGTTCCAAAACTATAGCGTTATAATCTAATGAATTTAAATAACCTGATAAAGAAATTTGATTAATAGTATTAGCACTTGTATCAATTTTAATATCATGAATTTGATTAACTTGAGCATTAATTTTTGATCTTATTTGTACAATTTTTTTATTAAATCCCATTGAATCTAAAAAAAGTTTATAAAACAACTTATAGACAGGTGTTTGGTTAACTATTTCTCCATTTTGTCTTTGAGTTAATTGATAAGGTCAAACATTATTTTCAAAATTTTGAATATTACTATTACGATTGTTAAAACGATTATTGCGACTATTAGAATTAGATAAATAAATGCCATTATTAACTGTTCTTGCTCAATCTAAAACATAAGAATTATTAGTATAAATAATTGAATTACTATTATTTTCTTTATAACCAGTTAATCAGTAATTTTGTATTGTTTGATATTTTTTATTAGCCTGCGTTAGATTATTAAAATTAACATTATTATAATCACTAGCGCTATAATATGGGGCAAAGGCAAATTTTAATCATTCTCTTGGTATTAATTCTACAATTGAATAATAGTAAGGCAAAATACTTGGATAATACTCTGAATTAATAAAACGATTATTTATATTATTACGTTTAAAAGTAACTTTCTTTTCAGGATGATATTCGGCTATATCTTTAAGTGCATCAAGTAAATATTGATAACGTTCATTATCGTTAGTATTTCCTAATTCAAAAAGATTTTTAGTATTAAAAATATTACCAACAAAATAAACATTATCTGATTTTTGATTAAAATTAATTTCATTTGAAATGTTAAGATTTTCTTCTTTATCTTGAAAATGCAATAAATAAGCAAAATTATCATAAAATTCTTTGTAATAATAACCATATGTTCCTATAGGGTTTTCATCAGTGCGATAAGTTGCTTTAATAAAAGAATTATTAAAATCTAAATTAGTAACATATGAATTAGCTCAATGATGCATATATTCATGAAATAAAATAGGCATTAAATATTTAACTTTTTGATCTATGGTAAAACCTTTTTCTGCAACAAAAGAACCGTTTAAATAAATATTTTCAATATTAGTTATATACAAACCATTAGCATTAATGTCTGTAAAACGCAAATCATTAACATTGATTTCATTTAAATGAGTTATTTCTGGTCCAAAAGTCATTTTAGCGTAGAAATGATTAGCCAATAAAGCTAAACCATATTCTTCAAGTAAAAAACGTTTTTCTTTTTGTTGCTTATTAGAATTGTCAAATTCACCATAAGAGTGATCTTTAAATTTTAAACCATTAATAGGATCAGTATAAACGATAATATTTTTATCTTGTTCATAAGAAAAATATTCTTCTTTTAATCAATTGTTTGGATCTTGATTTAAACTAGAAATGAGATTTTTAGTTTGTTCATTTAATAAATATTTCTCGTCTAATTTAATTTTTAAAAAATCTTCTTCATAAACATCATAATTGTCACTTTCGTTTTCAATATGAATATTTTGTCCATTGTTAGAAATAGGCAAATTAACATAAAATGAATCATTTTCTTTATTTAAAACTAAATAAGTAGCAAAAGCAATTCCTAAAGAAACTCCAGTTACAGTCAAACCTAATCCTAATGTTCATGCTAATTTCTTTTTAAAAGCCATATTTTATTCTCCTTATTTATTTTTTTTAAATTCACATTTTTATTAAATAAAAAAATGATTATCTTTTTGTTTGTTTATTATAAATTTTATTGCACTTTTAATTTTATTTTTGTTAAAATAAAAAAGAATTTTTATAAAAATTCACATTTGTACAAATTATATTAAAACCACTACAATGAATTCATTTGGGTGTGCTTTATTTAAAAAAAGAAAATAAAGTGCTAGATGTTCGAAATTGTAGCGAGAAATAACAAACTAAAGGAATTAAAAAAATGACAGAACAAATCAAAGATGAAACTCAAAAAGTTTCAAAACCAGAAGAAAAAAAACTTATTATTTCTAGAGATAAATTATTAGAGGCTGGAACTTATTTTGGCCACAAAACTAGTCAATGAAATCCTAAAATGAAAGAATTTTTATTGCCAAATAGTCAATCAAAACGTGGTATTCACATTATTGATACAAATTCTACTCTTAAACGTTTAGAATTTATTTATAAATTGTTAAATAAATTTGCTGCTAACCCAAGAACTAGCTTTATTTTTGTTGGAACAAAAAAACAAGCAAAAGAATCAATTAAAGAAAATGCTATAAGAACTAACAGTTTTTACGTTTCAGAAAGATGATTAGGTGGTACTTTTACTAATTTCCAAACTATTTCAAAAAGAATTAAAACAATGGAAGAATTAGAACAAATGAAATTAGAAGGTTTTCCAAATAGAACTAAAAAAGAAGTTTTAGAATTAGAAAAAAAACTTGCTAAATTACATACAAATTTAGATGGTATTAAAAAAATGCAAGGACCTACTAATTTTATGATTATTGCCGATCCAAATGAAGATGAAATTGCTGTTAAAGAAGCAAGAAAAAAAGGTGTTAAAGTTATTGGATTACTGGATTCAAATACAGATCCTGATTTAGTTGATTTTGGTATCCCGGCAAATGATGATTCAGCAAAAAGTATTAATGTAATTATTACAATTTTAGCTGATGCTATTGCTACAGCAAGAGGCGGAAAAGCTAAATTTGCTTATCAAGGTGATGAAGCTATTGTATTACCAAAATTTGAAGCAGAAAAAAAAGATTCAAACCGTAAAGTTTTTGTAAAAAAAGAAGCAGAAACTACTAAAGGAGAATAATTATGGCAATTGATAAATTAGCTTTAATTAAAGAAGTTCGTGAAAGAACTAACGGTGGAATGATTGATGTTAAAAAATCATTAGAAGAATCAAATTGAGATGTTGAAAAAGCTATTATTTGATTAAAAAGTAATGGCAAAATTAAAGCAGCTAAAAAAGCTGATAGAGTTTCAGCTGAAGGTTCTTTAGCTATTGCAAAAAATGCTAAAAGAGCTGTTTTAGTAGAAATAAACTGTGAAACTGATTTTGTGGCTAAAAATGAACAATTCAAAACAGCTGTTCAAACTGTTGCAAATGCTTTATTAGAATCACAAGTTAATAACAATGAAGATTTAAATAAAGTAGTTATTAATGGTGTTACATTAAATGAATTTATTGATAATTTAACAGCAACCATTGGAGAAAAAATTTCATTTAGAAGATTTGTTTCATTAACTGCTAATGAAAATGAAGTTTTAGGTGCTTTTGCACATATTAACGGGCAAATTGGTGCTTTAGTTAAAATCAAAGGTCAAAATGAAGAATTGGCTAGAAATGTTGCAATGCATGCTGCAGCTATGAAACCAGAATATGTATTTGTAAATCAAGTTCCTGCAGAAAGAATTGAAATTTTAAAAGCAGAATTTGTCAAACCAACTGGTTTTGAAAACAAACCAGCAAATATTCAAGAAAAAATTCTTCAAGGTTCATTAGATAAAAAACTTGCAGAATTTGTTTTAGAAAAGCAAGCTTTTATGATTGATGATTCATTAACTATTGAAAAATTATTAAGTACTCAAAATTCACAATTATTAGATGCTGTTAGATATACAGTAGGTGAAGGAATTGAAAAAGTAGTTACTGATTTTGCTGCGGAAGTGGCTCAACAAATGAATAAATAATTACTTTTAATAATAAATTATTAAAAAAACGACTTAAATACAAAATAATAAAGTCGTTTTTTTTTTTTTTTTTTGAATTACATATAATTAAATTATCTCAATTAATATAATGTAATTATATTATTGTTGAAAGGAATAAAATGAAAAGAAAATTTAAATTACTATTAACTCTTAATGCTTCAAGCATTTTTGTTTTAACTCCTTTATTTACTGCTTGTGTTAATGATGAAGAAAATATTAAAGAAAAAAAATTTAACGATGTAGATACAAAACCATCAGATTCAAAAAATAAAGATACTTCAAAAGAAAAAAATAAAGATTATGATAACGCTTTGGCAAAAGAAGGTGATAAAGTAGAAGTACAACCTTCAGGGCCAAATTTTTTACCTAATAACACTAATACAGTTAATGCAAGAATTCCTGGAAGACCAGAATTAGTAGATACAGATTATCAAAGTTATAATAGTTTAAGTCCCAATGAAAAAAGCAAAATAGATTTAGAGGCTTACATTAAAGCTCTTAGTGATTTAAATGGTGATTTTAAGACTGTTAATGATTTTATTAAAGTCAATTATCAGGTTCCTTCTTTGAATGATCAATTACAAATTGATCAATATAATGAAAAAGCAAAACAATTGAATTTACCTGATTATCAAAGCTCAATATTAAGAAATTTTTCATTTAAAACTAGCAATGACTATTTATTTTTGAATCCTATAAGAAATTCTACAAAAGCAGCTTATTGAAATTCTCAACCTAATAATAGAGGTTTGCCAAGATATTTACCTAATGAGCTTTATAAAAAAGTTGCATTAGAATCTTTTGCTATCGAATTTTCTAATTCTAATGATTTAATTGAAAAAATTAATCCAAACAATTCTTATCAATTATATAAAGGTACTGCCTGAATTTTAGATTATGAATTAGATGAAAATAATTATCCTACTAAATGATATCTAGCTACTAACGCACACGTTGCTGCTGCTTTTTTGAAAGATTTAAAAACTAATGCAAATACTAATGATCGTTTTACTAATTTTATAGATCAAGAATTAGAATATGAAAAATATGTAAAATTTAAAGCTGTTGTTGATAAAGGTGAAGCTAAGTGAAAAGAAATTAATGATGTATATGATGAACCCATTGAACGTTTATTAAAAGAAAAAAAACATTATTTAGGTTTAAGACAACAAGCAGAAACTGATAATGATCAAACTAAAGTAGCTTATTATCAAAATTTAATGAATAAAATTACGAATGAAGATTTACCTAAACTTTATCAAGAAAAAAATGCAAACGTTAATAAACAATGAGAAGCTTTGGATTTAGAATTTAGAAAAGAATATGATCAAGCTAAAAGACAAATTGATAAAGGTTTTTTAGGAACTACGAAACAAATTTCTTTAACACATTTTAATGAAAATACGCCATTAGATCAATGATTAAATGTTAATGATTTAGCTTACACTGCAGAAAAATTTACATTTAAACCTGAACAAGTTAAATTAATTTATGCTGGTGTAGATTTTCTTAAAACAAGTCCTAAAGATTATGTAGATAATACTTCAGAATTAAGCACTTTAGAAGAATCGGCTGATTTTGCAGTTTTGGAATTTAATTTTAAAAATTCAACGAATAATTATTCTTACACTAAACATACTAGTGATAATAATTATTTTGCTGATGTAAAAGTTCAAAATGCTCAAGAATTAGCTAAAATTGCAACAAGTAATTTTGCTAATTGAAAAAAAGAAGATAAATTTACGTTTTCTTCTAAATCATTAAAAGCAACATATAAAGAGGATGAAAAAGAAATAATTAAAAATGTACCTTTAACTAACGGAACTAAAGCTGATATTCCTAAAATAGATATTAATTTAATAGCTTTAGGATTTCCTTTATCAAATACTGATAATTTCATTGAAAGAAAATATGTTGAAACCGAAGATTATTATGGTAAAAATAGTCAAAGTTTATGAATAAATAAACCTTTTTATATAGCTGAAGGTAAAGAAATACCTAATCGTATATCAACTAAGGAATATGGCAATGGCTTTAATAAAGCCTTAAGTATAAGAAATCATTTAGATATGCCTGGTATTCTTGATTATAGTATTGTTAATCCTCTTATTCATGCTGAAAATAATAAAGGTTATCAATATAACTTTATAAAAGATAATCAATCTTCATACAATAAATATGAATATACAAATTATGGTTTGGGTTATTCTTTAAACTCTTGACAACCGTTAGGAGGAGCTTCTGGTTCAAGCTTAAGAACAATTGATAATAAAATCGTAGGAATTAATTTTGCTACAGCTGATGCAAGTGGAGTTTCTTTAACTACTTATACTCAAGCATTAAGAAGTGAAAAAGATACATATCAAGGTTTTTATGGTAAATATCAACTAGAAGAATATGATCTTATATATGGAGGAGGAGAGAATCAAAGAACTTCATATAGAGAAGCATTAAAATCTCATAATGAAAAGATTAAAACTTGATTATTTCCTAATGGTTTAGAAATTGAAAATATACCAACTGAATTTCGTTTTAATAAGAAGGAAGCATAATGATTAGAGCTAAAAAAATTAAATTATTAATTAATTTTGGTGCTATTAGTATTTTAGGTGTTGCTGGAGCAGTAACGGCTAAAGTTATAACTGATAATAGCAGTGAAAAAGCTAGAGATTTAAATGTTATTATTGCTTCAAGAGGCGATATTTCAACAATTAATACTAAAAATGTTGAAACTAATGATAGCAATTCATCTAATAAAGATAATAATTTAAAAGAATTACCAGAACCACAAAAAGAAACTACAGAAGTGAAACAAGATATTAAAGAGAAAGAAGAAACAAAAGATCCAGAGTCCAAACCAGCGGAACCCGAACCAGCGGAACCCGAACCAGCGGAACCCGAACCAGCGGAACCCGAACCAGCGGAACCCGAACCAGCGGAACCCGAACCAGCGGAACCCGAACCAGCGGAACCCGAACCAGCGGAACCCGAACCAGCGGAACCCGAACCAGCGGAACCCGAACCAGCGGAACCCGAACCAGCGGAACCCGAACCAGCGGAACCCGAACCAGCGGAACCCGAACCAGCGGAACCCGAACCAGCGGAACCCGAACCAGCGGAACCCGAACCAGCGGAACCCGAACCAGCGGAACCCGAACCAGCGGAACCTGATCCTAAACCAATACTAGAACCTAAACCTGAAAATCCGGTTGAAGAACCTATTGAACCAGTTATACCATCTACTAATAATCAAAATGATGAAGAACCAGAAAAACAAAATTCAGGTTCAGAAGAAAAAGATGTTGATGAAAAAGAAGAAGAAACAAAAGTATTTACTGATGTTCCAAAACAGATTGAAAATACTGAACCTCCTAAAGATATAGTAGATGAACCAATTGTAGTTGTTAAACATGAACCTGTTCCAGAACCAGAACCAGAACCAATTCCTCGACCTGAACCTGAGCCTGATCCGGAGCCTATTCCAGAGCCCGAACCTCAGCCAATGCCCAAACCAGAACCCGAATCTAAAAAACCAACAATAGAAGATATGTTGCCTCAAGCTTCAGAAGGTATTGTTAATATAAATAAATTACCTGATTTAGATTTTAGTACACTCAAACCTGTGGAAACTCCTAAAGGTCAATTAAGTGAAATAGACAAAAAAACTATTAGAACAGCAATAAATAATTTAGTAACAATTTCTCAAAATATTCCAGCAAAATTCACACCAGAACAAATTAATGAAATTAATAAATCAATTAATGATATAAGAAAATTAAATGCTTATACAAAAAATGAAGGAGATAATGATTGAAGTTCTTTATTAAATGGTTTAATTGTAAGTGATGGTAGAACTACTGAAGAAAAAGCGAATGCTATCGGCTGACCATATAAAGACAATCGGCACAATTATTCTTTATCATTTAAATTAATGTGAGAAAACTATCAAAAAGATCTTGAAAGTATGTTAGCTAAAGGTATGGTTCCTAGTTTACACTGAGGTTCATTCGGTAATGTTTGAGGTTTTGCTGATCATAGTGATAACGTAGTAAGAAATAAATTAATTGCAGATAATAAAAAAAGATATTTCCCATATGATACTGAATATAAACGTACTTCAGGTACTATTAGAAATTTAGATTATGAAGGTTTTAGTAAACGTGATGTTACTAATACTTTTAGATTTTTAGGAGCAAGTAGTAATAAAGGAATTACTGTTTTAGAATATAATCCTACTTCAGCTTTTGCTAAAAGCAATGTTAATGAAAAAAGAACTATTGCTGTTTTAGATGCAACAAATAAAGAGGGATACAATAGTTTTCTTAAATTCTTATTAGATGCTGAAAAAGCTAGAAAAAAAATTGATGGTATTGTTATAAAAAACATGGGATTATTTGATAAAACTCAAGATTTTAGTGAAATTCTTTCTAAAATGCCAAATAGTATTCAAAAATTAACGCTATTTTTCGAAGGCAAGGACACTTCATCATTAATTGGTTTGAAAGACAAAAAAATTAAAGAAATTGATTTATATAATTCAAGCAATACTATAGCTGATGATTGAGCTATAAATCCTTATGCACTTAAAGGAGTAGAAAATATTACTTTTGATTATAACTATGATATTGGCTTACCAGGCATTCCTGGAAATAATCGTGATATGCCTGGATCAATAGTATTTAATACTTTAAAATTTGATAAAGGTATGACTTTAGATCAAATTAATGAAGGATTAAAAATTGCTTTAAAGGATAGATTTAATGAAAGAATTTTTCAAGGTTCATTTGGTGACGGTTCATGACCAACTTACTTAGATTTTTCAAATATACCAAAAATAAGAAGTTTACAAGGTATGAATTTTTATAATCGTGTTTTTAAGAAATTAACTTTATTTAATAAGACTAATGTTTTCACTGTTGATGCAAAAACGCTTCATTTACAACAATGATCAGCTTTATTAATTAAAGGACCTGATCGTCCTAAGTTAATGTTTGTTTCTCCTCGAAAAGTTGATACACTTTATATACAAGGTAATGCTGTGGATTTAGGCGATAATTGAGGTCCGGAACTTTATGGATTAATTGAATCAGGCAAGGCAGTTTTCAATACTGTATATGTGGACAATCAAGTAATGGCAAATACATTAAATGATTCTCAAGCTTTTACTACTTTTGGTAAAACAGCAATTGTAAAACCAAGCAACTTTGATACTAATGGAGGAAATAGTGAAATCATCTCGTTTGATTAATCCAAAAGTTTTAAGATTCAATTGAGAAAAAGAAAATATTTTAAGAGTTATAGCTTTATCTACTCTGTTTATCTTTGTTGTTATTTTTGGCTTCTTATTTGAATTTGCTATGAAGCATTTAAGTGTTAATTTACTTTCTTATGAAGATTTGTTTAACACTTCTTATACTTTACATAAGGGATCAAATTTCTATGTATTTTATACTGTAATTCTCTTTGGTCTTTTAATAATAATAAGTACTATGAAAAGTTATTTTTTAGTCAATAAAAATAACTTAAAATTTTCTAAATATATTACATGGTATGTTCTTTATAATCTTTATGCTTTAGCTTTATTAGTTTTATTTGCTTTTAGTTTAAATGTTAATTCTAATACACAAGCTAATACCTTATTAAAAAATTCTTTTGTAATTATTCCATTATTGATTATTGATTTAAGTTATGATTTCTTTAGTTTAAGTATGCAAAATAAATACTTTACTTTAGATTTAAGAAAGATTATTTTAGAAATAAGTTATTTATTAATTAAAATTGTTTTAATTGCAATAGGTTTTTATGTTTTACAAGTTTTTTTAGCTGATAAACAAATTACCGCAATATTTATTAATAATTCTTTTATTAATCGTTTACAAAGAATTTTTGTTGTTACACCAATTTATAAAAATTTAATTATATTTGCTTTAATTTTTGTTTTTGCTTTAATGATTGCACATAAATTTTTTGCTAATAAAAATAAAATCTTTAATTCAGTTATAAGAAATAAAATATTAAAACACTTAGTTAAAAACTTTTTAATGTTATTTTTAGCATCGATAATTTTTGCTTTTTATGCTTTATTCAAAACTAAAACAAAAGAATTAATTTTTAAAATTGAAAATAACAATGAATTAATTATTTTTGTTTTAGTAATTTCTTTAATTATTTTATTATCTTTAAGTTTTATCTTTTTAACTATTTTTTCACAAAAATGATTTAATAATTTCGACCAAAAAAAATATTTTATTTTAAATTTATTAATTAATTCTTTTTTACTATTAATTGCAAATTTATTATTAAATTTTCAAAATCGCTTAATAATTAATATTACTTGTTTAACTTTAGTATTTATAAATTATTTAACTCTACTTTTAAAAAATAAATATAAATTAAATTCTTTTGAAAATTTACTTCTTAGTTTTTATCTTATAACGGGTAGTGCAATTTTGATTTTTAGTAATTTATTATATTTAACTACGAATGAAAATAATTATTATTTATTAGTTTGAACACATATTTTTGATATAGCAACCGTATTTGTTTTAGCTTCTTTAGTTATAAGTTTATTAATGGTAATTTCACCAATTATTTATGCTATTTTAACTAAAATAATTAATAATATCATAAATAAAGAAAACATTAAGAAAGGCAAAGAACATGTTCAAAAAGTCCCAAAAAAATCTAACTAAAAGTAAAAAAATAAGCAATAATCAAAAAATTATTCTTGAATTTAATAAAAAGGCTCAAGAATATAAAAACAAAATTTTACAAGAATTTAATAATGTAAAAAATACTAATAATTTTATTGATTATGAACAATTTTGAAATTCTTTTTCTTTAAAATTCAATTATTCTGAAGAAGAATTAAAAAATCATTTATTTACATTATTAAAAAATTTCTTTTTGTCAAAAAAGAATTTAGTTTTGGACCAATTTGTTTTAACTTTTAGTCGTGATCCAAGATTTAATTTGAATGCTTTTGTACCTAAAATAGATTTTAAAGCTAATTCAAATGTTGCTGACATTGATTTAACTTCAAATAATGATGCAATAAAAGCAAATTTAAATACTTTTTTAAACAATTTATTAGATAACAATTTTAAAATTGAGTTTTTAAGAGATTGTATTATCTTTAAAAGTCAATTAGGCTATAAATTATTTATTGGGGAAAAATTTATCGATGAATAAAAAATCTATTGAAACTAGATATAATTCCTTGAAAAAAATTTATAAAATTGTTGAATCTAACAAAAATATTACTCTAGTTAATTTATTAAAACTTTCTAGATCAATTAGTTTTTATTTAGATCGTATGAATTATTCTAAATACATAATTGAAGAAGTTTTAAAAAAATTTAGTGCTGATCAATCTACTTTAAATAAAAAAAATAATCTAATTTCTTTTACTAAATTAAAAACTTTATGAGTTTATATTAGTGAAGAGGAAAAATATAGTACTAATTCATATCAAAAACATGAAAAACATTTAGTTAATGTTATTGATAAAAATAATGATCAAATTATTGTAATTGGTGAAAGAGCAATTAGATTTGCACAAAAACATAATTATCACATATTATTTAGTTACAAACAAAATGAAATTACTTATTTAAGTCAAATTCTACCTAAAATTATTATTAATAGTTTTCAAACTCAAGATTTTGTTAATTTAAATGTTATAATTAATTCTTCAAAAATCAAACAAAAACATATTCAATTATTGCCTATTTACGAAAATAATTTTGTTTTAGAACATCATCAATCTTCATCTTTATTTAAATCAAATTTATCTTCTCATAAAATAGGACAGAATTTAGATGAATTTATCAATTCTGAATTAGAATCATATTTAATTTTTGCTTTATATACTTTATTAACTGAATCAGCATTAATTTACGAAAAATATAAATTGGTTGCACAAAATAGTACTTTAAATGACCTTGAAGAAAAAATTAAATTTCAAAAAAGAACTTTATTGAAAGCTAAAAGAGAAAAAGAAATTGAAGAAATTTCTATTCTATCTAAGAAAAAAGATTTATTACATGAAAAAGGCGGACAAAAATAATGATTCAATTAAATCTTTTATCTGCTAACAATATTCAAACAACAGTAAAAGCAACTGATTTTAAAGTTAATTTTAATTTAAATGATAAATGAAATAAAATTGAAAATAATGCTTTATTAAGTTTTCAAAATGTTTTATGCTCTTTAACTTATAATAAAAAAGAATATTTTATCTTCTTTGATTCATTATTAATTCAAAGTAATAAAGGTCAAATAAATTTATATTACAATCAAGAATATTTTGTTTATGAACAAAATGATAAAAATAAAAATGAATTAAAAAAACTTAATCAAGAATATAGTAAATTGAAAAAAGACATTCTTTTAAAAACATTTCAAATTAATGATAATAATAACGCAAGCAATATTGCTAATTTACTAATTTTAAAACAAAAAGCTTATCGTTTAAAAGCTCAAATTTATTTCTCTCTTTTCGCATGTGAGGAACCATGAAAATAAAAAAACTTTTATCTTTTGCCCCTATTGTTAGTACTATTCCAATTGTTTTTGCTTTATCAGCAGAAACAGATAATAATTCTGAAAGTAATAGTAATAATGAAAATGTTCCTAAAGAAAAAACTGATTTTGCAGCAGCAAAAGAAAAACAAAAACAAATAATATCAGAGAGATTACCTGAAATATTAAATAATGCTATTAAAAATATTGATTTAGAAATAGCAGAATTAGAGAGAAAAAACGAAGCAGAACCCAATGTTGAAAATTTAGTAAAAATAGCTTATCAAAAGAAAGTCATTCAATATTTGACTAATAATAAAGAAAAAATGGTTGCTGATCCTTTGGAAAATGGATTAAATTTTATTTTTGATGATCTTTTATTTAGTCCTTCTTATTATTTTGCTAATGTTGAATATTTAGAAAATCCCTATGATAATGTAATGATTGGTCAAAATAATCCTTTAGATTATGCTAAAACTAAGGATATAGATAAAAACAGTAAAATTGATTATGGAGAAGAAAAAAAACTTACTGAAAATAATTTAACTCAAGAAGAAATTTTATTGCAGCATGGAACTTATTTAACTAATTTTGCAAATGATTGAAAAACTATTTTTGTAAATGAAAATGATTTTCCTAGTTATGAAAATAATCAAAAAAGATTCGAAGTTAAAGAAGATGGTTCAATAGAACTATTACCTCCAGAAGGTTATGACAATTTTGATAGTTTTATTGCAAATAATATTAACAAAAGATCATTAGAGTTTGATTTAAAACAAAATAAAGAATTCAATGAACCGGAAGAAATGCCACAACCTCCAATTCCACCTATTTTACCAATAGATCCAGAACCTGTTGAAGGTATTGAAATTGATGTGGCTCAAGAAAATGTACCGCGACTAAGTCCTATTTTAAGAGCTGATTATTTATTAGATAGTAATGAAAATCTAATTAATTTATTAAAAACTAATAGTAATATTTTTAATCAAGATGCAATTTTCTTTTTTAATCCTATTTTACAAAGTATTAGTTATCGTGTTATTGAATTAACAGAAGATCAAAATGGTAATTTACTCGCAACAATTCAACTAACAAATAATGCCAATAACACACAAACCACTTATGAAAAAACAATAACTAAATATAATGACAGTAAATATGTACAATCATTAGAAGTTGCTTCTAATGCAATAAATCAAATGATGCAATATTATTACAATGCTTTGAATATTAAAGCCGACTTAGATTTAAGCGTTTTAGGCAATCGTAATTTATCAATAGCAGTTTTTAATCAAATTTTTCTAGCTATACAAACAATTAATTCATCTCAATTTAAAATTTTACAAGATGCATTAATTCAAAATCAAAAAAACAATACAACTATTAAAGCTAATAATGAAACTTTTACTAATGAATTAACAAATGAAAATTTAATTAGTTTAATGGCGGATTTATTTACTAATTCTATTCATAATCAAACTATTTCTCGTTTATCATACTTTAGTTATTTAACAAGTACTTATCGAGAAATTTATAACAATTACTTAAAACAATTAAAAGATGTTCAATTAAATGAACTTATTACTAAAAATTTTGCTTTATTAAATTTAAATATTGAAAATTTAAATAAAGCAATTAATTCTTTACCACTTTTAATTCTTGATTTAGATCGCATTAATAGTGAAAATAATTTTGATCAAGAACAATTTAAAGCTTTTACTACTAAATTAGCATTATTACAACAACAATTTTTAAATTTAGCAGTTTTAACACAAAATAAAACTTTAGATCAAGATAATTTAGAACAAGAAAGTTCACAATATTTAAAAGCTTATAATGATTTAATTATCAAACAAAATTTAACATCAAATGCTACAAGCACTACTACTTTAATTACTTTAGGTGTTGTCATTGCCGTTTTAATTGTTAGTGTGATTACATTAAGCATTATGAATTCAACTACTAAAAAACAAAAAAATAAAGGAATTAAATAATGGAAAATAAATTATATATTTCAGCTGTTTATGATTATGTTGTTGAAATAAGCGGCAAAAGTTCTTTTAAACAAAATGAACTTTATCATTTAGCTAATAATAAAGATGCTATTTTAATGGTTATTTCTGCTAGTGAAGATAAAGCTTTTTGTTTAATTAAATTAAATCAAGAAGATTATAAAATTGGTTCTGAAGTTGTTAATGCAACTAATAGTAATCAAACTATTGAAACTACTAATGATTATTTTGGCAAAATTATTGATATTTATGGCAAAATATTACATCCGCAAGAATTTATTAATTTAAATTTGATTAATTTTCTTCCCCAAAAAAGTCATATTTTTAATGTAAATAATCATTTAATGACTTATTTACCTTTAGAAGAACAATTAAATACTGGTTATTCATTAATCGATTTACTTATACCTATTGGTAAAGGACAAAGAGAATTAATTATTGGTGATAGAAAAACAGGTAAATCGTTTATAGCTTTAAATACTATTATTAATCAAAAAAATAAAAACGTAAAATGTATTTATGTAGCAATTGGTCAAAATCAAAATGAAATTGCTAATGTTTATGCTTTATTAAAAGAACATGATGCACATAAATATACTATTGTAATCAATGCTCCAAGTGAAAAACCATATGAACAATATTTAGCTCCATACATAGCAATGGCTCATGCTGAAAATTTATCTTATGAAAATGATGTTTTAATTGTCTTTGATGATTTAACTAAACATGCAAATATTTATAGAGAAATTGCTTTATTAATTAATAAACCAGTAGGCAAAGAAGCCTTTCCCGGTGATATGTTTTATGCTCATGCGAGATTATTAGAAAGAAGTGGTAAATTTAAAAATCGTAAATCAATTACTGCTTTACCAATATTACAAACAGTAGATAATGATATTACTTCTTTAATTGCTTCAAACGTTATTTCTATAACTGATGGACAAATTGTAACTAATAGTGAATTATTTGCTTTAAATAAATATCCTGCTATTGATGTTAATTTATCTGTTTCTCGTATTGGTGGAGCTGTACAAAATAAATTAATGAACAGTACTGCTAAAACTATTGGTAAGCTTTATAGAGCTTTTAAAAAACAAGCTAAATTAGTAGCAGTTAAGTATGACTTAAATGATGATATTAATGCTTTAATGTTAAGTGGTGAACAAATAGAAAAAATGTTTAACCAAAAAGGTGTTACCTCATATAACGAAAAACATATGTTCTTAGTAGCTAAATTAATTGAATGAAACATTTTAAATGCTCTAAATGATCAAGATATTTGGATGGCAATTAATTTTTTAGTAGAATATGAAAAAATTAATGCAGAATGTGCTAAGGTAGTTAACGAATTAATTAATGATCAAGTCAAGGATCAAAACTTAGTAAAAGAATATTTTGCTTATTTATTAAGTAAATATGCTCTTAAATACAAACTTAATTGAAAAATCAATGCTAAAAAAGTCTTTGCAATAGTTAATGAAAAAAACTTTGATGCAATACATGCTAAATTAGTAGGAGAAAAATAATGAGTGCTAAAATTTCGAAAATTTGATCAGATGTTATTGAAGTAACATTTAAAAATCAAGAACTACCAGCTATTAACACTTTATTAAAATCTGCTAATGGTTCGTATTTATTAGTTAAAAAAGTTATTGATAATAACACTTTATTAGCTGTTATAGTTGACTTAAAAGATAATTTAGCTATTAATGAAGAAATAACTGCTTTAAATCATTCATTCCTAGTGCCAGTAGGTAACAAATCTAAAGGTTACATTTATGATATTTTAGGTAATAATTTAAACCATCCTGAAAAACAAGATGTAACTAAAGTAGAAATGAATTCTACTATTAAAACTAATACTAACTATACTAAAAAACAACAACTTTTGGTTACTGGTATTAAAGCTATTGACTTTTTTGTACCTATTTTTGATGGTGATAAAATTGGTATTTTTGGTGGAGCTGGTGTTGGTAAAACTGTTTTAATGAAAGAAATTATTTTTAATCTTTCAAAACAAAAAGAAAATACTTCAGCTATTTTCATAGGTTCTGGTGAACGTTCAAGAGAAGCTATTGAACTATACAATGATTTAACTGAATCAAATTTAATGCATAATTCAACTATGTATATTTCAAGAATGAACGAAAATCCAGGTGCACGTATGAGTATTGTACCGGTTGGTATTACTGCAGCTGAATATTTAAGAGATAACAATAAAGAAAACGTATTATTATTTATTGACAATATTTTCCGTTTCTTACAAGCTGGTAATGAAGTTGCTGCTTCTTTAGATAAAAAACCATCAATTGGTGGTTATCAAGCTACTTTAAATACAGAAATTTCACAAGCAGAACAAAGACTTTTTAGTAATGAAAATGGTTCTATTACTTCATTTCAAACTGTCTTTTTACCAATGGATGATTTATCTGATCCTTCTGCCGTTGCTGTATTTAATCACCTTAATTCATCACTTGTGTTATCACGTGAAATTAGTGCTAAAAATATTTTTCCAGCTTTTGATCCACTTGTTTCAACTTCAAATAATGTTAACCCAGAATTTATTGGACAACGTCACTACAACGCAATTTTAGAAACTAAGTATATTTTGCAAAAATATAAAGAAATTGAAGATGTTATGCTTATTTTAGGTTTTGATGAATTAGATGATGAGTCAAAAACTATTGTTAAAAAAGCTTTACAATTACAAAATTTCTTCTCACAAAATTTCTTTATGACTGAACACTTTACTTTAAGAAGTGGTGTGTTTGTGTCACTAGAAGATACTATTTCTTCAGTAGAGAGAATTCTTAAAGGCGAATTTTTAGAACTAAATCCTGAAAAATTTTCTTACATTGCTTCAGTAGACGAAATTAAAAAATAATAGTGCAAAAAGTTCACTTTTTGAACTTTTTTGCTTATTTAGAGACTTAATATTTTATCTTTTGTTTACTTTAAAAACTTTTAATTCTTTAAAGAATTATACTTTAGATATAAGGATAAATTAAAAGCTAGATTTTAGAAAATTGTTTTCTAAAAGGAGATCAAATGAAAAGCAAATTAAAAAAACTCTTTTTGAGTAATGTTATTTTACTTAGCGCACTAACTCCCTTAGCTGCAGCATGCAATGGTAATACAACTAATACACCAAGCGATCCTAATCAACCTCCGATAGCTGATCCAGGTGAACCAGTTACACCTGAACCGAGCTTTCCAACTTTCCCCGGTACAGGAGGAGGATCAAGTAGCACTACTCACGGTAGAATTCCTGGTAAACCTGATTTAGCAGAGCAAGATATTAATGCTTATAACAGACTTTCAGCAGAAGAAAGAAATAAAGTCGATTTAGAAGGATATGTTAAAGCTTTAGAAGATTTGCGTGGAGAATTTAATGATTTACAAAAGAGATTAAACGAACGTTATGAATTACCAATTTTAAGTGAAAGTCAAATAAAAGAATATAACAAAAAAGCACAAGCTGCTGGTCAACCTGATTATAAGAGCGCTATTTTACGTAATTTCTCAGTAGTTAATAAAGATAATTATCTTTACATTAATCCAATTAGAAACTCAACAAAAGCAGCTTACTGAAATTCAGTGCCTGGTAATAGAGGTATACCTAGATATTTACCAAATGAAATTTATAAAAAAGTAGCTTTACAAACTTTTGCTATTGAATTTAGTAATGTTAATGAAGAAATGGCTAAAGTTCAAGGTGGTCAAAAATATAGTTCTTTAACTTATAAAGGTACTGCTTGAATTCTTGATTATGAATTAGATGATAGTGGATATCCAACAAAATGATACTTAGCAACAAATGCTCACGTTGCAGCCGCATTAATGAAAAAAGAAAACGATGGTTCAAGATTTACTAACATTGTTGATGAAGAAGCTGAAGTACAACGTTATCAAAAAGCAAAAGCAGCTTTTGATGCTGGTGAAAAAAAATGAAAAGAATTAACTAAACCATATCAAGAAAAAATTGAACATTTATATAGAGAAAAAAATAAATATATTGGTTTAAAGCAAAAAGCTGAAACAAATGGTGAAACTGCTAAAGCTAAGAAATATGAAGATTTAATTAAAAAAATTGAAGATGTTGAATTACCAGCAGCTTATCAAAAACAAAATGCAAATGCTACTATTGAATGAAATAAACTAGACTTGCAATTTAGAATTAATTATGATAAAGCAGCTAAAGATTTAAAAGCGGGCTTTTTAGGTTCAACTAAAATAGTTTCTTTATCACACTTTAACGAAAACACTCCTTTAAAGCAATGATTAAGAACTAATGCTATTGCTCCTACAGTAGAAAAAGTTCATTTATCACCTGATCAAGTGAAATTAATTTATGCCGGAGTTGATTTCTTAAAAACTAGCCCTAAAGATTATGTAGATCCTTCTTCGCCAATAAGTAAAATTGAAGAATCAGCGGATTTTGCTGTTTTAGAAATTAATTTCAAAAAAACAGATGATAATGATTATAAATATGTAAAAAATACAGGTACTGGTGATTTCTTTGAAGAAAAATCAATTGAAAATGCTCAAGCATTAGCTAAATTAATGACATCTGGTTATGCAGAATGAGACAAACAAGAACAAATAAGCTTTATTAGTAAATCGCTTAAAGAAACTTATGAGGAAGATGCAAAAGCAACAATAAGTGATGTAACTTTAACTAACGATAGAAAAATTACTTTGCCTAAAAGTAATTTAAATTTAATTTCAGTAGGTTTTCCTATTTCTTCAACTGATGGTTATATAACACCTACTTATAATCAAACCGAAGATTTATTAGAAAAATCAAGTCAAAGTTTATGAATTAATAAACCAATTTATATTGGCGAAGGTAGAGAAGAAACTGGTAGAGTTTCAACTAAAGAATATGGCGGAGGATTTAATAGAACTCTAGGTATTAGAACCTTTTTAAATATGCCTGGTATTACAGATTATACTATAGCAAGTCCATTAATACGTTCTGAAAGTAATGAAGGTTATGTATATAACTACATTAAAGACACTGAATCATCATATGAAGGTAATCAATATACCAATTACGGTTTAGGATATTCACTTAATTCATGACAACCTTTAGGTGGAGCTTCAGGTTCTAGTGTAAGAACTATAGATAATAAAATAGTAGGTATTAACTTCGCTACAGCAGATGGAGCTGGAGTATCATTAACAGCATATACTCAAGCTTTCAGAAGCGAAGGAGAAACTTATAATGATTTCTACGGTAAATACAAATTAGAAGCTTATGACTTAATTTACGGTGGTGGCCCAAATCAAAGAACATCATATCGTCAAGCTTTAGAATCATTAAATAAAGATATTAAAACCGCTTTATTCCCTAATGGAGTAAGCGAAGATCAAATTCCACAAGAATTTAGATTTAATAAGTAATTTTACTTATTTAAAAAATAATACAATTTAAACAAAGGAGGAAGCATGATAAAAGCCAAAAGAATTAAATTGTTTATTAACTTGGGAGCAATCTCAGCGATAGCAATAGCTGGAGGTGTAACAGCTAAGATAATTAGTGATAATTCAAGCGATAAAGCTATGGATCTTAATGTTATTATTGCTTCCAGAGGTGATAACTCAGTTATCAATACTAACAATGTAGAAGTAAGCGATGAGAATTCATCTAACAAAGATAATAATTTAAAAGAAATTAAAGATGAAAAAATCGAAGAGAATACTCCTGTAGATAATCAACCTAAAGAATCTGAACCTGCTCCACCAGCTGAAAAACCTAAAGAACCAGATCCAGAACCAATACCTGATCCAGTTGAAGCAGAACCAAATGATCCAGAAGAAGACCCAAAGAATAAAGTATTTACTGATGTTCCAGGACATGTAGATAATCCTTTAACACCGTCTCCTGTAATTGATCAACCAATTATAGTGGTTTCAGACCCAGAACCAAATCCAGAACCTGCTCCTGCTCCAGAAATACCAAAACCTCCTTCAATAGAGGATCAACTACCTAAAGCAACTGAAGGTTATGTAAATATTGATAGTTTACCTAATTTTGATTTTAGTACTACTAAACCAAAAGAAAACCCAAAAGGTGAATTAACAGCTAAACAAAAAGAAACTCTTAAAAAATCAGTAAGTACTTTAGTTAACATTACCAAAAACCTTCCATCTAAATTTACTAAAGAAGAAATTCAACAAATTAATGATGCAATTTATGAAATTAGAAAATTAAATGCAGCAACAAAAAATGAGAAAAAACAAGATTGAACTGTTTTACTTGAAAATCTATATGCAAATGATGGACGCCCAACTAGTGAAAAAGCTAAAGCTATTGGTTGACCATATATAAATGATGCTTATAACTTCCCGTTAGATTTTAAAAATATGTGAGCTGATATTCAAAGAAATTTAGATAGCTTCTTAGAAAAAGGAATGGTACCAAGTATTCATTGAGGTTCAGGACACTCATGAGGATTTATTGATATTTCTGATAATGTAGTAAGAAATAAAATTATCCAAGATCATGAAAGCAGATATTTCCCTTATAATACTGAATGAACCAGAACCCCAGCAAGCATTAAAGAAATGAACTATGAAGGTTTTAGAAAAGATGATGTCACTAGAAATTATGCTAGATATGGTGCTAATGCATCAAATGGTATTACAGTATTAGAATATACTCCTGAGGGAGAATTTGCTAAAAGTAAAATTGGCGATAAAAAAGTAATAGCAGTTTTAGATGCATCTAACAGAAAAGGTTACAATAGCTTCTTACAATTTCTTAAAAACGCTGAAGCTAACGGCAAAAAAATTGATGGTATTGTAATTAAAAATATGGGGTTAATTGATCAACACCAAGACTTTAGTCAAATTCTTGCTCAAATGCCTAATTCAATTCAAAAATTAACTTTATTCTTTGAAGGAAAAGATACTTCATCATTAATTGGATTAAAGGATAAAACTATTCAAGAATTAGATTTATATAACTCAAATAATACAATAGCTGATGATTGAGGTATTAACCCTTATGCTTTAAGAGGTGTTAAAAAAATTACTTTTGATTATAATCATGAGTCAATTACTAGTGGTACACATGTACCAAATAATAAAGATATGCCAGGATCAATTGTTTTTAATACTCTTAAATTTGATAAAAATATGAATTTAGATCAAATTAATGAAGGTCTAAAAATTGCTCTTAAAGATAGATATGGTGAGAGAATTTTTCAAGGTCAATTCGGAGATGGTTCATGACCTACTTATTTAGACTTTTCTAATTTACCTCAAATAAGAAGTTTAGAAGATATGAACTTTTACACTAGAGTATTTAAAAAATTAACACTTTATAATAAAACTAATGTATTTAGCGTTGATGCTTCAAGATTGCATAAACAACAATGATCGGCTATGTTAATTAAAGGCCCTGAAAGACCAAAATTATACTTTGTATCTCCACAACCAGTTAACACTTTATATATTAAAGGTAACGCTGTTGACTTAGGTAATAATTGAGGTGTAGAGTTATACGGCTTAATTGAATCTGGAAAAGATGTCTTTCAAACAGTTTATGTAGATAATGACACAATGGCTCGAGTATTAAATGATTCACAAGCCTTTAGACAATTTAATAAAATAGCAAAAGTAAAACCAGCAGACTTTAATAATAGTGTTGATAATTCTATTGTTTCTTTCGATTAATATATTTAAAAAACTGCTTATACAGCAGTTTTTTTATTATTGTTTTTCAAAAATAAAACAAAAAAAGAATAAGTTTAATACTTACCCGCATTTCCCACTTGCGGGTTTTTTTATGTTTTTTTAACACCATACATATTTATAAATAAATATGTAAAAATTATAGCATTATGCTACTATTTTATGGTATAATTAGTTTATGGCAAGTAAAACAAGAAAAAGAACATGAATAATTTCTGTCTCAAAAAGATCAAAAGGTAATTACATTCAAATCGGTTATCAAAAATTAGATGGTGTTGGTTATGAAACGAGATTTGCAATTGGTTTTGAAAAAGATTTTGAAAAATACCAAGAGAACGCTATTGAAAAAATTAAAATGTTAATCAAAGATATGCCTTTAACCTACACTAAAGAAAAAATTTTAGATGTAATAAACAAGAAATTAAAAAATAACAAAACAGACTTAATCAAATACAGCGAAAGATACAAAGGATTGAACCTAATCGGCTTATTAATAGATCATTTCGACATTTTTAAAGATTGTAATAAAACAAAATCAATAAGCCTAAATGAAGTTGTAAAACAACAAATTTACCACAGAATTAAACAACCATTAAGTGTTTGAGCAACATTTAACAGTTTGAAAAAAGAACAAGAAAATGTTTATTCAAAAAATGCATTTTATAGATCTTTAGATTACATAGCGGAAAATAGAGAACAAATTTTGCAAAACTTAAATGATGTTTTAGTCAAAGAACATAAAAGAAACGTAAATATTGTTTGATATGACTCAACAACAACTTATTTTGAAACATTTGATAGAAAAGGTTATAAAAAACCAGGTTATTCAAAAGATGGCAAGTTTAAAGAAGATCAAATTGTGATTGGCATGGCAACTGATTCAAATGGCATTCCCATTCACTACAAAGTCTTTCCGGGAAATACAGCTGATTCAAATACATTTATCAAATTTGTTTTAGAACTCCAAAAAATATACAAAATAAACAATGTAACTATTGTTGCTGATAAAGGTATGTCTGTTAATAAAAATATTAGATTTTTGGAAGACAAAGGTTTAAACTTTATTATTTCTTACCGTATGAAAACTGGAAGCAGACAATTTAAAGAATATGTCTTAAAACAAGAAGATTATGTACATTCTGATGCTGGATTGGTGTACAAAACACAAGAATTCGCATCACTTTATAGAAATGGCAGAAGCAATGGAAAACTTAGAAAAAGAATAATTACATTTAGTAAAAAAAGAGCAAAAAAAGACGCCGAAGATAGACGTATTTTAGTTGAAAACTTCCTTAAAAAAGCCAAAAACGGAAAAGTGTCATATGAAGATATGGCAGGCAATAAAAAATATAAATTCTTTAAACCGGTGAATGAATCTGGTTACTATGAACTAGATACAGAAAAAATTGAGCAAGATGAAAAATTTGACGGCTACTATGTTTATGAAACAAATAGACAAGATTTAACTCCTGATCAGCTTGTTGATCTCTATGCTAAACAATGAAAGATTGAAGATAATTTTAGAAGTTTAAAAGGTTCATTAGCTATTAGACCAATATATTTATCAACCTGAAAACACATCGAAGGTTATATATGTCTTTGTTTCTTAAGTTTAGTTTTACTTAAATTTTTAGTTTTTAAAATTAATGATTTAACTGGATTATCTGGAAAAGATAAATTTACAGAAGGTAGATTAATTGACATGATGAATAATGTCAAAGAAATTCAAGAAAAATTCAACAACCAAATAACAAAAACATTCGAGATAAACGATGATAATCTAAGTCAAAATTGAGATGATTATCATTTGGTTGAAAAAGTTTTTGAATTAACAAAAATTAAAAAATAAATATCCGCTAAAACGGATATTTTCCAATTTATGCTACAAAGTGGGAAACGTGGGAAAAATAAAACAAAAAAAGAATAAGTTTAATACTTATTCAAAATCCATATCAATGTTTATTAATTTTAAAGTATCCTTATGCACTTTAGCCATATGAGATGTTGATGCTTCAAATTGTTTTAATTCATTATTATTAAAATTAGGTTTAACACTTAAATACTCATAACCATTTTTTCCAACAATAACTGGTATTGAAGTATAAATTCCTGCGTTTTTGTAATTAGCAGGTAATTTTACACCAATATTCATTACTTGTTTTTTATTATTTAAAATAGCATCAGTAATTTCATATAAAGATGTTCCAATACCAAATTGAGTATTGCCTTTTCTTGAAAAAATATAGAAAGCTTCATCAATAGTTTGTTTTAATATTTGATTTAATTCGTTAGATTTAAGTTTTTTGCTTTTAAGTAAATTTTCTAAAGTAGCATCTCCAATTTTTACAGTAGATCAAAGAGGAATAGCACTTGAACCGTGTTCTCCTAAAATACTTGCCTGTACAGAATCGGCATTAACATTAAATTTTTGAGCAATAAATTTTTTAAAACGTGCAGAATCTAATAATGTTCCTGTAGAAATAACTTTTTTAAATGGTAAATTTGACGCATAAGTAAATACTGAAGCCATAACATCACAAGGATTAGCAGCAACTATAACTACACCTTTGAATTTAGCCTCTTTTAATTGATCACCAAAAGATTTCATTAATTTTGAATTAGCCTCAGCTAGTTTTAAACGATCGCTAAAATCTTTATTAGCAGGAATTGATGCAGTAACAATTACTATGTCAGCGTCTTTGGCTTCTTGTAATAATGTGCCTACTTTAAAAGTAGAATTATTACGAGGCATTAGAGCAATCATATCTTGAAAATCATGCGCATGAGCTTGGCAAATTTCTTCATTTTTATCAACAAAAACAAAATTTGCTTGCAAACCTCTAGCTAAAGCTATATTGACAAATGTAGTACCTACATTTCCCATACCTATAACAATAATTTTTTTCATAAAACCTCAGTTATTTAATTATTAATAAAATATCTAAATAAAAATAAAATTCAAATTTAATTATACTAAATTTATTAATTTATTTATTGTTTAAAAATAATAAAAAAACTTCGTTTGAAACGAAGTTATACTTTGATATGGTGGCTCCGGCAGGAATCGAACCAGCGACACACGGAGCTTCAGTCCGTTGCTCTACCAACTGAGCTACAGAGCCATGGCGGTCCAGACGGGAATTGAACCCGCGATCTTCTCCGTGACAGGGAGACGTATTAAACCACTTTACCACTGGACCATAATGGTGGCGGAGGTTGGACTTGAACCAACGACCTCAGGGTTATGAGCCCTGCGAGATACCAAACTTCTCCACTCCGCGATATATAAATTTGTTTTGGTGTTTTCGCTAGAAAACGAATGGCGGGTGATGAGGGATTCGAACCCCCGCGGGCCGTGAAGCCCCTGGCAGTTTTCAAGACTGCTCCCTTCAACCAGGCTTGGGTAATCACCCATGGTGGACCCAACAGGATTCGAACCTGTAACCAACCGGTTATGAGCCGGTTGCTCTAACCGTTGAGCTATAGGTCCAATTAACAGTTAGGCATATTCCATAATTGGTAGCGTCGATGAGATTCGAACTCATGACCTTCCGGGTATGAACCGGATGCTCTAACCAACTGAGCTACAACGCCATTTTGGTGGAGGATATGGGATTCGAACCCACCACCCCTTGCGTGCAAGGCAAGTGCTCTAGCCAAATGAGCTAATCCCCCACATGGTGAAGAAGACAGGATTTGAACCTGCGACCACTTGGTCCCAAACCAAGCGCTCTACCAAGCTGAGCTACTTCTCCGCTTTTAAAATAAAAGCAAATACATTATATAACAAAAAAAAATCATTTTTATTTTTTTTATATATTTTTTTAAATTTAATTTTATTAGTAATTTTTATATATACATATTATATATATACATATATATTATAATAATATAAATTAAAATGAATTAAAACTAATATTAATTATAAGGTGGGAATAAAAATGACTAATAAAACTAAAATTTTTGAAGAACTTATTAGTGATATTAAAAAAGAATACACTCTTTTAGCTAATACATCAGCTTTTATTTACGAAAATTTTGATAATTTAAATTGAGCAGGTTTTTATCGTGCAGAAAATAAAATTTTGTATTTAGATGCTTTTCAAGGTAAAGTAGCTTGCACAGAAATTCCATTTAACAGAGGTGTATGTGGTCATGCAGCGATAAATCAAAAAACAATTATAGTTGATGATGTGCATGAATTTGCTGATCATATAGCTTGTGATTCAGCTAGTGAAAGTGAAATAGTAATACCATTATTTGTTAAAAATAAATTATGAGGTGTTTTAGATATTGATTCACCAATTAAAAAACGTTTTGATATGGAAACAAAAAACGAATTAGAAGCAATAGCTAAAATTTTAGAAAATAAATTAAATCAATTAAATTTAATTCAAAAATAATTTAAGAGTAAGGAAAATATTAAAATGAATCAAATTATTGAAAAAGATCAATTATATAAAGCGATTTGAAAATCCGCCAATAGTTGAAGAGGAACTATTGAGGGTTGAGATATGCGTAATTATGTGTTAATCACATTATTTTATCGTTATGTTTCAGAAAATTTAACTAATTATTTTAATCAAGAAGAATGAAAAAATGGGAATGAAAATTTCGATTATGCATTATTAAAAGATTCTGATGTTGAAGATTCGATTAAACAAGCATGTATTAATGAAAAAGGTTTTTTCCTTTATCCTTCACAATTATTTAATAACGTTTATCAATATGGTTTATCTAACGAAGAAGATTTTAATATAAAAGTTATTCAAGTAATTAATGATTTAGAAAATTCTAATCGTTATTTTAATGATGATGAAGATATTGTAGGTTTATTTGAAGACTATAATCTTGAATCAAATAAATTAGGTAAAACTACCAAAGAAAGAAATAAAACATTATTAATGATTTTTAGAGAAATAGCTAGTTGACCTTTAGTTTCATATAGCGATAATCAAATTGATGTATTTGGTGATGCATATGAATTTTTAATTAGTACTTATGCTGCAAACGCTGGTAAATCTGGCGGTGAATTTTTTACACCTCAAGAAGTATCACAACTTTTGACAAAAATAGGATTAGTTGATAAAAAACAAATTAACAGTGTTTATGATCCAGCCTGTGGTTCAGGTTCATTATTGTTGCAAGCAATTAAAGTTTTAGGTAAAGATAACGTTAATCAACTTTATGGACAAGAAATTAATTTATCAACTTATAATTTGTGCAGAATGAATATGTGATTACATAATATTTCTTTTAATCAATTTCATATTAAGCACGGCGATACATTAATTGATCCTCAATTTGATTATGAAGATAAAAAATATAAATTTGATTTAATTGTTTCTAATCCTCCTTATTCAATTAAATGAATTGGAAGTGATGATCCTTTATTAGCACAAGATCCAAGATTTAGTCCTGCTGGTGTATTAGCTCCTAAATCTAAAGCTGATTGAGCATTTATTATGCATTCACTTGCACATTTAAATAATTTAGGAACAGCTGTATTTGTTACTTTCCCTGGTATTTTATATCGTTCAGGAGCTGAAGCAAAAATTAGAGAATATTTAATTAATAATAATTTAATTGATGCTGTAATACAAATGCCAGAAAATCTATTTTTTGGAACTTCTATAGCAACTTGTATTTTAGTTATTAAAAAGAGTAAAAATAATACCAATGTTTGTTTTATTGATGCTTCTAAGGAATTTATTAAGGTTACTAATGATAATAAATTAACTAATGATAATATTAATAACATTTTAAAAATGTATGCTGATAGAAAAAATGTTGATAATTTAGTTAAAATTGTTTCAATAGAAGAAATAGCACAAAAGAATTTTAATCTTTCAGTTAATACTTATGTTGAAAAAGAAGATACTAGAGAAAAAATTGATATTAAATTATTAAATCAAGAATTAAAAGAAATTGTTGCCCGTCAAGAAATTTTAAGAAAAGAAATTGATAAAATCATTGCTGAACTCGAAGGAGAATAGTAATGAAGTTATTTGAAGAGTTAATAGAAAAAGAGAAAATCTATATAGAAACATATGAATTGAAAGACGTTTTAAAAAGTATAAAATCCGGATTAAATCCTAGAAGTAATTTTAAATTAAACTTACCTGGAGCTAAAAATTATTATCTTACCGTCAAAGAATTTAGTAATGGAAAAATTGAATTTAGCGAAAAAACTTCTTTAATTAATAATGAAGCATTAGAAATTATTCAAAAAAGATCTAAATTAGAAAAAGATGATATTCTTTTATCTTCCATTGGAACCATTGGAAAAGTTGTTCATGTAAAGGATGAACCTACAAATTGAAATTGCAGTGAAAGTGTTTTTCTTTTGAAACCTAAAAAGGAAATTATTTTACCAAAATTCCTACTTTACTTTCTCAGTTCTGATTATGCACAATCTTTTTTTCATTCCACTGCAGGCGGAACAACATTAAAGGGTATTAGAAAAGAAAAATTAGAAACCTTAAAAATAAAAGTGCCATCAATTGAAATCCAAAACAAAATAGTTGAAATTCTTGACAAATTTACCGAGTATTCAGCGGAGCTGAAGGCGGAGCTGAAGGCGAGGGACGAGCAATATAAATTTTATAGAGACAAATTGTTGTTTAACAACAATTTGTCTACAAATTCTAATTTTATTTCATACAAATTAGAAGACATTTTAATCAGTCTAAAAACAGGTTTAAATCCTAGGGATCACTTTAAATTAAACACTGAAAATGCCAATAATTTTTATTTAACAATAAAAGAAATAATAAGTGGAAAAATTGTGTTTAATGAAAAAACAGATTTAATTAATGATGAAGCAATGTTAAAAATACAAAGTAGATCAAATTTAGAAAAAGATGATATTTTATTATCAAGTATAGGAACTTTAGGAAAGGTTGCTATTGTAGATATCCCCATTAACAATTGAAATTGCAGTGAATCAATTTTTTTATTAAAACCTAATAAGCAAATAGTTGTTCCTAAGTTTTTATATTACATTTTATCAAGTTCAAAAAGTCAAGAATACATTGAAAAAAATTCATCAGGTACTGCTTTAAAGGGTATAAGAAAGGATATTTTAAAAGAATTAGAAGTAAAAATACCTTCTTTAAAAACTCAAGAAAAAATAGTTAAAGTTCTTGACAATTTCGAATTGATTTGTAAAGATTTACACATCGGTCTTCCTGCTGAAGAAGCAAAAAGACAAGAGCAATATGAGTATTATCGCGATGCAATTTTCAAATACCTTGAAACCGGAATTATAGATAATAAAGGTATTGGAGAGAGAGAGAGAGAGAGAGCAGCTAATTAAATTGCTTCTTTTGATTTTTGAAAATATCAAAGTAACTTTTTCTGATATTGCATTATTAGAAAGAGGCACAAGAATAACCAAAAAAGATCTTACTGCTAATGGTTATAATGTTAAAAGCGGTGGAATTAATTACTTAGGTAAATATTCTACTTTTAATAGAGAAGCAAATCAAATTGTTATAGCAGAATTTGGTACTGCGGGATTAGTTCAATGAGAAAAAGAAAAATTTTGAGCAAATGATGTATGTTTAACTTTAAAATTTAAAATTAAAAATATAAATCAAAAATACATTTTTTATTTTTTAGTTTCTATTCAAAAAAATATTTTTGCCAATAACATAAAAGCAATTCCAGAAAAAATTAATAAGGATTATATAAGCAATTTAAAAATTAATTTGCCTTCATTAGAAATACAAAACAAAATAGTAAATGTTTTAGATAATTTTGAAGCTATTTGTAAAGATTTAAATATCGGTTTACCTGCAGAAATAGATAAAAGAGAACAACAATATGAATTTTATTTAAATAAGATATTTGATTATTTAAATGAAAGAGTTAAATAATAATAATTTAAAGGAGGAACATATATGTCTAATTACAACATATTAGCTCGTAATGGAGATGAAACAGTAGTTTTTGAATACTTTAAACAAGAGCGTTCTAATTTAAATTATCAATCTGAAGAACAATTAGAAAAACAATTTATAAATCAATTAGAACAATTATCCTATGAATATGTTCCAATAAAAACTGAAGCTGAATTAATTTTAAATTTAAAAAAACAAATCGAAAAACTAAATGATATTGTTTTTAGCGATAATGAATGAGAAAGATATTTTAACGAAGTTATTGCAAATAAAAACGAAGGTATTGTTGAAAAAACTCAAAAAATTCAAGAAAATTATTTCAATAGTTTTAAAAGAGATAACGGACAAATAATTAATATTTATTTAATTAATAAAAAAAATATACATAAAAATTTTTTACAAGTAATTAATCAATATGAAAATAATGAAGGTAATTTTAAAAATCGCTATGATGTTACTATTTTAGTTAATGGTTTACCTTTAGTGCATGTTGAATTAAAAAGAAGAGGTGTTATTTTAAAAGAAGCTTTTAGACAAATTGAAAGATATAAAAGAGAATCTTTTTGATCTAACAGCGGACTTTATGAATACATACAAATTTTTGTCATTTCTAATGGTACACAAACTAAATATTATTCTAATTCAACCAGATTAAATCAAACTTATAAAAATGAACATCATATTAGAACACCTAAATTTAAAAAAAATAGTAATTCTTTTGAATTTACTTCATATTGATCAGATTCAAAAAATAATGTCATTAGCGATTTAATCGATTTTACTAATTATTTTTTCTATAAAAGCACAATTTTAAACATTTTATTTAAATATTGTGTTTTAACAATTGATAATAATTTAATGGTAATGAGACCTTATCAAATTGTAGCGGCTGAAAAAATTATTAATAAAGTGAATTTTGCTAGAGAAAATCATTTGATCTCTAAAAAAAATTCAGGGGGTTATATTTGACATACTACAGGCAGCGGAAAAACTTTAACTAGTTTTAAAACAGCCCAACTTTTAAGTAATGATCCTAAAATATCTAAAGTTATTTTTGTAGTTGATCGAAGAGATTTAGATTATCAAACCTTAAGAGAATTTAATAAATACCAAGAAGATTCAGTAAATGCTAACGTAACTACAGAAATTTTAAAAAAACAAATTTTGGATAAAAATTCTAATAAGAAAATAATTGTTACAACAATCCAAAAACTTGATAATTTTGTTAAAAAAAATATTCAAGCACCAATTCAAAACGAAGAAGTAGTTTTAATTTTTGATGAGTGTCATCGTTCTCAATTTGGCAAAATGCATACTCATATTATTAAATATTTTAAAAAATATTATATTTTTGGATTTACAGGTACACCAATTTTTGATGTTAATGCAAATAAAATAATGAAAAACGTAAATTTGACTACTCAGGCAATTTTTGGTGAAAGATTACATAAATATTCTATTCAAAATGCTATTGAAGACAAAAACGTTTTACCTTTTAAAATTGATTATTTAAAAACAGTTAATGTTGATGATTGAGATAAAATTCATGATGAAAAAATAATTGATATTGACCGTCAAAAAATTATGCTCGATCCTCGCAGAATAGCTTTAAATGTTGAATATGTTCTTAAACATTATTCTCAAAAAACTTACCGTTCTATTTTTACTAAATCATATAATCATAAAGTAATTGCTAATATTGCAGAACTTGTTAAAAACAATAAAAAACAAGAATTGCAAGAAAAAAGAATAATTAAAGAAATTAAAGGATTTAATTCTATTTTTGCGACACATTCTATAGAAGCGGCTATTAAATACTATAAAGAATTTAAAATGCAACAATTAAATTTAAATTCAAATGATAAATTAAAAGTAGCTTTAATATACACTTTTGATCCTAATAATGAGCAAGAATATGATTATGATATTTTAGATGAAAAAGAAAATGTTAATAATTTATCTTTAACAGATAAAGAAATTTTAGCTGAAGCAATTAATGATTATAATAAAATGTTTAAAACTAATTATAGTTTAAAAGTAGGCGATTTTGATAATTACTATAAAGATGTTAGCATGCGTTTAAAAAATAGAGAATTAGATATATTAATTGTTGTTAACATGTTATTAACTGGTTTTGATGTGCCGGTTTTAAATACTTTGTGAGTGGATAAAAATTTAAAATATCATAGTTTAATTCAAGCCTTTTCTAGAACTAATCGTATTTTGAACGAAATTAAAGATTTTGGTAATATCGTTTGTTTTTGACCTATTAAAAAAAATACAGATGAAGCTATAACTCTTTTTAGCGGTGAAAACTCAAATTCTTTAATCACTCTTAAATCTTTTGATTATTATTATGAAAAAGGTGATGAAAATTTTGAATCTTATTTAAATGTTGTTAAAAATTTAAAAACTAATTTTAATTTAAAAAATAAAACTAATGATTTAATTAAAAATAATCAAATAAGAAAAAAATTTGTTTTATTATTTAATCGTTTTTTAAAATTAAGGAATTTATTACAATCCTTTGATGAATTCACCCCAGAAAAATATATTTTAAATCAAGCACAAATACAAGATTATCAAAGTTGGTATTTAGATATAAAAGATGATATATCAACAAAAAGTAAAAATAAATTAACAGAAGTAAATGATGAAATTGTTTTTTTAACAGAATTAATAGAGCAAAATGAAATTGATGTTCAATATATTTTAAATTTATTAAAAAAATGAAAAAGCGAAAATTTAGAAACAAAAACTATTCAAAATAAAATTGAGCAAACAGTTAATTCTTCAGTATTTTTAAGAAGTAAAAAAGAATTGATAAAAAATTTCATAGAAAAATATAATAATGTAGATCAATGAAACGATTATGTTTATCAACAATATCAAGAAGAATTAAATGAATTAGTAGAAGAAAATAATTTAGAAAAAGAAAAAGTTGAAAAATTTTTACAAAAATGTTTTCAAGAAAATAAATTTGATAATTCTGGACAAAATATTATTAATTTAAAAGATAAATGGGGAAGTAGATTTGGTAAAAACAATGCTTCAATTTTTGTTGCTTTAAAAGAAAAAATTACTGAAATATTAAGAAAATTTTTTGATAAATTTAATGGAGTTTACAGTTAAAAAATGATACTAAATAGCATCATTTTTAATTTTGTGTTATTAAATTAAAAAATCAAAAGAAAAGTTTTTCTTTATATCCTGCGTTTCCCACTTAGTAGATTAAAAAAAACAAATATCGTTTTATGTAAACGATATTTGTTTTTAATAATTATTAAATATTTAATATTTTTTTAATTAACATTTTCTTAATTAATTTGTTTTAATGATTATATACAATTATGTTCTTTTAATTATTAATCTTGGAACTTTTAATATTAAGTTAAAAACGGTTTTTTTACTATAAGGTTTTTATTATCCTTTAATAATTTTAATTTGTTTAATATAATTAAACAAACACGTAAATTTGTGAGGTTATTATGAAAAAAAAGATAAAAACATTCTTAGCTCCAATATTAATAAATTTATCTTGACTTTTTTTTATTACTAGTTGTTTAAATACAAGTAATAATAGTGATGATTTAGCAATTTTTGATAATCTTGAAGTAGAATTTGATTATTTGAATAAAGAAAATGTTGAATTAAAAGATCTAGATAAGAATCAAATCAAATTAAATTCTAAAGATAAAAGTATTTATTTAACTAATTTAAAAATTATTAGCTTAGACACAACTTTAGGTCAAGTAATTTTTAATTATCAACTGATTAAAAAAGACAATGCTAAAGAACTTTATAGTAAAGAATATACTTATACATTAACAGGTTTTAAAATTAATAATGATGATAAATTAAATATTGAATTACCAGAAATTGTATTTGATTATTCAAATAAAGAAAATACTTTTATTGAAAATGCTACTATAGATAATATTATTTATGATATTGCGAAAAAAGATAATTATCTTTATAAAATTGCTAATTTAAAAATTAAAAATAAAGATTTTTTTAAAAATGCTATAGAAATAGAGTATTTAATTCAAATATATAATCAAGAAAATAACCTTATTTACACAAGTGACATTTTAACTTCTACTATTAAAGATTTTTTAACAATAAATAATTTTGACAAACAAATTACCGAAAGAAAAAATTATTTAAATAATTTAGTAATTGAATTTGATTATCCAAATAAAAATAATGTTAAATTAGATCAAATTAATAAAGATCAAATAACTAATAATTTAATAGAAGACAATATTCAAATTACTAATTTAGAAATAATAAATAAAAATGAAAACGAAGCTCAAATTACAATAGAATATTATTTAAAAACAAGATTAAATAATCAAGAAATAATATCATCTAAAAAAATTGTTCAAATAAAAGATTTTTGAAATGAAAATAAAGCAAAAAGTAATTTAGAAAAGCAAATAAATGATCTTAGTAATTTAGTGCAAATTTCTTCAAAAAATTATCAATTATTACCATCACAAATTCAAAAAAGTGATTTATTTTGAAGTAATTACCAAGATAATTATTCAGCAGAATTAATAATTGAAGAAATTAAAGCATTTAATGATTTAACAGGTGAATTAACAATCGCATATAAATTAAAATCTCAATTAGATTCAAAACGAATAATTTTTTCTGATTTAAAAACCAAAACATTTAATAACTTTAATTCATTAACAAATTTAAAAAATCAAAAAGAGCAATTTTTAAATCAACTTATAGATGATTCAAAAAATAATAAATATTTTGTTACGAATAAAAATTTACTTAATACTAAAGCTTCACAAATTAGCAAAAATGATTTGTTTTTTACAATGGATTATCAAGATGATAATATAAAAACACAAATAAAAAAATTGACATTTGATGATAATTTGGGTCAATTAAATATTACTTATGAACTTGTATATCAAGATCCATTATTTAGTATTAATTCTAAAGAAACAACTTTTATTTTAAATAATTTTCTTACAAATGATCAATCAAATAAACAAGCCATTCAAAAAGAACAAGAACGATTAAATAATCTTAATTTAGTTTTTAATTATAATAATCAAAATAATGTTTATGCTTTAGATACTCAAGTTTCAGAATTAATTTATAACAATTTAACAAGTGCTAAAGTAATAAACTTAGAAATAATTACTAAAAATAATGAATTAGGTCAAATTATTATTAAATATAGATTGCAAAGCAATAAAAAAGAATTTAGTAACTTAATAAGTAACGAAAAAACTTTTATTTTAAACAATTTTAAAAAAGGTTTATTGTTAGAACAATTAATAAAAAACAAAATTGAAGAATTAAATCAAATAAGTGTTCCTTTTGATTATCCTAATAAAAATAATACAAGTGTAGAAAATGTTCAATTAGAACAAATTACTTATCAAGTTAATGATAATTTTAAAATACAAAATTTACATAATTTACAAATTGATAAAGAAAATGATACTATTAGTTTTAATTATGAGATAGTAATTGATAATTTTTACAATCAAGTTATTAAAAGTCAAATTAAAGTTGGACAAATTAGTAATTTTCACAATGAAATTAAAACTCAAATAATCGATGAATTAACTACTTATTTAGCTAATTATGATTTAAAGTTAAATCAAGCTTTAATTGATAATTATAATTTAAAACTATATTCAACAACCATTAATGAAAATAATGCTTTTTTATATTTGAATTTAAAAAATGATAATGATATTGATTTAAAAATATCTAATTTAGATATTGATCTTAATAAATTAAATACTTTAAAGTTAAATTTAGTTGCTACTAAAGATAATGTTAGTTTAAAAAAAGAATTTACTTTGGATTTTACTAATGATTTAAATGAACGTTTAAATCAAATTCAAATAAATAATGTTAATGATTTATATAATGTTGATGTGACTATGTTGAATTATTTACATGGTAAAAATTTAGTAAATAATCTTGAAATAGTTAAAAAAGCTTTTAGTAAGAAAAATAATAAAATTAATGATGTTTTTGATTTTGAAATTGATTGAAATAACGTTAAAACTAAAATAGAGAATAAGCAAATAAAATGATATTTTAATATTAATATTTATCAAAATAATCATTTGTTGAAAAAAATTGAAAATTTAACTTTAGAAGCAAGTAACAATATTTTATGAACTTATTTTGCAAAAGAGAATGATTTTACTTATGATTATCAAAGTGATTTTCAAAATTATCTTTTAAATCAAAATAAATCAACAGTAGAAAACTATTTAATTAACGCTTTTAAAAAAATGCAAAATAATGATTCACAATTTGCTAATCTTACTTGAGAAAATTTAAAAGAAAACAATAATATTAATCAAAAGATTTGAAAAAATCTTTTGCATAATGCTTTTAATTTTGCAAAAGATTGAACGCTTGAAAATTTAATTAATTTCGATAATAATTTAATCTTTAAAAAAGTTGATAATAATAATTTTTTCTTTTTAGCTAATATAAAAAATAATAAAACTAATCAAGAAAAAATTTATCCGCTTGTAATTAATGATATTTTCATTCAAAATGATAATTTGGCTTTAAGTCAATTGTTAAGTTGAATTAAGAATGATGATTATGCAAACATTTGAATTAATAGTTATTTAAAAACTGATAAATTAGGTCATGAATATTATTATGCAAAGGATATTTATGATCAATTAAATGATTTATATCAATTACCTAAAGCAAAAGAATATAGTTTAAAAATATTAGATTCGCAACATACAGATAAATTGCATAATAATTCTAATTTATATAATGAAAATGATGGCACAGCCATTATTCAAATTGGCTTATTTAAAAATGATATTTACACAAATATAAAAACTAAAAACCATTTTACCTTAAGGTTTTTTAAAACTTATGATTATGAATATCATTTACCTAAAGAACGTTGATTTAATGATAGTGATTTTGAAAATAGTAATTATGTTGAACCGCATGCATATATAAAAGGTTTGGTAGATAAATTAAATAGTCGTAATTTTAATTATAATTTTGTCCAAGGTATTTATAGCCCTAAAGATGCTAGTTTACAATGAACAAGAAGAACTGTTGATGCACAATTAATAATCCAACAACAAGCTTTTAAACAATTACATGATTTGTTAGTATTAACTGAAGACAATAGTAAAAAAATTAATAAAAAAGCTATTTACAATAATACTGATAGTTTAAATAATGTAAAAGTTGATGAATTAACCAAGGCTTATTTTATTTATTATTATGATGTAGAAAGTACAGAAAAAGATAGTTTGAGTTTTAAAATTGGTCTAATTAAAAAAGATGATCCTAAAGTAAGATATCATACTAAAAATAAAATTAAATTAGTTAATTTAAAAAATGATTATCAACTTGATGCTTATCCAAGTGCTTTATTAAATAGTTTAACTTTAGATGATTTAGAAATTAATCAAGAACAAGTAGCTAAAATTACTTTTGGACAATTTTTACGAATGGTAAGAGAAAATAAAGTGGATAAATCTTTATTTAAAATCAAAAGTAAATATTATCATAATTTTACTTTTGATAATTGAGAAAATGTTCAAATTGATAAAGTGCAATTTGTTTTAATCAATCGTCAATATCGTTTGTTTTTTAATTTAAAATATAAAAATTTTGATCAAGCTTTAAGAACAAGTGACATTATCGGTGAAACTTGATACGAAATTGATGGTTTTAAAAATTTTTCCACTTGAGAATATAATGATGCTAATTTTAAATCAATGTTTGATAAATTAAGTGTTAGCGAAGATATGAAAAAGGTCTTTTTAGCTAATGGCAAAATTTTAAGACAAAGAAAGATCAATGCTAATACCAAAGATTTAATTTTTGAAATTGATAATAATCAAGAAAAAGTTAATTGAATTTTTAAAAAAACTTATTATGAACCTTTATTAATTAATCAAAAAGTTGAAAATGCCAAATTATTATTTCATTTTTATACTAATTTACTTTATTTAGATAATAATCACACAACTAGAATTGTATCTTTTGCTAAAGGCTTAAATGTGGAATTAGATTGAAATGAATTACAAACTAATGGCTTTATTAAACAAATTCACAAAACAGATTTAGTTAATAATGAACAAGCAGAATTTGAAATTACTTTTACTTTAAAAGATGATGGTATTCATTTTGAATATCGATTAATCAACAATGAAAATAAACAATATAAAATAGTTGGTGATAATTTTGCGCAAAGAACTTTTGCTTTTGAAGCTAATAAAATAACTAATAAATTTGATAAAAATCAGGCTGTATATTTTAATACTAATTTAGGAGCTTCAATAACCATACAATATCAAAGCGATATTGCAAATGAAACTTTTAGTCAATATCAAAGTAATCTTTTTGATTATCAAAATATGAGTACAACTCTTACTAATACTCCTTTTTATTTATATAATCCAGCATATAATCATGGTGAATTATTTAAATATAATCCAAATGAAACTTTAAGTTATAAATGACATGAAGGATACAAATTAGCTTTAGATTATATGCATTTATCTTATAATGATGAACGTATTAAAAAACATAATCAAAGAGCAATAGGTTTTAGAAATGGTAGTGCGCTTTTAGTTTCTAAATTAAGTGATGATATTAATGATGCGCGTTTTGTCTTTTTAACAAATAATCACGTTACACACAATAATAATACTAATGAAGACCCTACAGTTTCTAGTTACAGTGAAAATTTTAAATTTACAACAGCTAATAATTATAAAGAAATTAAATCGGGCGATTATGGAGGCGGTATTCATGTTTTCAATTCTGTTTCTAATGCTAAAGGATTAGTATTTTGAACAGGAGTAAAACAATATGATAATCAAGGAATTTTAAAAGAAACTCTTGGTGTTGATTTAACTGCTTTTACTATTGATTTAAATGATGCTATTAAAAAAGCTAAAAGTATTGGTCGTTTAAGCGTTGCAAGTGAATTTGAGCAAATGAAAAAATTAAAAGATCTCAATTTTGCTTCTAATAATAAAGATAATATTTTCTATTTTTTAAATATAATGCAAGAAGTAAATAAAAACTTCAAAGAAGATAATGCTACTAGATGAATAAATAAACCTATTATTTCTACTAATCGTTTTGCTACTGGTTTTCCGCGTTTATTACAAACAGGTTATATAGTTAATCGTAATACTATTAGCGATAATAAAGAAATTTTTGGTCGCAGTAGTACTTATTATGCTTATACTCCAGTTTTATTTAGAGGCGGCACTAGTGGTACGGGAATAGTTGATGAAAAAAATAATTACATTTTAAATCTTAATTCAGCTGAATTTTATAATATAGCTGTAGGATTTGTTAATTATTCAAAATTATTCAATAATCAAACAAAAGAATGACAAGAATTTAATTTCTTTGGTTTTGCTAATAGCATAGAAGAATTGAGTACTTTAAAAAATAAAAATTCTTTAGCAGCTAATTTAATTAAATTAAATACTTATGATCCTTCAATTGCTTTACCAAAATGAATGTTTAAAAAACATAAATTAAACCAGTAAAACAAAATCGAAAACTTTAAATGTTTTCGATTTTTTTTATTTATTTTCTATTGTTAAATTTTTTAACTAATAATCAAACTAAATAAGCTAAACCAAAAGTTAAAATGATACTTGTTCATAAAAGAATAAACATCAATCAATCAATATATTTATTGCGTTCTTTATTTAAAGCATTTTTACGATTTAATAATTGATTTAAAATCTTTTGAATTTGATTAATATCTTTGGCATTTTGAATTTGTTACTTAAATTGATTTTTTTCTTCTAAAGAATAATTTTCTAAATCATTTACTTTTTTATTTATTTCTTCTTTAAATAAAGTTAAATTAACTTATCCATCTAAATTAGCTATAGCATCTAAAATATTTTGATTAGTTGTTTTAATAAGATTTATATTTTCAACAACTTTATCTTTTTGTTTATTAGTTAAAGTTTGATATTCTTGATTAATTTTATTCTTTATCAATTCTTTTTGTTGTATGGCCATTTAAGTTATTGATAGTGTTTTTTAAATTATTAATTGCTTGGTTAATTTAAATTTAAATTATTTCCTTTTATTTTATCTATTGTTTATTTTTATCATTTAACGTTTTATTATAAACTTGTTTAAAATCTAAATCTGCTTGTAAATAATTAATATTATTAGTATCAATTATTTAAATATCGTTATAATTTTGTAATAAAGTAATTTTATTTTTAAAAGTTTATTTTTCATCATCATTAAATTTAAAATTTTATCAATTTTTGTTTTTTAAAGCATTTCTTTTAGCATTTAAATTATTTTGTATATTTCGTAAAGCATTTAAAGTATTAGTTGTTCGTTTAATTTGATTTAAATAATTGATGTATTTAATTAATATAAATTATATATATCATCAAGAAAAATAAGCAAATTGGATTAAAATAAAATTCAATTTTTAAACATTTTATAATATTGACAAAAAGGCATTTAAATAAATTATTATTGTATTATATATATATATATATATATAATTTAAGTAATTAAATAAATTTGAAAATAAGAATTATTTTGCTATTATAATATATATTTTTTATTTTCATTAACTTAAAATTAAAATTAATTATTAAAAATTTTATTAACAAAATACAATTTTTAAACATAAAAGGAGTTTTATGAATAAAAATAAGTTTCTTAAGTTAGCTTCTATAGCTTCAAGTGCAGTATTAGCTTCTACTGCTTTATTACCATTATCATTAACATTTACAAATGAATTAGATAATGAAACTAGTGCTTTTGGTTTGCAAGAAAGCATTTATTATATGTCAGATGATAAATTTACTGATCCAGAATTAGGAAATAAGGCTAATAATAAATTTTGAACCACACAATATGTAGCAGAACAAGAATTACAAGAATTTCAAACTAGATATGTTCATAATACTGTAAGTAGTACTGACAAAACAGTTTATGATAAAGTTAGATTTGTTGATCCAACTCTAGCTAGCTTTACTACCGAAAGAAATCGTAAAACGTTCGAAACTAATAATGGATGACAAAATCCTTTATATTTAAACAATGGTACTACTTGATTATCGACAAATCCTGGTCAACCTCAAAAAATGAGATTTGTATTTAATTTTGACGGCAAACATAGAGGTCAATTTTACGGTAATGGTTGACATACTGCAGCTGCTGTGTTTTTATCTAAAGATTTACAATTTACTAATCCTATTGATATAAATGTAGTAAAAATTCCTAAAGGTGGAGTAGGTGGTTCAAGATTTTTTAATGTTGCAGATAGTATTAGATGAACATTTAAATCTAAAACAAATCCAGGAGGTAACGATCCTGCAAATAATTTATTTTATCATGCTAATAGTTCTAAAAATAACGAGAGAATTTTTATTAACAATGCAGAAATTATTAATGCGTATTCTGATAATATAGCAAGTAATGCTACAGGTAGTTCTTCTTCAATTGATTCATATAAAGCTGGAGTAGCAAATATTTTAATTCACAATTCTTATAAACCTAAAAAATGATTTGATAGTCAGGCTAGTGATCCAGTAGGAGTTTTAAATAAATACTTAGATACAAAAAGTGTTTTTTATGGACAAAGTAATGGAAGATATATTAGATCTAGAGAAACTCCTGGGTTTGCTTCTCAAAATGATGCTTATGCTGATATAAAAGCAAGTATTGGGGCTGTAGCAACTTTTAATATTCACGTTTCACATCAATTTAATAATGCTAATGACGATAATATGTATTTTGTTGTTGTTGATTTTGAGGTAAAACAAAACTTTGATAATTTAAAATCAAATAATAATGATTATTCTTCTGCTGGCCAATCATTTATAGGTGGAGCATTTTTACAACATAAAAATGGAGAAGATAATGATAATAGATGATTAGTTGCATCTAATATTTTTCACTCTCACAGAAAAGCAAGTAAAAATTTAAATCTTGTAATAACAGAAAAACTTAGCGATGCAATTAAAAGTGCCAATAGAAATGAAAAATTACCTAATTTAAAAATTGTGGCTAAAAATAATACTAATCAAACAGTATTTGAAATTCAAAAAAATAATTCTAGTTATCAAACTTGAGCCAGAACTTCTAATACTAATAGTGAATATAAAACTAAAGCTTCTATTATCACAACAGCTTCAGGTGATATCAATGTTAATAATTTAACATTTTCTATTCCAAGTAATATTAATACAGATAAAAAATTTATTATTAAAAAAACAGCCTTGCAAGGTACTACTAATATAAACAATACTAATCATAATAATCTTTATTTAGAATGAGATTATACCGATTATTACAAAATAAAATTAGAATTAGATAAAAAAGAATGATTAACTAAAGGCCAAAAAGATACATTTTTAAATGAATTCATGACTAGAGATATGGATCAAAATACCTTTATGGCTTTACAAGGTGCAAGTCTAAATGACTATATAAGAAGAATTAATTTATTAAATCAAGAACAACAAAAATTAGAACAAGCATATACTAACGTATATAGATTTTTAGAAACTAATAATAACAATCAAAGCATTAATAGTAGTTTTCCTTGAATAACATGAAAACACCATTTATTATTTTCTACAAGTAATAATAGTAGTAGAAATAATATTATTCAATTATTAAGAGATAATTACGCTCTTGCATATAATCAAAGTTCATTAAATAATAATATTAATACAAATGCCATCAAAATTCGAAGAGAATCAAATATAGTTAACAATATTACCAATCACACAAATTTATCAGCTAAAAGAACTCAATTAGAAACATTGTATAATAATTTAACTAATAGAAGATCTGGTTTAGATGGAGCTAATAATATTGCTAATTTATTAAATGAATTATTTAGATTAAATATATATAATAAAACACAAAATTCTTATAACAATAATCAAATTCAAGAGGTTTTAAAAACTTATCTTGATGAATTTGTTAATAAAGTTGGTCATCCTAATTATCGTACTTTTATTAGTAACAGTGATAATGCTACAACAATTAGTAATAAATTAAATGAAGCACAAACGATTTTAACTAGTTTTAAAACTAAAGCTCAAGAAAAATCAAGAAATTATGAAAGTTTTGTTAATCATTTAGAACCAACCTATAGAAATATTAAAAATAGTATTTACATAACTGGTGCAAAAAATTTATCAAATGATTTATGATTAACTGCTAATAGAATCAACGATTTTAATGTTTTTGAAAAAGTTATTAGTGATTATATTAAGGCTCTTAAAGGTCAATTTACAGGTAGCGAACTTAATAGAAATGTTATTTATGATAAAAATACTTTTGAAAGATCATTACCAAATATTGATTTTTCTAATGCTCAAAGAATAAATAATAACCGTAGTATTAATGATTTAAATGCTTTAGTTGATTTAATGGTTTTTGTTGCTAATAACGTTTTAGGTCAAGGTGCAGCAAATGCTAAAGAAGTACAAAATATTGATTCTAAAATTCTTTCAGAAGAAGATAAAAAAAGATATATTAGTGGATCTGCTGTATATTTACCAATTAAATGATCTATCGGTTATTTAAATGGTGTTTATATTAATGGCACAAATGTATCTACTAAAACAGAATATAATAACTATACTTATAATAATAATAATAATAATATCACTGATAATACAGCCAAAGTAAATACCTATTTATTTACAAGAGTTTTTAAACCATTTTATAAAGAAATGGTTATAGACGCAGCCAAAAAATATATTAATAATTCACAAAATATAAATGATACAAATATTAAAACTAGTTATTCAAATAAATTAGATGCTTTATGAAATAAAATCGATAGATTAGATGCTTCAAAACCCGAATCATTAACTGATGGAACTGTATTTGTTACTGAATTTAATAATTTAATGAAAGAATTCTATAATTACGAAAGAATTACAAAATTAGCTAATGATACTGTAAAAACTTTTGTTGATAAATTTGATTATCAAAATAAAAATAGTGTAGCTGTTGCTAATGTTAATAATAATGGTATAACTATTAGAACAGCCACCAAAAAAGATGATGGATATCATATTGTTGTGGGTAACGATGCAAATGCTGTGGATTTCTTATTTATAATCAAAGAAATTCAAAAAACAAATGCTGCTGCAAATAATAATGGATCAATAAATATTAAATATCAATTAAGAACAGCAGGAAGTATTTTAGAACATTTTGTATATTCTACTGAAGCTACTTCAAATACTATAACTGGTTTTGCTCCTAATAGTGAAGCAGAAAGAAGAAGAATTGAGGAATTAGCTAAGAGAATTTGAGTAGGTTATAGAGATGGATTACAAGGTAATATTACTCCTGATAAAACTAATTCAAGCGATGTAACTTTTATGTATTATCCTGATCCTAATAATTTAGACAGAAGAGAAGAACTATCTGCTCATAATGTAAGAATAGAAAATATTGAAACAGCTACAATTCAAAATGAAGATTATAGAAATGGTTGAGCACCAGTTAGTTATACAATTACTTCTACTACTGTTCCAAATATAAGTATTCGTGTTGATGCTAATGAGTTAAGAAAAACAGCAACAGGAAATCAAATTTATAAATTTAGAGTGTTTAATTTTAAAACAGAAGCAACAAGATTAAATGAAGTAATTGATGCTGTACAATTAACTATTAATAATAATAAAAATACTTTAGCTTCAAGCGAAAGGCAAGAAGAAATTAAAAAAAATATTAACAATTTAATTACTTCTCATAATGCAACTGTAAATACTATTAATTTAAATGCAAATGATGATACTGGTCAATTAACAATTAATTTTACTTTAAATTCAACTAAAACTAATGCTACTAATATTGTTTCTAAAACAAGATCAATTGTTTTAAGTGGTTATTTAACAAACATTGAACAATATCAAAATAATGTTAATAATCAAATTAATGATTTAACTAATTTAACTCCTTCTGAAAAACAAGCATTTACAAATCGTGTTAATAGTGCAAGAACAAATGATCAAATTAATCAAATTTTATTAGAAGCTCAAAAACAACATTATTTAAAAGAAGTTCAACTCACTTTAAATAATTTAAATCCAAAACAAAAAAATGATATTAATGCAAACATTAATAAAGCAAACGATTTAAATACTATTAGAAATGAATTAGAAAATTATAAATCTATTAATGCTAAAATGGCAACTCTTAAAACAAAAGTTGATACTGCAACTAATAGTGCTAAAAAAATTGAATATAACACTTCAAATCAAAACAAAAAAACTGTATATGATGGTATTATTAATAAAGCTAAAGATTTATTAAGTTCTAATTCAACTGATGGTTTAGCAAATAATTTATTAGATGATTTAATTTCAAATGTTGCTAATCAAAATTCTGTCGATTATGCTAGTGCACAATTAGATGGATTGAAATTAAGACAAGAAGGTATCATAAGAAACTTAACTTATTTAAGTGAAAATGAAAAAAATAGTTTAATTAAAGAAATTCAAGATATTAATTTAGAAGTTGAATCAAGAGAAAGAACATTAGCTATAGTTCAAATTACTAGAGTTAATAATAAAGCAAGATCTTTAAATAGTGAAAAAGAAAATATTTATAATTCATTCGATACTAATTATCCTAATTTAAATAGTGTTCAAACAAATGATCTTAAAGAAAAAATTAAAACTTTAGATAAAGATAATTTAGAAGCTAATGTAATTAGCGTTGCTAGTGAATTAAATAATTCAATGAAATCATTAAAAAATGAATTATTGAATGAATTAAAAGAATTAACAGAAAATCCATTATTAAATGATATTAATTCTAATCAAAATAAAACTGCTAATAAATATACTTTAGCTGATACTAATTTAAAATCAAGTTATGATTCACAATTACGTGCTGCTTTAGATATTGTTAATAATCAAAATGCTAATAATGATACTGTTACTTCAGCTTTAACTTCTTTACAACAAGCTTTTAATAGTTTAAATGGTGATGCTAATAATAACAAATTTGATCAAGCAATTAATAATTTAACTAACTTAAGCGACACACAAAGAAATAATATTAAACAACAAATTACTAATATTAATGATCAAAATCAAGCTCAAGATATAGTTGATGCTGCTAAATTATTAAATGATAAAATAAAAACTTTAGAAGATCAAAATAACGCAATGAATGCTTTACTAGAAAATGATAATTACAAGAGTGAAACAGCACAAAAACAACAAACATTTAAAAATGTTTTAGATAATAATAAAAAATTATTAACAACTCTTAAAGCAAAAATTTATGATGATAGCAATTTAAAAACTATTATTGATAATGATAATAATTCAATTGATAGTGCTTTAAATAATGCAAAAAGTGAAATTGATACTCTTGCTGGTTTAAAAAGAGTTACTTTAGAAACTCTTGATAAATTCTTTAACTTAAATAATTCAGAAAAAGAAAACTTTAAATCTCAAGTAAATCAATTAGCTAATAATGCAACTAAAGATCAATATGATCAAATTATTAATAATGCTTTCACATTATCAAAAACTAAAGCTAAAAACACAATAGATGCTACAACATATTTATCAACTAGTGAAAAAGATGCTTTAAAACAAAGAGTGGAAAGTGCTACTTTAGATTTTAATCAACGCAGAGTAGATCAAGCAGTTGTAAATGCTGCAGGTACAGCAATAAGAAATGATAATACTAAAAAACAAGCCATAACAACTATTCAAGCTTTAAATGATTTAACTCAAATGCAAAAAAATGCTTTAATTGAAAAAATTAAAACAAATAATATTTCTGAAAGCACTAAGATTAAAACTAAAGCTGAAAATCTTGAAAAAGCTATGAAAGCATTAAAAGATGAAATTCTTAGAGAATTAAGTGATTTAACACAAAAATCAGTAACTAATGTTAATGATCAAAGTGCTAAAACTAATCCTAATTATGCATTAGCTCATGATACTAAAAAATCAGCTTATGATGCTCAATTAACAAATGCAATTAATGCTTTAAGCACACAAAGTTCAACAAATAATAGTGATATTAATCAAATAACTACGAATTTAAAATCTAATTTTGGTGCACTTGATGGTAATAATAAACAAAATGAAGTAAATCAAAGTATTGATACTTTAAATAATTTAACTCAAGAGCAAAAAACAGCATTAAAAGATGCCGTTGCTAAAGAAACTAGTCAAACTAAAGCTAATGAAATTGTTGAAAAAGCTAAATTATTAAATCAAGCTGTTGCAAATGCAAAAACTCAAAAAGAATCAGCAACAAATATTAAGAATCAAAAAGTTTATACTAGTGATTTAGCTAATAGACAAAATGAATTAAATAATGCTTTAAATGACTTAGAAACTTCATTAACTACTGTACAAAATAATTTAAATGCTAACAATGAACAATTACAATTATTAACTCAATTAGATAATTGAACTAATGATTTAAATAATAAAACTCAAACTACTAAAGAAAAAATGGATAATCTTGATGGTATTAGAAATGACGCTATCAACCAAATTAATAATTTCATTAATTTAGAAACTAATGAAAAAGAACAATTTGTTCAAGAATTGAATGATTTAGAAAAACCTATTACAGAAGAAAAAGTTAAAGTAATTTTAGATAAAGCTTTTGTTAAAGCTAAAGAAAATGCTAAAAAACATATTGATCAAATTACTTCTTTAAATTCTGAACAAATGCAAGAATTTAAAAAACAAATTGATCGAACTGAATATCATAACGGTGATGGTGCGCCTGATAGTAATGTTCAAAGTGTTTTAAATAGTGTTGCTAATGCTGATAGTTCAAAACAAGAAGCAAATAAATTTATTGATAATTTAAACAATTTAAACAATAATCAAAAATCAGCTTTAAAAAATCAGGTTTTAAGATCAGATAATAGTGATTTAGAAACTATTAAAACAACCGCAAAAGAACTTGATACTGCTATGCAGAACTTAAAAAATAAAGCTGATCAAATTGCAAAAGATTTAATTAATAATAATGCAACAATTAATTCAACTGAAGCTATTAGTAATAAAAAATATACTTTAGCAGATAGAGATAAAATTAATGCATTTGATAATGCTTACAATGAAACCAAAGCTATATTAAATGTTAATACTGGTGATAATGATACTAAAGAACAAGTTGAACAATTATTACAAACTTTAGAGCAAACTTATAATACTCTTAATGGGGAAAATAACCAAAACCAAGCTAAAGAAGCATTAAACAATCTAGATAATTTATCAAGTGAACAAAACGAACAAATTACAAAAGAAATTGGAAAAATCACTTCTAAAGATGCTTTAGATAATTACTTAAATGAAGTTAAAACTTTAAATGCTAACATTAAGAATTTAAATGACAGTATTAATAAAGCTAAACAACAAAAAGAAACCGACATTTATAAAAATGATACAACTGAAAATAATACTAAGTTTGATCAAGCTCTTAGTGCTGTGGAAAATAAATTAAATGAATTTAAAGCTAAAGATTTAACTAATGTTAATTTAAGTGAATTAAATAAAGAAATCACTAATGAAAAAGCAAAAATTGATTTAGCTACTGCTCAATTAGATGGTTTAAGAGAAAAATTAAGAAAATTAATTAAAGAGGCTGATCATTTAAGTGAAAATGATAAATCTAATTTAAATACTAAAATAGAAAATCTAAATAATAATGCTACTCAAGAAGAAATTCAAGCATTATTAAATGAAGCTTTAGAATTAGCTAAAACTAATGCTAAAAATAAAGTAAATCAACAAGCTTTATTATCACCAAATGAAAAAGCTAACTTTAAAGATCAAATTGAAAAGGCAACTTTAGCTGATTTAAATAACTTTAAACTTGATAAAAATATTAATGAAATTATCATTAATGTTGAAGCTGAAGAAAAACTTAAAGAAGCTGTATTAACTCAAATCAAAAATAAACAAAATCTTAATGACAATCAAAAAGCAACATTAGAATTTAGACTTAAAAATAATGATAAAAAAGTTTTAAGCGCATTATCTAAAGAAATTAGAGATTTAGATAATGCTATGAAAGCTTTAAAAGAAAAAGTTGTTGAAGAATTAAAAGCTTTAACTAATGATCCAAATGTTACTTTCGATTCACAACAAGAAAAAGAAGCAGATAAATTTAAATATGCTACTAGAGAACAACAAAGTGCTTATTTAACTCAATTAACTGCAGCACAAACTTTATTAGCTAAAGAAGGTGAAGATTTTGATCTTGATGCTGTTAATGATTTATTAACTCAATTAACCAATACTTTTGATAACTTAAAAGGTGAAGAAAATAAAACCGCTTATGATCAATCAGTAAATCAATTAGATCAATTTAGCGAAGCACAAAAAGAGGCAATCAAAGAGGCAATCAAAGAGGCAATTGAAAATAGCAATAATGATGAAGAAGCAAATAATATCATTACTAAAGCACAATCTATAAACACTTTAATCAATGATTTAAAAACTAAAGTAAATCAAGAAGATACTATCAAAACTTCTAATCTTTACTCTGGCGAATCACAAGCCAATAAAGATAATTATGATAATGGTTTAACTAATGCTAAAGATTTAATTAAAGAATTTGAAAAATTAACTTTTAATACTCCAGTATTAACTAATTTAACTACTGAAGAACAAAAATTAACTAATGCTAATAATCAATTAACCAATGCTCAAAATAATTTAGACGGAACAAGAAAATTATTATTAGATGGTGTTGATCAAGTAAGCAATTTAACTACCGAAGAAAAAATAGCATTTAAAGAAAAAATTAATCAATTTGATAAAAATCTTTCAAGCGAACAAGAAAATCAATTTAAAAATGAAGTGCTTGAAGAAACTAAAGCTAATACTAAAGCTGCTATAGATCAATTAATTAACTTATCGCAAGATGAAAAAGACAAATATAAATCTCAAATAAATTCAGCTCAATTAAATGAAAATCCTTGAGATAAAGCAGTAAATGATTTATTAAATCAAGCCAAAGCAGATAATGTAGCTAAAGTGGATTTAAAAACATTAGTAGAAAACGCACAAAATCTTAATGAAGCTCAAAAAGCTGCTTTAAGAAATGAAATTACTTTAGCAACTGCTGAAAATTCACAAGCTTTAAAAGAAAAAATTGCTCAATTAGATGAAGCAATGAAACAATATAAAGATATTCAAGTGATAAATCAAAATGATATTAGATATAGTCAAGCTGATGAAAATCCAAAAACTCATTATGATAATTTATTAGCTCAAAAAACTCTTGATTTAGATAAAACTAACGGTGCTAATTTAGATTTACAACAAGTTAAAGATAAAATTAATGCTCTTAATGAAGCTCTTGAAGCTTTAAACGGTCAAGAAAGAGTAAATGCTGCTAAACAAAATGCATTAGATAGAATTCAAAATGAATATACAAGTTTAACTAATGCTCAAAAAGCACAGGCAATTAAAAATATTAATAATGCTAATACTTTAGAAGATATTAACAATGCTGATAATTTAAATAAAGTAATTAATGGTGAAACAAACACTCTTAAAAATTACTTAAATAATAATGATACTTTTAAAGCTCAAAATGATTATAGTGCTGCTAATAATGATGCTAAAGTTGCATATGATGCACAAATTACTAGAGCTCAAGAATTATTAACTCAATTAGAACAAGCTAACAATATAGATTTATTAAATAAAGATTTAATTAATCAACAAAATCAAGCAATTAACAACGCAATTAATAATTTAGATGGTCAAAATAATCTAAATGCATCTAAAGAAAAAGCAATTGAAGCAATTAAAAACGCACAAAATCTTAATGATTCTCAAAAAGAAAATTTAATTAATCAAGTTAATAATGCTTCTAATATGTCTGAAGTTGAAAAAATTAAAACTTTAACTTCAGAACTTGATCAAGCAATGAATGATTTAAAAACTACAGTTGATCAAAATGGTAATTTAGATCAAAATAAAGATTATTTAAATGCTTCAAGTGAGGTAAAACAAGCTTTTGAAGATACTAATAATGTAGCTAATAATTTATTAAATAAAACTCAAGGAGCTAATATTATTGATCTTGATACTATTAAAAAATTAAATCAAGATTTAAAAGATAAAACTGATAAACTTGATGGTAATGAAAACTTAAAAGCTAAACAAGATCAAGCTAAAGAAACAATTGATCAATTAACTAATTTAAATAATGCACAAAAAGAAGCTTTAAAAACACAAGTTGATAATGCTTTATTAATTGCTGATGTAGATAAAACTACAAATGAAGCTAACGCTTTAGATCAAGCAATGAAAAAACTTGTTGATACAAAAGAAGCTATTGAAAAAGAATTAGCTAAAGAAACTAATGATTCTTATAAAGCAGCTAGCGAAAAAACTAAAAATCAATATAATCAAATTAAAGATCAAATTGATAAAGTTTTAGATAAAACAAATGGTTTGGCAACTAATTTAGAAGAAATTACTAAATTAGAAAAAGATATTATTGATGCAAAAGAACAATTAGATGGAGATCAAAATTATCAATATAAATTTGATAAAACTAATGATCAAATTAATAATAGTACTAAATTAACACAAGTTCAAAAAGATGAATTATTAAAAGAATTAGAAGAAATTACAATTCCTACTGATTTAAATAATCAAGAACAAATTGATGAATTTAAAAATACTATTAATAATTTAAATGACAAAAAAGATTTAATTGAAAACTTGAATCAAAATAATGAATTAACTGCAAAACAAAAAGAAGATTTAATTAAAGATCTACTTGATTTAAATAACAATGATAGAGATAATAATGCTAATAATTTAAATAATTTTGCTGATACAATTAAAAATGTTAATGCTAAAAAAGATCTTTATGATGCAGTTAATAAACTTGAAGATTCTGCTCTTAAAAATAAATTAGATGACATTATTAATCAATTAGATCCAAAAGATAAAAACTTTAATGATTTAAAATCTAAAGTAGATAAAGAATTAACTTTAATTAATGATATTGTTAATAACAATAATTTAACTAAAGAAGAAAAAGATAATTTAATTAAACAAATAACTGATCTAAAATTAAATGATGATAATTTTGATCAAGCAATTAGTAATATTAAAGAAACTCTTGATAAAATTAATGAATTAAATCAAAACAATAATTTAAATGATAAAGTTAAAGAAATACTTAAAGATAAACTTATAAATAGTGATAAAAATAGTTCTAATTTCGATCAATTATTAAATAATTATGAACAACTTAAAGAATTAAGTCAAGCTATTAATCAGGATAATAATTTAACAGATGAACAAAAAGATAAATTATTAACAAATGTTTCTAAAGTTGAATTAGATGATGCAAACTTTAATAAACTAAAAGAAAATATTAAAAAGAAAAAAGAAGTATTAGATCTTAAAGATACAACAGACGAAAAAGCTAATGAAACTTTAAAATCTAAAGTTCAAGATTTAGATATTAATAGTGCAACATTTGATGAGCAATTAAATGATTTAACTCAACGTTTTGATAAAGTTAAAGAAATTAAAGAAAATAGTGAATTTAACAATTCAACTAAGGAAAAATTAATTGATCAAATAGTTCAATCAAATAAAGCTTTAAATGAAATTGATAAACAAATTGATGCTATTAGAAATATTCAAAATAATAGTGCTTTAAGTGAAAAAACTAAAGAGCAATTAATAGAAGAAATTTTAGCTCAACAAAATTATGATGCTGTTAAAGCTAAAATTGAGAAAATTAAAGAATTACAAAATTCATTAACTGATTTAAATAATGCTTATGAAGAAGCTAAAGAAAAAGTTAATAATAAAACTCATCAAGAATATCAAAATAATAAAGATAAAACCCAGAATATTCTAGATCAAGCCAAAGATAAGACTTTAGAAGAAATTGAACAACAAATTAAAAATAATAATCAATTAAGAGATAATATTGAAAGTGGCAAAGCCTCAAATAATATTACTCAATTAATAGTTGCTTCAACTTTAGTAGCTCTTACATTAGGTATTGTCTTAATTTTCCCTGCTATAAGAAAGAAAATTGCTCATAAATAAAAAAAATCAAAAGTTTTAAACTTTTGATTTTTTATTATTAATTTTTGTGTTATTGTTTATGTATGCAAATAAAAAAATACCAAAGAAAAATTAATTCTTCATATTTTGAAGAATTTGATAATAAAATATATTTAAAACATTCTGCTTTAGAGAAAAAGAATAATCATTATCTAAATTTTGATTTATCTTGAGAAAAAAATCCTCTAGCTAAATCTTATGCTTTAATTTTATTAGATTATGAAGCTTCTAGAGTAATAGGACAACCATTTATTCATTGAATTGTAGCTAATATAAAAAATAATTTTTTAATTCAAGGTGCAAATTTAAATGATACTACAATTGTTCAAGGTGTTAATTCTACATGTGAAGGTTTAAATGAAAATAAACAAGGAGTATTAATAGAATGTATTCCTTCTGCTTTTAAGCAAACTTTTAAACAAGCAAGTAATTATTTTCCACCAATGCCTCCTGACGATACACATTTGTATACAATTAAAATTGTTGCTTTGTCTAAAGAGCATTTAGATTTAACAAATGGTTTTCATTTGAGTGATTTATATGAACAAATGCATGATTATATTATTGATGAAATTGAAGATCATTTTTGATATAAAAATAAATAGGAGAAGAAAATGTTAAAATTAGGTAATAATAATTTTGTGCAATCGTCAATGATAAATGAAAATGGTTATATAGCTGATCATGCTGGAGCATTAAATAATGTTAATCAAACCTTATTTGCTTCTTACTCTCCTGATTTTACTTGATCAAAAGTAAATAATGCTAAATCTTATGCTATTTTAATTGAAGATTTTGCAGCTTCTAAAGTTATTGGCATGCCTTTTATTCACTGAGTAGCTTTAAATATTAAAGATAATTTTATTCAAGCTAATCAATCATACTTAGACTATAGTAAATGAAAAAAATCTAATAGTTATTTTTATAGTGATGATATTTTATGACAAGGACATAATTCTTCAGTTAATCAAACTTTAGTAAAAAACAATAAAATTAATAGCAATTTAGGTGGAATTTTACCAGAAGCTTTTACAGCTAAAAATATTGATGATTCTTTATTATATTTTGGTTGTTATCCACCAGATAAAGATCATATTTATACAGTTAATATTTATGCTTTAGATGTTGAAGCAAAAGATTTAAAATATTACAAAGATGATCATAAAAAAGAATATTCATTCAATGAACCTTTTTATGTGGGAGATTTTATACAAGCAATTAGCAAACACACTATAAGTAAGCAAATTTTAACTTTTAAATATAAACAAGTTAAATAGGAAAAAAGATAAACAATAAAGTCTTTTTTCTTTTTTATTCTTTTTAATTTAAAATGAATACTTTGTTCATATATATATATATATATAGATTCAACGTATTTAATTTTAAAATTTGTAAAATGAAAGAAATATTAAAAATATGAATAAGAAAAAAATCAAAAATTTTTTAGTAATTGTACCTAGTATTATAGCTGCAACTTCTTTTGCTATTTCATCTACTGATGAAGTAAGTATAAGTAATAATCAAAATAATACTAAAATTGATAATTTAGTATATAAAATTAAAGAATTTATTACTTATAAAAATAAGCAAACTTATTCTAGATTGAATAATATTATTTCAAAAATAAATGAATTAAAAAATAAGTATGTAGAAAACGTAGATCAAAAACTTGAATTATATGAATTAATAGCTCAAACTGTTGATTTAATAGGTCAAAATAAATATAAAACTTTTAATAACAAAATTGTTAATGGTTATATAAACGGCACTGCCTATGATAATATAGATAATAATCAAAAAGGTAAAATAACTAGTTATATTGTCACTTTAAATATTGATAATAAAGATGATTTTTTACAAAAATTAGCTAATGAATATTATCGTTCTCAAATTGTTAGCAAAATTAATTCCTTATGACCGAAAAATAGAGAAAATTCATTAAATGAACCTGGCAAATATCCTGATTATAATACCTATGTTTTAACATTAGGATTAGGTGTATTTTTGATTAAAAAATTAATAAAAAAGAGTTAATTTTAAATAACTCTTTTTTATTTTTATTTATTGAATTTTTTTACCAATAATCAAACAAAATAACTTAATCCTCCAGTTAGAATAATGCTTACTCATAGTAGAATAAGAATTAATCAGTTTAAATATTTATTATTTGTATCAAAATAATTATGATTATTTTCTAACTCATTTAATATTTTCTGTACTTCATAAATGTTTTTAGCATTATCAAGGCGTCTGTTAATTTTTTCTTTTTCTTTTAGTGAATATTGATTTAAATTATTAATTTTTATATTTGCTTGCTCTTTAGCTAAAATTAAATTGCTTCTACCATTTAAATTATTTAAAGAATTTAAAAATTGTTCATTATTAGTTTTCAAAAGTGTTTCATTTAATAAATCGTTATTGTTGTTTTTATGCAAGTCCTCAAACAGATTTTTACTTTTGTTAATAATTTGATCATAATTATTTCTATTTTCTTTTGTTGCATCATAATAATTATTATTAATTATTACTGAAGAATTATTTTTTAATTGATTTCTTAAATTTTGCATTAAATTATTAATATTTTGATAATTATCATTTAATTGATTTAAAATTTTTAAATCATTAGTTTGATTTATAGCTTCAAGTGCCTTATCTTTTTGTGCATTAGTTAAAGCTTGATATTCTTGGTTAATTTTATTTTTTATTAATTCTTTTTGTTTATTGACTTTAATTTGGCCATTTAAATTATTAATAGCATTTTTTAACTCATTGATAGCTTGATTAACTTGATTTAAATCTAAATTATTTCCTTTTATTTTATCTATTGTTTGTTTTTGATCATTTAAGGCTTTATCATAAGCTTGTTTTAAATCTAAATCAGCTTGTGAATAATTAATATTATTAGTATCAATTGTTTGAATATTATTATAAGTTTGCATTGCTTGATCTAATAAAATAATTTTATTTTTTAAAAGATTTTGATTTTGTCAATTAAAATTTGCAATTTCTTTTTCTAAATCTTCTTTTTGTGCATTATTAAGATATTTAGTTTGTTTTAAAAATTCATTTAATTCTTTTTGAGCATTTTGATCTTTTTGTTTATTAATTAGTTCGTCAAATCTATTATTAAATTCATTGACTTTATTAGCAAAATCTTTACTTGTAGGATCTAAATTATCAATTAAATTATTCAACGTTTCTTTATCTTTTTGATTTAAAATTTGTTCATTTTGAACTTTTTGATAAAGATTTTCTTTAGTTGTTAAATTAATTTTGCTTTCTTTGAAATTATTTAAATTATTAATTTGATTTTCTTGATCATTAACAGCTATATTTAATAAATCATCTATTAAACCATTTTGTTGTTCGGTGGTTAAATTAGTTTTATTTTTAATTTCTTGAATTAAATCTTTTTTATCCAGTAAATGATCAACTTGCTCATTAAATCATTTGATTTGTTCAGCATTATTTACATCGCTTGGTACTTTAATGTTATCAACTTGTTGAATTAATTTATCTTTTTCTTTTTGATTTAAATGAGAATTATTTTGAATACTTTGTTTAATTTTTTCTTTTTAAATTCATAATTTAAATCACCATCAAGTGCTTCTTTGACTTCAATTAAATCTTTTCTAATTGATTAACAGCTTGAGAATCAAGATTTTGCATTGAATTAGTTTTTAATAAATCTAATGCTTGATTTTTTAATTTATCATAATTGTTTTTAGTTCTTGGACTGGCTGCTTTATAAGAATCATTATTTTCTTGATTTAATTCATTTTCTAAATCTTGCAACGTATTAGCAAGTTGTTGCATTAAATTATCTAAAGTTAGAGCTTTATTAGCTATATCATCTACATCAGCAATTAATAAAGCATTATCAATTTCATTTTTTAAAGCTTCTTTTTGAGCATTATTTAATTCAGTTAATTGATCAATTTTTTCTTTAGCTTGATTTTGTTTATTTTTAAGTAATTGTTCACCATCTAAATCATTATATTTAGCTTCTAAATCTTTTGTTAATTGATCAATTGTTTTTTGATCAATAACATTAGCACCTTTTTCTTTATCAACAAGATTTGCTGCTTGATTTTCAATATCTTCAAAAGTAAGTTTTTTCTCACTTGTAGCATTTAAGTATTTTTTATCAGTATCTAACTTGTCATATTTAGCTAATTGATTTTTAAGATTTTGCATTGTTTGATTAATATTATTTGCTAAATCTTTAATTGCTAAAATTTTGTCATTTTCAACTTCTTTATTAACTTGAGCAATTAAATTTTCTTTTTGTTTATTATTGAGATCATTTAATTGATTAATATAATCAATTACTTGCTTACGAGCTTCAGTAATATTATTACCATTTAAATTATCAATAGCATTATGAAGATTTTGATTTTGTTGATTTACTAAATTTTCATTTAATAAATCCTCATCATTATTATTTTCTAATTGTTTTAATAAATTTTGAGTTTTGATAATTTCTTGATCATAAACTTGTTTTTTATCTGGCAAAGCATTAAGATAATTATTATCTGTTTTTAAAGTTTTTTCCTTAGCAAGATAATCTCTTAAAGTTTGCATTTGGCCATTTAATACTCTATTTTCATTATCAGCTTGATTAACTTGTTCAAGATTATTAGCTTGATTAATTTTTTCAATAGCTTTAGTTTTTTGTGCTTCTGTTAATGAACTATATTCATTATTAATTCTACTAATAGCATTTTCTTGAGCTTTTTTAACTTTTTCTTGACCATTAAGATTATTTTCTGCTTGTTTTAATTCATTAATTTTAGCTTCAATTTGCTCTTTATTTAAGTTTAAACCATTTGTTTTATCAATGATACTTTCACGCTCTTCTAAAGCATTATCATAAACTTTTTGTGGATTTTCATCAGCTTGTGAATATTTAATATCATTTTTATCTACAACTTCAATTTCTTTATATTCTTTCATTAGATTATCTAAAGCTTGAATTTTAGTTTTTAATTGATCTATTTGATTAGAATGAGCTAAAGTAATTTCATTTCTTAAAGCTGTTTTTTGAGCATCGTTAAGATATTGTGTATTTTCTAAGAAATCTTTTAAGTTAGTTTTTTTCTTATTTGCTTCATTAGCTTTATCTAAAATATCCTGAAGTTTTTGATCAATAACATTATCATCAATTAAAGCTTTGTCAATTTCATCATTTAATTGATCTTTTTCTTCTTGTGCTAAATCTAATAATTGATTAATTTTAGTTTTTACGTTAGCTTTAGCTTCATTAAATGCTTTAGTTTTCAATTGATTTATTTGTTGGTTTGTTAAATCTTTTTCTAAAGTATTGATTTCATCATTTAATTGATTTTTTTCTTCTTGTACAAGATGAATCATTTTGTTAATTTTATCTTTAAGATTTTTTCTTTTACCATCTAAATTATTTAATGTTTGTTCTGTTTTTGTTGTTTTTGCAATTAATTCATTAATATTATTATCTAAATTATCATCTGTTAATTCTGTTTGTAATAAATTATTAATAATTGTTTCTAAATCATTTAAAGCATGATCATAATTAGCTTTATTTTCTTGATTTTCATAAAGATATAATGATGATTCTTTAATATTATCTTTTTGATTTAAATAATTTTTTGCATTATTTATTAAAGTATTTAATTGTTCAGCTTGATTGGTTAAATTTTCTATTTTTTCTGTAGTATCTTTGGTTTTAATTAATTCGATTAATTGTTCTTTATGCTTAATATCTAAATCTTTGAATGTATTAATTTTATTTATAGCGTTTTCTTTAGCTTTTGCTATTATTTCGCCATTTAAATTATCAATTTTATTTTGCAAAGAATTATTTTGAATTTCAATATTTGTAAAATTCAATAAATTAGGATTATTAAAATCATTTAATTCATTTAATAATTCTCTACTTGCACTAAATGTTTTATCATATTCATTTTTATATATTTGTGTAGCTTGATTATATTTTTGACTTTCTTTTAAATTATTATCGTTATTAATATAATCTTTTAAAATCTGCATTTGATTATTTAATTTTTGAGCGTTATTTTGAATATCATCTATTGTTTGATAATTATTAGCTTGTTTTATTAAGTTTTCTAAAGTTGTTAATTGCGCATTAGTTAAATGCATAAAATTATTCTTGATTAAATTAATTGTTTCTTCTTGTTTTTTAAGTAAATTAGCTTGACCATTTAAATTATTAATAGCTTCATTTAAGTTTTTAATTTGAGTTTTAATTTTTTCTAATGTTACATTTTGTTTACTTTCAGAATTAATAATTTGATCTCTTGATTGATCATATTGATCATATTGATCTTTTAAATTCTCATCTGCTAATTGATAATTAATTGTATTTTTATCAACTTTTTCAATATTTCTATATTCAAGCATTGCTTGTTCTAAATTATTGATATATGTTTTTAAAGTATTTTTATTATCATTATCTGCATTATCAATTTCATTTTTTAAAGCTGTTTTTTGAGAATCATTAAGATTTTGTGTTTTATTTAATTGATCAATTAATTCTTGTCTTAATTGGTGTAAATTTTGTGCTTCTTGATAAATTAAATCAATATTTTTATCAATTAAATTATCGTCTAAATCAGCAAGATTAACATTATTTTTAAATGTTTGTTTTTCTTGTATGTTTAAATTATTCATTTGCTCAATAAAATTATTAACATTTTCTTTAGCTTGAGCAAAAGCTTGATCAATAATTTGTTCTGCACTATTATCATCTCAATTATTTTCATCTAGTAAATCAATTTGTTTTTTAAAATTTTCTTTTTGCATTTTATCTAAATGTTTAGCTTTATCGATTTTATTTTTTAATTGAGATTTTTTTCCTTCTAAATTGTTTTGTGCATTTTCTAAATTAGTATATAAGTTAGAAAGTTCATTGATTTTTATTAAAGCATTATTAACATTTATATTATTAAAATCAAAATTTTCAAGTTCTTCGATTTTCTCTTTTGCTTTTATTAAAGCATTATCATAATCATTTCTTTTTTCTATAGTTTCAAGATTATAATTATCTGAATTTTTAACTGTATTTTCTTCTAAGGTTTTATTTTTTAATTCACTTAAAACTGATTCTAAAATAATAATTTGATCTAATAAATTTTTAGCATTAGTGTTATCTCTAATTTGTAATAATGTATTTCTTATTTGCTGTTTTTGTTCATTTGAAATATGAGTTAAAGTTTGTAATCTTTCTAGTTTTTGCGTTAATTCTAAATCAAAATCTAAGTTTGTAAAACTAGCATTTAAATTATCTCTTATATCAGTGTAAAAAGCAATTGAATTTAAACGTAAATTATCATTATCTTTATTGCTTTGCGCTAAATTTCAAGCATTTTTAAAATTTTCTATAAGAGTTTGTTCTTTATTAATAAAAGGCAAAATTTGTTCTATATCATTAGTTTTTACAATAGCGATAATTTCATTTAATTTAGTATTAATTTCTTGTACAATATTTCTTTTTGTTGCTATTTTTAAAAAATCATTATTTAAATTTTGATAATTACTTTGAAAATCATCATCAGAAGGATTCAAATTATCCAAAAGATCATAAAAATATTTCTTATCATTTGAGCCAATTAAACTATCTTGTTGAATTTGTTTTATTAATGTAATTTTATTTTTAAAATTTTCAACCGTAATTTTGGCAGGATCTTTTGTAAATAATTGTTTTAAATATTTATTTTTTTGTTCTAAGTTTAATTGATCATCATTAATTAATTCATTAGCATAATTTAAGACTAAATTTAAAAGACTATTTTTACTATCGCTATTAGTTAAATTTAAATCAGTATCATTATCAATTAAAAATGTAGTTATATAAACGATTAATTTATTCTTATCTTCATTTTCAAAATTAGTTGCATTGATTTTATCAATTAAATCTAATTTATTTTTAATCCTTTTACTTTTTGCCTCACTTGCTGTATCAGCAATTTGACTATAGTTAAAATTGGTATTTAAAATATCATTATTATATTGATTTTTAATATTATCAACTAATTGAGGAGTTTTAGTAGCTGTATTAATAAATAAATTTAATTTACTATTAGCATTATTTTCATTAAGATTGTGTTCCATTGCATAATTAATTTGTTCTTGGGTAAATTGTAAGTCTCATGAAGCAATTTGCAATCTGAAAGCATTTAAAGTATTTTCATTAATATTTTCTATATTAGTAACATTATTTAAATTAGTTAATTGTTCAATAATAGTTTCTAAATTTTTAACTGCTTGTGATTTATCATTTGTTGTTTGAATTAAATCAGTATCTAAATTAGCAATTGCACTATAAAGAATAGCTTTTTCTTGTTTTTTTAAATTTGAATTTTTTACTTGATCTAATAAACTAATACGTTCTTCAATTTTAGTTTTAACATTAGCTAATTGATCATAATTAGAAGCATTTTTAATTTCTTGTGCGTAACGATTCAAAATAATATCAATATTATTTTGTGTTATTTCACTTCTATTATTAACATTAACATAAGGATCAAACATTACTTTGATTTGATTTAATTCATTTTCGAAATTAGTATTAGCATTTTGTGAATTAGCCTCATTTATTTGTGGTCATTCAATAGTTTTTTCTATTAAATTATCTTTAAAAGTTTCTCTAGCACTTTGCTCTTCGATATATTTAATTAATTGAGCTCTTTTGTATTCATTGTTTAATTTAGTATCCATTTGAGAATCTTCAAAAGCAATTACATTTAAATCATTTATAAGTGATACTTTTGGTTTATGTTTAGTTTCTAAATTTAATTTACCAATTTTAATTAAAGTTTGGTTTCTTTTAACATAATCACTGCTGTAGCTAACATAATCATTACTATTGATGTCTTTAGTATCAACTAAATTAATATTATTTTTTATTTCTTCCAAAGTTAAAAAGTTATTATCTAAAGTTTCTTCTCCATTGGGATTAGTTGTACCTGGAGCTTGAATTTCTTGATAAACTTGAGTTAAATGTTGGTTAATTTGTTCAACTTCTTTAATTTTTAATTTAATGTTATTAACCAATTGCTTTTTCATTTCTTCAGTAGCACTGTTATCATTATCATATATATTAGGAGTAAATACAGTAGCTAAATTATTAATTAAAGCATCTTTGTCTTTTTGTGTTAAATAATTGTTATTACTAATAACTTTAATTTGATCAATTATTGCTTTTAATAATTCATATTTTGTTTCTTGAGTTAAACCATTTTTGTTTCTATAATCAATAGCATTAATTTTTTTAATTAAATCTGTTTTAGCATTTACATCATTTAAACCTATAGTACCATTAACAAAATTAATTATATCACTGATAGCAGTAGCTTTAATTGTTGCTTCTTTTAATTTTTCTTCAAAATTTTCTTTATTAGCCTCATAATTTTTCATTCATGAACTCACCAAAGAAATTCACTCTTTTCTAGTTGTAAAAGCTAAAGTTGTTTTACTATTAGGATTTAAATTATCTCATTGAGCTCTTGCTTGATCATTAAGAGCTTTATTATCTTTAATAGCAATCATAGCATCATAATATTTATGAATATTTAAAAACTTTTCTCTTGTAGCTGCAATATCACTTGCTTTATGATTCATAACTTGAGTCATTAATTGTGATAAAGTGATTTGTAAACCAACTCTAGTTTCATTAGGAAAATATCCTTTAGTTTCTCAAGTATTAGGTCTAAGAGGTCATCTAGTATTGATCATATCTATAGTTTGAGCTCTCAAATGTTCATTTTTAATTCTTTCTTTCATTTGTTCAAGAGTTAAATTTAAAAAATCTCTTTTAACTATAATATCAGCCATGTGTGAAGCTACATAACTTCTTTGATTACCTGGATCATAGTAATTATTTAAGCCACCACCAGAAATATTGTTAGCTCTTACTTCTTGACCTTCTAAATTTATATATCTACCTTGACCAATCATAGTCATGTTTTTGGCTATTTCTAAAGCATATTCTAATTTTTCAACAAAATCACTTTGAATGTTATCATTATTTTCGTTATCGATTATCATTCTGCTTAATGTTGGCATTAATTGATCTCTTGTAATAACATTAAAATGTTGTCTTTGAATTGTATTAATAACTGTTTGAATTCTGCGTTTAAATTCGTCTTTAGGAACAACACTAGTAGCAGCTAAAACAGGCATAAAAGTTAATGAACTTAAAACAATTCCTGAGCCTAAAATAATTTTTTTAATTTTGTTTTTATTTTGATTTTTCATAATTATTCTTTCTGATTTTTGAAATTAAAACAAATAAATATTTTTAAGCATTTAAAATGCTTAATATTTAAATTATATATATATATATATATAAGTCACAAAAAACACTAATTTTTATAAAAATTCTTTAAAAATCAACTTTTTAAAAATTTAATAAATTAAAGAATATAAAAATCAGAGATTATTATTTGTAATTATCTCTGATTGTAAATTGTAATTTTTGACTATTTAAAATAATTAGATTATTCAATATGTTTTAATAAAAATTTAAATAAGTTGATAGCATTAAAATTGTATATATAATTTTTTATTATTTTTTCATATTTACAAAACTTTCTTGTATGGCATAATTATCATTAAAATTATCAATATTTTTTAATTTCTTGATTAATTTATTTATTGTGTTTAATTTAATTAGGATATTTTAAACAATTATATTTGTTCAATTTCTTTTTAATGTTTTCAATTAAAAAATAATAAGAAAAATCATTTATTAAATATATATATATATATATTGGTAAATAAAAAATAAAATACTTAAAATCTCTATAAAAATGTAAATCAAAATACTCTTCGTAAGTCATTGGTTTTTCTTCATGCATCGAATAAATTTTATAATTAGTTATATTTGCTATAGTTCTGTAAAAACAAGCAACAAAACAAATTAAAATCAAAAATAAAATAAAAAACAACGAATTTATTATTTGAGAAACGTTCTTTAGTTTATAGGTTTTATATTTTTTTTCTAATTTTATTGGAATGAATCAATTCACTATTTGAATTAATAACAATGTTATCAGTGTATAAATAATATAATAGTTTAATCCTTGAGTTAGTTCAAAACTAAGTCATGCATTACTTAAAAAAGTAAAAGTTCCAAAAAAATAAATAAAATATTTTAAAAATATATTTAAATATTTCATTAGTATTCACTCCAATTTGAATTTTTCACAAATCAATCTTTTATAATTTTTACTATATTGAAATTATATTATTTTTATTTTAACTAGTTCAATTTATTAATCTATGTAATACAAAAAAAACTGAAAAAAATATATTTTTTCAGTTTTTTAATATTCATATAAAAATTATTTATTATTAAATCTTTTAACTAATAATCAAGCAAAATAAACTAATCCTATTGTTAAAATACTTGCAGTTATTAAAATTATTAATAATAATATATCTTTATACTTATTATTCTTTTTACTATTTAATAATTGATTTAATATTGAATTAACTTGTTGAATATTTTGAGCGTTTTTAATTTGTTTTTTATAAGTTATTTTTTCTTCATTTGAATAGTTTTCTAATTTATCAATAACAGAATTAGCATTATTTTTTGATAATTCTAAATTAACTTTACCATCTAGTTTATTCAAAACGTTTCTAAATTTTTCATTATTAGATTTTAAAATTGATTCATTTAATAAATTATCATTTATAGTATGTAATTGATCAAATAATTTTTTGCTACTTATAATCATTTGATCATAAGAATCTTTAATATTTTTTGTCGCATCATAATAATTATTATCTATTATAATACTAGAATTATTTTGTAAATTATTTCTTAATTCTTTCATTAAATTATTAATATTTTGATAATCAATATCTAATTGTTTTAAAATCTCTAAATTATCAGTTTTTATTATTGTTTCAAGAGCTTTATCCTTTTGTTTGTTAGTTAAAGCTTGATATTCTTGGTTAATTTTATTTTTTATCAATTCTTTTTGTTTATTTACTTTAACATTACCATTTAAATTATTAATAGCATTTTTTAATTCATTGATAGCTTGATTAACTTGATTTAAATCTAAATTATTTCCAGTTGTTTTATTTAGTGTTTGCTTTTGATTATTTAAAGCTTTATCATAAGCTTGTTTTAAATCTAAATCGGCTTGTGAATAATTAATATTATTAGTATCAATTGTTTGAATATTATTATAAGTTTGCATTGCTTGATCTAATAAAGTAATTTGATTTTTTAAAAGATTTTGATTTTGTCAATTAAGATTTGCAATTTCTTTTTCTAAAGCTTTTTTTTGTGCATTATTAAGATATTTAGTTTGTTTTAAAAATTCATTTAATTCTTTTTGGCATTTTGATCTTTTTGTTTATCAATTAGCTCGTTAAATCTATTATTAAATTCATTAACTTTATTAGCAAAATCTTTATTTGTAGGATCTAAATTATCAATTAGATTATTTAACGTTTTTTTATCTTTTTGATTTAAAATTGCTTCATTTTTAACTTTTTGATAAAGATTTTCTTTAGTTGTTAAATTAATTTTACTTTCTTTGAAATTATTTAAATTATTAGTTTGATTTTCTTGATCATTAACAGCTATATTTAATAAATCATCTATTAAATCGTTTTGTTGTTCGTTGTTTAAATTAGTTTTATTTTTAATTTCTTGAATTAAATCTTTTTATCTAATAAATAATTTACTTGATTATTAAATTGTTTGATTTGTTCAGCATTATTTACATCGCTTGGTACTTTAATGTTATCAACTTGTTGAATTAATTTATCTTTTTCTTTTGACTTAAATGAGAATTATTTTGAATACTTTGCTTAATTTTTTCTTTTTAAATTCATAATTTAAATCACCATCAAGTGCTTCTTTGGCTTCAATTAAATCTTTTCTAATTGATTAACAGCTTGAGAATCAAGATTTTGCATTGAATTAGTTTGTAATAAATCTAATGTTTGATTTTTTAATTTATCATAATTATTTTTAGTTCTTGGACTAGCTGCTTTATAAGAATCATTATTTTCTTGATTTAATTCATTTTCTAAATCTTGCAACGTATTAGCAAGTTGTTGCATTAAATTATCTAAAGTTATAGCTTTATTAACTATATCATCTACATCAGCAATTAATAAAACATTATCAATTTCATTTTTTAAAGCTTCTTTTTGAGCATTATTTAATTTAGTTAATTGATCAATTTTTTCTTTAGCTTGATTTTGTTTATTTTTAAGTAATTGGTCACCATCTAAATCATTATATTTAGTTTTTAAATCTTTTGCTAATTGTTCAATTGTTTTTTGATCAATAACATTAGCACCTTTTTCTTTATCAACAAGATTTGCTGCTTGATTTTTAACATCTTCAAAAGTAAGTTTTTTCTCACTTGTAGCATTTAAGTATTTTTTATCAGTAGCTAAGTTGGCATATTTAGCTAATTGATTTTTAAGATTTTGCATTGTTTGATTAATATTATTTGCTAAATCTTTTATTGCTAAAATTTTTTCATTTTCAACTTCTTTATTAACTTGAGCAATTAAATTTTCTTTTTGTTTATTATTAAGATCATTTAATTGATTAATATAATCAATTACTTGCTTACGAGTTTCAGCAATATTATTGCCATTTAAATTATCAATAGCATTATGAAGATTTTGATTTTGTTGATTTACTAAATTTTCATTTAATAAATTTTCATCATTATTATTTTCTAATTGTTTTAATAAATTTTGAGCTTTGATAATTTCTTGGTCATAAACTTGTTTTTTATCTGGCGAAGCATTAAGATAATTATTGTCTGCTTTTAAAGTTTTTCCCTTAGCAAGATAATCTCTTAAAGTTTGCATTTGGCCATTTAATACTTTATTTTCATTATCAGCTTGATTAATTTGTTCAAAATTATTGGCTTGATTAATGTTTTCAATAGCTTTAGTTTTTTGTGCCTCAGTTAATGAAATATATTCATTATTAATTCTACTAATAGCATTTTCTTTAGCTTCTTTAACTTTTTCTTGACCATTAAGATTATTTTCTGCTTGTTTTAATTCATTAATTTTAGCTACAATTTGTTCTTTATTTAAGTTTAAACCATTTGTTTTATCAATTATAGTTTGGCGCTCTTCTAAAGCATTATCATAAGTTTTTTGTGGATTTTCATCAGCTTGTGAATATTTAATATCATTTTTATCTACAACTTCAATTGCTTTATATTCTTTCATCACATCATCTAAAGCTTGAATTTTAGTTTTTAATTGATCTATTTGATTAGAATGAGCTAAAGTAATTTCATTTCTTAAAGTTGTTTTTTGCGCATCGTTTAGAAAATTTTTACTTTCTAAAAATTCTTTTAATGCTATTTTTTGATTATTAATAGTTAGAGCTTCTTCATAAAATTCTTGAATATTTTGATCTCAAATTTGGTCATTTTTGCTCACTAAATCAATTTTTTGATTTATTTCATTTTTTTCAATTTGATTTAAATCTAATAATTGATTAATTTTAGTTTTAATATTTAATTTAGCCTCTTCAAGAGCTTGGTTAATAATTTGATTTAATTCTGCTTCACTTAGATTTTTATTTAAAGAATTTATTTGATTATTAAATTGATTTTTTTCTTCAGTGGTTAAATAAAGCATTTTTTCAATATTAGATACTAAAAATTTTCTTTTACCATCTAAAGTATTTGTTATTTGAATTAAATTCTCATAATCAGTATTTAAATTATTAATTTGTTCATTAAGATTTGATAAATTTATATTATTTAAATCAGTTTCTAAAAATTGATTTAAATTATTTTTAGCATTATCCAATATTGAATCATATTGTTTTTGTGTTTCTATTTCTTCAGCTTGATATATTAAAGAATTTTTAATTTCATTTTCATTATTTAATTGATTATTTATTAAATTTAAATTTTGATCTAATAATGAAGTTAAATCATTTATTTGATTAATATTTTTTAAAGTATCTTGTTGATTAATTAGAGCAATAAGTTCTTTTTTATGCTTATCAGTTATATTGTTTAGTTTTTCAATCTTATCAATTGCTTCTTTTTTAGCTTGAAAAATACTATTACCATTTAAATTATCAATTGTTTGATTAATATTATTAATAGCATTTTGAACATTAGAAATTTCAAGTAAATTATCATTATCAACAGTATTTAAGTTATTTAATAATACTTTAGAATTGTCAATAGCTTGATCATAATTATCTTTAATGTTTTTAGTTGCATGAATATAATTATTATCATTTTGAATATTATCTTTTTCATTAATTAAATTTCTCATTTCAAGCATTTTTTGATTTAATTCATTGGCTTGATTTTCTATTTGTTCAATAGTTGTAAAATCATTACTTTGATCTATTAAATTAATTAATTTATTTTTTTGTAATTTAGTTAAATTATTCAATTGTTCAATATTATCTTTTGCTTGTTTTTTGCTTTGATTTAATTTATTTAAACCGTTTAAATTATTTTTAGCATTTTCTAAGTTTTGTATATATTCTTCAATAGTTACTAAATTTAAATTTTGCTCACTATTATTATCAACAATTGTTTTTCTTAAATTATTTGCTTGATCATAATTATCTTTTAAATTACTATCAGCTAAAAGATAATTTAAATCAGTATGATCTATTTCGCTAATTGCTTGATAATTTTGCATTGCTTGATCAAGTTTATTTATATCATTTATAATTTGTTGTTCATTTGTTTCATTAGCTGTTTTAATAATTTCTTTAAAATTATTTTTTTGTCCTTGATTTAAAAAGATTTTTTGATTTAAAGTATTTAATAAATTTTCTCTAAGTTTATTTAAATCTTGTGCTTGTTTATAGATATTAGCTATATTTTGATCTAAAATATCATTATTTAAATCAGCTTCTAAAATTTGTTCTTTAAATTGTATTTTTTCTTCTTGTGTTAAATTATTTAATTTATCAATTTCTAAATTAAGATTTTCTTTAGCCTGTGTTAAAGCTTGATTAAGAATTTGATTTTTGGCACCTTGATCAATAGTATTTTTGTCTAAAAAATTAATTTGTTCAATAAAATTATTTTTTTGATCTTTATCTAAATGTAAAGCTTTATTAATTTGATTTTTTAAATCTGTTTTTCTACCATCTAAATTATTTTGTGCACTTTGCAATTCACTAGTTATGTTTGCACTTTGATTAATTTTTTCAATAATGTCATTAGTATTTAAATGAGTAAAATCTAAAGTTTCTAAACTATTTTTAATTACTTGAGATTGATTTAATGTCTCATCATAATTATTTTTAATTTCTTGATTTTCAAGTTGATAATCTAAAGATTCTTTAACTGAAGTTTTTTGATTAATTTGTTCTTTTAAAGCACCAAATGTTGAATCTAAAACAATAATTTGATCTAGTAGATTTTTAGCTAAAGTATTATCATTCTGTGATAATAAATTAGTTCTAATTTGATTTTTTTGTTTTTTAGTAAAATTGCTTAAACTTTCTAAAATTTTTAATTTTTCACTTAGTTCTAAATCAAAATTTAAATTATTAAAATCTGTTTTTAAATTATCTCTAATTTCTTGATAAAACCTTAAATTATTTAAATGTAAATTACTGTTTTCTTTATTTTGTTGTGCTTTTTCTCAAGAAGTTTTGAACTTATTAATTATTTGCTTTGTTTTATTAATAAAAGGAATAATTTCGTCAATGTTATTGGTTTTAGTAATATTAATTATTTGATTAATTTGATCATTAATTTCAACTATAACATTTCTTTTAAGTTCTATTTCTTGATAATTATTTTCAATAATACTAAATTGACTATCAAAATCATCATTAGAAGGATTTAATTCATCTAATTGATTAATAAAATAATCTTGATCATTTTTAGCAATTAATTGATCATTTTGAATAATTTTTAATAAATTCACTTTTCTTTGAAAATTGGCAACAGTTGTTTTATTTGGTTCATTAGTAAAAAGTTGTTTTAAATATTTAGCTTCTTGTTCATTATTTAATGCAGTATCATCAATTAATTCTTGAGCATAATCTAATACTAAATTTAAAAGACTGAGTTTACTATTTTCATTATTAGTATCTAAATCTAAATCATTATCAACATTGAAATTACTAATATAATTGATTAATTTATTTTTATCTTCTAAAGTAAAAGTTTTACTATTAATATTATCTATTAAATCTAATTTAGTTTTTATGCGTGTTAGTTTATTAACTTGTTCTAAGTTATTTTGAGCATGATCAAAAACTACTGATAAAATTTCAGCATCAATTTTTTCTTTAATAACATTTTCTAAAGTTGGATTTTTAGTAGCAACATTAATTAATAAACTTAATTTGCTTTGATTGTTGTTTGTGGCAATTTCATAATTAATTGCATTAGTAATTTGTTCTTGTGTTAAAAGCAATGACCAATTTGCTATTTGACTTTTAAAATTTTCTAAAGTATTATTATCAATACTATTAATATTATTAACATCATTTAATTTATTAATATTATCAATAATAATATCTAAATTTTTTACAGCTTGTGAGGAATTATCACCCAAAGTAATATCACTAGTATTCAAATTAGCAACTGAAGTATAAAGAATCATTTTGTCTTGATTTTTTAAAGAAGAATTTTTAATTTTATCTAAGAGAGATAAACGATTTTCAATGTTAGTTTTTACAGTTTCTAATTGATTAAAATCAGTAGTATTTTCAACTTCTTCAATGTATCTATTTAAAATGGTTTCAATATTATTTTGTCCTATTTCATTTCTATTATTAATTTGTTCATTGATAGGTAACATTTGTTTAATTTTACTTAATTCATTTGCAAAATTAACATTAGTATCAATAGTGTTTTCTTGATTAACTTGAATTCAATTAATTGTTTTTTCTATTAAAGTGTCTTTTAATTCATTTTTAACATTAGAATTTTCGATATCTTTAATTTGTTGTGCTCTTTTATATTCATTAGCTAATTTATTATCTAGATCACTATGATCTTTAGGCATGATATTAAAATCTGTTATTACTGAAGTATTAGGTTTGTGATTACTAGCTATTCTTAATTGACCAATTTGGGCTAATGTTTTTGCTCTTTTTAAATAATCATTAGTAAAACTAACATAATCAGAAGAATTAATATCTTTTTGATCAACAATTTCTATTATTTTTCTTATTTCTTCATAAGTAATTAAAGATGTATCAATTGTATTTTGTCCGTTAGGTTGATTAGTATTATTAAGTTGAATTAATTTAAAAATTTCAGTATAAGCGTCAGTTGTTTTTTTTGTTTCTGTAATTTTTTGAGTAATATCATTAATTAATTTTTGTTTTTCTTCTTCACTTTTTTGAGGATTTGAATTATCAAATTGATTTATTTTAAAAATTTTAGCAATATTTTGCATTAAAATGTTTTTATCATTTTGAGGAATATATTTATTTGTTCCAATCTCTTTAATTTGTTGTGTTGCTTTTTCTAATAAATCGTATTTTTGTTCTTGTTGTAAACCATTAGTTTGTTTGTAGTCTATAGCATTAATTTCTTTTAATAAATCAGCTTTAAGATTATCAGCACTATTAGAAATATCACCTTGCATATTATCTAAAACAATAGCTATGGCTTTTGATTTTTTAGTTGCTTCTTCTAATTTAGTGGCAAAATTTTCTTTATTATTATCATAATCTTTCATTCAACCACTAACAGTACTTAATCATTCTCTTCTGGTTGTTCAAGGAATATTGTTATTATTATTTCTAGCATTTTCTCATTGTTCTTTAATATCAGCGTTAACCGGTTTATTGTTTTTAATTTCAGTCATTGCGTCAATGTATAAAGCAATATCATTGAATTTTTGTGTAAAAGCTTCAACATTATCAGGCGATTCTTCTAAAACAACTCTATTTAATAAAGTAGTTAAATCTAATTGCACACCAATATTTTTATCATTAGGATATTTTGATGTATTAGTATTATAAATATTAGTTGGTATAGGTCAAGAATTATTAATTTTGGTAATTATTTCCGCTCTTAAATGTTCATTTTTTAATTTTTTCTTAATATTTTCTAATTCTAATTCATCAATTTTGGCTGCGTTCATTGGGTTAGGAAAACGATCTATTAAATCTTTCATAGATAAACCAGTAACAATACTTTGCATATAAGTAGTTACTCTTCCTTTTTGATTGGGAACGGTGAAAAAGTTATTAGATTCGCCATTCATAAAAGCAGTTTTTTCTTCGTTATTAGTATTTAAATATTTTCCTCCGGCTATTAAATCAATACCTTTAGCTACTTCATAAAAAAAATCTAATTTAGCAAATAAATTGGCTTCATAAGTTTGATTATTCTTTTTTTGTTCCTTAATACGATCTAACTGCTTAATAAGTTCATTATTTTTATAAGTAGATTCATTTTTTTTATAATTAGGTAATTGTCTAATTTGATTTTTGATTTGTTCAATTTTCTCATTAACAGTTATATTGTTGTCATGATTGATTTCAGTAGAAATAATAGGCACAAATGTTAAAGCAGTTAGTAATGGGCTTACAATTAGTAATTTTTTCTTTAATATTTTTTTAACTTTTTTCATTTATCTCTCCATATTTAGTTTATGTAAAAATAAACTTTATTTTTAGTAAATCCTTAAAATTAATTTAATAATCTTATTAAAAATAATTATAATACAGATACATATATATATATATATATATATTAGCATAAAAAATAAAATCAGGATTTTTCCTGATTTTTAATTATTTTATTTTTTATTGTTAAATTTTTTAACTAATAATCAAACTAAATAAGTTAAACCAAAAGTTAAAATGATACTTGTTCATAAAAGAATAAGAATTAATCAATCAATATATTTATTGCGTTCTTTATTTAAAGCATTTTCGTGATTTACTAATTGATTTAAAATCTTTTTAACTTGATTAATATCTTTGGCATTTTGAATTTGTTGTTTAAATTCATTTTTTTCTTCTAAAGAATAATTTTCTAAATCATTTACTTTTTTATTTGCTTCTTCTTTAAATAAAACTAAATTAACTTGTCCATCTAAATTAGCTATAGCATCCAAAATATTTTGATTAGTTGTTTTAATAAGATTTATATTGAATAAATCATTATTTTGCTTAATTAAATTATTTAAAAGTTTTTCACCATCATTAAGAGCTTGATCATAATTATTTTTATTTTCTTTTGAAGCATCATAGTAATTATTATTTGTTGTAACTTGAAATTTATTATTTAAATTGGCTTTTAAAGTTAGCATTAAATTATTTATATTTTGATAATTAGCATCTAATTCTTTTAATGTATCTAAATTATTAATTCGATTTATATTTTCAAGAGCTTTATCTTTTTGTTTATTAGTTAAAGCTTGATATTCTTGGTTAATTTTATTTTTTATCAATTCTTTTTGTTTATTTACTTTAGCATAACCGTTTAAATTATTAATAGCATTTCTTAACTCATTGATAGCTTTATTAACTTGATTTAAATCTAAATTATTTCCAGTTGTTTTATTTAGTGTTTGTTTTTGATTATTTAAAGCTTTATCATAAGCTTGTTTTAAATCTAAATCAGCTTGTGCATAATTAATATTATTAGTATTAATTGTTTGAATATCATTGTAAGTTCGCATTGCTTGATCTAATAAAGTAATTTGATTTTTTAAAAGATTTTGATTTTGTCAATTAATATTTGCAATTTCTTTTTCTAAAGCTTCTTTTTGTGCATTATTAAGATATTTAGTTTGTTTTAAAAATTCACTTAATTCTTTTTGAGCATTTTGATCTTTTTGTTTATTAATTAACTCATTAAATTTATTATTAAATTCGTTAACCTTGTTAGCAAAATCTTTATTTGTAGGATCTAAATTATCAATTAGATTATTTAACGTTTTTTTATCTTTTTGATTTAAAATTGCTTCATTTTTAACTTTTTGATAAAGATTTTCTTTAGTTGTTAAATTAATTTTACTTTCTTTGAAATTATTTAAATTATTAGTTTGATTTTCTTGATCATTAACAGCTATATTTAATAAATCATCTATTAAATCGTTTTGTTGTTCGTTGTTTAAATTAGTTTTATTTTTAATTTCTTGAATTAAATCTTTTTTATCTAATAAATAATTTACTTGATTATTAAATTGTTTGATTTGTTCAGCATTATTTACATCGCTTGGTACTTTAATGTTATCAACTTGTTGAATTAATTTATCTTTTTCTTTTTGACTTAAATGAGAATTATTTTGAATACTTTGTTTAATTTTTTCTTTTTTAAATTCATAATTTAAATCACCATCAAGTGCTTCTTTGGCTTCAATTAAATCTTTTTCTAATTGATTAACAGCTTGAGAATCAAGATTTTGCATTGAATTAGTTTTTAATAAATCTTGTACTTGATTTTTTAATTTATCATAATTATTTTTAGTTCTTGGACTGGCAGCTTTATAAGAATCGTTATTTTCTTGATTTAATTCATTTTCTAAATCTTGCAACGTATTAGCAAGTTGTTGCATTAAATTATCTAAAGTTATAGCTTTATTAACTATATTATCTACATCAGCAATTAGTATAGCATTATCAATTTCATTTTTTAAAGCTTCTTTTTGAGTATTATTTAAATTAACAAGCTGATCAATTTTTTCTTTAGCTTTATCTTGTTTATTTTTAAGTAATTGTTCACCATCTAAATTATTATATTTAGTTTCTAAATCTTTTGCTAATTGTTCAATTGTTTTTTGATCAATAACATTAGCACCTTTTTCTTTATCAACAAGATTTGATGCTTGATTTTTAATATCTTCGAAAGTAAGTTTTTTCTCACTTGAAGCATTTAAGTATTTTTTATCAGTAGCTAAGTTGTCATATTTAGTTAATTGATTTTTAAGATTTTGCATTGTTTGATTAATATTATTTGCTAAATCTTTTATTGCTAAAATTTTCTCATTTTCAACTTCTTTATTAACTTGAGCAATTAAATTTTCTTTTTGTTTATCATTAAGATTATTTAATTGGTTAATATAATCAATTACTTGCTTACGAGTTTCAGCAATATTATTACCATTTAAATTATCAATAGCATTATGAAGATTTTGATTTTGTTGATTTACTAAATTTTCATTTAATAAATCGTCATCATTATTATTTTCTAATTTTTTTAATAGATTTTGAGCTTTGATAATTTCTTGATCATAAACTTGTTTTTTATCTGGTGAAGCATTAAGATAATTATTGTCTGCTTTTAAAGTTTTTTCCTTAGCAAGATAATCTCTTAAAGTTTGCATTTGACCATTTAATACTTTATTTTCATTATCAGTTTGATTAACTTGTTCAAGATTATTAGTTTGATTAATTTTTTCAATAGCTTTAGTTTTTTGTGCCTCTGTTAATGAACTATATTCATTATTAATTCTACTAATAGCATTTTCTTTAGCTTTTTTAACTTTTTCTTGACCATTAAGATTATTTTCTGCTTGTTTTAACTCATTAATTTTAGCTTCAATTTGTTCTTTATTTAAGTTTAATCCATTTGTTTTATTAATGATATTTTCACGTTCATCTAAAGCATTATCATAAGCTTTTTGTGGATTTTCATCGGCTTGTGAGTATTTAATATCATTTTTATCTAAAGTTTGAATTTCTTTATATTCTTTCATTAAATCATCTAAGGTTTTAATTTTAGTTTTTAATTCATCTATTTCATTAGAGTGAGCTAAAGTAATTTCATTTTTTAAAGCAGTTTTTTGCGCATTATTAAGATATTGTTTATTATCTAAGAAATCTTTTAAATCAGTTTTTTTCTTATTAGCTTCATTAGCTTTATCTAAAATCTCTTGAAGTTTTTGATCAAGAATATTATTATCAATTAGAGCTTTTTCAAGGTCATCATATAATTGATCTTTTTCTTCTTGCGCTAAATCTTGTAATTGATTAATTTTAGTTTTTACGTTAGTTTTAGCTTGATTGAATGCTTCTAGTTTAATTTCATCAATTTTATCTTGATTTAAATCTTTATCTAAAGCATCAATTTTATTTTTAAAAGCTAATTTTTCATCATCGCTTAGATTTAATGTTTTATCAATTTGTGTTTTTAAAGTATTTCTTTTACCGTCTAAATTATTTTGAGAATTTTGTAAATCATTTAAAGCATTAGTTGTTTGGTTAATTTGATTTAAAATAGTCGATACATTTAAATTATCAAAAGTTTGATTTTCTAAATTTTGAATAATTTCTTCAGCTTTGTTTAAAGCATCATTATATGCTTTTTTATTTTGAGCATTTTCTAATTGATAAACATCATTATTAATTAAATTATTTTTTTCTTTAACTTGTTCTTTTAAAGCATTTCAAACATTATCTAAAATTAAAACTTGATCTAAAATTGCTTTAGCAGTTGTATTATCATTGATATCTTTTAATTTATCTTTAATTGTTGCTATTTGATTTTTATTAAAAGCTTTTAAATTATCTAATTGAGCTAATTTTTTAGCTAATTCACTATCAAAATTTAAAGCAACAAAATCAGCATTTAAATTATCTCTAATATCTTCATAGAATTTAAGTTCGTTTTTTAATAAATTATCGCTTTCTTTATTATTAATTGCATTAGTATAACTATTTTTAAATTTATCAACAACAGTAGTTTCTTTATTTAATTGTTTAACTATTTCATCTAAAGTAGTTGAGTTTGTAATTTGATGAATTTGATTTAATTTATTGTTAATTTCATTAATAACATTTCTTTTTTGTGTTAATAAATCATAATCGTTTTTTATTTTTTGATATTCACTAACAAAATCATTATTTGAAGGATTAAGTTCATCAAGTTTATTAATTAATTCATTTTTATCATTATTACCTATGTTTTGATCATTTTTAATAGTTTTAACTAAAGAAACTTTTTGTTCGAAATTATTTACTGTTTCTACAGAAGGATCATTGGTAAATAATTGTGTTAAATATTTTTCTTCTTGCACATCATTTAAATCAATTTCATTAATAATTGTTTGTGCATAAGCAATTGTTTTTTCTAAAGCATTAATTTTACTATTAAGATTGTTAGTGTCAAAATCATCAATATTAGCAATATTGAAATTAAGAGCAAATTCAACTAGTTTTTGTTTGTAATCTTCTTTTAATTTTTGATTATATATTTTTTCTACTAAATCTAGTTTATTTTTAATTCTTATTAATTGTGATTCCTTATCTTGATTATTATTATTATTAGTATAATCAAAAACAACATTTAAAATTTCTTGATTTAATTTAGTTGCTTGAGCTTCTGTTAATTTAGTTGTTGTTTTATTAACAATATTTTCTAATAAGCTTAATTTGCTATGTTCATTATTTTGTGCTATTTCTTCATTAATAGCATAATCAAATTGTTCTTGTGTTAAAGTTAAAGGTAAAGAAGCTAAATTATTACTTAATTTAACCTTATTATCTTCAGTTATTATTGAGTTATTTAAAAGAGGAATTTTTTCTAAAATATTTTCAAGATTTTTTACTGCTTGACTTTTATTAGGAGTTAATTCAATAGCATCAGTTTCCAAATTTGCTATTGCAGTATATAAAATTTGTTTATCTGAATCTTTTAAAGTAGATTCTTGAACTTTTTTAATCAATTCTAAACGATTTTCATTATTTGTTTTAACTGTTGTTAATTCTGTTAAATTGTTTGTATTTTTTACTTCATTAACATAACGATTTAAAATGGTGTTTCTAGAATTTTCATTTATATCACTAAGTTGATTAATTTTTTTGCCTAATTCCAACATGTTTTTTATTATCTCTAATTCACTAGCAAAATTAGAATTAATAATTCTATTAGTATTATTTTCATTAACTTGTGGATAATTAATAGTATCATTAATTAATTTTTCACTTAATTGATTATTAAAATTATTATCTTCAATTTCTTTAATTAATTTTGCTCTATTTAATTCATTTTCTAATTTTTGATCAATTTCAGAATCGTATTGAGGAATAATATTAAAATCGTTTATAACATTAACATTTGGTTTATGATTTTGTTGTATTCCTAATTTTCCTATTTCAATTAAAGTTTTATTACGTTTTAAATAATCTTGACTTTGTTTTAAATAATCTTCATCATTAACATTTTTTTCATTAATTTTTTGAATATTAGCATTAATTTCTTCATAAGTTAAAAATGATTTATTAATAGTATTTTCACCATCAGGAGTTGTTGAATCTGTTTGCTGAATATTTCTATAAATTTCAGTTAAACCATCAGTTATATTTTTTATTTCTTGATTTTTAGCTTTAATATCTTCTACTAATTTAGTTTTGTTTTCTTCAGGTGTATTAGAAGCATCATCATAAACATTAGGAGTAAAAACATTCGCTAAATTTTTAATTAAAGTATCTTTATCTTTTTGTGTTAAATATTCATTAGCACTAATTTCTTTAATTTGATTAATTGTTGCTTCTAAAAGTTCATATTTTGTTTCAATTGCAAGACCATTATTTTTTGTATAATCAATAGCATTAATTTTTTTAATTAAATCTGTTTTTGCGTTTTCATCATTAATGCCAATTGAACCATTAACACTATTCATTATATCCATTATTGCTGTTGATTTAATTACAGCTTGTTTTAAAATTTTGTCAAAATCTGCCTTTTTCGTATCATATTCTTTAATTAAACCAGAAGTAGCTTCAATTCATTCTTTTCTTGTAGTAAAAGGTAAATTATTTTGATCTCTAGTTGAAGCATCTCATTGAGCTTTTACTTCATCTGAAGTAGCCACATTATCTTTTATATCTGCTATTGCTTTAATAAATGTTTCTATATCTTCAAATTTTTCACTAGCTGCAGAAATATTTAATGGTGATTCATTTAAAGTCATATTCATTAATTCAGTTAAATTTGTTTTAATACCATATTTAATATGATTAGGATAAAAATTTTTTTGTTCAGGTTTACTATATCCATCAATAGGTCAATGACTATTTATGTAAGTAATTGTTTGTGCTCTTAAATTTTCATTTTTTAAACGTTGCTTCATTTCTTCTAAGGATAAATTTTTATTTTCTTCTTTAGAAACAATGTCTACCATATAGGAAGCAACATAAGATTTTTGATTACCCATATCAAAATATATACCAATTGAAGTTGAACCAGCAAAAAAAGCTTGTCTTTTTATATTATCTTTATCTAAATAATGGCCTCTTTGTTCTTCATCAATAATTAAAATATTATTAAAAATCGTTTCATGAAAATCAACTTTATCTAAAAGATCTTGCGTAATTGTATCATCACTTGTATTAGCTGCTTTGATTTTATTTAAACTTTCAATTAATTTTTCTGTTATTGCAGTACTTCTTTCTCTTTGGATTCTTTGAATAATTCTATTAGCTTTTGTAGTTAATTCACTAACAGTTAAATTAGAAGTTGTGCTTGTACTAGATAAAACAGGAATTATTGCTAAAGGAGCAAAAATCAAACTGTTTGAAATAATTTTTTTCTTTAATAAATTTTTTGTATTATTTTTCATAATTTCTCCAAAATAAAAATAATATTTATTTTATTTTTAGTAAAAAAGCAAATATAAGTTAAAATATAATATTTTTTGCTTTAATTAAATTATATATATATATATATATTCATTAAAATAATAATAAAAAATAATTTTTGATATTATTTATGAACTTTTAATATTTTTTTTATCTTTTGTTGTATTTATTAAATTTATTTAAGTAAAAATTAAGTTATTTAAATAACTTATTATAATTAGTTTATGCCAGAAATGCCAGAAGTTATTACAGTTTGTAAAAATTTAAATGCTTTAATAGTTAATAAAACAATTAGTAAAGTAGAAATTTTTAAAGATAAAATGATACAAAATGTAACAGTAAATGAATTTATTAATAATTTAGAAGGAGAAACAATTTTAAGTATTACCAATTTTGGTAAACATATTATTTTTAATTTAACTAATGAAAAACATATTATTAGTCATTTAAGAATGACGGGTAAATATAATACTTATAAAAGAAGAAGAGAATTAGAAGCTCACGATTATGTAGTTTTTACTTTTAGTGATAATAGTGCTTTATTTTATAATGATTATCGTCAATTTGGAACTTTTCATTTTAAATATAGCAATGAACTTTTTAATACTTTACCTTTAAGTAAATTAGCGCAGGAACCAGCTAAATTAAATATTGATCAAACTTGAGAAAAAATCAAAAAACGTCGTATTAAAATTAAAACTTTACTATTAGATCAAAGTATAGTAGTAGGTATAGGTAATATTTATGCAAATGAAGCTTTATGAGATCAAAAAATTCATCCAGCAACCAATATTTGCAATTTAACTAAAAAAAAATTTAGACAAATTATTAAATCAGCTCAATTAATAATGGAAAAATCAACAGCTTTAGGTGGCTCATCAATACAGTCTTATACTTCTGTTGATGGTAAAAAAGGATTTTTTCAAAATTTTCTAAAAGTTCACGGTCATGAAAATGATCCTTGTGTTCGTTGTGGTTTTAAAATCATTAAGATTTTTCTAAATCAAAGAGGAACATATTTTTGCCCGGAATGTCAAAAAACAAGAGAAAATTAAAATCTAGTATGAAAATTGATAATTACCATCAAGCTCTAGATTTACACCATTTAAATCAAGCTCAAGCAGTAAGTCAAATATCTTTAGCTTTACTTGAAGCTAAAGAAACTAATAAAAATAAACTTTATATTATTACAGGTAAAGGCAAAAAGGTTTTGCAAAATACTTTGGATAATGTTTTATTAGAAAATAATTTAGAATATGCTCTTTATAATCAAGGTGGCGTTTATGAAATTCAAATACCTTCTAATAATAATCAAAAGCTTAATTTGAATATAGAAGATGCTTTTAATTTATGAAAAAATTTAGATCAAGAAAGTCAAGAAGATTTATTAAATTATATCGACGAGGAATTTAATTAGAATGTTAAGAGTTATTTCAGGTAAATATCGTTCGCGTATATTAGAACAACCACCATTAGAAATTACAAGAGCTACAATTGACCGTATTAAAGAGGCTATTTTTAATAGTATTCGTTTTAATTTAGAAAATAAAATTGTAGTTGATCTTTTTGCTGGAAGCGCCAATTTAGCAATTGAAGCATTAAGTAATAATGCACAAAAAGCTTATGCTGTTGATAATAATTTAATGGCTATTAAGTGTATAGAAAATAATAAAAAAAATTTAAATTTAACGAATTTAGAAATTATTTATTCTAATGCAGAAGATTTTTTAAATAAGATTGATTTTGAATGTGATTATTTTTTCTTAGATCCACCTTATAAAAATATAAATTTATTAAATAATGTTTTAAAAATAATTAATAATGCTAATTTATTAAGTCAAAACGGTTTAATTATTATTGAAACTGATAATGATAAAGAAATTATAATTCCTTCGAATTTACAAATTAAACGTAAAAAACAATATGGTAAAATTAACATAATTTATTTAGAAAAGAAAGAATAATAAAAATGAAAATAAAAAGAATATTATGCTTAGGAACTTGTATTATTAATGCGACTTTACCAATATTAATTGCTTCTTCTTGTATTCAGAAAAATGAAAACGAAAAAGATTCATCAAATAAAGATAATCACAAACAAACAAAAATTGAACAAACTGTTATTAATTTTAGCGATCCTTCTGGTAATGTTTTAAATACTTTTATTTTAAAAAATATTTCAAATAATTTATTAGAAGAAATTAAAGTTTTAGTACCACAAAATTATTTATTACCGCAAAGTGTTACCAATGAACAATTAAAAGTAAATGAAATTAATGATATTAAATTAATTCAAACAAAAGTATCTGATGAGTTATGAAATCAATATATTCAATTAAAAACTCAAATTGAGACTTTGCTTAAAGAAAATGAAAATAATCAAATAATTGCTAAAAGAATAAGTTATTTAAAAAGTTTGTTAAGTGATGCGCCAAGTGAAAATAAAGATTTAGAAGATATTAGAATTAGAAATTATCTTTTTTCTTTTCAAAGAGAATTAAATATTGATGATGATTTAATAAAACATTATCAAAATAAATTTAAACATTTAAATAATTTAACTTCGCAAATTTTAACTTTTTTAGACAGTTTATTAAATAAATTAACTGATAGTGAGAATAAAAATAATTTAAGTAATTTAAAGAATCTTTTGTTAAATTGAAAAGACTATAATTTAAATAGTCCTTATTGAGAAAACGAACTTAATTTTCTTTTTGGTAGTTTTGTAAATTTATTCAAATATTGATTTAATACTTTAGAACAAACCACAGAAACACAAACTAATATTAAACAATTCAATGAATATTTAAGTGGATTAAATGCTTTAACTTTAAGAATTATTAAAGCAGGCGATGAAAACGATCCTATTAATTTTAACCCTTATTTATTTAATGAATTATTTGAGAATATAATAAATTTTTGATCTAATGATTTATTAAATTTAGAAATTAAAACAATTAAAAATGAATTATCAACTTTTAATAATGTATTTGCTAATAAATTAGCATCTTTGAATAACGAATTTAATAGTAAAAAAGACTTTTACGCTGATAAATATTTACTTACTTTTAATGAATTTATTGATATCAAAGATCAAGATTTAAGAACTTTTAAAACATTGACTTCTATAATTAATAATCTAAATAATCAATATCTTAATTTAGTTGTTGAAATAGATAAATTAATTGCTAAATTTAGTTTATTAAATTTTTATAATCAAAAATTTGATCAAATAAGTTTTGATAATAAATATCAAGAATTAAAAAATCAATTAGCTAATTTAATAAATAAATTTAAAAATGATAATCTTAAAATCATTCATACAAATTTAATCAGTGAAATAAATAATGTTTACAATAATTATTTAGATAAAGATAATAAAAATGTACAAGAAAATCTTACTCAAATAAATGATATTTTGCAAAATCTTAAAAAGTTAAATTTAGAAGAAAATAACGCATTTGTTAATTTGGTAAATTTATTTAATAATTATTACGACGTGATTTTAAATATTTTAGAAAGTTAATAAATTATGAATTTATTTGATTTATTAAAAGAAAATAAAGAAAATAATCAAATTTTACATAAAAAATTATATGAAGTGACTATTTGGTCTAAAACTTTTAAAGATTTTGATAAAACAAAACAATTAAAAAATTTACAAAAATATTCTTATTTATCTGCAAAACAAATAGAAGAATTAAGTGATAATAATGGAAATATTAAATTATTAAATCAAGAATTAAAAGAAATTGTTGCCCATCAAGCTGTTTTACGTAACGAAATTGATAAAATCATCAATGAACTTGAAGGATAAAAGTAATGAAATTATTTGAAGAGTTATTAGGAAAAGAATTAAATTTAAATGAAAAAAAATTATCAGATATAGCTAATGTAATTGTAGGTGAATGTATTACTAGAAAAGAAATTTCTGAAAAGGGAAGTTTTCCCGTTATTAGTGGCGGGGTTAATCCATTAGGTTGATACAATAAATATAATTCTGATAGTTCAATAACAATTTCAAGAGCAGGAACAGCAGGATATATTGGGTTTGTTGAAACAAAATATTGATTAACAGATAAATGTTTCTCTGTATCACCTATAGATAAAAAAGAAATTAATACAAAATTTTTATTTTATTATTTGATAAGTCACAAAAGTAATATTGATAAAATAATAAAAAAAGGCACTGTAAATACTATTAGGATTTCTGATTTGAAAGAAATAAAAATAAAGTACCCAGAAATAAAGGTTCAAAACAAAATAGTTGAAATTCTTGACAAATTTACCGAGTATTCGACGGAACTGAAGGCGGAACTGAAGGCAAGGGACGAGCAATATAAATTTTATAGAGACAAATTGTTCTTAAACAACAATTTGTCTACAAATTCTAATTTTATTTCATACAAATTAGAAGACATTTTAATCAGTCTAAAAACAGGTTTAAATCCTAGGGATCACTTTAAATTAAACACTGAAAATGCCAATAATTTTTATTTAACAATAAAAGAAATAATAAGTGGAAAAATTGTGTTTAATGAAAAAACAGATTTAATTAATGATGAAGCAATGTTAAAAATACAAAGTAGATCAAATTTAGAAAAAGATGATATTTTATTATCAAGTATAGGAACTTTAGGAAAGGTTGCTATTGTAGATATCCCCATTAACAATTGAAATTGCAGTGAATCAATTTTTTATTAAAACCCAATAAACAAATAGTTGTTCCTAAGTTTTTATATTACATTTTATCAAGTTCAAAAAGTCAAGAATACATTGAAAAAATTCATCAGGTACTGCTTTAAAGGGTATAAGAAAGGATATTTTAAAAGAATTAGAAGTGAAAATACCTTCTTTAAAAACTCAAGAGAAAATAGTCAAAGTTCTTGATAATTTCGAATTGATTTGTAAAGATTTACACATTGGTCTTCCTGCTGAAAAAGTAAAAAGACAAGAGCAATACGAGTACTATCGCGATGCAATTTTCAAATACCTTGAAACCGGAATTATAGATAATAAAGGTATTGGAGAGAGAGAGAGCAGCTAATTAAATTTCTTCTTTTGATTTTTGAAAATATCAAAGTAACTTTTTCTGATATTGCATTATTAGAAAGAGGCACGAGAATAACCAAAAAAGATCTTACTGCTAATGGTTATAATGTTAAAAGTGGTGGAATTAATTACTTAGGTAAATATTCTACTTTTAATAGAGAAGCAAATCAAATTGTTATAGCAGAATTTGGTACTGCGGGATTAGTTCAATGAGAAAAAGAAAAATTTTGAGCAAATGATGTATGTTTAACTTTAAAATTTAAAATTAAAAATATAAATCAAAAATACATTTTTATTTTTTAGTTTCTATTCAAAAAATATTTTTGCCAATAACATAAAAGCAATTCCAGAAAAAATTAATAAGGATTATATAAGCAATTTAAAAATTAATTTGCCTTCATTAGAAATACAAAACAAAATAGTAAATATTTTAGATAATTTTGAAGCTATTTGTAAAGATTTAAATATCGGTTTACCCGCAGAAATAGATAAAAGAGAACAACAATATGAATTTTATTTAAATAAGATATTTGATTATTTTCAAAAAATTAATCTTTTCATATTCAAAAAACAAATTTTTGTACTTTTCCCGTGTTTCCCACTTAAGTCCTATTTGGACTTTTTATTAATTTATTTATATATTTATTATTAAATATATAAATATTTTATAGTCTATTAGTCTATTTTATTATATAATTAAAATATGAAAAATAAAAATATATTAGATCGTAAATGAATTGTTGGTAAATCTAAAAGACCTAATGGAACTTATTTACAAATTGGTTATCATAACCATGGTGCAAATTCCTATGGAGCCAGATTTAGCATTGGATTTCTTGAAAAATATCAAGAGTATAATGAAAATGCATTGGAAATAATAAAAGATATAGTAAGTAAATTTTCTATAACAGCTACAAAAGAAGAAATTATTGATGAAATTAATAAAAATTAAAAAACTCTTCTCAAGTAAAAATGAATTTATTGAAAAATATAAAGGCTATGAAATAATAGAGAAATTGATTGATTATTTTGATATTTTCAATGATTGCAAAGTGACAAAATCTGTAAGTCTTACAACAACAGTAAAACAAATGATTTTCCAAAGAATTAAAGATCCTAAAAGTATTTTGGGAACATGCAATGAAATGAAAGAGCATAATTTAAAAACTTTCAGTAAAAACTCTTTTTATCGTGCTTTAGAATATATATCTGATAATAGAAACGAAATATTAAAAATATTAATGCTAAATTAATGAATGATTTTAAAAGAAATGTTGAAGTTATTTGATTTGATTCAACGACTACATATTTTGAAACTTTTGCTAGAAATGGTATGAAAATGCCTGGTTATTCTAAAGATGGTAAATTCAAAGAAGATCAAATAGTTATAGGTATGGCAACTGATATTAACGGTATTCCACTTTATTATAAAGTATTTCCGGGTAATACAACTGATTCATCTTCTTTTATACCTTTTATAGTGGAATTAGCCAAAATTTATAATATTAAAAAAGTTACAATTGTAGCTGATAGAGGCATGTGAACTAATGCAAATATTCGTTTTCTAGAAGATAAAAATTTTTATTACATTATTTCCTATCGTTTAAAATCAGCTACAAAGGACTTTAAAAACTTTGTCTTAAATCAAGATAATTATGAAACAAATAGTGAAGGCTTACGTTATAAAACGCGTGAAGTTGATTCACTCTTTAAAAAACTAGATTTAACGGACATACTAGAAAACAAATTATCACTTATAGTGATAAAAGAGCCAAAAAAGATTTTGAGGATCGTAAAATTCTCATTGATAATTTCTATAAAAAAGCTACAAATGGTGTAGTTAATTACACAGATTTAGTTGGTTCAAAAAAATGTAGATTTTATAAAGCAAGCAATAAAAATGGTTACTACTTATTAGACCATGAAAAAATCGAAAAAGACCAACAATTTGACGGTTATTACGTTTACGAAACTAATAGATTAGATTTAAGTGAAAAAGATGTGATTAATCTTTATACAAGACAATGACAAATAGAAGAAAATTTTAGAACATTAAAAGGTACACTTGAATTAAGACCGATTTATTTACAAACTTGAAAACATATTGAAGGTTATATTTGTTTATGTTTTTTAGCTTTAGTACTTTTGAAATTTTTAGTTTACCAAATAAATTATTCAACAGGTTTAGAAGATAAAAATAAATTTACAATAAATAAAATTGTTAAAATAATTCAGAATGTTAAAGTTTTAGAACATTATTCAGAAGAAACTTTAATAAAAAGCATTAAAATAAAAAATGCAAGTATAGATGAACATTGATCTAATTATGAAATCATTAAAAAAATGTTAAATATTTAAAAATTACGAAAAACAAATAGCGTTAACGTAAACGATATTTGTTTTTTTAGTCTACTAAGTGGGAAACGCAGGTAATTTGCCTTCATTAGAAATACAAAACAAAATAGTAAATATTTTAGATAATTTTGAAGCTATTTGTAAAGATTTAAATATCGGTTTACCCGCAGAAATAGATAAAAGAGAACAACAATATGAATTTTATTTAAATAAGATATTTGATTATTTTCAAAAAAATTAATCTTTTCATATTCAAAAAACAAATTTTTGTACTTTTTAATTTTTAAATAAATTATTTCTAGTCAAATATATTAAAAATACACATTTTAAAACTAAAATGTGTATTTTTAATAATTTAAATATTTAATTTAACAGTAAATTTTCTAAAAAATTTATTTAAATTTATGAAATTAATATTGTTTGGTATTGTAATTTAATTTATTTTTTAATATTAATAATTAATTTTTGTGTAATTGTTTAGGATTAAATACTCATTCAGGTATTTCAATTGTACTGTCTCAAGCACTTAATTTTAAAAAAGTTGAAGCAAGAGAATTTTTATTAGCTAATTTATATAGTTGTTCAATATTAGGAGCAAAACCAAATCAATTAAATTTTTCATATTTATTTTTATCTTTATTTCAAGCTACAGAATAATTGTAATATGAAGTAGAAAAATTATAGAATGATGCAGCATTTAAACTAGTAATATAATTACCTCTATCATCTACTACTCCCGTACCACTTAAACCGCCTCTAAAGAATATTGGAGCATAACTAGTTTCTACAGAAGTTCTTTGATAACTTTCTCTTGCTATTCCTATAGTACTATCATTATAAATATAACCAATTTGTTTATAACCAGGAAAACCTGTCATTAAACGATTAGTTGAAAAATTCAATTTATTTTCAAAACTAGGTTTTTTATTAACAGCTTTATGCATTTCTAAAAAGTAAGTAATATTATCTTTATTGTAATCGCTTATGCCTAAATTTGGTAATTTTTTCAGATTTTCAAATCATAAAGCAGCACTAAATTTACCTTGTTTTTTAAGATTATTAATAATATTATTAACATCAATCATGTAAGTAGATAAATCAGGTAAAACAGCTAATTTATTTTTACTATCAACATGTATTTCGCCGTCATTATTATATTGTTTATATCCTGTTCAGAAAGTAAAAATTGGTGTAGAAGTAGCATTTTCATTGTCTACGCCTTTTTGATCATCAGCCGAAATAACATGTTTATTAGTTCCATTTAAAGTGAAATTAGCATTTGTTTTTCAGGCATTTTCTCAAGGTGTTTCAATTGTATTATTGTTATTAACCACATGATTATTAGTAATAAAGTAATATTTGCCATCTTTTTCATCTTTATTAACTTTACCAAGCATTAAAGAAGAACCATTATTAAAGGCTAAAACTCGATTATTAACATCTTTAATTCTTTGATCTTTATAACTTAAATGCATAAATTCAACTGAAGGTTTATATCCTTCGTGTCATTTATAAATTAAATTTTCATTAGGGTTATATTTAAATAATTCACCATGATTATAGCCTTCATTATAAATATAAAAAGGCATATTCTCAGGAGTTATACTTAAATTTTGATAATCAAATTTGTTGCTTTGATATTTACTAAAAATTTCATTTTCAATTTCATTTTGGTATTGAATGTTAACATTAGTTCCAAAATTTTGATTAAAATAAATTGCTTTATTTTTATCGAATTTAACTTCTGGTAAAGTTTTTTGATGATAATAAAGAGTTTCAGCTATATTATTTGCAACTATTAAATAATCATTATCATCATCTAATTTATAACTAAAATGAATACCTTCTTCATTTAAAGTAAAACTTAAAGTAAAATCAATTTTAATATTATTAACGCTTTGAGTTTCTTTTTTAAAAATAAGAGTTTTTTGTTTTACTAATTCATTTCAATCTAAAGTAATATTTAAATTTTGTTTAGAATCTAAAACTCTGTTATAACGATTTTCATCTAAATATAAAATATTGGTAAAAAATTCAAAATTAATTTTAGCATTAGTTACTTTATTTTGTTTTAATAATGGTTCATAATAATCTTTTTTAAATAATCATGTTATTTCTTTTTTATTTTTGCTTAAATCAAAATAATTATCTTTGTAATTTAATTTAATTTTTCTTTGTCTTAAAATTTTACCATTTGCTAAAAAGACTTTTTTCATATTATGTTGAACAGTTAAAAAGTTTAAAATTTGTTCATCAGTCAAATTATCATCTGTTCAATCACTAAAATGTCCAATTTCATATCATGTATCACCTAAAATATTTTTAGTACTATTGGCATATTGTGGAAAAATATATTTTGAATATTTTAGTCTGATAAAAATTCTATTTTTAATATTTTTTACTTCAGCTATTTCTAAATTATTTCAATTAGGTAATTTTCAATTGTTATAATCAATTTCTGCAATAGTAAAATAATCATTATCAATTTTTTTATTAGTATTAAAATAACTAATTAAACTAGAAGTATTTTGTTTTTTAAGTGTTTCACTTTTAAATTTAAAATTTTGCAAAGTAATTTTATTAATAAGAGCTTCAGGATAAGCTTCTAATTGATAATCATTATAAAGATTTTCCAAAACAATTTCTTTATTAGAACTATATCTTAAATTGTTATTTGTTTTATTAATAAAGCCTAATTTAAAAGTTAAACTATTAGCTTTTGAAGACTTAACATCATAATAATAAACATAATAATCTCTTAATAAATTATTAATATTAACATTATTTACTGAATCAGTATTGTTTTTAAGCAAATCATGTTGTTTTTGTGAACTATTGTTATTAATCATTGTCAATAAATGATTCAATTGAGCATAAGCTTTTTGTTCAACTAATAATTTAGGATCTAAAGTTCTTCTGGTTCTTAAATCTTTTTCATTATTCGGTGAACCTTGCACGAAATTATAAATAAAATTAGTACTATTGATTTTATTTATTTCATTAATAATATTTTCTTCTGGTTTTGTATATTTAGTATCATCATTAAAATCATCAACATTAAATCATTTATTTTCAGGATAAAAATCACTATGTTCTCTGGTTTTAAAATATTTTAGAGTATAACCTAATGTACTAATGCCTGTATATTGACCATTTTCAAATAAACCAAATTGTACAATTGTTTCACCTTTAGCATCATCAAAGTGATTTACTGGCCTAATAGGGGAACCTAAAGTAGTTTGATCTTTAGTTAAAAATTTTATTTGATAACGTCCATTAGAAGGTAATTCATAAAAATCATTTAAATTATCATAAATTTTTGAAGCTAAATAATTTTGGTGCGTATCATTTTCTTTTTTAAATTTAACTTGTGATAATATTTTGGAAATATTATTTCCTGAAATTAAATTTACAAAGAAAGCATCTTCTAGTTGATGGATATCATAGTTAAAATTATTAAAAATTAAAGGGAAATAAACTACTTGATCATTTTTAGTTAATTTTAATAATAACTTAATTAAATTATTTGGTTGAACATAAAAGTAATTAAATTTGTCATTTTCATTATTTAAATAACTAACTACTTCTTCTATTTTTCAACCATTTAATTCAAAATCAAAACTTTTTAGAACTATTTCTTTAAATAATTCTTTATTAATAGCATCATTTTGGTTTAAAGTAGCATTTCTACCTTCTATTATCACATCTTTATATTTATCATTAGTATTTTTAATTTCTTTTGCAGTATTATTTATGTATGTTAATAAAAATTCATCAGTTTTATTGTTATTAAATTTAGCATTAGTTAAATAATATTGACTAGGTTTATATGTGACATTAAAATCATCATTAATTAAATAAGTATATAAATAATTACCGCCAAAATAATCGTGCTGATTTCTATTGTCTGCAGTTTTGAAATTACTAAAACTTCTAATAGTTTTACCATTTAATTTAACATCAACAACTAAATTTCATTTTAAAACAAAAACTTTAGCATTTTTTTCTTGACGATTAACATCTCTAACTTTTTTTTCTACTTGACTAATATCATTTTTTGATTTTTGTCAATTAATTTCATAATCAAATAAATTATTTAATTTTTCTACTTTTTTACTAAAAGCACTATTTAACAAATTAGTTTTATTTCTTAAATCATTTCCTGCTAAAGAATTTAAAAAAGCATAATCTACATCATATAATTCTTCAATTGAGTTAAAACTTAAACCATTAGTTAAAGAAGTTACATCATTTTTAAAAGTAAATGTTCTTTGTTCTTCTTTAGTATAATCACCCTTTTGAGCTACTAAAGTTAAACTAATTTGATTTAAATTATTATCATCTATTTTGATATTTTTAATTTTTAAATTTATTTCTTTATCATTTGCTAAATTTAAAAAATAAGGAGCGTTTTGTTCTGAAATACTAGTTGAATAAAGTTTAATATTTAAATCTTGATTAATTAAAGGATTTTCAGTAATTGTATAAGATGCTAAAAAAGTATCCACACTATTTTGATTTTCAAAAGCTTGTTTATTTTTAAATCCTGAAATAGTAACTTTTTTAACATTTGAAGATATTTTTTGTCCATAAAAATTTTCTATAAAAATTTGATATTCAAAACTTATACTATTTGTTTTTAAATCATGAGTAAGATTTTTTAACTCTTCATTTTGATAATTATTATTTGTTGTAATTTGAATTTTTTCTAATTTAGCTTCTTCGGTAAAAGTATTTTCTTTATTAGGATAATCAAAAGTAAAATTAGTTTTATTTAATTTTTCTTTTTCATTAGTTATTAATTGCTCTAAAGATAAACCTTGTTTAAATCCAGATATTTCTTTAGTTAAAATATCACTAATTATTTCAGCATTTAAATTAGTTTTTAAACTTTTTAAACGATATTGTAAAGTTACTTTAGCTTCTTGATTAACTTGTTCAATTATTTTTGGTTCGACTAATTTTATTTGATCATTAGAATTAGTTGTAAACTGTTCTGCTTTAGCATCTAATGCATAAGTTTGATTTTTATTAGGATAATTAAAGTCAAAATTATTAGCATTTAAACGTTTTAATTCTTCATTTATAGCCTCATGATTAGCATTATCGTTAGTTTTAAAACCAAACATTATTGCTGATCAAATATCACTTTTAATTAACATCTGTTCTACTTGTGTAGATAATTGATATTTAATTTCTAAAGAACCAATATCATCATTAGCTTTAATTTCTTTAATTTGAATGTAAATATTTTTTTGTTGAGGATTAAATAAAGCTACTAAATCATTTTGCAAAACATTTGAAGCTTTAAAATCTTTAAAATTGCCCTTGCAATATAAAAAGATTTTAGAAACTTGTTTATCTTGAGCTATTTGATTCAACATTAGTTTATATTGATTTTGTAATTTTTCTAAATTATTAAAATCATTTAATTCAATAACATGAATATTTGAAGAAACATTTTCTAAGTTATTTTTTAAAGAAAGAAGTTTATAAGCAACTTTTAAAGTTCCTTTAGTATCATTTTTTTCTTCTATATTTATAATTTGCAATTCAAAGTCATTATTTTGAGAATTGAAAATAAATTTATCTGTTTGTACTTGCGAAGGTAATGTTTGTGCTTTATTTTGATAATCAAGATTTAAAGTATTTATTAAATGATTTAATCTATTTTTTTCATCATGTAATTCTTTTTGTTTTTGTTCTTGATTATATTTTTCTAAGGATTTAAAATTTTCAATAGTAAAATATTTAACATTTTCTAAAGTTTGTTTTAAATAAGAAACGCTTAAAGTATAAGTTAATTTGACTTGATTTAAAGTATCGTTTTGTTCTATAAATTCTATGTTAGAAATTTTAATGTTATCATCAAGATTTTTTTCATAAATTAAATTATCTAATTGTGCTTGTGAAGCTAAAATATTACTTTTATTGACATAATCAAAACTAATTTCTAAGTTATTTAATTTTTCTTTAAGTTCTTTTATTTTTTTATCATTGCGTTTATTAATGTTATCAAAAATATTTAAATTAATAGTTCTAGTATTAGATGTTACTTTTTGTAAATTTTCTTTTGTACTTTGTATTTGAATTTCTAGATCTAATGAACCATTTTGATCATTAATATTTTTAATAGCTAAAATTTTTAAATTAGCTTGATCTAAAGTATTAATTAACGAAAAAGAATCTTTTTGATTTTCTGAAGGTAAAATTTCTTGAGCATTATTATAAGTTAATTCAAGATTATTTAAAAGCTCATCTAAACGTTCTTTTTCTTTATTTATTAATTCTTTAGTATTTTGATCATTTTTTGTTTGTAAATTATTGATTGTAAAATGTTTTTTAACTTGATACTTTTCATTATTAACTAATTTTTCTAAAGTATATTCAATTATTAATTGACCAGTTGTATCATTTGCTTGTAAAATGTTTAAATTAGTAATTGTTAAAGTTGAATCTAATTCTTTAAGATTATTTTTAATTTGTTCAATTTGAACATTTGAAGCTAAAATATTTGAATCATCCAATGAAAAAGTAACATTAATATTATTTAATGTTTCTTTAATTTGCATTTCATCACTTTGATTGTTTTCTTTATTATTCTTTTGTTCATCAACAAAAGTTAAATTAGTTAATTGCGCAATTCTTACTAAACTAGTGTAAGTTTGTTTTTTATAATTAAAAGTTAAATTATAAGTAAAGTTAATTACTCCATTGGCTTTATCAATTTGTCCTATTTGTAAATTGATCACTTTCATTTGATATTGATTATCTAAAATTGAATATTCAATTAAATTAGGATCAATTTTATCATTAATAATTTCGTCTTGCTGATAATTAAAATTGATTTTTGTTTGTGCAAAAATTAATGAACTATCAATTTTTTCTTCATTTTCATTAGTACAACTACTTGCTAAAACAATGAATGATAAGGAAGACAAACTAAGCAAGGAAAAATATTTTTTAAATTTTAATTTCATAGTCAAACCTTATTTATAGTTATTTTTATTGTGTACAAATTTAATTAAAATTATTTTTTATTGCGACCTTGAATATCTTTTGCATTGTAAATTCATTCAGGTATTTTAATACTTGGATCATAAGCATTTAATTTCATAATATTAGCTGCTAAAGAATTTTTATTTGCCATATTTCAAATTTCTTCTTTATTATCAACATAGCCAAAAAAGTTGTATTTATTAAAGGCTTTTTCACTTTGATTTCATAAATTTTGCTGATCAATAAAAGCTACTCCATAATAATAATGAGCAGCACTATTAACAGCACCAACAAAATTATTTTTATCATCCACTATTCCAGTACCACTAGATCCCCCTCTTATTAAAATTGGCGTATAACTAACAGTATTTGAAAATCTTTGATAAAACTCACGATTTTCTAAAATAGGATTTCTATTAACAATATAACCTATTTGCATCGAAGCAGGAAAACCAGTAATATAACGATGAGTAGAAATAATTAATCTATTTTTAAATCTAGCCACATTATTAATGTTATTAACATTATTTGCTTCTTGTACACTATTAATAAAGTAGAAAATATTATCTTTATTAGTATCATGTAAATTTACATCATCTAATAAAAGCATTCTTTCTAAATTTTTAGCAGGACTAAAGCGTCCTTGTTTTTTACTATTTTCAATAGCTTGCTTAATATCTAAAATAAATACAGTTAAATCCACATCTAATTTATTTAAATTAGTATTATTTTCACGATATTGTTTAAAACCAGTTCAAAAAATTAAAGAATCAACGTTAGTAACATTATCAAAGGTGTAAATAAATTGTTCAGCATCAGCAGAATAAGTTTCTTTAAAAGGATTAGCTTGTGTAAATCTAATGCCTTGTGTTCAAGCTTGTTTAGTTGGATCATCAACAGTATTATTGTTATTAACCACATGATTATTTGTTACAAAATAATATTTGCCATCATTAGGATCATCACTCACTTTAGCTAACATCATAGCTGAACCGCCACTTAAGCCTCCATTTCTCGAACCTATTCTTAAAGCTAAAGAACGATCATTATAATTTTTCATTCTTTGATCATCATAACTTAGATGCATTATTTCAATTGGTAGTTTATAACCTTCATGTCATTTATAAAGTAAAGTTTCATTGGGGTTGTATTTGAACATTTCACCATGATTATAAGCTTCATTATAAATGTAAAAAGGCATATTTTCGTGTGTAATTGTTAAATTTTGATAATCAAATTTATTACTTTGATATTCGCTAAAAATTTCATTAGCAACATTATTTTCATATTCAATAGTTACTGAAGTTCCATAATTACTATTAAAATAAACTGCTTTATTAGGATCAAATTTTTCATTTGGTACTTGATCATAATTAAATCTATATAAAGTTTCTGCAAAATTATTTCCAACTATTTTATATTGTTTAATGTCATTATCTATTAATTTATAAGTAAAATAAATACCATTTTCTTGTAATTCAAAACTTAATTCAAAATTAGCTTGTTGATTATTAACTAAATCTGTTTGTCCATATTTAATAATTTTTTTCTTATTAACTAATTCATCTCAATTTATTTCTACATCTAAACCTTTATCAAAACGTGCAATCCGATTAATACGATCTTGGTCTAAATAAAGTAAATTAGTGAAAAAATGAAAATAAATTTTTGCATTTTGTTGTTCTCTATCAAGTAATAAAGCTTGATAATATTCTTTTTTAAATAATCAAGTAACTTGATCTTGTTTTTTATTAATATCAAAAATAAGATCTTTGTAATTTAGATTAATTCTTCTTTGTCTTAAAATGCGATTATCATCAGCTAAAAAGATTTTTTTCATATCTTCTTTAACATCTAGATAACGATAAATAGATTCAATAACTTCTTTGCTATTAGGTAATAATTCTTGATTTTTAAATCCTTTTAATTCATATCAAATATCACCACTTATTGTAGGTCTGCTACTTAAAAGTTCAAAATTTTTATATTGTAATTTAACAAATACTCTTGTTGCATTGCCATTATTTAAAATTCTAAAATCCGAAATTTCCACATTATTAACATTAGGCATTTTAAAGTTATTATAAGCTACATCTTTAACTCTAACAATATTATGATTATTCAAAGTTTTATTTCTAAAACTTATTGCAAATTCTGTAGTAGTAATTTTACTTAAAGCCTCATAATTAATAATTAAATCATCATAAGTAAGATTATTAATTCAAGCATAAGGATATGCATTTAATTCATAATCATTGTAAAGATTTTTTAAATGTATAGTTTGCGGTGTTGCATATCTTTCTAATGGATTATTTTTTCTAATAAAACCTAATTTAAAAGTTAATTCAGTTTTGCTAGGACTTTGAACATCATAATAATAAATAAAATAATCTCTTAATAAAGTAGAAACATTTTGATTATGTTTAGGATCATTTTCTTGACTTATTTGTATAAATTGCACTAAATTATCATTGTTATTGACAATGTTTAAAAGTGAATTTAATTTTGAATAAGCTTTTTGTTCAACAATAATTGAAGGATTAAGAGTACGTCCAGTTCTTGAACCAGGATTAGAACCATTATATGATGCTTGTACAAAATTATAGTTAAAATTACGACTATTTAATTTATTGATTAAATCTTTGGTTGTTTGATTAGGTTGAGTATATTGTTGATTTACAAAGTCATTTTCACTAAATCAATTATTTTTAGGTAAGTGATAATTAAAATCAATTTTTTGAAAATTTCTTAAAGTAAAGACTTTATTAGTTTTTAAATTAGTAAATTCACCATTTTTAAATAAACCTACTTGTACAATAGCAGTACCATCATAAAGATTGTATAAAATATTATTTATTCTATGTGCTTGAGTTGAATCTAAAAATCTTAATTCATATTCACCAAAAGAAGGTAATTTATAAATTTGATTTAATTTATCATAAATTTGATCTGCGTAATAATATTCATGTGTTTTATCTGCTTGAATTTGAGTATTTAATCAAATATTTTCAAAATCTGAATTTTGGATTCAACTAATATATTGATATAGTTGTGTACTTTGATCATCAACAAATAAATTATTAATAAATATTGGATAAATTATTTCTTGATCTTCTTTAGTAAATTTAACTAACATTTTGAAATTATTATTATCTTGTTGTACGAAGAAATTGAATTTATTATCTGTATTATTATTTTTAACTAAAGGTAAAACTTCTTCTAAAATCCAATCATTTGTTTCAAATTCAAAAGTATTTAACAATATTTCTTTCATTAATTGACGATTTAACGTATCATCAACATTTAAAGTTTCAAAAGTGATATTTTTGTATTGGGGACTTTGAATTTTAATTTGATTAATTAATTTAACTAAATAATCTTTAACATATCAAGTTTGATTATTTTTAAGATCTTCAATAAAAGTTTGTTTAGGTTTATATGTAATATTGGTTTGCTCTTTTTGAATAAAAGTATAAATATGTTTTTTATTGAAAAAAGAATTAGCTAAAGTAAAGTTACCCGCAAGTAATTCAGCATTACTTATTTGATCATCAAGTAAAAGATTAGTAAATGATTTAATTAAATATTTATTTAAATAAAGATCAATAGTTAAATTTCATCTTGCCTCTTTGACATTAACTTGCACAATTTCATTATTAGTATTTCTGATATTTTTATTTTCTTCAATTATTTCAAATTTAGATTTATCTCAATTAATTTGATAATCATATAAATGATTTATTTTAGCAGTTTTTTTAATAAAAGCTTTATTTAAAATTTCTCTTTGATTATTTAAATTTTTACCTGATAATCAATTTAATAAATCTCAATCAATAGTATATAACTCTTCTATTTTAGAAATATTTAAATCTTTTATTCGTTCATTAAAATCATTTTCAAAATTAATCGTAAATTTTTTTGAAACTTCATATTCATCTTTTGAAGCAACTAAATCTAAATTTAATTGATTTAAATTGTTTGTATCAATATTTAAATTTTTTATTTTTAAATTTACATTGTCTTGATTTGTAAGGTTTAAATAAAATGAAGCATTATCTAAATTAATACTTGTTGCGTATAATTTGATATTAAAAGCATTTAAATCTTCTTGTTTAGTTTTTAGATCGTATTCATTAAGATATTGATTTAAATATGCTTTGGTTAAAGTTTCTTTTTTATTTAAAAAACCTTTTATAGTTACTGTTTTTAAATCAGAAATGATTTTATGACCATAATAATCATCTCTAATTAAACGATATTGAAAAATTAAATTATTGTTTTGTTCATCTTTAACAACATTTTCAAATTCACTAAGATAAAAATCTTCTAAATCTTTACTTAAATTATTTTTTTGATAAATATTGTCTATATTTGCTTCTTCTATAAAAGTATTATTCTTATCGTGATAATCAAACATTAAATCAAAATCATTAGCTTTTTTAGTTAAATTAATAACTAAATCTTCTAAAGATAAACCTTGTTTAAAATTAGTCAATTCTGTTGTATAACTTTGAGAAATTAAATTTTCTAAATTTTCTTTAGTACTTTGCAATTTGTAACTAAAAGTTATTGCTCCAAGACGATTATTTTTTCTTAAAATATTTAAATCAATAATTTTTAAATCTTCTAAATTAGTGGCAAAAAGTTGATCCTTAGTTGTATCAATAGCATAAATTTGTTCTTTATTTGCATAATCAAAACTAATTTTTTGTTGGTTTAATCTTGTTAATTCTTGATTAATTTGTTCTTGTAAAATTTCTTGATTAGTTAAAAAGTTATATAGATAAAATTGATGATTTTTTGAATTAACTTTAATTAAATTATCTTCATAAATTAAACGATAGGTAATTTCTAATTGACCTATTTGATCATCACTATTTAAAGTAATTATTTCAATTTTAGTGTTATTAAAAGTTGGAATTAAATTAGTTAATATATCTTCTTTATTAATAGATGAAGCTTTAATTTTTTCAATATTTTTATTAATTGCAAAAACTTTATTAATTTGATTATCAAGAGCAATATTATTAAGTTCTTGAATTTTATTTTCTTTCAATTGTTCTAAAGTAAGAAAATTGGAAAAAGTTAAATCTTTTTCTGCTGAAAATATTTCTTCAAAATTATTTTTTAAACTTTGTAGTTGAATATTCAAAGTTATTTTACCCATATTGTTATCATAATTTTGAATGTTTTTAATAATTAATTTGGCTTGTGAATCAATTTGATTTGCTCAATAAAAATTATTAATTTGTGCTAATGACGCTAGTGTTTTTTCTGAATTAGTATATGACAAAACAATATTATTTAACAATTGATTTAAGCGATGTTTTTCATCTTGTTTTAATTTATTCTTAGATATAAAACCATCTAATATAAATTCTTTTTCTTCGGAATTAATAATAACATTTTGTTTTTGAGTTTGTAATTTATAAGCTAATTTTACATAACCATCTTCATTATTAATTTCTTTAATGACTAATTCAACTATATTGAGATTGTTTTTTATTTCGTTTGGCAAATCATTTTTTAATTTAGTTAAATCAAATTGATTTACAGTTTCTTGTTCTTTATTTTCATAAATAAAATTAATATTAAAATTATTTAATTGTTTGATTAAATTATTAATTTCTTCTTTACTTAAAGTATTTTCAATAACACTAACTGCTGGAATTTCTTCTGATGGTAGATCTTCTTTTTTTATTTCTTTTAAAAAATCAGTTAATTTATATGTATATTTTTTACTTTGATATTTTCGATTTTTATAATCAAATTCTAAAGAATAATTGAACAAAATAGTTCCGTTAGCATTATCAATGTTAACAATATTAAAAGAAACAATTTTGATATTATATGAATTATTTGAAAATTCAATTTTTAAATTTTCTTTTGCAAAATCTTTTGCTTGAGTGTTTTCTTTGTTTGTATAAGCAAAATTAATTTTTAAATCATTAAAAATTTTTTCACTATCAAACATTTGTTCTTTGTTATTAAAACAACTAGTTGCTATTAAAGTTAATGATAAAGAAGAACTAAGTAGTAGTGTTTTTTTAATTTTATTCATAATTACTCCTTTTTTTAATTTAAAGCATAAAAAATTATAAATATTATACTTATAATATTTATTTAATCTTAGTAATTTATATTAAAATATTAAAAATTAAATAATTATCAAATAATTTTTTAACTATTTTATAGTCTAATTAGTAAAAATTATAAATATTATTTTATTTTATATATTTTATAATTAATTTACTTATTAAAATAAACTTATAATCTAGTAGTATCATTATAGAAGATTCAAAAGATTATTAAGTTTTATATTAGTATAATTTCTAATTTTATTATCAATAAAAATAATTTTTTATTCTTTTAATTAGTTTAATATTTTGATTAATTGTTTTTAAATTTATTAAATTTAAAATAAAAAATAGAAAAATTGTAAATGATGAAATTATAAAAAATATAAATTATTAATGAAAACAATAGTTAAAAATAAACATAAAATTTATTATAAAATTTTTTAAAAATGAAAATTGAATGATTTAAATAAGAAAATTAATTTTATTTAAATCTTTGAAAATTTAATATTTTTACTTTTAAAAAATAATCTTTTTGTTTAATTATTTTTTTATTTTGTTTTAGTTGTTAAAATAATTGTATGAATTTTAAAATAGATTTAGTTAAATTACCAGCCAAAATTTTAAGACAAAAATCACAAGAAGTTAAATTACCTTTGAGCGAAGAAGATGATTTATTGGCTCAAAAAATGATTTGACACGTTGATATTAGTCAAACTGAAAATAAAAAATATAATTTTCAACCTGCAGTTGGAGTTGCTGCCATTCAATACGGCATACCTAAGAGAATGTTTTACATTAATGGAGCTAATTTTATTAAAAATTCTGCAATTCCACAAAAAATATTAAAAGATGTTTTAATAAATCCTTTTATAATTTCTACTTCAGAATCATCAATAGCTTTAGAACAAGGCGAAGGATGTTTATCTGTTGGTTCTAATATTAAAGAACAAGATGGTTTTGTTCATAGAAAAAGTAGAATTTTAGCAAAAGCTTATTCATATACACAAAAAAAAGAAATAACTTTGGATTTGAGCGGATATTTAGCAATTGTTTTTCAGCACGAATATGATCATTTGGAAGGAAAATTATTTGTTGATCATTTAAATCTTAAAGATCCTTGAAAAATTCAAAATAATTGTCGTTATATTGAGACAGAGGAGGCTTAATGTTTATAACCGAATGAATAAATAAATATTTTAATTTTAATCAAAATAATTATTTTTGATATATTCCTTTAATTTTTATAGCATTAACTATTTTAATAGCTTTTATAATTGGTTTTAAAAAAGGTTTTTGAAAATCAATCGGTTCTTTAATTGTTTCCACAATTAGTTGAATTGCTTCCTTGCCTTTAGCATTAATAATTTTTAAATTAATTCAACACTCTATTGTTTCTAAATTTTTTGAAGAAACAATTGGTATTGATGATATTTCTTATAATGAAATAACTACTATTTTAAAACCATTAATTTTAAGCTTACTTATAGTAATTGTTTATATTATTATTTGATTATTATTTTCTTTGATATTCTCTATAATTGCTAAATTAACAAGAATAAAAAAATTATTAACAAGACAAATAAAACCTAGAAAAAGAATCATTTCTCGTTTTTCAGGTGGATTAATTAAAGTTGTATCAACTACTCCATTTTTAGTTTATGCTACAAATGTTTTGGGGTTTGCTACAGGAAATAATTTTGTTGATACAGTAAATAATAAATTTTTTAATGTGGCAACTTTTAATCAAGCAAAAGGTATTTCAGATTATTTACCAGGTATTTTAATTGGTGCAGAATTAGCTACTCAAGAAGAAGCAAGAAATAATTTTACTAATTTTTTTGCTGCTTTAACTGATAGTAAAAACTTTATGATAGAAAATAAAGTTTTTGATGAAAACATTAGCAACATAACTTTAGATAAACAAGAATATAGAATTCAAATTGATCCATTCCAAAGTAAAATAACTGAAACTAATTTTGATAAATATTTAGAAGGCATTAAAAACGCGATTGAAAAATTAACTATTTTTGCTTCTAAAAACGAATCAACAGACATTTTTAGAGTTTTACTTTATAGTACTATTGAATATATAGATAAAGATCAAATTAAACAAAATATTAGTAATTCTACTAAATTTCTTAATTTATTAAAAATAGATCTAAGTCAAATTAGTTTTACTTATAAACACAATCTTGATCCTAAAGTTGAAAATATAACACAATCATTATGAATGTTTACAGAAGATCAACAAAAAGCTATTAAAGAAACATTTTTAAATGTTTTTGGTTATCGTGAAGTAGGAATTCCTAAAAAAGAAGATGGTAATATTAATAGCAAAAGCGATGAAGAAAAATATATGTATGTTCTTAATGAAATTATTGATAATGTATTTTTTGCCAAAGAATTACAAAATGAAAACAAATAAAAAGGGTATAATTCCCTTTTTTATTTATAATATTATTATGAATTTAAAAAATATTTTTGCAATGCAAAAAGAACTAGATCAAAAAATTGCACAAAGAAAAGATTTAGCACTTAATAAAATCAAAACAAATAATAAACATCAACAAATGATGTTAGCTACTTTGATTGAAATTGCTGAATTTGTTAATGAAGTACAATCATTTAAATATTGAAAAAAACATAAATATGTTGATAAAGACAAAATTTTAGAAGAATTTGCCGATGTTTTACATTTTCTTGGATCCTTAGGTTATAAATATCATGTAGATGAAGAAATTGAACCATTAATTGTAAATTCAAAAAATATTAATGAACAATTTACCTTATTATTTTCTGCGGTAACTAAAGCAATGTCTCATACTAATAAATACAATATAAGTGAAATTTTTGCTTTAGTTTTAGGAAGTGCAAAATTACTTAATTATAGCGAAAAAGAAATTTTAGAAGCTTATGAGAAAAAAAATTTAAAAAATCATCAACGAATAATTGATAATTATTAAATTAATTTTAAAAGGGAGGAATATGAAAAATAATAAAACTATATTAAATAATAATTCAAATAATATTAAGAATAATTTGCTTAATTTCTCCCAAATGAAACAACAAGAACTTTATAATTATTTTAATTCTAGTTCAAAAGGTTTAACGCAAAATCAAATTGAATTAAATAAAGAAAAATTTGGATCTAATAAATTAATTAAAAAAAATAAAAACACTTTATGAAATAGATTATTTCATGCTTTTATTAATCCTTTTAATATCATTTTATTAATTTTAGTTTTTATATCTTTAGTAACAGATATTATTTTGCCTTTAGTAAGAAAAGAAAGTTTCGAACCTATTAGTGCTATTTCTACGACGATAATTATTTTAATCATGGTAATTATAAGTGGTGTTTTAAATTTTATTAATGAGAGCAAAAGTGCTGCTAGTGCTGAAAAATTAGTTAAAATGGTAAGAACTACTACAAGAGTAGAAAGAGAAGGAATTTTTTATGAAATTCCTTTAGAAAATGTTGTAGCAGGAGACATTGTTAATTTAGCAGCTGGTGATATTATTCCCGCAGATGTGAGAATTTTACGTGCTAAAGATTTATTCGTTTCGCAATCATCATTAACGGGTGAAAGTGATGCTATTGAAAAATTCGCACAAAACATTAATAATAAAAATGATGCTAATATTACAGATATAAATAATTTAGCTTTTATGGGTTCTAATGTTATTAGTGGATCAGCTAAAGCAATAGTCATAGTTACTGGGAATCAAACTTATTTAGGTCAAATAGCTCAAAAAGTAAATGAAAAACCTACAGAAAGTGATTTTGAAAAAGGAATTAAAAAAGTTTCTTGATTATTGATAAGAATAATGTTAATAATTGTTCCTTTAGTTTTTTTAATCACAGGTTTTAAAGGCGATTTTCACAGAGATAAAACTTGATTGGACGCTTTAGCTTTTGCTATGTCTGTTGCTGTAGGTTTAACGCCGGAAATGTTACCTATGATAGTAACAAGCACCTTGGCCAAAACTGCTTCAAATATGGCAAAGAAAAAAACAATTGTTAAAAATCTTAATTCTATTCAAAATTTTGGAGCAATTGATATTTTTTGTACAGATAAAACAGGAACTTTAACTTTAGATCAAGTTATATTAGAAAAACATTTAGATGTTAATGGACAAGAAAATACAAAAGTTTTAAAATATGGATTTTTAAATAGTTTTTTCCAAACTGGTTTGAAAAATTTACTAGATTTATCCATTATAGAAAGAACTGAAGAATTAGCTGATGAAAATCAAATCTTACAAAATTTAGAGAAAAAATATTTAAAAATTGATGAAATTCCTTTTGATTTTCAGCGTAAAAGAATGTCTGTTATTGTTAGTCAAAAAGAAAATAAAACTAATATAGAATTAATTACTAAAGGAGCTATAGAAGAAATTTTGAGCATTTGTAAATATATTGAATATAACAACGAAATTCAATTATTAACTAAAGAAATGATTAATAAAGTTTTAAAACATGTAGATTATTTGAATGATCAAGGTATGCGTGTTTTAGGTGTTGCTCGTAAAGATACCTTTAAAACAGATAAATATAATATTAATGATGAACAAGAAATGATTTTAATTGGTTATTTAGCTTTTTTAGATCCTCCTAAAGAATCGACAGCTTCTGCCATTAAACACTTACATAATTTAGGTGTGAATGTAAAAATTCTCACAGGAGATAACGCCCGTGTAACTAAAGCTATTTGTGCTAAAGTAGGTATACCCGTTGATAAAATAATGCTTGGTAAAGATTTACTTGATATTAATGATGAAGAATTAATTAAAATTGCTAACGATTATGATATTTATGCTAAATTAAGTCCTGATCAAAAGGCCCGTGTAATTAATGCTTTAAGAGCTAATAATCATGTTGTTGGGTATATGGGAGATGGTATAAATGATGCTCCAGCTATGAAAGTAGCTGATGTTTCAATTTCTGTTGATACAGCAGTAGATATAGCTAAAGAAACAGCAAATATTATTCTTTTAGAAAAAGATCTTAATGTTTTAGCAACTGGAATAATTGAAGGAAGAAAAACTTATGCTAATATGAACAAATATATCAAAATGACTGTAAGTAGTAATTTTGGTAATATTATAAGTATTGTTTTCGCTTCAATTCTTTTGAATTTTGTTCCAATGCTTGGAATTCAAATTTTATTTTTAAATTTAATTTATGATATTTCTTGTGCTGCCATACCTTGAGATAAAGTGGATAAAGATTTTATTAATAAACCACGCAAATGAGATAGTAAAAGTATTTACAAATTTATGTTTATTTTTGGACCAATTAGTTCTTTAATAGATATTTTGTTTTTCATAATTTTAAGATTTTGATTATTAGATCATTTAAATATAACAATGGATAATCAATTATATATAATGATTTTTCATACAGGTTGATTTGTTTTATCAATGTGAACTCAAGCTTTAATAATTCATTTTATTAGAACGGAAAAAATTCCTTTTGTTAATTCTTTTTCTTCGATAATGCTAATTTCTTCGACTTTTTTAGCTATTTTAATAGCTACATTAGTTCCATATTTACCATTTATAAATACAGCTTTAAAATTAACTCCTTTACCAGCAATTTATTTTGTTATTTTAATTGCTTTAGTTTTCTTATATTTAACTTTAATTTTAATAACTAAACATTTTTATGTCAAAAAATTCAAAACCTTACTTTAAAAGATATTTATTAAAATATCTTTTTTAGTAAAATCTAAATATGCAAAATTATTTAAAATATTTATTTAGCCCAATTGAACCTTATGAAAAAAATTATTTAAAAGTTGATCAAATTCATCAAATTTATTATGAAATAAGTGGCAATCCTAACGGACAAGCAATATTGTATGTACATGGCGGCCCTGGTGGTGGTACTTCTAAAATATCTAGAAGATTTTTTGATCCTCAACATTATAAAATTGTTTTATTTGATCAAAGAGGCTGTGGAAAATCTAAACCTTTTTTAGAATTAAAAAATAATACTACTTGAGATTTAGTAGAAGATATTGAAAAATTACGAAAAAAATTAAAAATTAAAAAATGAATTCTATTTGGTGGTTCTTGAGGAACAACTTTATCATTACTTTATGGTATCAAATATCCAGAAAATGTTTCAAAAATGATTTTAAGAGGTGTTTTTTTGGGTAGAAAAAAAGATATTTCTTGATTATATCAAGAAGGAGCTTCATACTTTAAACCATATGAATATCAAGAGTATATAAATTTATTAAATAAAAAAGAACAAAAAAATATTGTTGCTTCATATTATCATTTAATGCATAGTAATAATCATCAACTTAAAGAAAAAGCATTATTAGCTTGAGCAAAATGAGAAACAATGCTTGTTTCAGTTAATAAAATAAAATTTAATTCAAAAAATCTTAAAAATCATAGTGCATTAGCACTTTTAGAAAATTGATATTTTTATCATAATTGTTTTATTGAAGAAAATTATATTTTAAATAATATTGAAAAAATTAAAGATATTCCTATTTTTATAGTACATGGAGAATACGATTTAGATTGTTTACCTTCAGCTGCTTTTGAATTGCATCAAAAACTTTTAAATTCTAAATTATTTTTAATTAAAAAAAGCGGTCATTCTCAAAGTGAAATTGGGATAACTAAAAAATTAGTAGAATTAACTAATTTTTTAAAAAATAACATTAAATCTACTTAAATTTGCTCAAAATTATAAATTAAAGCATTTTTTAAATATTCTAAAGCTTTTTCATAATTAATTTTTTTAGTTTTATTCAAATAATTAAATAATTTATTAATTTGACTTAATTTATTGATTTTTAAACAAAAAATTTGACAAAAATAAAGAAAAATATTTTTTATAGTATCTAAAAGAAAATTATTTTTTAAAAGTCAATGTAAAAGATAAATTAGTATTTCAAAAGCACAATATGATAATTGTTTTAAATCAATTTGCATTTGTTTGTAAAAGGTATCAAATTCTAATGAAATTTGATATTTTTTTCAAATTCTTTCAAAAATTTCATATGTATTATTATCTATTAAAGAAATAATAATTTGATAATTTTTATCATTTGTTATTTCTTTTAAATCAAATAAAATTTGATACTCATCATTTCTTTCTTTTCATAAAATTTGATAATTAATTAAGGTTTGTGATAATAAATCAAACAGAATAGCCTTTTGATGTCCTGTATTTATATCACCTGTTAAAAGAGTTAGTTTTTTGCGCATTTTTTCCTTTAAAAGCAAATTATTTATAATTTTATAATAAATATTATAATTAATATGTAAGAGTTAATATACTAATATATATTAACTTTAAATTTATTTATTTAATAATAATTAATTTAAGGAGAATTTATGACGCCACATATTCAGGCTAAAAAAGAAGAAATTGCAAAAACAGTTATTATGCCAGGAGATCCTTTAAGAGCAAAATTTATTGCTGAAACTTTTTTAGATCCAGGTTATAAATTAGTTAATTCAGTAAGAAATATGTTTATGTTTACAGGAACATATAAAGGTAAACCAGTTACTGTAGCAGGTAGTGGAATGGGTTGCCCTTCAATAGGCATTTATTCTTATGAATTATTTAAATTTTATGACGTTGATAGAATTATTAGAATTGGTTCAGCTGGTTCTTATCAAAAAGATTTAGGTTTATATGAAGTTGTTTTAGCTTCAGAAGCATATGCTGATGGTGATGCTTATAGAAGAATTGCTTTAGGCAAAGAAGGTAGAATTGCTTTACCTTCAAGTAAATTAAATGAGGAAATTAAAGCAATTGCTAAAGCACAAAATACTAAATTAAATATTGGAAGAGTTCATTCTTCAGATGTCTTTTATTCAGCAGTTCCACTTGAAGAGAGAATTTCTGAATCTCAAGCACTTTGTGTAGAAATGGAATCCTATGCTTTATTTACTAATGCTGAAATAACTGGCAAGGAAGCAGCTTGTTTATTAACTATTAGTGATAATTTAATTACTCATGAAGAAACTAGTGCTCATGAAAGACAAACAGCATTTACTAAAATGATGGAAATTGCTTTAAATTTAGCTAGATAATAAAAAGTTTTATTTAAAGGAGAATATATTATATGACACCACATATAAATGCTAAAAAAGGCGAAATTGCAAAAACAGTTATTATGCCAGGAGATCCTTTAAGAGCAAAATTTATTGCTGAAACTTTTTTAGATCCAGGTTATAAATTAGTTAGTGATATAAGAAATATTTATATTTATACTGGCACTTACAAAAATAAACCAATATCAATAGCAGCAAGCGGTATGGGTATGCCTTCAATGGGTATTTATTCATATGAATTATTTAAATTTTATGATGTTGATAGAATAATAAGAACCGGCTCAACTGGTTCTTACTTAAAAGAATTAGGAATGTACGAAATTGTCCTTGGTACAGAAGCAATAGCTGATAGTGATGTTTTTAGAAAATTAGTAGCAAAAAAAGAAGGAATAGTTAATTATCCTTCTGCAAAATTAAATGATGAAATCAGAGCTATTGCCAAAAGTAAAAATATTAAATTAAATGAAGGAAGAATACATACGTCTGATGTATTTTATTCTTGTTTAAATTTAGAAGATACAATTGCAAAAACTAAAGCAATTTGTATTGATAATGAAACTTATGCATTATTTACTAATGCAGAAGCCTTAGGCAAAGAAGCAGCAAGTATTTTAACAGTTAGTGATAATTTAATTACTCATGAAATTATTTCAGCTCATGAAAGACAAACTGCGTTTACAAAAGTTATGGAGATTGCATTAAGTTTAGCAAAATAAAATGAGAGTAGTAGATTTAATTGAAAAAAAACGTTTTAATCAAAATTTAACAAAAGAAGAAATTGAATTTTTATTAAATTCTTATGTTAAAGGAGAAACTCCTGATTATCAAATGTCAGCTTTTTTAATGGCAGTTGTTTTTAATGGTATGAATAGTCAAGAGTTAGCTCAATTCACTAAAACAATGATGTATTCTGGTGCAACAATTGATTTAAGTGAAATTCCAGGAATAAAAGTAGATAAACACTCTACTGGAGGAGTTGGTGATAAAACCACTTTAGCAGTTGGCCCAATTGTTGCGGCTTGTGGCGTGCCGGTTGCTAAAATGTCTGGAAGAGGATTGGGTCATACAGGTGGTACAATTGATAAATTAGAATCAATACCTGGTTTTAGTGTTGAATTAAGTGATAAAGATTTTATCGAACAAGTAAAAAAACATAAAATAGCAATAATGGGACAAAGTCAAAATTTAGTTCCTGCTGATAAATTATTATATGCATTAAGAGATGTTACTGGCACAGTACAATCAATTGAATTAATAGCTTCAAGTATTATGTCTAAAAAATTAGCAACTGGATCTGATGCCATTCTTTTAGATGTTAAATGTGGTAATGGTGCATTTATGAAAAATCTTGAAGAAGCTAAAGCTTTAGGTAATGCTATGATTGCTATTGGTAAAGAATTAAATGTTGATGTTAGAGCAGAAATAACTAATATGAACAGACCAATAGGAAGAGAAATAGGTAATAAAAATGAAGTTTTAGAAGCTCTTTGAACATTAGAAGGTAAAGGTCCAACTGATTTTAACGAATTAGTATATTCTTCATGTGCAACTATTTTACTTCAAGCTAAAGCAGTTAATACTTACGAAGAAGGCTTAGAAAAAGTTAAAGAAGTTATCGAAAATGGCGCAGCTAAAGCTAAATTTAAAGAATTTATTACTTTACAAGGTGGTAATTATAGTGCTATAGAAGATCCTAAATTCTGAAATCCTAAATATAAATTAGAAATAAGATCTGATCAAAAAGGTTATTTAGATATTTTTGATTCATTAACTTTTGGAAAAGTAGCAATGAAATTAGGTGCTGGAAGAGCAACTAAAGCAGATAAAATAGATTTTGAAGCAGGTATAACATTAAATAAAAAAACGAATGAATGAGTTGATAAAAATGATCTTTTATTTACATTATATTCTTCAAAAGAAATTGATATTGAATTAGTTAATGAATTGAAACAAGCTTTTAAATATAATAATGAAAAAGTAGAAAATAAAATTATTTTAGCTAAATTAAGCTAAATTATTTAAGAGGTTATTATGAAAGAACAATACAATAGAATGATTGATCATACTTTATTAAAAGCTGACACTACAAAAGCTCAAATTGATAAATTATTAAATGAAGCAAAAAAATATAATTTTAAAACAGTATGTATTAATAGTGCTTGAATTCCTTATGCCAAAGAATTTTTAAAAGGAAGTGAAATTGGTATTACTACAGTTGTTGGTTTTCCATTAGGAGCATCATTTTCATCTGTTAAAGCTTTCGAAGCATCTGAGTCATTAAAAGCTGGTGCAGATGAAATTGATATGGTTATTAATATTGGTAAGTTAAAAGATAAAGATTATGATTATGTGTTAAATGATATCAAAACAGTTAAAGAAGTTTGTGGAAAAAATATTTTAAAAGTTATTGTTGAAACTGCATTACTAACACAAGAAGAATTAGAAAAAGTAACTGAAATTGTTGCTAATTCAGGTGCAGAATTTATTAAAACTTCAACAGGTTTTTCAAGTCGTGGTGCTTCATTAGAAGATGTTCAAATCATGCAAAAAATTGCACAAGGTAGATTATTAATAAAAGCAGCAGGTGGAATTTCTAATTTAAATGATTTAGAACAAATGTATCAAAGTGGCGCAACTAGATTTGGTACTTCTCGTTCAGTATCGATTCTAGAATCTACAGAAGCTGACTCAAATTCATATTAATATTTAATTAATAAAACGGCTAATGCCGTTTTTATATAAAATTATGAAAAAACTTAAATATTTTCACTTTTATTTTTTAAAAATAACTATTTTTGTTTTAATAAACTAAAAATAGTAAAATTATATGATTGCATAAATAAATTATTCGATTAAAAAAAGAGGTATACATGTTCGAAGATTTTAAAAAAGATTTTATAAAAACAATAAAAAATGAAAGATATTCTAATCTTTTAAAATTATTTTCTGTGATAAATAAATTAACTTATATTTGAATGGAAAATAATAATGTAGAAATAGTTAATTTACCAATTACAACTCAAAGTGTTACTAGTCCTATGGGATTAGGCAGCGACTCAAAACCTTATAAAGTTATTTCTAAAAGTAATTTAAATTATGAATTTTATTTGGCTGATAGTATGCAATTTCACCTTGAATTAATGTTAAGAGCTAAAGATATTTCTAGTGTTGGATATATAACAAATACCTTTAGAGGAGAACAGGTTGATAATAGGCATTTACATCAGTTTAATCATTTTGAAATTGAAATGTTAGGTAATTTAAAAAAATGTAAAGAAAAAATTATTGATTACATTAAATTTATTGTTAATGAATTAATAAAAAAACATAAAAATTTAATTGATTTTTTTAATAATAATAATTCAAATAGATTAAAAAAATGATTATCTAATGAAGTTATAGATTTAAAACATGATCATGTTATTTCTTTATTAAGATTAGAATATCCACTTGGTATAGAAAAAATTTATTTAAATGAAAATGATTTTATAGAAAGTGTTAATTCTAAGGGAGAACAATATTTAATAAATAAATTTAAAAATAATATTATTTGATTAAGCAACTTTCCATGACAATTAGTTCCTTTTTATCAAAAAATAGAAGAAGATTATGCGCTAAACTCTGATTTATTAATTGGAATAGGTGAAACTGTTGGTTCTGGACAAAGATGTATAACATATAAAGAGACATATGATTCAATACTAAAACACAATAATAATCCCAAACATTATGATTGATATCTAAAAATGAAGTTAGAATCCGAATTAGAAACATCTGGTTTTGGTTTAGGATTAGAAAGACTAGTACTTTTTATTATAGATGAAAAAGATATTAGAAATGTTCAGTTATTACCTAGAGAAACAGATAAGGAATTATTGCCTTAATTTATGATATATAGAAAAATTTTAAAATCTATTGATGACTTAATATCCGAATTTAATTTTTTATTTTCAGCAAATATTTCTTTAATATTAAAAGGAAGTTATATACTCGCTAAAAATAATATTTTAAAAAGATCTATAAATGATTTAGATTTTTGTTTCATATCAGATATAAAAGAAACAGATAAACAAAATTTTTTACAGTGAATAACTAATAAATTATCTAATAGTAAATTTGATGGTAACTTATTAATTACCTATATATCTGATTTTAAAATAGAAATTGTAAGCTTAGAAACTATAACTCTATCTTTTGTTAATAAAAATAATTATTTAAACAACATATATGAGATAAGTGTTAATTATGCTGTTTTACAAAAAATTTTATCTTTTGTTTATATATTTTCTGATGATTTTAAACATGACAGGAATCGAAAAATTTCAGAATTAGTAAATGATTTAGAATCAGTATATAAATTTAATAGTAATTTAATTAAAGAAATAAAATCATGAGCACTATTAAGAAACGCAATAAATTTAAATTTATTTAATACTTTCTTTATTTATAAACATTATGACTATGATAAATATCATGTTAAATATTTTAAATTTAAAAGTATAGAAAAATATTTAAATAATTATATATTTTCTGATATTAAAAAAATATATAAATTTATCAATAAGGAATATAAAAAAATAATTATTTTTTAGATTTATTATTAAAAAATAATTCTTTAATAATAAAAAAAATTATTAGTTCTTATGAAAAACCTACTTTACCTGGATTTGAAATTAATTTTTTAACAAATGATTTCAATGTTAGAAGAGATAAAAAAAATAGTATTTTTTTTAATATTTCAAATAATAAAAAAGTAGTTTTTATTTCTCACTTAGATGAAGTGGGAGGAATAGTTGTAAATGGCAATATTTATAACTTAGGTACTATGAATTGAATAGATGGAATTTATAACGTATATGATAAAAAATCTAATTTTATTTTTGATATAAATTGCAATAAAAAAGATAATAACATTTTTTCAGCCGAAAAAAATAGAAAAATAAATAGACCTACTTTATTTTTTTCTGACAAAAAATCTAATTCATTAAATAAAAATGATATATATCAAATATTCCCTTCTACAAAAACTATTGTTGATAAAGTATTTATTAAAAGTAGAAATTCTGACAATAGAATGTCAGTTGCTTGTATTTTGAGTTTAAATAGTTTTTCATCAATTAATTATATATTTACAACAAGAGAAGAAATATTATTACAATCTTCTAAAGAAAATAAAAATTGGATACAAAATAAAAAAATTAAATTAATTATTAATATCGAATCTTCAGAAAGTGATCAGTGGGATATTGGAGGTATATTAATAAGAGTTTCTGATACTTTTACAGCTGTTAATTTATCATTACTAGAAAAACTAAAAACATTATGTAATAAATATTCACTACCATATCAGTTATATTTTGGATCTGGGTCTACTGATATTACAGAACTACAATATGAAAACTCAATTACAATAACTTTACCTGCTGACAAAATTCATAGTTATGAGTCTAATGTTTTAAGTAAAAATATCTATTATATGTTAATTTTTATGGAGCTTATAAATGAAGAAATCCTTTAATTTTAATCTTTTTAAATATGTTTCGGCAGTAGGAATATCATTAATCGGTTCTGAAGCATTCAAAATTTCTTCAGCAATTTATATATATAAAATATCTGGGGATTTTTGATTGGTTACTTTATTATATTTATTAATTCAATTGCCATCAATAATTATTTATATTTTTTCAAATAAATTAGTAAAAATTCTTAAAGATAAAATCGCATTATTATTAACTGATATTTTAAGTGCTTTTTTTCTATTTATAGTATTTATTATTTCTATTTGATTTTTAACTTCTAACATCTTTTCAATTATATTAATTGTTTTATCAACTATACTGGGAACCATACATTCTTATCGTTTTATTCATTTAAAAAATATTTTATATTATTTAGCTACAGATGAAAAAACTTTAAAATCTTTTAATATTGGTAATTCTCTTGCTACATCAATAGGTTTTGTTCTTTCGCCTTTAATGTCATTTTATTTATATAATTATTTACAATTTTATTGACTGATAGTTTTTAATATTATTACTTATTTAATATCTGGTATATTGTATTGAAGTTTAAAACTTAATATAAATTCAATTGAATTTTCTAAAAAAACTATTTCACAAGATAATAAAAAAACTAAATTATCAAGCTGAATATTTATTTTTTCTTTTTCTATTTTAATTGGTATATTACTTTATCCTAGACAAGCGGGATTAATACAATTTTTCGCATATATTAAAGATTATAACTATAATGAATGATCTTTTTGATTCACATTAACTATGTCAATAAGTGGTTTAATAGCTACTACTTTATTAATGATATTAAATCATTTTAATAAATCTAAAATAAAATTACATATACTAATGATAGTAATGCTTATTTTAGCTAGTTCATGAATTTTTATAGAAAAATTAACAACTTCTTCTTATGTTATTTTCACATATTATTTTTTGATCAACACTATTCAACAGTTTATTTTTAGTATCACATTACCAACCTTTTATTCTGAATCATACAAACTATTTAATAAAAAAGATTTTCATAAGCAAAATGGTTGATCACTAGCTACTAGAGTTATAGTTTCTAATTTACTTATAATTTTATTTACATTTTTTAACAATGAATTTAGTTATTATTGAGCATATTTAAGTTATTCGCTTATTATATTAATATTGTCAATACTTATAATTACAACTTCATTAATTATTTTTAAAACAAATAATATTAATAAATTTTATTCTTCTAAAAAAACTTTTAATGATTATGAAGAATATACAAAAAAAGGTCTTTGAAATTCAGAAAAAAATATAATCAAAAAATATTTTTCTGATAATACAAAAGAATTAAAAATATACGATATTGGATGTGGACTAGGGAGAACTACTTTTGAATTAAAAAAAATGTTCCCTAATTCTAAAATTGAAGCAATTGACATAAATAAAAAATTTATTAATACTTGCAAAAAAAGAAATTTTGATAATTCTATATTATTTAAGCATAAAAATATAATAGATAAAATTAATGAAAAAGAAAAATATGATTTTATTTTGTTTTCTTTTAATGGTTTGACAAATATTCTTGAAGAACAAAAAATAAGAATGGCTTTAAATAATATTTATAACTTGTTAAAAAAGAATGGGAAATTCATTTTTACTATACATGATATGTTTTCTACTGAAGAATACAAAAATTATTGATTAGAAAAAGTAAAAGTTTATGACTTAGAGTTATTTTCTGAACAAAAAGTTCTATCAAATAAAGAAAACGATATATGAGTAAAAAATAGATTTTACACACAAGAAGATATGAAAAAAATATTATCGGATGAATTTAATTTTAAAATTTTGGAAGTATCAAAAAGAGATGAAAAATTAGAAGAAGAATGAGTTAAAAAATTATCCAAACCTTTATTATTTTATGTTGCACAAAAATAGTTAACTTTATAAATATATAATTTTAGAGTTGACTATTTTTTATATTAAATTTAAATTAATATTTCAAATAAAATATTTATTATGTATTAAAATTAATAAAGTTGAAATGAAAATAAAGGAAGAAGATGAAATCAATAGAAAAATATATTGCAACTTACTTTTTAAAAACTAAAGCTATTTTAGAAAAATATAATCCTAATAATATTATAAAATTGCAATTTTTCCAAAGACACAATCAAGCACTTCTTGGTGGTATGAATGAAGTTTTAGAATTATTAGAAAAATATACTGACATTTCAAAATATCAAATCAAATATTTGCCTGAGGGCACAATAATAAGTGCTAAAGAAATTGTTTTAGAATTAGAAGGCAAATATCAGGATTTTGGTATTATGGAAGGTTTGATTGATGGAATTTTATCACGTTCAACAACTATAGCAACTAATGCGTATGAGTGTGTTCAAGCGGCAAAAGGTAAACCAATAATTTTTATGGGTGATAGAATGGATCATTTTTTAATGCAAGAAAGAGATGGCGATGCTATAAGATTGGCAGGTGTAAATATTATGTCAACTGATGCTCAAAATTTACCAAATAGTCAGTTGGAACCTTTTGGTTCATATCCTCATGCGTTAATTCAAAATTTTAATGGTGATATTAAAGCTGTAACTAAAGCTTATTATGAGATGTTTCCTCAAGAAAATGTTATTTCTTTAATTGATTATCATAATGATGTAATTAGAGATGCTAGATTATCTTATGAAGCTATAGGAGATAAACTTTGAGGAGTGAGAGTAGATACATCCGCTTCTATGAAAGATCATATGTTTGATAATGAAGAAGATAATCCTAAGTTTTATGGAGTTAATGTTGAACAAATAAAAAGATTAAGAAAAGCTTTGGATCAAATGGGAGCCAATAATGTTAAAATAACTGTTTCTTCTGGTTTTACTCCTGAAAAAATCAAAGAATTTGAAGATAATAACACTCCAGTAGATTTTTATGGTGTGGGTCAATTTATTTTTCAACCACGTTGTTATTTTTCCGCTGATGCAACGGTTTTAAATGGTCAAAATCAAGCTAAAGAAGGACGTCAATATCAAAACAATTCAAGATTAATTAGATATAGCAAATAATGATTATTTTTTATAATGTCCTAATTAATTTAGCCTTTTTTATAGCTGGTTATTTATTCATTGGATCATTTAATACTTCAATTATTTTAAGTTATTTTTTCAAAAAAGATGATGTAAGAAAATACCATAGTCAAAATGCAGGAGCTACCAACAGTTTGAGAACGTTTGGTAAACGTTTTGCTTTAATTGTTTTTATAATTGATTTTCTTAAAGTAGTGTTAACTGTTTTAATAGCTGCTTTAATAGTACATAATATAATTAATGTTTATTTTCCTTTTCAAGTTTTTGTATCTCCTCAAGTAGCAGGATTTGGGGTTGTTGTTGGACATATTTTTCCTATTTATTTTAAATTTAAAGGCGGCAAAGGTGTTGTGTGTGCAGCGTCGTTAATTTTAATGATAAACGTTATTGCTTTCATTATTGCTTCAATAATTTTCTTTAGTATTTTAGTTAAAAGAAAAATAGTTTCATTAGCATCAATTAGTGTAGCATTAGTTATGTTGCCAATGATGTATAATCCTTGATTTACACAAGGAATTTTAGGATTTTGAATTAATAATGTAGAACATAATGATGATATTATTAAATTTTTAGTTTCTTATTGATATGTAACACCTATTATTTTTACTTTGACAGCACTTTTAGTCATAATAATGCATCATTCGAATATAAAAAGATTAATTAAAAAAGAAGAAAGAACATTAAATTTAAATAAAGAATAACATCAAAATATCCATAAAATATTGGATATTTTTTAAATATTTTTTCTATATATATATATATATATATCTTATTAAAAAATATGTTTTTTATCTTCCTTTTCTTTGTTTATATTCTATTTTGTTATTGTTTAAATCATATATTAAAGAAGTATGTACCCCATTATTAATATCATCTAAAAACCACCTATAAATAACAGAGACATAACTTTTGACTAAATTATTAATATCTGGGTACGACGTATAATATTTGTCGTTATCATCATCTATTTCTTGTAGTTGTTTATCTTGTTGGAAGAAAAGTGCTTTCTCGATAAAATATTTAGTATCGCTGGCGTAAAAATCCTTTAATAACAAAAACTTGTTGGTGTTAGAAAAGTCTTTATCTATGCTTTGACAATGTTTAGTCGCGATTTCTTGATAAAATCATTCATTATTTTTTTTATCAAACAGACTATTAACCTCATCTTCACTTAAATAACCTTGACTATCAGGAATAAAAAAGTCTTTATTATTAATAATACTTTTAATTTCTTTTAAATAATCTTGATAAATTTCTTTAAATTTTTTATCTCACTTGGTTAGTTTTAATGAAGTATGTGGGACATAATAAAAATTATTTTTAAATCTTTCAAACTCCTTTTCATTGTTCAAATAACTATCTATGATAATATTAATATTTTCAGGTTTGTATTTTTTTACGTAATCATTCATTTCTTATCTCCATTATTTATAACCTATTATATTGTAATATAAACAAGTATTTGTTTTGTTTTAAACCAAAATAAACAAAAAACAAAGTTTAACATTTTGTCATTCTTTTTCTTATACTTCTAAATTGATGACTAATTCTTCATTATCAGCATAATTAGAAAGTTTTTGTTTATTCCTTTTAAAGTCATTAATTCTTCTAATTTTTCATTTAATAAACCAAGTTTTTCATTTGAACTTAATTTTCTATTATCAATTATTTTTTGTTTTTCTAAACAATTATTCATTCAAAAATCTAACTACTCATTTTCCTTTTGAATTAAATTTAAACTACTTAAATCAATTTCATTAAGTGCTATTCTTGCTTTTTGGATTGTTTCCAAATCATGCAATGTTTTTGGTTGAATATTTTGTATCATTTCTTTTTTACTTTGTTCTATTTCTTCTTCAAAATTTCTTCTTGTGTTTTAGCACAACAAGAAATGACAATCATAGAAAATAAACCAGTAATAACAACTGCTTCTAAACCTAAACCAACTAATTTTTTAAATAATTTCATAATTTCAATGTTTCTTTTGATATTTTGTTTTTATTCTTATATATATATATATATGTTAAAAATATAAATAAATTTAAAGAAAACATTTTTTATTGCTAAAATTCAAATCATTAAAATTTAAAAAAATAATTACTGAAATTAAAAATAATAATTTTACTGCATATTAATGAAATTGATGTTTATTATGATAGTTCTATTATATTTCAATTTTTTTATTTAAAGATTTTAAAAAATTTAGATCAATATCATATTGATAAATTAATTAAAAAAAGTTTTATATTCTAAATTTGAAAATACTATGTTATATTTTTATATCATTAATAAATAAACAACTAAAAAATAATATTAAAATAAAAAAACACCTTTTATTTAAACTTGCCAGTTTATTTAATAGGTGTTTTAAAAAATATTTTTAAGCCTCTTTAGCTAAATTAATTAATAATTTAAATGTATTTGGTTCATTAATAGCAAGTTCTGAAAGCATTTTACGGTTAACAATAATGTTAGCTCTTTTTAAACCATTAATAAATCTAGAATAACTTAAACCCTCAGCTCTTGTAGCTGCATTAATACGAGCAATTCAAAGTTTTCTAAAATTACGTTTAACTTGTTTTCTATCTCTAAAAGCATAAGTTCATGATTTAACTACTGCTTGTTTTGCTACTTTATAACCAATTGATTTATGTCCAAAATAACCTTTTGCTAATTTTATTCATTTTTTACGTCTTGCTCTTGTAACTGTTCCACCTTTTACTCTCATTATTTCTCCTTTACAACAAAATAATTAAATTACTGTAATAGTCAATAAATGTAAAAGTTATTAAAACATAGCTTTAAATCTTTTTAGATCAGAAGCATGCATTAAAGCACGTTTACGAGAATGACGTTTTTGTTTAATAGTCTTATTTTGGGCTAAATGTGAACGATAAGCTTGTTCACGTAGAACTTTACCAGTTCCTGTAACTTTAATACGTTTTTTTAACGCACTTTTAGTTTTCATTTTAGGCATAATCTCTCCTTAAAAAGTAGAGTGTGAATGTAGAATTCAACTTTAATCAACTCTAACTTTATCTTTTGTAGTTGATTTATCTACTAAGTTATTTTCTTTTTTGTATTTGCTTATTTTAGTTTTATTAGGTTGCAAATATAGATCTAAAAATCTTTCATTAACTAATGTTGCTTCTTTGGTAATGTCTGAAATATCTTCAAGTAATGCATAGAATTGGTTCAATTTTTCTTCACCTAATTCTTTTCTTGCTAATTCTCTACCTCTGAATTTTAAACTAACTTTAATTCTATCGCCTTCTAAAAGAAACTCACGAGCTTTTTTAGCTTTAACTTTTAAATCATTATCACCTATCATAGGTGTTAATCTAATTTGGCGGTTTTGTACAAAAGTTTGTTTTTCTTTATTAGCTTTTTCTTTCTTTTTACGTTCGTATTTAAATTTTCCATAATCTAACATACGAACAATAGGTTTAGGATCTACACTTATTAAAACTAAATCTAATTTTTTTTCTTTTGCTTTTTCAATAGCTTCTAATGTGTTAGATACACCAATTTTTTCACCATTTTCACCAATTACAAAAACTTTCTCAAAAGGAATATTTTCATTAATCATATGTTCTGGTGTAGGTTTTTTACTTTTGTTATTTACTTGAATAATAAACTCCTAAATAGATAAATTTTTTATATACTACTTAAAATACACTGACTTTAATTGTAGCTTAAGACCCAAGATAAATATTATCTTCGGGTGAGATAATTCTACTTTCTGCAATTATTAATATTGCTTTTTTATTCTAACATATTTTTTATTTTTTAAAAATAAAAATGTAGTATGTATACTACATTATTTTTTTATTATGCACCAAAAGCATCATAATCGCTTTTGTATTCTTCTTTAGTTGTTAAATTATATTTATAAGCTCTTTCAATTGCTAAAATATTTTCACTTATCATTTGACCTTCACTATTTTCAAGTGAAAAGTGTAAGTGATCAGCTCCATAACGAATGATTTTAAAATAATCTTGTAATTTTAAAAGTTCAGTTTGTTTTCAATATCTAGGATTATCTTTTCAAAAAATTTGTAGTTTTAAAAATACTCCTTCAGGTCTTTCAACATTAGCAACATATTTATAATCTATATTTTGATTTAATTTGTCATCATTAAATTTAAATTTTATCAATTTACGTGCGATTAAATATTCAGCAGTAAATTGTCTTAAATTAAAATTTAAAACTTGAGGAATTTTATTTATTTGTTCATTTATAACTTGATTATCACGATTTAATAATTTATTTTCTTTAGCTAAATTTTTAATTTCTTGAATTTCTTTTTCGATTTGCTTTTGATCTAAAAATAAAGTAAAAGCTTTATTATTAATAGGGCTTTCATAATCGTTTTTAAAATTATTATAATTATAATTTTGATTAGTATCTTTACAGCTTGCAGCAAGAACAATTGGTAAAGTCGAACAACTTGATAAAAGTAGTAAATTTCAATATTTTTTTATTTTCATTCTAATTCCTTATTATTTATTTTTTACGCATTTATTTTATAAAAAATAATGTTTTTTTCATTGTTTAGTAGCTATTCAAGCAATGATTCTTAATATGCGTGATTTAGTATAACGCTTAGATGTAGTTTTGTTTAAAAAAGAATTCAAATCTTGTTCACTCACGTGTTTTAAAAGTAAATTTTCTATACCTTCATTTATAACATTTAGTTTAATTATTTTATTTCAATATTTTTTATTTTGAATATTTTGTTGAAATTTTTTATACATTTTTTGGTTAAAATCTTGATATTTAATTTTTTTAATAGGTGAATATTTATTTAAAGTTTGATTATTTTGTATTAAAGTTCTCAAATAAGAAGCTGAAGCATAATTTGTTTGAGGTTCCAAAGAATGAAAAGCAATATTACGCTTTATTGTGTAAACTTTAATTCGATAATTTTTATTAACAATTTCTTTAATGTATTCAAAACCTAAAATATCATTTGGTTGTAAATAATTTTTGCCACTTAAATCTTTTAATGCCAAAGCATAAGCTTTAGGATATGCTAATTTTTCAATTTTTGAGTAATATTTGATTTTTTTATTTAATTGTTCTTGATTATTTTTGATTAATTTAGCTAAATAAAACATTTCTTCACAATCATTACTTTCAGAACCAAAAACTAATTTATCAATTTTGACTTTAACTAATTTTTTAAGTGCATTTTGAGCGAAAATATGTGCTGCTTGAACCGTTTCTCTAAATTTAAGCTTAATTATTTTATTAACACCATATTTTTTAGCTAAATGTTTTCTTTTTCTATATGATAGAACTATTCTTTCTCCACGCTGGGAATATTTATAGCTCATGATGATTGTAATTTTTTCATTAGGAAATTTTTCTTTAATTCAATTTAATTGTCTAATATGACCGTTATGAAAAGGATTATATTCTACTACTATTCCAATCATTTTTTACCTCAAAAATCTTGAAAAAAATAATTTTAAGTTATAATATTAATATATTTGCCCAAGTGGTGGAATGGTAGACACCGTAGACTCAAAATCTACTGCAGAAATGCGTGCAGGTTCAAGTCCTGTCTTGGGTACCATATATTTTTAATACCGCCTAACAATTTTGTTAGGTTTTTTATTTCAATTTATTTAATTTAATTAATTTATAATTAATTATAATTAAAAATAAAATATAAACTTGAATTATTTAGTATCTTAAAAGGAGAAAATTATGATCAATAAAAAAAACTTAAAAAAGAAAATAGTTTTTAATAGTGTAATTGGTACTAGTGCTATTTTACCTTTTATTTTTTTAAGTGTTAATACTCAATTATCACAATCGACTGTTTTTAATGAAACTAACACAATTGATAATAATACTTTACAAACTAAATATCCAAATGAGAGAATTTGAACTACCAAATATTTTGTTAACTCTAATAATTTGAATAACAATTTGGCAACTGATAATAATTTATTTAAAAAAGATTTAAATCTTTATAAAGTAACATATAACAATAATAATGCAATAACCACAGAAGTTAATAATGCGTCTCAAATTAGTGATATTTGAAAAAATCCAGGACAAAATAATAATTTATTTTTGACACAATTTCAATTTGGTAATTCAAGTAGTTCATTAGATAATTTTCAAAGATGATATCAAGGAGCTATTTATATTTCCAAAGATTTACTTTTTAGTAATCAAATAACTTTTGAATTATTTAGAAGAGAAAATAATCGTAATGTAGGTGTAGGTCAAACTATTGGTTTAAGACCAGTAACAAGCGGTTCAAATATTAATGTTACAAAGCAAATGTTTAGTAATTCAAAAACACCAAGTAATCGAAGAACTTTAGCTAATTTTAATATTTATGAACCCTTTGAATATGGCGGAGATTTTGATCCTGAAGGTTCTGAAAGAACGGGTAAAATTGTTAGTTTAAAATATATACCTCTTTATGATGGAGCAAAAAATAATAGTAAATTTAATAGTGATAGAGTTGCTGATGCATTAATTACTAATTCATTTAAAAATGCCACTAGAGAAATTGATTATGGAATTGCAAATCGTTATTTAAGTTTACCTATTAATACATCTTGATCAAATTTAAATTATCATCCTAATTACAAAACCACTAAAGATGCTCTAAAAAATAATTTAGGTGCAGTGATTTTTTTTGAAGCTCGTTCGGCAGTTAATTCTGGCGTTGCTCCTTTTTTAAATGTTGTTTTCCAAGTTAATCAACACAATAAAAATAATTCTAATTATCAACATGGTTATGAATCTTTTTTAGGTATTGGTTTAAATAGACCTAATGCTAATAATAACACTCAAGCTCAAGTAGGTTTTGTAGCTCATAGTTTTAAAAACTATACAAATAAAATTAATGTTATTACAACTGAATCAGTAGATCAAAATACAATTAATTTAATTAAAAAATATAAAATTGATCAAAAAGAAAATTTACTCTTTCCTAAAAATTCAATGTACGTTTATAAAAATAACACTAATAGTGATAATGCTAATAGAGTTTTTGATATTAAAAAGAATAATTTTAATCAAAATGCTAAAATCGATTATACTTATAAAACTAAAACATCTTATGTTTTCAATGATATTGAACAAAGAATTCAAGATTATAAAATTCATATTTCCAATTACGATACTAAACTTTGAAAATATACTGTCAATGATTCAAATAATCATAATTTCATTAATTCTAAAACCTTAGGAGAATATAGAACTAACTGAGGTCAAGTTGATATTACTTGAGATTTAACAGATCGAGCTAAATTAGATAAAATTTTAGAAGCTCAAGAGTGATTAACAAGAGCTCAAAAAACACAAATTAAAAGAGAATATGCACGAGATTTTGCAAATAATAATGCAGTTAATTTAAAAAATAATCCTTCTAAAAATTTAAATCAATGAATTAGTTACATTGAAGAAAATAATACTAATCAACAAATATTTGAACAAGAATATTGAAAATTATTCAATCGTATTTTTGATGGTTCAGCAGTTGATACTAACAATACTTTATTAAATTGAGTAAGTCAAAGAGCAAATTTTATTTATTGAGATGATGAAAATAACAAATTGACTGCTTTGTATTTACTTTTGAATAATTTAAAATATGCTGCTTTTAGATCTAATTTTAATCAAAACAGTAATGATTATTTAGTTAGAACACTTAATAATGAAAATGATTACAAAGATTTAACTTATATTAAAAATCAAATTAGTGAATTGCAAAAAATTAATAAGTTAACTTTTAATGGTTATGCTAACATTAAAAAAATTTATGATAATCTTAATACTTTAGATATTATTCAAGAGCAAACTAATAATCATTACAATCGTCAACAAGTTTATAGTTTTTTAAAAAATGAAATTATTCAACTTTCAACCCAATTAGTTACTGCTCCTACAACACAAAGCTATAATGAAGGTCAATTAAAAACTTTTATTACTTATTGAAATGCTAACAAAATTACTCCTTTAAAAATAATTGAACAAGCTACAATAAGAAAAAATAAACTATATCAAGCTATTAAAACTTTAATTAATCAAATCAATCAAATTGAAAAAACTATTTATTTTACTGGTGGTAAAGATTTTACTAATTGAGAAGGTTATAAATATCGTTCAACTTATCAAACTAATAAAAATAATTTAGTTAATACTTTTAGAGAATTTCAAGGCTCAAATCAAACACTAAATACTAATTTATTTAAAAATAAAGAAGAATTAATTAAAAACAATGATCTTTTAGATTATCAAAATGTCAATAATAACACTTTATTAGCAAGAAAATATAAAGAATTAGTTAATAAAACTTTAGAATCTTTATCAAATATTTTTGCTAACGGTGCAGATTTAGCAGCATGAATTAATCAAAATTGATATTTAACTGAAGAACAAAAGCAAAATTTATTATTTAAAAATACCTTCATGCATTCTTTAAAATCAAACAAAGATTTTAAAATTAATAATCATTTAATAAGTTTAAATAATTATAGTTTAGATACTAATAATAATTTTAGTCTTATTGATAAAACTAATGAAGTTGATCAAGCATTAGCTAATTTTGCTAGTGTAGTTTTTAGCATGACAATTGATAATTGAGTTAATAGAATTAATAAGGAATTAACTAATTTAACTCTAGCAACAAAAAATAATATTATCGCCGATATAAGAGATATTATTAATCAAGAAAAAGATATTGTTAAAAAAAGTGATCAAGAAGCTAAAAAACTTTTTGAGCAAGCTAAATTAATTGATCAAGAACAACAAAGAATTAATCAATTAGTACAAAATTATCAAAATAATCAAAGCAATACATACTCTTTTGATTATAGTGATAAAGCAATAGGAACTAATAGAGTTATTTTAGATCAAGTTACTTATAATTTGAATAATTTAGAAGACGTTACAATTGAAAAAATTAGTATTACTGATCGTACTGAAACAACAATTAAAATTATTTATCGTTTAATTTCAACTAAAAAACTAACTTATAATAATGAACAAATCAAAACACCAATAGCTTCTAATACTTTAACTTCCAAAGTTATAAGTAATTTTGCTAATAAACAAGATAGTGAACGTTATGTTAATCGTATTGATTTACATAGCAAAGCAAGTAAAATTATTTTAGAATATCAAGATAATTTAGCTAATATCACACCTGATGAATTAAATACAAGTAAAATTATTTTTAAAATTAAAAACGATAAAAATCAACTTGTAGATTTAGCTAGTGAAAAAATGCTTGTAAGAAATATTATCATTAACACACCAACGCATAATGATTTAATTAATGGTAATGTTTTTATTAATTATACTTTAGAAGAAATTAATAATCCTACTAATAGTTATTTAGTTAATGCAAATAATTTTGAACAAAACGCTACAGAAGAAGAATTAAAAACTATTAGATTAAATAATTTAAAAACAGAAATTAAACGTTTAAATGAAGCTATAACAAATAATCAAGTTTTTAAAAATATTGAAAATATCAATAATCTTAATTCTAGAAAAGCATCTAGTGTAACTAATGAAGAAATTAAATTTTTAGATGTAGTGCCATTAAATACTTTTGCTAAATTAATTTTGACTAAATTAGAAGCTGATGATAATAAAGCCACTTTAAAAATTATTTACAAACTTGAATCAACTAAGTTAAATGTTAATAAAAATACTTATTCTACTCAAACTAATGAAATTATTGTTAGAGGTTTTTTAAGTAATTTAGATGTTATCAAACAAGAAGCTAAGTTAAAATTACAAACTTATAATAATTTAACAACTGATAATAATACTTTTTTTACTTTATCTATTGATTTAGCTAATAATGAAGAAGAAATTAAAACAATTGTTTTAAATGCTTTAAGACAAAATTTCAAAAATAGTTTAATTAAACAATATGAAAATTTAAATACAAAACAATTATCTAATTTAAATAATGAATTAGATCAAGCATTAACTGAAGATCAAATGAATCAAATTGCACAAAATTATTTTATTCTTGATCAAGAAATGCAAACTTTAAAAATAACTTTTGAACAAGTTAATCAAGCTTTATTTAATTTAAAAGAACAAACTATTTATACTTATGCTTCTTTAAATTTAAAAGAACAATTAGAACAAGCTTTAACAAAAACACAAAATTTATTAGTTTCAAATACTAATGATGGTTTAACTGATAATTCATTAAATATTTTACTTAGAGATCCAATTAATTCACTAGAAAATCTTTTTGCACAATTAGATCATGAAAAGAATTTTTACGCTTTTAAAATTGATAATTATTTATATTTAAGCGCCGAAGAAAAACAACTTTTTAAAAGAACTATATTAAATATTAATTTGCTTACTAATAAAAATAATGCTAGTTCTTTAATTAAAGCTTTAGTACAAAGAGCAGAAAAAACCAACAGTGATAAAGCTTTAATTTACAATAATTTTAGAATTACTTACTCATTTTTAAATCAAGCTCAATTTATTAAATATCGAGAATTAATTAAAAATACTAGATTTAATCAAATTAATAAACAAATAATTGAAATTGTGCAAAATTTAAATTCACAAATGCAAACATTAAGTAATAAAGTAACTTATTATAAACAATTAATTTTAACTAATGATAATAAATATAAACAAGCTTCAAATCAAATTAATTTGAATAATGTTTTAAATAAAGCTACTAATTTATTAACTTCTACTACTTTATTAGGTAATGAAACAGATTTCAACTTAGCAACTTTAATAGCAGATAAAAACACTATTAATTCAATTGACAATATTTATGAGAATTTAAATGGTTATAATGTTAATGAAATTAACCATATCAATAAACAAATTTGATTAAGTTCTCAAGAAAAAAGATTATTAATAGAAAAAGTAAATAATTTAAATTTACTTGATGAACTTTATTTAAATAATTTAGCTCAAATTTTTAGTGAAACTTTAGATCTTAATAAAAATAAAGAAAATTATTTTAACACTTTAAAAACGCAAAATATTTATTTAAATAATGTTTATTTGAACGTTTTAGAAAAAGATATAATTTCTACTTCTTTTGAAGAAAAAAATAACCTTGAAACTAAATATAATCAAATTAATCAACTTTTAGAAACTTTAAATAATTTAATTTTAGAGCAATTAAAAAAACTTGTACAAGATGAAAATTTAAATGATATTCAAACAAAGCAAGAAAAAAATTGAGAAAACTATTTGTATGCCGATTTTGATCTTAAATTAACTTATGAAGAAACATTAGAACAAGCTCTTAAACTTTTAAATAAAAATAATGGTTCTAATTTAGATAAAGAACAAATAAATAATTTAATAGAAAATTTAAAAACTAAATTTAATCAATTTAATACAACTAATACTAATAAAAATTTAGATACTATATTAAATAATTTAAAAAATTTTGATGCAAATCAAAAATCACAAATTAAAAATCTTATTGAATCAAAAACTAATAAAGCTCAAAAAGATCAAACTTTAAGAATTATTTTTAACTATGATAAATATTTAGATCAAACTAAATCATTACTTGAAGAATTAAGTAATGTCAAAAATCAAGATATTTATTTACAAGATAACGCAGTAAATCAAAATAATTTTAATAATAGTTATTCGCAGCTACAAAATGCATTGCAAATTAGTAATACTTTAGATTTTACTAATTTAACTGATAATCAAATTGATCAAAATTTGGCCCAATTAATTACCAATTTTAATGATTTAAAAACTAAATTTAATCTTTTAAATGGTTTACAATTGCAATTAATTCAAGATTTAGAAAAGTTTTCATTTTTAAATTTAGCTAATAAAAACGAATTAAAATTACAAATTAATAATTTAAAGAAAAATCTTGAACAAACTGATAAAGATAGTATTTATCAACAAGCTTATCAATATAGTAAAAACAATGTTTTAACACAATTGAATGATAACAACAATAGTTCTTTTTTAGCCACAGCAGAAAAAACAACTTTTATTGAACAAATTAATCAAAGTAATTATGATTTAAATCAAAAAATTTATGATCAAAAATTAGTTGATATTTTGCAAACTTTTATTAACCAAAATCATCAAAAATCACTCTTTAGTAGTCAAATTAATAATTTACTAAATGAATTAAATTCTACTCAAAAAAACTTTTATATAAATGAAATAAAAAATAATGCTTTAAATATGAGTGAATCATTATATGAAAGTGCTAAAAAATTAAATGAGCAAATGATTAATTTGAAAAAATTAATATTAGCACACTTAAGTCATTTAACTCAAAAAGAAATTTTTGATATTAATAGTAAAGAAAATAAAATTAATCGTAATTACTTATATGCTAATGAAACTATTAAATTAGAATATGATACTAATTTAAATAATGCTATTTTGGTTTTTGATACTAGTCAAAATATAAATTGAACTTCAGTAGAAATAGAAAATATTATTCAAAATTTAAATAATGCTTTTAATGCTTTAAATACTAATGCAAACAATCAACAATTACTTGATACTATTAATGAGTTGATGAATTTTGATCGTCAAGCTAAAGATCAATTAATCGTTAATCTTTTAAGGGAAAACGAAGAGCAAAGAGCACTTTATGTATCAAATTTAAAAAATTTAGATCTTTTGATTACTCAAGCAAATAATTTAATTAATTTATCTAATGAAATTAAAGAAAGTCAAATTTTTCAAACAGATACAAAAGAAAATCAAAATTCTTTATTAGAAACTCAAAAGAATTTAATAACTTTAAAAAACAGTTTTATTACTTTTGATATAACTACTTTGACTAAAGATAAAACTCTTGATTTAATAAATGATTTTGAAACTAAAATAAAAGCTCTTAATAATGCTAACAATTTATTAGATGGGCAAAGAGGAGAAATTAAAAATATTATTGAAGGTTTTTATTTATTAACTAGAGAGCAAAAAAATAATTTAAAAGAAGATGTTAATAAATTAAGTAAAGAACCAACACAACAAGAGAAAAATAATATTTTTGATGTAGCACAATCTTTTGTTAAAGTTAATGCAATTAATCAGTTAATTAAAAATAATTTATTAAATGCACAAGAAATTAATTTATTTGTCAATCAAATTAATCAAGCAACAATTGATCTTTCTAAAAATGTAGGAGCGGATCAAACTTTTGCAAGTATTTTACAAGAAGCTCAGGAATTAAATAATCAAAAACATTTAATAATTGAAGAAATAGGATTATACGCTCATTTAAATAATGCTCATAAAGAATATTTTGCTTTACAATTAAGAAATCAAAATTTAGACAAAATAGAACAAATTAAAGCTAATGCTTATAATTTAAGTCAAAAGTTAATAAGCTTGGAAAATCTTTTAAAACAACAAATGAGTCTTTTAGCTCAAGAAGATGTTAGTGATATATTTAAAAATATTAATAAAATTTATATTAACTATCGTTTAGCTACTAACGAAAATAGAAATAATTATGATAATGTTTATTTAAATGCTTTAAGTTTTTTAGATGTAAATAATATAAATAATTTTACAATCTTACAAGTTGAACAAATAATTAATGATTTAACTTATAGTTTTGCTCAATTAGATGGTCAAAACAACTTAGATAATGCTTTAATTAACCTTAATAATTTAAATTTAAATCAAAATCAAACTCAAAAAATAAATAATTTAATGACTCAAGCTTTAAATTATGATACTTTAATTAAAATTTCTTTATTAATTTCTAATTACAAAAATAATTTAACTTCTTTAGCTAATTTACTTAATCAAGCTCAATTAATTAAAAAAGAAGATATTTATTTATTAGATACAATAGAAAAAAGAAATAATTTTGATCAAATTATGCAAGATTCGCAAGTTAAATTAATTGAGTGAACAAATGATGATTTTGCTAATATAAATTATCAAAATTTTGAACACATAGTTATAAATACTAACGAACAAAAAGAAAATTTAGAACATGTAATATTAACTTTAGATGGAATTAGAAACAATTTAAGAGTTAAAATTCATAATATGATTAATTTACAAGCAAGAGAAATTTTACTTTTAGAAAATAAAATTAATTTGCTTGATTATAAACCCTTAAATATTGAAATAAATAATCTCTTATACGAAGCTTTTGAAAGAGCAAAATCTAATGCTCAAACTGAAATAGGGCGTTTAAATAATGTTAATGAAAGTGAAAAAAGTAATTATTTAAGCCAAATTAGAAAATTAGTATTTAATTTTGAACAAATTGATGAACCAATTGATTTAGCTATTGATAATTTATTAAAAGAAATTAAAAAACTTGATGAAACTAAAAATAACTTAATTACTTTATTAAATCAAATGCAAGCTTTAAATAATGCACAAAAAAATAGCTTTATTAATGATATTAAATCTTCTTTAAATGCTGAATTAACCAATTTAAATAGTGAGATTATTAATTTAAATAATGCAATGCAAAATTATAAAAACATTGCAACAATAAGTCAAAGTGATATTAATTTTGATCAAGCTTCAGATATTAATAAATATGCATATTTAAGTGCTCTCAATGAAAGAAATGAAATTATTAATTATCAAAATGGTTGAAATATTTCTTTAACATTATTAAATGAAAAAATTGAACAATTTAATAATGTTATTAAACAACTTGATGGTTTGCAAAGATTAAATAATGTACAAGAAAAAATAAAATCAAAAGTAAAAGCTAAAGAATTTAACAATTTAACTCAACAACAAATTGATGCAGCTTTAAATTTAATTGATAATCAAAAGACAATTAATAATGTATATCATGTAGAAGCTTCTTTAAATTTATTAAATACTAATTTAAACGATTTAAATACTTATATTAATAATAGTAATGTTATTACTCAAGATTTAAACTATACAGGTTCTGAAGTATCTTTAAAATTGGCTTATGATAATGCTTTAAATGAAGCTAAAACATTATTAGCAAACTTTAACAAAAAATATTCTTTAGCAAATGATATTTTAGATAATACTAAAGTGCAACAAACAATTGCAAATTTAGCCCAAGTAATTAATAATTTAAATGGTAAAGAAAATATTTTAGAAGTAAGAAAAGAAGCAATTAATAAAGTTAATAATTTTATTAATTTAAATAATGCCCAAAAACAAGGTTTAATTACTGAAATTGATAAAATCGTTACTCCAGAATTAGTAAGAGAAAAAGCTCTTATTGGCGAAGAAATAGATAAAATAATGTTTAATTTTAGTCAAAGAATTCAACAAGTAAAATTATTATTAGAAAGTGCTAATTATTTAAATGCTTCAAGTGATAAAAAAACTAATTTTGAAGCTTTATTCAATCAAACGAATAATTTAATTAATAAGGAATTGGGTTCAAATCTTACAAATCATCAAACTTTAAATTCATTATTAAATGATTTAAATTTAGCAATTGAAGATTTAGATGGTAATTTAACTTTAAAAACTAAAGAAAAAGAAATTATAAGTAAAATTGATTCCTTAGAACATTTAAATAATAATCAAAAAAATCAACTAAAAATAATCTTAGCAACATATAGTATTACTAGTCAAATGAACACTTTATTTAATCAAGCTCAATTAAGAAATAATTTAATGATGCGTATTAAACGTACTTTTAATGCAATTAATAGAGAATTAAATAATACTAATAATTTTTCTTATACTCAAGCAAGCGAAAATATTAAAAATCGTTTTGATCAAGCTAGAAATACTTATCAAGAATTAATTAAAGAAAATGGTCTAAATTATGATGAAAAACAAATTGTGCGTTTAGAACAAGAATTATTATTAACCTTTACTAATTTAGATGGAAATTTAAATTGAGCTTTAATTAAACAAATTTTAATAGATGAAATTAATGATGAACATTTATTATTAAGTGAAGATAAAGAATTATTAATTAATCAAGTTGAACAATTAGATGTTAATGTTAATAACGCACAAAAAGAAGAATTTGAAAATTTAAGAAAAATTTTTAATCATTTAAGAGATAAAAAGATTTTAATGTTAACTATAAGAGAAAATAAAATTTTAGATATTGATGAACAAAATTCATTAATTGAAAATGTTTTAACTATTGTTGCTGATGATTTAGATAATTTAAAAAATAATAAAAATTTATTTGTGCAAAGTAAAACTAATTTATTACAAAAAATTGATTTTATTGCTTTATTCAAAACTGAGTATTCAGCATTTTTAACTAATGAACAAAAAACAAAAATTATTAATTTTTTAACTAATTTAGATTTAACTAATAATTTATTTGGTCAAAAATTAAATAATGTTAAATTAGCTTTAAATGCTTTAAAAATTATTAATGAAAATAGCATTTTAAAAGAAGAAATAAAAAATACTTTTATTGAAAAAATAAGTTATTTAGAAATATCAAATAATTTATACAATCAAGAATTAAATAATCTTTTAACATTATTTAATCATATGCAAAATATTTATCAAAATCAACAATATAACAATGATTTTAAAATTGAATATTTGAATTCAATTATGGAATTTGCTCTAAATGTAACTAGAGAAAAAATTATTCAAAATATTGAAAATCTTGAATTGCACTTAATTTTAAAACAACAAATTAAAGAAAATAATTTAAATCAAACAAATAAAGATTCATTATTAAAAGAATGAAAAGAATTAAATTTTACTGATAATAATTATAAAATTTTAAATAAATATTTAAAACGTAAATTAGATGAATTAGTAAATTTAGAAACAAAAAATAATTTAGATTTAAATATTATTTCAAAATTAAACAATAATTTCTTAAATGTAAAAATTAATGATAATGAATATTTAAGCAAAATTAATTTTATTAATAATCAAATTATAGAATTAGATAAAATTTCACAATTAAATTTAAATAATATTAATTTAGATCTTTTAATCAAAAAATTATTAATCTTAATGATGATAATGATTTAGAAAATAAAAGAGAAGAATTTAATAATTTAATTACTCAAATTAATAAAATTAACACTTTAGATATTGCAAAACAACTTAAAGATAATTTTATTTTCAATGTTTTAAATAACGATTATGCAAAACTTGATACAGTTATTGCTAATAATTTAATTAAAGAAGAAAAAATAGCAACTTTAAAACAAAATTCATTAATGCTTTTACAAGATACTAATTATGCTTTATTTGAACAATTAATAAAAGAAATTTTAAATATTAATTCTTCTGCTACATCTTTTAGTTATTTAATTAGTCAAATTAATAATAAAATTAATGCTATTAATAATTTATTACAATCATTAGAAGATTTAAAAATTAAAAATAATGAAAATCAAAGTGATATTGATTTAAAAGAACAAATTCAAGATGCGGAAATAAAATCAAAAGAAATTTTAAAAAATTTAAATTTATATAATAATGAACAAATTAATAAACAATTGACTTATAATCAAAATCTAATTGATAATAATCAAAATAATAGCAAATCTTGAATTTGAATAACATGTGTTTCAATCGGAGTGCTTTTAACTCTAGGAGCATTAGGAATTTTCTTATATATTAAAAAGAAAAAAAGATTTTCATAAGTAACAAAAAAAGACAATACTTGTCTTTTTTTGTTTTTTTATTTTAAAATCTGGTTTTTTCAGAAATTAAAATAATATAAAAAATAAAAGAAATCAAAAATAAAAATATTTTTTATTTTTATGCAAAAAATTATTTTTTTTCATTATTTAGTTATTTATTTTAAGCATTAATTGTTATCTATTTAATAAATAATATAATTTAAATTGCTTAATTAAATATTAAGCATTTGTAATCTTATTCTTCTATATTTAAGGAGTATTCGTGAGTAAAATCAACGTATATAGTGAAATTGGTGTATTAAAAGAAGTTTTAGTACACACCCCTGGAGACGAAATCAGGCGTATCGCACCTGCTCGTCTTGATGAATTATTATTCTCAGCTATTTTAGAACCAAATGATGCTGTTAAAGAACATAAAAGTTTTTTAAAAATCTTACAAGACCGTGGAATTAAAACAATTCAATTAAGTGATCTTGTGGCTGAAACATATGTTAAATATGCTTCAGAAAAAGAAAAAGAAGCTTTCATTGAAAAATGATTAGATGAAGCTACTCCAGCTTTAACAAATGAATTAAGAAGCAAAGTTAAAACATTTGTTTTATCAAAAGCTGGCCAACCAGTAGAAATGGTTAGAACAATGATGGCTGGTGTAAGTAAACAAGAATTAAATGTTGAATCAGACATTGAATTAATTGTTGATCCAATGCCTAACTTATACTTTACCCGTGATCCATTTGCATCAGCAGGTAATGGTATTTCATTAAACAATATGAAATATGTCGTTAGAAAAAGAGAAACAATTTTTGCTGAATTTATTTTTTCAATTCACCCTTCATATAAATCAACTCCTCATTGATTTGATCGTTTAGATAACGGAAGTATTGAAGGTGGAGATGTATTTGTTTATAAAAAAGACACCTTAGTAATAGGTGTTAGTGAAAGAACAAACAAAGAAGCTATACTTACAATTGCAAAACACATTCAAGACAACAAAGAAGCTAAATTTAAAAAAATCGTTGCTATCAATGTACCTCCAATGCCAAACTTGATGCACCTTGATACATGATTAACAATGGTGGATAAAAATAAATTCTTATATTCACCAAATATGTTATCAGTGCTTAAAGTTTGAGAAATTGATTTAAGCAAAGAAATAGAAATGGTAGAAACCAATAAACCATTAGCAGACGTTTTAGAAAGTATTATTGGTGAAAAACCTGTTCTTATTCCTATCGCTGGTGAAAATGCAAGTCAATTAGATATTGATATTGAAACACACTTTGATGGTACAAATTACTTAACAATAGCCCCTGGTGTTGTTGTAGGTTACTCAAGAAATAGAAAAACTGAAGAAGCTCTTAGAGCTGCAGGTGTAACTGTTTTATCATTTGATGGTAACCAATTATCTCTTGGTATGGGATCAGCAAGATGTATGTCAATGCCATTAGTAAGAGAAGATGTCGAATAGTTAATATTTAATTTCTCCTTTTACATTTACTATATATTTTTAATTTATTTTAAACTTAATCGATAAGATTAATTTAACTTTCAACGAAAGGAATATTATGCCTATTAATTTATTAGGTCGTAGTTTAGATTCTGCATTGAATTGAACTACTGAAGAAGTTAATTACGTTTTAGATTTATCATTAGATTTAAAAAGATCTAAACAACAAGGATTACACGTTAATTCTCGTCCACTTGTTGGTAAAAATATTGTTATTTTATTCCAAAAAGACTCAACAAGAACTCGTTGTGCTTTTGAAGTAGCAGCTGCTGATTTAGGTGCATCATGTACTTATATAGGTCCTTCAGGTTCAAATTTTGGTAAAAAAGAATCAATTGAAGATACTGCGGCAGTTTTAGGACAAATGTATGACGGTATTGAATTCCGTGGTTTTAAACAATCAGATGTCGATGCCTTAGTTAAATATTCAGGTGTTTCAGTATGAAATGGGTTAACTGATGCAGAACACCCAACACAAATGTTTGCTGATTATTTAACAGTTAAGGAATTCAAAGGCGATTTAAAAGGTAAAAAACTTGTTTTTGCTGGTGATATTAAAAATAACGTTGCTCGTTCATTAATGATTGGTGCAGCATTCTTTGGTGTTCACATTGTTCTTTGTGGTCCAAAAGCACAATGAGATATAGTACAAAATGGTCCAGAACACAAAGAAGTATTTGAAAAAGTTCAAGAATTATTTAAACGTAATGGTGGATCTGTTACTTTCTCAGACAATAAATTAGAAGCAGCTAAAGATGCTGATGCTATTTACACTGATGTTTGAGTATCATTAGGTGAACCATTTGAATTATTTGAACAACGTATTCAAGAATTAGGTGATTTCCAAGTTGACATGGATATGATTAAAGCTGCTAAAGAAGATGTAATTTTCTTACATTGCTTACCAGCCTTTCATGATGATCACACTACTTTCTCAAAAGAAATTAAAGAAACTTTAGGTAAAAAATATCCTGTTGTTGCAACTGGAGCTATGGAAGTTACTGATGAAGTTTTCCAATCAAAATACAATAAATCAATCCAACAAGCTGGAAACCGTATGCACACCATTAAAGCTATTATTTTAGCTACCTTAGGATATTAAAATGGCTAAAATTGTTATTGCTTTAGGTGGAAATGCTTTAGGAAATAATCCTGAAGAACAAAAAAAATTAGTACAAATTCCAGCTCAAAAAGTAGCAGAATTAATTAAAGATGGCCACCAAGTTTTAGTAGGACATGGTAATGGTCCTCAAGTAGGTATGATTTTTAATGCTTTTGCTGATGCTAAAAAAGTAAATGAAAAAACTCCTTTAGTTCCATTTGCTGAAGCTGGCGGTATGAGTCAAGGATATATTGGATATCATATGGTTACTGCCATTTCAAACGAATTAACTAAAGCACAAATTAGTAATAAAAATGTTCTTTACTTTTTAACGCAAACTATAGTTGATGTTAATGATCCTGCTTTTAAAAATCCAACAAAACCAGTAGGTCCATTTTATTTAACTAAAGAAGAAGCAGAATTAAATAATCCTAATTCTACAATTATTGAAGATGCAGGAAGAGGATATCGTAAAGTAGTTCCTTCACCAAAACCTTTAGATGTTGTAAGTATGGAAGGAATTAAAAAAGCATTTAACGACGGCAATGTTGTTATTGCTGGTGGTGGTGGTGGAATACCAACTATCATTAAAGAAAACAATCTTTTAGAAGGAGTAGATGGAGTTATTGATAAAGATTTTGCATTAGCAAAAATTGCTTCTAAAGTAGATGCTAATTATTTTATTATTTTAACTGCTGTAGAACATGTTTATGTTAACTATAACACTCCTGAACAAAAGAAATTGGAAACAATTACCGTTAGCGAATTGGAAGAATATGTAAAACAAAATCAATTTGCTGCAGGTAGTATGTTACCAAAAGTACAAGCTGCTATTAGTTTTGTAAAAGAACATAAAGATAATGTAGCAATTATTGCTTTATTAGATAAAGTAGGTGAAGCAATTAATGGTACTTCGGGTACAAGAGTTATTAATGGTTAGTTTTAACTGTTATAAATTATTATATAATTATATTAAGCTTAAAATTTAAGCGTGTCATTGGGACTTATTAACTTTATTAATTAAAGGAAAAAAATGAGTAACAACAAAGAAACTAAATCTATTTCTGAAATGTCAAGCTCAAAGAAAATTTCTTTCTTTAGTGCTATGTTCATTGTTATTGGTGGATCAATTGGTGCTGGTATTTTCTTCAAATCTGAAAGCGTTCTTAAAGGTTCACAAGGCAGTTTAGCTTTAGCTATTTTCTCATGAATTATAGGCTCATTTGCTGTTATAGCTATGGCCTTAGCTTTAATTGAAATAGCTAGTGTTAAAAATGACAACTTATCACTTATAAGTTGAACAAAAATTTTTAATGGTAAAGTAATATACAACGCAACCAAAAACTTTATGGTATATGTATACTTACCATTAACATACTTTTTCATGCCACTTTACGTTATTTTATCGTTACAAGATGGTATTGGTGCTCTTATTAATCAAGATGCATTTATTTTTGGCACACAAGCTGATTGAGTAATTTGAACAATTATTTCATTAGCAATGTCAGCTTATTTCTTAATTGTGCCTTCATTATGATCAAAAGTAGGTAACATTCAAAATCAAATCGTTACATATATTAAATTCATTCCTTTAGCATTTGTTGCTATTATAGGTTTTGTATTAAAAGGTACAGTTGAAACTAGTCAAATTTCAGTAGGTATTGCTGAAAGTGCTGCACAAACTATCGCTACTGGAGGTAAACTAGGTAGCGTTTACGGCACAGGTGCAGGAATTGGTATTTTCTTATCAGTAAGTGCTATTTTCTTTGCATATGATGGTTTTTATGTTGCAGCTGGTATTTCTTCAGAAATGAAAGAACCTAAAAAAACTCCATTGGCTTTATTCTTAGGTTTAGCAATAACAACTGCGATTTACTTAGTAATTGCAATTTCTATGTCAATTAATGGCGGTGACTTCTTTGGTATGAGAGATTCAATGGCTGCATTATTCTCAGGCGGAGCAAACGCAAATGAAGCAGCTAAAGAAACAGGACAATTAGTTGCTAGAATCATTTTTGGTATTATGAACATTGGTATTGCTATAGGTGTTCTAGGTATACTAAATGGTTTTTCAATGTGAGCTCCTCGTTATGTAGAAGACTTAATTGCACAAGGCGAATTGCCTTATTGAGAAAAATATCATAAAAAACTTAACCCTAACTTCCCAGTTGTAGGTGTTATTTACTCTCTTATAATTACAGTTCCTATTGTTATATTATTTACAATAATTGGTGCTTTAGGATATTCATTAACAAATTCAGCATATGAAATTTATAGTAATGATACTATGAAAACTATGGGTAAATTATATTCATTTGCTGATTTAATGGCGAACTGAACAGCATTATTTACTTTTGGATTTATTGGTTTTGCTATTTATGGTGCTCTTAAAAACAAGAAAACTAATAAAATAGAAATACCGCAAAAAGTTAAATTCTTTAAATTATGAGCCGTTAGTGCTATTATATTAATTTTACTTTCATTAGCTGTTACTATGTTAGTTCCTATTATCGACTTAATTTTATTAGGCGATTTCAGTGAAACAGCATATTTAGCTGCTAATACGGGTAAAACAGCTTCAGATGCTAAAGAATTTTTCCAAACTGAACTTATTTCACGTATTATGCTTGTTATTGTTTTAGGTATTTTTATTGCTTTATGTTTTGCTCCTTCAGCAATTCAAGATGCAATCAACAAGAAAAAATACGGTTCATTAGCTAAATTCGATGAACACAGAACAAAAGTTTTAGGTATTGAAGTTTAATTTTGTAAATTTTAATTAAAAAAGGACTTAAGTCCTTTTTTCTTTTAATTCAATCTCTTTAAAGTTTTAAGCATATTAGTATAAAAAACTTTAACAACTTCCTATATTAAATCTAAATTTATTTGAATATCTTCTAAAGAAATTAGTCGATAGAAGCATTTCAATAAAGTTGCGATATAGATAAAGTAATAGCAGACACGCACCATAACCATATGTAATTTATAACCATCAGTTGCATAACTTTCAGTTATATATTTATAAGTAGAAATATTATATTTTGTTGTAATTTCTTCAATAATTTGTACTAATTTAGAATCGGTAAGAATTTTTGCATCTTAAATTAATAATGTTACACTATTATCTAATTTAGGAGTTCTTCTAGGAGAATTTTAGTTGTATCATTTAAAGCTCATGTATCAATAGCAAAAACTAAAAATTTAAACTATGAAATTTTTTATTAAGAATATTTTAAAAATCTTTCCCGATTTAAATAAAATAGCAATTAATATCAAATGTTATATAATTTTTGAAGTTACTTCTTTTATGTTTTGATGTGTTTTTATTACAAAAAGAAGACTAAATTTTATATCAGTAAAAACTTATAACAAAAAATTGTTAATCAAAATGATATTTTTAAAAGAAAATACTAACATTATTTTGTAAAATTATTTTTTCTAAGAGTTATATAATAGCAAAATTAAACTTTTATTTACAAAATTTTCTTTTTTAATAATTAAAAAATAAAGTAAATTGTGAAACTAATAATTTTTTTCAAAATTTTTATTATTTTTTTACATTCTTCAAACATATAAAATATAAAAACATAAAATTATTATATGAAGATAAAAAATATTTTTAATCCTGAGTTTCCAAGTTGCAAGCTCATTTTTTATAATTTTTAAATTCAACTTATATACTTTGTATATAAGTAAAAAACAAAAAATTTTTATTTTTTACAATGATTACAATGATAATAGTGTATAATTAACCCATGAGCAATTACATCTTATATAAAAGAAACAACCCAAAAGGTATCTATTTAGCAATAGGAATTTCAAAAGGTTATGGCAAAGGAATTGGTGATTTAGTTGGTTTAGGATATTGAAATGAAATTAAGAATAAATATTCTTTGCAAAACATTGAAGATTTAAAGGCAATCGCAAAATTAGTTCCATTTACAAACAACAAAGTTGAAGCAAAGAGCAAATTTTTTGAATTGTTAGAACCAACATCTGTTGAAACCAATGTTAAAAATGTTGGAATTGATTTAATTTACAAAATTATCAAAGAGCTAGACTTATTCAGTTCATTGCCAAAAAGTAAACACAAATCATTAGAAGAAGTTCTTGAATTTATCATTGGAACCAGAATTATTTTTCCAAGAAGCTATATTTGTCAATACAAAAACAAAAATGATTTTTTACAGAACGTTGAAATCAAAAAATCATCAATTTATAACTATTTTGATACTTTTTTCACAAACAAAGAAACTATTTTGTTCAATCTTTACAATAAATTACAAGAATTAACTAATAGAAACACTAAACAATTACACTTTGACAATACAACTGTTTATTTTGAAAGTTTTTCAAGAAAAGGGATAAGACAAAAAGGTTTTTCAAAAGACGGTAAACATGATGAAGACCAAATTGTAATAGCAATGGCAACAGACAATAATGAAATACCTTTTCATTACAAAATTTTTGAAGATAATACTGCAGATTCACAAACTTTAATTAAGTTTTTAATTGAAATGGAAAGAATTTACAAGATTAAAGACATAACAATTATTGTCGACAGAGGAATTAGTCAAAATTCTAACTTAAGATTTTTAGAGCAAAAAGGTTATAAATACATTGTTCAAAAACGCATTGATAACCTTAGTGAAGCAGACAAAAAATTCATCATTGAAGATAAAGATTATATGTTGGAACATGAAATATTTTCAAAAAGCAGATTTGTTGAATCTGTTTGAGCAAACAATAGAAAAAAGAAAAGATTTAATCAAACTCTTAGAAAACAAATAGTTTACTTTAGCCCAGCAAAAGAAAAGCTTGACAGAATAAAAAGAGCTTTTTCGATAGCCAAATATGAGAAAAAATCAATAAATAATGTAATTTGCTTAAGCGATCTTGTTCCAGAATATAAGAAAAAATATATGGATGTTGAAGGCAAAACAATTGCCAAATTAAACTACTCTAAAATTAGAAAAATAGCTGATCAAGATGGTTTCTATATGATTGAAACCAACATACCAGATTTAACAGCACAAAGAGCTAATGAAATTTATAGACAACAATGAAAAATTGAAGAAGGTTTTAGAACATTGAAATCTTCGCTTGAAGTTAGACCGATGTTTGTTCATAAAGATTCTCACATTCAAGCGCATGTTTTCTTGTGTTTCTTAGCGTTGATTGTTTTAAAATACTCAATTTATAAACTCAAAAAGTTCTATGAAGATAATGGTGAAATTCAAAAGATAACTATGAACATGTTTATAGATGCCTTAAAACTTATAACAATAACAACTAAAACTGTTAACGGTAAAGTTGTTGGTGAAATCATTAATAATTTGGATCCAAATCATTATGAATTAAACAAAATATATAAAGATTTTTTATTTGTTATAGAAAATCTATCATTGTAATTAAAAATTCAAAAAAACGAAAATACCTTATTTATAGGTGTTTTCGTTTTTTAGCCCTTTTTAACTTGGAAACTCAGGATATAATTTTTGAAGTTACTTCTTTTATGTTTTGATGTGTTTTTATTACAAAAAGAAGACTAAATTTTATATCAGTAAAAACTTATAACAAAAAATTGTTAATCAAAATGATATTTTTAAAAGAAAATACTAACATTATTTTGTAAAATTATTTTTTCTAAGAGTTATATAATAGCAAAATTAAACTTTTATTTACAAAATTTTCTTTTTAATAATTAAAAAATAAAGTAAATTGTGAAACTAATAATTTTTTCAAAATTTTTATTATTTTTTACATTCTTCAAACATATAAAATATAAAAACATAAAATTATTATATGAAGATAAAAAATATTTTTAATAAATTCGGAAAGTTAACTTATTTAGCAATACCTATTATTCCTTTTTCAGTTGTTATATCATCATATGGCAGTCATCATACAAGAGGAAGAGATACATTAAAACATATTAATGGTTATGGTATAACTAGATTAGTAAAAATCGAAGAATTATCATTTGAAAATAACCAACTAGTTATAAGAAATGTTGATAATGTAAAATCAGCAAAAATAGCAATTGTAAAGTTAAAAAATAGATTAAATAATAATTTTAATTATAAAAATATAGAAAATACCAATAATAAAGTCATAAATAAATGAAAAAATCAATATTCTAATCTCAAATTAAATTTTGAATCTTTTTTAACAGATTATAGAATATGAATAATTTCTAGAAATATTTTTTCTAAAGAAGAAGTTGCATTTTTAAATAAAATAACTAGAGATAATGATGTTGAATATGTAAGTGTAATGACAAATAAAAATTATGAAAAATATTATGAACCTAATTTTTGAAGATCAGCCGCTTATCAAAAACAATCAATAGCTTATATGAAAATTAATGAAGAAGGTACAAAAAAACAATTAGAAGCTATTAACGTTTACAATCATTTAAAAAGTGAATCATTTAAAAAAGAAATTAACATAAAAACTAATATAAATCAAGAAAGATTTAAAGTAGGTATTATAGAACATGATGCTTGACTTGATAGACATCACAATGTATTTTATGAAAATAAAATTGAACAATTAGAACAAAATGAGAGAATCAATCATCCAGAGTTTTATAATTATAATTTTTATAATATACCTTCAATTCACGCGATGAATGTTGCTACAATTTTAGCAAGTAGATATGGTATAGCGCCTGGAAGTGATATATTTGTTGCTCCTATTTATAACATAAAACAAAATATTTACACAGATAATAATCGTTTAAATAAGACAAAATATAATAAAGAATCTTATCTTTCACAAAATATAATAAACTTAGATTTTTATTATAAAGTTTGAATTAAATCTATTGATTATTTAATATCTAAAGGAGTTAAAGTAATTAATCATAGTTATTCAAGACCTGACAATAATATAGTTAGCGAATATATTAATGAAACAACTATTAAATATAATGTTTTACATGTATTTGCTTCTGGAAATCAAGGGAGAATAAATGGTAAAACGCAAAATTGGAAATTAGATCAAAATTCAATAGTAGTAGGTTCTGCTAAATTAGGAAGACATTCTAAATGAAGTTTAAGTGATTTTAGTACTTATATGACACAAGATAATATTAAAAATCCTCTTAATCCCTTGATAGTTGCTCCTGGAGAGGATTATGATTTATTTGATGGAAAACAATATGGAACTAGTTTTTCAGCTCCAGTAATAAGTGGATTATATAGTTTATTTATAAGACATCCTGAGATACTAAAATTTAAGGACTCACAACTTCCAGAATTATTTAAATCTATTTTAGTAACAGGTGCTAGTCAAATAAATAATACAGGTATAAAAAAATATAAAGTAAACGGATTAGAAGAAAGAACAGGAGCAGGAATGCCTGATTATGAAAAAATGTTAGAAATAATAAATAATGAACAGTATGAAGTTTTTAATAACTTAAGACTCAATCATTCGCAAATAGTTAAAGGTAAAAATAAAATTAAACTAAAATTTTTAGATAAAATAAAAATATCTCTAGCTTATAAAGATATTCCAGCTATTAAAAATAAAACATTAAAAGAAAATAAAGATAAAAAAATTACTTTTGCCCTTGTTTTAAAAAGAATAACCAAATCAGGTCAAATAGAAATAGTAAAAAGAATTTATGATATGTTTTCAAATGTTTTAGTTTTAGAACACACTAATTTTAAAGAAGATTCAGAATTTTTTTATGAATTAGAAACTATATCACAAGATAATAACTATATTAGCAATCCAAATCAAACTATAGCAATCAGTTATTTGATTAATCATTACTAAATATTAAAATAATATAGTTTTAAAACTATATTATTTTTTTGTATTTTTTATTTTCATAAACTTGAAACTAAGGAATTAATTCCTTAAGGTGAATTATCATATTGAGAAAAATATCACAAAAAATTAAATCCTAACTTCCCAGTAGTAGGTGTGATATATTCATTAATTATTACTGTACCTATTGTAATTATCTTTAGACTAATTGGTGCTTTAGGTTACAGTTTAACAGCAGCTGATTATTCAATTTATAGTATTGATCATTCAATGTGTAAATTATATTCATTTGCCGATTTAATGGCTAACTGAACTGCATTATTTACCTTTGCATTTATCGGTTGTGCTATTTATGGAGCAATTAAAAACAAAAAAACTAATAGAATTAAAATTAATCAAACAGTACCTCACTTTATGTTTTGAGCAATAAGTGCTTTAGTATTAATTTTTGTTTCATTATTAATTTCTACTATTATTCCAATTATTGATTTATTCTTATTAATTGGTATTAAAGATAAAACTACAGATGCTTTTAGTACTCTATTAATTTCTCGTTTAATGCTTGTAATTGTTTTAGGTATTTATGCTGCATTATGTTTTATACCTTCAATAATTCAAGATGCAATCAACAAGAAAAAATATGGATCATTAGAAAAATTTGAAGAATATAGAAATAAAGTATTAAACTTAACAGTTTAATATTATAAAAAGGGGATAATCCCTTTTATTTTTTATAAAGTAACTAATAAATATATTAATGCAAATATTTAATTGGATAATAAATAATCAATATTCATTTTATAAATTTAAAACTTACTTATTCATTTTAATTTAATAATTGAATTAAATTAATGGTTGTTAGAAATTTTAAAAATAAATAAATTTTATTCATTGAAATTATAATTTTAAAATATAAATATTTATTAAGATTGCATTAAATTTAAATAAAAAATTATTGATATAATAATAAAAACTCAAATTATGAAAATAAATAAATTCAAACTATAAAAAATAACAAAAATTTCAAAACAAAAGCCATCATAATAACAAAATTAAACAATAAATGTTATTAAATAAATATATAAAAATGAACTTAATACAATTAAAATTTAGAAATAGAGATAATATATTAAGTATTTAAAAATAAATATTTTAAAAGGACAATAAAATGAAAAAAATACAATCTATTGAACCAAATATAGCTGATCTTGTTAATGGTTGACTTAAAAGTTATGGCTTAGATTATAAATTAGAACAAGAAAAGCTAAATGAACAAATAGATAAAGCATTAGACGAATACAAATCTAAAAGTGGTGGGACAGGTGGTAATAGACCAGATGCCAAACTTTTATTACGTGATGAATATTTAAATTATTATCCTATTTTGATTGAATATAAAGGTTATAAAGATAAACTCGTTAAATTAGATAACTATAATAGAGTGGATAATAAAACTATTAAAAATGAACCTAATTATCAAAATATCAATAATTATGCTGTCAATGGTGCAATACACTATGCAAATGCTATACTTCATTATACTAATTACACAAAGATAATTGCTATAGGTGTTACAGGATATAAAAATAATGCTGGCAAAATTGAACATTCTATAGGAGTATATTATGTATCAAAAGATAATTTAGGAATGGGACAAGAAATAGGCAAATATAGTGATCTTTCATTTTTAAGAAAAGAAAACTTTAATGAGTTTATCAAAAAAGCTAATGAATTATTTTTATCCAATGAAGAATTAGAAGAACTTAAACAAAAAAGAGAACAAGAAATTACTTCAAGTCTTATAAAACTAAATAATGATATATATGCAAATGAAAAAGGTCTTAGCGAAAATGATAGAGTATATCTTGTATCAGCTTCAATAATGGCAACCTTAGGTATACCTAATAAAGTAAGTCCTTTAGAAAAATCTGATTTAAAATCTTCAATAGAAGAAGGTAACACAGATGGTGATATCATAGTAAGAAAAATTGAATCCTTTTTAAAAAATAAAAATTTACCTAAATCCAAACAAGATCTCATCATAAGAACACTAAAAAATATATTATTATCAGATAATATCAATAAACCAATAAATGGAGAAAGTCAATTAAAGAGAATCTTTTGTAAAATCGTAGACGATTTAGGAATATATTACAAAATAGGCTTAACAACTGATTTTACTGGAAAATTATTTAATGAAATGTATTCTTGATTAGGTTTTACTCAAGATAAATTAAATGATGTAGTTTTAACACCATCTTATGTTGCAAATTTATTAGTCAAATTAGCCAGAGTAAATAAAGATAGTTATGTATGAGATTTTGCAACAGGTAGTGCGGGATTACTAGTAGCCGCCATGAATGAAATGATTAATGATGCCAAAGCAAAAATTATTTCTCCTTTAGAATTAACAGAAAAAGAATCAAAAATCAAAGCTGAACAACTCTTAGGTTTAGAAGTATTACCTAATATTTATATGTTAGCGATTTTAAATATGATTCTTATGGGGGATGGTAGTGCAAATATTTTAAATAAAGACTCATTAATTGATTTTGACGGTAAATATGGTTTTGCCAAAATCGATGAAAAATTTCCTGCTGATGCTTTTGTTCTTAATCCGCCATATTCAGCAACTGGTAATGGTATGATTTTTGTTGAAAAAGCTTTTTCAATGATGAAAAAAGGCTACGCGGCAATTATTATTCAAAATTCAGCTGGCAGCGGTAAAGCCAAAGAAATTAATCAAAAAATACTAAAAAATAATACGCTTCTTGCTAGTATAAAAATGCCTATAGATTTATTTATTGGTAAATCAAGTGTACAAACTAATATATATGTATTTAGAATTGGTGAAGCACATCATAAAGATAACATAGTAAAATTTATCGATTTTTCTAATGATGGTTATACAAGAACAAACAGAAAAAAGGCAAATGTTAATTTAGTAGATTCAAATAGAGCCAAAGAAAGATATCAAGAAATTGTAGATCTTGTACGTTTTGGAAAAAGTAAACTTAATATATTTACTGAAAAAGAATATTGTGAAGGATATATTGACCCAGAAAATGGTTCAGATTGAAATCAAAGTGCACCAATAGATACAAAACCCACACTTGCTGATTTTAAAAAAACAGTAGCTGATTATTTAGCTTGAGAAGTTTCTAATATTATTAAAAATACGAATAAGGAAGATGAAGAACTAAAAAAATAGATGCCTCACTGAATGAAAAATTACAAAATATTCAGTGAGGCAAATATAAAATTGGTGAATTGTTTGATGTTTTATCTAGTAAAAAAATATTTAATGCAAATAAAATTGATAATATTTATAATAAACAAATAAAAAATACTTATCCATATATAGTTAGAAAAACAATAGATAATGGACTAAAAGGTTATATTAAAGAAAATGAAAAATATTTAAACGATGGAAACACTCTTTCATTTGCACAAGATACTTTTACAGTTTATTATCAAAAAGAAAAATTTTTTACAGGAAATAGAGTAAAGATTTTAAAGCCTAAATTTTCAAATGTTAAACATAACGTAATGATAATATTGACAACTTTAATACAAAAACAATTAGAAAAATTATCTTGAGGTGATAGTTCAACAATTGAAAGTATTAATAAAACAAATTTTTACTTACCAACAAAAAACGGTAAAATAGATTTCGAATTTATGGAAAACTTTGTTACTGAGCTGGAAGCTCAGCGTGTTACTGAGCTGGAAGCTTATTTAACTGTTACTAATTTAAAAGATTATCAACTTACAACTGAAGAAGAAAAAACTCTAGATAATTTTACACATTTTGAATGAAAAGAATATAGAATTGGCGATTTGTTTGAAAGTGAAAACGGAAATTTTGATATTCAAAAAAAACATATTAATAATAAAGGTATAAATGTAATTACAGCAGGACTTAATAGTAATGGTATTTTAGGAAAAAGTGACGTTAACGCCAAAATTTTTAAGGAAAAAACAATCACTATTGACATGTTCGGAAATTGTTTTTACAGAAATTTTAAATATAAAATGGTAACTCATGCAAGAGTATTTTCTTTAATTCCTAAAATTAAAATAACTGATAAAATTGGAATTTTTTTAGCAAATAGTTTAACTTATCTTTCAAATAAATTTGGCTATGAAAATATGTGTTCTTTTGTTAAAATAAAAGATAAAAAAATCAAACTACCAATAAAAAATGGCAAAATAGATTTTGAATATATGGAAACATTTATTAGTGCAATACAAAAACTTGTAATAAAAGACGTTGTAGAATGAACTGATAAAAAAATTAAATTAACAAAACAAGTTATAAATTAAAAGATAACAATTCTGTTATCTTTTTTAATAAAAAAATAAATTAAAAAAAAGAATAATTTATAGAAAATATAAATTATTCTAACTATATTATTTTTTTAGAAATATTAGTAAAAGAAATTAATCTATTAAATAGTATTTTGAAAACAAATACTATTTAATAAATTTATCTAAACTTATTAATTACATTTTTTCAAAATTAGTGAATTAATTATAGATTTTTTAATTCTTTTAACATATTATTATCAAACACTTTAACAAATTCGTATATTAAATCTAAAGTTGCTTTAATATCTTTTAAAGAAGCTACTCCTATAGGAGCATGTAAATAGCGTTGTGGTATAGATAAAGTAATAGTAGGTACGCCACCATAGCCATATTGTAATTCACAACCATCAGTACCACCACCTTCTGCTATATATCTATAGCAAGGAATTTGATGTTTTTGAGCAATATTTTCTAATAAATTTACTAATTTAGGATCAGTTAAAATTGCTGAATCTTGAATTAATAAAGCAACTCCATTACCTAATTTAGCTACACCTTTAGGGGCGTTAGTTGTATCATGTGCGGCTCCAGTATCAATAGCAAAAGCCACATCAGGTTTAATTAGTTGTACGCTAGTTTTAGCTCCTCTAGTACCAACTTCTTCTTGAACTGTACCAACAATAAAAGTTTGATTAGGTAAATTTAAATTTTTGATTTTATTAGCTAATAAATCAATTACAGTTACACCAGCTCTATTATCCATTGCTTTACCAGCCATTAAATCATTAGGCATTTCAAAAGTTTGACCACTTAAATATACTCTATCACCAATTTCAATTCCATATTCAATTGCTTCTAATTTAGAATTAAAACCACAATCAACATATAATTCTTTAGTTGTAGGAACTTTAGTAATATTTTCTTTATTCATAATATGTATTGAAGTATGGCCAAAAACACCATAAATAGCTTTTTCGTTTTTATTAGTTACTACTTTAGCTCTTGTACCAATTATAGCCGCAGGTCAAATGCCGCCCACAACACTTAATAATAAATTACCATTTTCTTCAATTGATCTAACTAAATAACCTACTTCATCCATATGAGCAGCAATCATTATTTTAGGAACGTTTTCTTTTGCTTTAGTTGCAATTATTAATGAACCTAAACCATCTCTTGAAAAAGTTAAATTAGCATCTTGTGTATTTTTTTTCAATAAGTTAACAACTGGTTCTTCAAATCTACTAATGGCTTCTAATTCCATATAAGATTTTAATTTTGTTTTAATTTCATTATAATCTTTCATTATTTCTCCTTATTTTTAACTTGATTATCAAATTGAGTTAATTTAATTGGGTTAATAATTCAATCAGGTATTTTAATTGAACTATCTCAAGCACTTAATTTTAAAAAGTTGGCAGCTAAACTATTAGTATTAGGTGCATTTAATAAATCTTCAGGTTGATCTACAAAACCAAAATAATTAAAGTGTAAATAATCTTTTTTGTTTGCTTCCCAAATTTTTGAATAATTGTATCATGAAGTACCTAAATAATATAAAGCGGCTGAATTAATTGAGGAAATATAATTACCTCTATCATCTACTATACCTGTACCACTTAAACCTCCTCTAAATAAAATAGGGGCATAACTAGTACTATCAGAAGTACGAGTAAAGAATTCACGATTATCACCGATATTATTTCTATTAACAATATGACTTACTTGTCTAAAAGCAGGTCAACCGGTAAATAAACGATTAGTTGAATAAATTGGTTTATATTCTCATTTAAAACTTCTAGCATTATCACGATTAACAGCGTTTAAAAAGTAAGTAAAATTGTCTTTATTGTAATTTGAAACATTTAAATCAGGTAAATTTTTAATATTTTCAAATCAACTTAAAGCTTTATATTTACCTTGATTTTTTAAATTATCTATAGCTTCATTAATATCAATCATATAAGCACTTAAATCAACATTTAAACCTGTTCTAGCTTCCTTGGCTTCTGTGATTTGTTTAATACCAGTTCAAAAGACAAAAGTTTGTACTCTAGTATTATTAAAATCATTTCATCCACCTTCAAAAATATCACCTGATCTTCATAATTTATCTAAAGATGAATGAGTGACTAAATTTCTACTTTGTCAAGCATTAGCTACAGGATTTTCTACAAAATTATTATTATTTACAACATGATTATTAGTTATGAAATAATATTTACCATCTTTAGGATCATCACTAACTTTACCAATCAATAAAGAACTTCCTTGTCCTAAACCTAAAACTCTATTATTAATATCATTGATTCTTGGATCTTTATATGATTGATGCATCATTTCTATACTAGTTTTATAACCTTCATGTCATTTATAAGGTAAAGTCTCATTAGGATTATATTTAAATAATTCATTATGATTATAACCTTCATTATAAATGTAATAAGGCATGTTGTCAAATTTGTTAATTGACATATTTTGATAATCAAATTTGTTGGTTAAATATTGACTAAAAGTTTCATTAGCTTGTTTATTAGCATATTCAATAACTACTGACGAGCCAAAATTTTGGTTAAAGAAAATAGCTTCATCAGGATTAAATTTAATTTCAGGTAAATTATTAGCATCATGAAAATATGTACGTTTTGCAAATTGATCTCCAACAATTCTAAAGCGATCATTATCTAATAATGAGTAATTAAATTTAATTCCTTCATTAGTTAAAGTAAAAGTTAAACGATATTTAACTTTGATTTCATCCGTTGCCGATGTTTCTTGATCTATAATAATTTGTTTTTCTTTTAATAATTTTTCATAATCTAAATCTACACTAATGCCACGATCATATTTAGAAATTCTTCAAATACGATAAGCATCTTGATAAAGTAAATTAGCAAAAAAGTGGAATTTTATTTTAGATTCTGAAAGATTTTTTCTATTTAAAATTGCTTCATAATAATCTTTTTTAAAAATTCAATTTACTTGATTATTAGCTTTATCAATTTCAAAATAATTATCTTTATAATTTAAATTAATTTTACGTCTTCTTAAAATTAAATCATTTGCTAAAAAGACTTTTTTCATATCATAAACAGCATTAAGATTATCTAAAATCTCTTCATTATTTATATTATCTATTATTTGATTTTTAAAGCCATTTATTTCATATCAAACATCGCCTTTGATAACTTGATTTACATCACCAGTAGCTTTTGGTAAAAGATAATTATTATATTTAAAGCTAACAAATAATCTTTGTGATTGTTCTTTATTAATAATTTTAACTTGATCAATTGATAAATTGTTTTCTCAATTATCTAAAGTAAAATCATGATAAGCTTTTTGTTGCATTTTAACTAATTGATTTGCTTGTTCTAAATTATTTTTAACTAAATTATTAAATTCATTAACTGTTAATTTAGCAATTTCATTTTTATTAATAATTAATTCTTTGTTAGTTAAATTATTAATAAGAGCTAAAGGATAAGCTTCTAATTGATAATCATTATATAAATTTTTTAATGTAATTTCTTTATTTGCTGTATATCTGATTTGACTATTTTTCTTATTAATAACACCTAATTTAAAAGTTAATTCATGATTATTATCACTTTTAACATCGTAAAAATAAATAAAATAATTATTAGTTAAAGGATTTAAGGTTAAATTGTTTTCTTGATCTTTTTCATTTCTAATTTGTGCATAAGCTAATTGATTGTTATTATTTGAAACAAATCTTAAAAGATGATTTAGTTTATCAAATGCTTTTTGTTGCATTATTAATTTAGGATCTAAAGTTCTTCTAGTTCTTATATCATTATTGGCTGTTTGAGCACGATATTCACCTTGAACAAAATTATAAGTAAAATTAGTACTATTGATTTGATCTACTAAATTTATTATGTTTGCTTCTGGTTTTTGATATTGTTCATTATTGAAATCATCAGTTACAAATCATCTATTTTTAGGAGCAAAATCTTGAGCTTCTAATTCTTTAAAATATCTCAAAGTAAAAGTAGAGTTGGTTTTAATACCGGTAAATTCATCATTTTTATATAAACCAAATCTTACTGTAGCTGTGCCATCATTTTCGTTATAATAAGCATTATTTCTTATTTGAGCTAATTCTTTAGGTAAAAATTTAATACTATATTCGCCTTGTTTAGCTAATTCGTATAAATCATTTAGTTTATCGTAAATTTGTGAAGGAATATAATCTTCATGTGAATGAAAAGCCTCTTTAACTTTTAAGTTTCTAATGATTCTACTTACATTATTATTTTTAATTAAATTCGTAAAAACTAAACTATCTCTATTTGTTTGATCTACTATTAAATTACTAAATATTATTGGATAAATTAATTCTTGTTCACCTTTAGTTAATTTAACTAAAACTTTTACATATGGTCCATGAACAAAAGCAAAATTTAAAATATTTGTTAAACTAGGATCTTTAATATAAGCAAATTTTAAAACTTCGCTAATTTGTCAATTACCTAATTCAAAATCAAAACTTTTTAAAATGATTTCTTTAAATAATTCTCTAGTTAAAGAATCATCTTTATTTAATCAACTTAAATTAGCTGGAATAGATTTATATTTATTACCAGTTTCTTTTTTAATATCACTTGCTGCTTTGGCAAAATAATTGCTAAGAGAAACATTAGTAGTATTATTTTCAAATTTAGCTTCTTTAATAAAATATTCACTTGGTTTATAATTGAAATCACTTGCTTGTTTATTGATAAAAGTATAAAGAAAATTATTAGTAAATAATTCAAATCTAGTGTGATCAATAGTTTGTTTAACATTATCAATAGTTTTAATAAGTAAATTATTATAAAATAAGTCAATACTAAAATTTCATAATACTTCGTAAACTTCAGCTTCTGTAGGTTTACTATTGATTCTAATATTTTTAGTTACTTTAACAATTTGACTAGAAGTGCGATCTCAATTAATTTTAAAATCAAAAAGATTATTTACTTTAGTATTTTTTTTCTCAAAAGCTTGTTCTAAAAGATCTAAATTATCATAAATTTTTTGACCACTTAATAAATTGATTAATTGATAATCAACATTATAAAGACTTTCTATATTATTAATTTTAATATTTGCAGTTAAATCATTAAAATCATTAGTAAATTTAATACTTCTTTTGTCTTCAATGCTAATATCATTTTTAGTTGCCACTAAAATTAAATGTAAAGTATTTATATCATTTTTATCTAATTCTAAATCTTTAACAGTTAATTTAATATTTTTATCATTTATTAAATTAAGAAAATATAATGCGTTAGTTTTATTAATACTTGTTGAATAAAGTTTAATGTGTAAATCAGGATTAATATCTTGATTAATTTTTAATTCAAAGTTTTTCATGAAGCTATTTAATTCTTGTAAAGTTGAACTTTGTTTTCAATTTAAAAAGCCATTTAATTGAGTTTGTTTTCAATTTGAAACAACATTAGTTTCTTTTTTTATTAAACGATATTCAAATTTGATAGTATTAGTTTCTAAATCAAATTGTAAGTTTCTAAAAGATTCTACTGGATAATTAGAATTTAAATTCTTTACAATAAGATTTTCATAAAGCACGTGTTTAACTAATGTATTTTCTTTATTAGGATAATCAAATTCATAATTTAATTCATTCATTTGTTTTGTTAATGTATTAATTTGATTTTCATTTGGCATAACTTTAAGAAAATTATTGATTGAAGCATAAAAAATTTGACTATAAATATTTTCTTTTAAATTATTGTTATATTTACTAATTTGATAAGCCAAAGTAACTTGACCTATTTCTTTATTTAAATTAATAATTTCTAAATTAACTAATTTATAATCATTATTATCAACAATAAATATTTTGTTTAAATCTAAATCTTCCACTTTAGTTTTTTCTTTGTTTGAATAATCAAGATTTAAATTTAAATCATTTAATTCTCTTTGCGCATCTATTATCAAATTATTATTAACACTTTGATTATTAAAATGATTGAATAATAATAATTTTTGATTATTTAAAATAAAATTAGCATTATTACTTTGATCTTTAACTTGATAATTAATTTCTATTAGACCATTTTTTGCATCATAATTAATATCATTAATTTTTAAATTTATATTATTTTTTGTTAAAAAAGATTGATCTATTTTAATATTATCAATTGTTAAATTTTCTAAATTATTATTTGTTTGAATTGTAAAAATATTATCAGCTTTTTTGTGTAATTCTTTTAGTATCTTTAATAATTTATTTTCAATTTGAGTTTTTTGCTTTTTTAATTGAGCAAAAAAATCTACTTTAATTTGCATTAAATTGGAACTAATGCTACCAAAAATATGATGATCTCTTTTAAGAGCATAAGTAATTAATAAACTGCCATCATAATCATCAAAATCACTAATTGCATAAATTTCAAGATTTAAGCTACTATATTTTTGATTTTGATTTTTTCATATAAAACTATTAATTTGAGCTTGAGAACTCAAAACATTTTCTTTATTTTCATAATCAAAAATTACTTCTTGAGCTCAATTATTTAATTCATTATTAGCCTCTATTCATAATTGATGATTTTCTTTATTATTAAAGTTATTAGTTTTTTGAAAACCAAAAATAGTGTATTCTAAAATGTTTGAAGCACTATTATAACAATTATTTTTATTTATTATTTGATAATGAATTTTTAATGAACCTTCTAAATCGTTAGCTTCATTTAATTTGATAATAATTTGATAATCATTATCTACATTAGAATTTTTAGTAATAATTTGTGATTCATTAACACTGGAAGCTAATAAATTATTTTTATCCAAAACATCAAAAATTAAATTTTGGTTATTCAATTGATTTTTATCTAGCAAAATTTGTTCTTGATTTTGATTAAATAAAGAATATTGAGTAAAACCACTATTGCTTTGATATTTTTTAAAATCAGTAATTGTTTTTTGAAAAATTTGACTTTTATAAATACGATTTTGATAATCTAATTTCAAAATATAATTTAAAGTTATTTGTCCCTGCAAACTATTGGTTTGAATAATTTGCAAATTATCAATACTAATATTATATGAATCATTATTTTTTACTTGATATGTTAAATTATTAATATTAAAATCAGCAACTAAAGTATTTTCTTTATTAGGATAATCAAATTCGATTGTAACTTTATCAAAAATATTTTTACTATCAATATCTTTATTAATACAACTAGCTGCAAAAATAGTCAATGAACTTATTGGTAATAAATTTAAAAATAATTTAAAAATTTTTTTCATTTTACTCCTTTAATAACATTTAATAATAACCTTGTTATTATTATAAGAAAAATAATAGTAATTAAACGAAAATTTAAAAAAAGTAAATTTTATCTAATTTACTTTTTTTATTAATTTTTATTCTACTTTAGCCCATAGTATAAGAATTTTTAAAATTTGCGTAATTTAATTTGTAATTAAATTATTTTTTTTTATTAATTCTAAGATAAAAAATAAATATTAATAATAATTTTTTTATCTAATTTATAATATTAATTATGAACAAGGAAGAAAACGTTAAAAAATGACAAAATTTAAAATGAAATTTTAAAATTTCAGTTTTTGAAATGTGTTTGATGGGAATTATTCTAGGAGCTCATTTAACATTTGATTTTATTAGTCGTTTTACTATAGCTAAATTATTACCTATAAATATAGAAATTATTTTTGCAATTATTTATGGTTTAATTTTTTCATATTTTAAAGGAGCCTTATTAGCTTTTCTTGCTGATACATTAATAATTTTAATAACGGGACAAATAGGAACTTGGTATTGGATGTATGCAATAATTCCGCCTTTAATAGCTATTTTATCTGCTTTAATTTTAAAACTTTTTAAAATTAATCGCACTACAGGCGTTATATTTAGTTACATTGTATTTTTTATCACCATAGCTTCTGTAATTTATTTTATTATTGATAGATTTAATGAAGGTAAAACAATTTCTTTAAATAGAACATATTTTAGTACTAATACAAGTTTAATTTTAGTTATTATTTTTGTAAGTTTATATGGTTTAATTGGTTTAATAGTGAATTCAATTTTTTTAGTTTTATACAAAAAAACTAAAAGAGAATTTTACATGAATTATTTTATAATTTTTACTTTAGTTTCTATCACAATTGTTTTATTTAGATGAATTTTTGGTTCTTATACATGAATAAATTATTACAATTATTTCTTTAGAAATACAGAAAAATTTAAATTAAAAACAGTAGGAACAGATTTTAAAATTACACTTTTTCCTATTTTAATTCGCTCAACTATACCTTTACCTTTTTATATTTATTTACTTTCGCCATTATACAATGTATTAGAAATATTAAAGAAAAAATATATGGTTGATCCAAGAATAGTTAAATGATAAAGGACAAATAAAATGAAATTTAAAAGTCAAAGAGATGCTAGGATTGAATTAATTAATATAATTTATGCGCATGAATTATTAAATGAAAAATTAGACATTAATCAAATTTTTAGCGATGAGTTAACGTTAAATAATAAGCAAATTAAAAGTCTAGAATTTATTAATCAAAATTATGATTTTTATATTAAAATAATTTCACATTTTATAAAAGAAGGATGAAATTGAGAACGTATTAGCGCTTTACATAGAGCTATATTAATTAATGCTACTAATGAAATGTTTAATAATTTAGCTGCTAAAGTTGCAATTAATGAAGCAATAGAAATTACTAAATTGTTCTTTGATGATGAAAGTTATAAAATGATTAATGCCATTTTACAAAATGTATATAAACATTTAATTTCTTTGGCTCTTTTAGATAAAAAAATTAGTTCTAATAAAAATGATTAAAATTAAAAATGCTTTAATTTATAAAAGTAAAAGAAAACTAAAAGAAAATAATGTCTTATTACAATATTGAATAACATTTAATCTTATTCGCACACGTTTTAGTATTGAAAAAATTTTAACTATTTTTAAATGGGATTTTGATGCTGTTAAATTAAATGAGTTTAATTTAAATATAAGTAAAAGTAAAAATTGAAATTATGAAATATTTATAAAAAATATTTTGCAAATTTTTCCTAATTTGCAAAATGATCATTACCAATATGAATTATTATATAATTTTTGAAGTTTTTATTTTTATGCTTTAATGCGTTATTATTTTAAAAAAAGACGTAAATTAAATTTTATAAGTGTTAATTCCTATAACAAAAAAACAATTAATCAAAATGATATTATTAAACGTAACTATTATCATAATTTCTTAAAATTAATTTCTCAGCAAGAAAATTATAATGTTAGAATTAGATATTTATTTACTAAATTAAGCTTCTTATTAAGTACAAAATAAAAAACCAGATCAAATTATAAAAATTATATCTGGTTTTTTATTTTAACATTTTTTTCAAATATTGTCCTGTATAACTTTTTTCGTTTGCTGCTACTTGTTCAGGAGTTCCGGTTGCTACTATACGTCCTCCATTTATACCACCCTCAGGGCCCAAATCAATAATATAATCTGCTGTTTTAATAACATCTAAATTATGTTCAATTACTAAAACAGTATCACCATTATCTACTAATCTATTAAGTACATTTAACAAATTCTTAACATCATAAGAATGCAAGCCTGTAGTCGGTTCATCTAAAACAAATAATGTTTTACCAGTAGGTTTTTTTTGTAAATAAGTAGCTAATTTTACTCTTTGTGCTTCTCCTCCTGATAAGGTAGTTGAAGATTGACCTAATTTAATATAACCTAAACCTACATCTTTTAAAGTTTGTAATTTTTTAATAATATTAGCTCTAGCAGCAAAAAAATCAATTGCTTCATCAACGGTCATGTTTAAAACATCAGAAATATTTTTATTATGATATTTTATTTCTAATGTTTCTCTATTATATCTTTTACCATCACATTCATCACAATTAATGTATACATCAGGTAAAAAATGCATTTCAATTTTTATTGAACCATCCCCTTGACATTTTTCACATCTACCACCTGGAATATTAAATGAAAAGCGAGATTTACGATAATTTCTTACTTTTGATTCATTAACATTAGAAAAAATATCTCTAATATCATCAAAAACACTAGTATATGTTGCAGGATTTGAGCGAGGAGTCCTACCAATAGGAGATTGAGAAATAGGAATAATTTTATCAATTAAATTAGCATTTTTAAAAGTTCTAAATTTTCCAACTTTTAAACCAATAGTATTTTTAGATAATACTTTAACTAAACCATTAACTAAAATTTCATTAACCAATGTACTTTTTCCTGAACCGCTCATTCCTGTTACTGCTATAAATTTACCTAAAGGAATTTTTACATCAATATTTTTTAAATTATTTTCGCTAGCACCAAGAATTTCTAAAACTTTACCATTGCCACTTCTTCTAGAATGAGGCACTAATATTTTTTCTTTAGCACTAAGAAATTGACCAGTAATTGATTTTTCTTCTTTTATAATATCTTCTATAGTTCCACAAGCAACTACTTGACCACCATGTATGCCAGCTTTAGGACCTATATCTACAATATAATCGGCGGCTCTAATAGTATCTTCATCATGTTCCACTACGATTAAAGTATTACCTATTTCCACCATATGTTTTAAAGTATTAATTAAACGATCATTATCCCTTTGATGTAAACCTATGGATGGTTCATCTAAAACATATAAAACACCAGTTAAATTTGATCCAATTTGTGTGGCTAATTTAATTCTTTGACTTTCTCCACCACTTAAAGTTTCAGCATTACGATTTAAAGTTAAATAATTTAAACCAACATTGTTTAAAAAGGATAAACGATTGTATAACTCATTCATTATTAATGAACAAATTTGTTCTTCTTCTTTTGTTAAAGATAAATTAGCTAAATTTATTAAAGCATCATTAACACTCATTTTGGCAAAATCATAAATATTTAAATCATTTATTTTTACAGCTAATGCATATTTATTTAATCTAGTACCCTTACATACTGTACATGTAAAAGTACCCATGAATTTTTTTAATCAATCACGTATTTTATCACTGCTCGTTTCATAATATTGACGTTCTATTTTAGTTAAAATACCCTCAATAATTTTTTTTCTGCGTTTAATTTCACCTTTAGAATTAATAACTTCAAATTCAAGTTCTTCTTTAGAACCATATTTAATAATATCTAAATCATTTTTATTTAAATCTTCAATTGGAGTATTTAAATCTATTTCATAATAATTACATAAAGCTACAAATTCTTGTCATTCAATTGTAGTTTCATCACCTTCATTATTAAGTGTTAAAATTGCTCCTTGATTAAGTGTTTTTCATTTTTCTGGTACTAAAGCATCAAAATCAGCTTTTAAATCAACACCTAAACCTTTACAACTTTCGCACATTCCATAAGGAGAATTAAAAGAAAATAATCTAGTTTCAATAGGCTTCATTTCAAAATCTTTGTAAATACAAGAGTGTTTTTTAGAAAAAATTTTAGTTTTATTATCTAAAGTTTCAATTTTTACTAGACCATCACTATATTCTAAAGCACTATTAATAGCTTCTGAAATTTCATTATATTTTTCTTCTTTAATTACTGTTCTTCTAACGACAATATCAATAGTATGTTTGACATTTTTTTCTAATTTTATTTCTTCATCTAATTCATAAATTTGATTATCAATTTTTAAACGATGAAAACCTTCTTTTCTTAATTTTTCAAATAAATTAACAAAAGTTCCTTTTTCTCCATCTATTAAAGGAGCTAAAATAGTTATTTTAGTATCAAGAGGTAATTCAAAAATAGAATTTATTATATCTTTATTAGTTTGATTACTGATTGCTATATTGTGATTAGGACAATAAGGTATACCTATTCTAGCAAATAATAATCTAAAATAATCATAAATTTCAGTAACTGTACCAACTGTTGAACGTGGATTATTATGTGTAGTTTTTTGTTCTATAGATATAGAAGGACTTAAACCTTCGATTGATTCTACATCAGGTTTACTAGTTCCGCCTAAAAACATTCTTGCATAACTTCCTAAACTATCAACATATCTTCTTCTACCTTCTTCGTAAATAGTATTAAAAGCAAGTGAACTCTTGCCACTACCTGAAAGACCTGTAAAAACTATTAATTTATTTTTTGGTATAGTTAATGAAATGTTTTTTAAATTATTTTCTTTAGCACCTTTAATAATAATTTGTTCTTTAGTTGACATTTTTTGTTATTTCTTCTTTCTATTTTATTTATATTAATCATTTATTTTTAATTCTAAAATTAAATCTCTTAATTCAATTGCTCTTTCATAATCTAAATTTTTTGCAGCTTGATTCATTTGTTCTTCTAATTGTTTTATTATTTCTTTTTTACTATATTTATTATTTTTGTCTTTATTTTTTTCATTTTTGAATAATAATTCAACCGCATTTTCCAAACCATGACCTTGTATAGGCTCTGGAATTGCTTTAATAATAGTTTTAGGGATAATATTATGTTCTTCATTATATTTTATTTGTAAATCTCTTTTATATTTATTATCATCTATTGTTTCTTGCATACTCTTAGAAATTTTATCGGCATAAAAAATTACTCTACCGTTTACATTTCTAGCTGCTCTACCAACTATTTGAATTAAACTGTTTGTGGATCTAAAAAAACTTTCTTTATCTGCATCAAGAACTATTATTAAACTAACTTCAGGTAAATCAATACCTTCTCTTAAAAGATTAACACCTATTACAGTATCATAAGTACCTAATCTTAATTTTCTTAATATATTATTTCTTTCGAATGTTTTATATTCAGAATGAATATAGGCAATTTTTTCTTTTCTTTCCAAAAAATAACGAGTTAATTCTTCAGATAATCTTTTTGTAGTAGTTAGAATTAGAGTTCTTTCATTTAATGCTTTTTGTTTTTGCAACTCATCATAAATATCTTCAACTTGATTTAAAGTAGGTCTTATTTCAATTTTAGGATCTAATAATCCAGTTGGTCTTACATATAATGGTGTTATAACTCCTAAAGTTTTATCTAATTCATATTCATCAGGTGTGGCGGAGATAAAAATTGTTTGAAAATAATCGAAAAAGTTTTCAAATTCATCAATTCTTAAAGGTCTATTATCCAATGCGCTTGGTAAACGAAATCCATATTCTACTAGAGTTTCTTTTCTAGATCTATCACCTTTATACATTGCTTTAAGCTGAGGCATCATCATATGTGATTCATCAATAATTAATAAAGGATTCTTATCTTTAAAATAATCTAATAAAGTAAAAGGTCGTTCTCCTGGCAATCTTTTATCCATATATACGGCATAATTTTCTATTCCTGGACAAATACCAAATTGATCTAAAGAATCAAGATCTCTTTCTGTTTTTTCTTTAATTCTTTGTGCTTCTAATAATTTATTATTTTCTTCAAAATATTTAATTCTTTCTTTTAATTCATGAGATATTCTTTTAATAGAATCATCAATAATATCTCTTGATAAAGTATAAGCTTTGGCAGGAAATATCAAATGTTCTTTTACTTTTTTTAAAACAGTTTTATTTAAAATATCAATAAGAGTAATTGATACTATTTCATCATCAAAAAATTCGACTCTAATAATATAACCTTCAGAAGTTGGAGGATTTATAAAAACAAAATCACCTTTAACATTAAAAGTTCCTCAACTAGTAGTATCTACTTCATTTCTTTCATATTGCAAAATTACTAATTTTCTTAAGAATTCATTTCTTTCTATTTTTTCATTAATACTTATATTTCATAAATGATTTGAATATTCTTCTGGATTTAAAGCTCCATAAATAGCTGATACTGAAGCAACTACAATAGTATCATTTCTAGTAATAATTGAATTAATTGTAGATAATCTCATAGCATCTAATTCTGCATTAGTTTGTGAAACCTTTTCGCTATAAGAATCACTAGCAACATGATAATATTCTGGTCTATAATAATCAAAATAAGAAACAAAATATTCAACTTTGTTATTAGGGAAAAAAGATTTTAATTCGCTATATAATTGCGAAGCTAAAGTTTTATTATGAGAAAGAACTAAAACAGGTCTAGCAAATTCTTTTATTACGTTTGCTATAGTAAATGTTTTTCCTGATCCTGTTACACCTTTTAATACTTGATATTTAGATCCGTTTTTAATATTAGAAACTAATTCAGATATCGCTTTTGGTTGATCCCCAGACGGCGCATAATTTGAGACTAATTCAAATTTATTCATATTGATATTTTATATTAAAGTTTATTTATTAAAAATTATAAAAACAAGAAAAAAATTAACTTATAAATACAAAAATATTCTTTTTGTTCGAAAAATTAATATTTTTTCTTGTTTTTAATTTTCATATTAAAAAATTATTTAAATAATTAATTGATAAAATAGCAAAGGTAGCAATTCACACAAATGCAAAAGCTTTATTCAAATCGAAATCTTTTGAATTAAAATAATAATTAATATTGTATCCTAAAGCTAAATCATTTCCTGTTAAAATACTGTAAGTAATTGAATTTCTAAATGATATTTCAAAATATAATAAAAATAAAGAAATTAGTTCATATTTAATAAAAGGTATTAAATATAACCAATATATTTTAAATTTACTCATTCCTTTTGATTTTAAAAGTAAATATTTCTTTGGATCAAATTTATCAATCATTTCCCAACATTTTTTCAAAAATGTTGAAGACAACTTTATTATTAATATGATAATTAATAAAGTTAATGAAGATAAAAATAATGGATTCAAAATAAAGAAAAATACTATTGTTGGTATTGTTCTAAAAGAAGCATTAATTGATCTATTTATAAAAGTTAGAAAAGGATTTGTTATTATTTTTGAATAATAAGGTAAAAATAACAATGTGATGCCTAATGCTATAAAACTAATAAAAAAGGCAAAACTAAAAGATTGAATCAATTGTAAAAAAGGATTAGTATTTATATCAAACAATTTTATATTAAAAACATTTCAATCAGGATTAAAAAATGCTTTAAGATAATCATTTAAAGATTGCGTGTTAAGAACTCTAAAATTAATAGTTGCAATTGCATAAATTGTAATTATTAAACAAAATAATAAAATTAAATTTTTTATTATTAATTTTCAGTTAATAAAATCTGTATTTTTTATTTTCAATAATGTTTGTTCAAATTTATTTTTTTTACTTTTTATTTCGTATAAAAACAAATTAAATAAATAATTGATTAACTCCAAAAAAATTATAAAAATAATTAATATTACAAGAGGGATTGCTAATTGATTGAATCTAAAAGTTGTTTTTGTTGCAAAAGAAATTAAAGAACCTATTCCGCCTAAACCTAGCATTGATAAAATTGATGATCATCTTGCATTAGATTCAAAAGAATATAAAAACAATGCAAAAAATCTATTGCTTACTCTAGGTAAAATATCATTTTTAAATATTTTTAATTTATTATTTGTTAATGCTAATTTAAAATAATAATTTTTTCAATTTATATTATTTAAAATTTCTAAATAATATTTATGCAATCATAATCAAGTAAATCATACAAAAATTAATAACATAGCTAAGCGAGAATCAAATAACTGAGTAAATAATAAAATAAATGTTAGTTCTGGAATACTTCTTAAAATAATTAAAATTTGTTTAAAAATAAAACTGAAATATCTATTATTAAATGATTTATTAGATAAAAAAGATGTAGTAATTGCTAATAAAAATCCAATAAAAGTTCCAGCTAAAGTATATATTATAGTTTCTAATAAAAATGACAATGACAGTAAAAATAAATTACTTGTTGAATTAGAAAAAATAAAATTACTTTTATTAGAAAAAGAAAACATTCTTTTTAAGTTAGAAAAAAAAATATTATAAGAATCAGTATTGGCGTTTAATTTTCAATTTAAATTAAAAATTAAAAGAATTATTAAAATGAATATTAAAAAATAAATAATCTTTTTACATTTATTTTGAAAAAATAAATGTTTTGGTTATTCTTATTTTTATATTTTAAAAAGATTTTATTTAAAAAAAATTTTTTTAACTGATTAAACATTTTTTGATTGATTCCTCGTTTATTTGATCTTTTTTTAAACTATGTATGATATTTTTGGAATTCAAAATTAATACTTTATCAAAATAAAAATTATTGACTAATGATAAATCATGTAAATTAACAATGATAGTAATTTTATATTCTTTATTAATTTTTTTTAATAAATTCATAACTTCTCTAGCTGAAATATAATCTAAGCTAGATGTCGGTTCATCAGCTAAAATAAGACTATTTTTATTTAATAATATTTTAGCAATTTCTACTCTTTGTTTTTGTCCACCTGATAAATCTGCTATTTTATAAAAAGCTTTATCAAGCAAATTTAAACTTTCTAATATTGATAAAATTTGAATTTTTCTCGAATTGGAAGTTATGTTAAAAAATTCAAAAAAGCTATTTTTAAAAACATTATTAGCTTTTACTATGTTTGTAAAAACGGTTTCATTTTCGTTTAGAATAGGTTTTTGAGTTAAATAACCTATTTTTTGTGTTATTTTTTTTCATTCTTTTTTATTTAAAGAATAAATATTTTTTTCGAATAAAAATATTTGTCCTTTTAATAATTTATTTGTTTTTATTAAAGAATTAAATAATGTAGTTTTACCTACACCACTTTTACCAACAATAGCAATCATTTCTCCTTCAAAGATTTGATAGTTAAGATTTTCTAATATTTTTTCATTTTTAAAACCAATAGTTAAATTATTAAAAGAAACAATATTTTTCATAATTATTGAGCCTCTTTTTGCATTTCTACATATTTTTTAAAAAGATCAAAGTCTATTTTATCTATTTTATTATACCCTGTATAAATACCAAATGTATTATCTTCTTGAGATAAATTGCTTAATGTTTCGATGATTAGTTCTTTTTGAATGCTATTAAGATTTTTTCTGCCTAATAAAACATCATAAGGTGCTGGATTAGAAAATATTAAATTTCTAACTACCGCATTATTTTTACTATTATAATCATCAGAAAGATCTTTATTATAGCCAGTTGGTTGATATCTACCTTCTCTTGCTCTTGTTCAATTAAAAACACCTTCATTATCAAAAGCTATATGATAAGTAAAATTATTACTATCAGTTTTACCTAATTGGTCTCTAGGTCTTGAACCTACAAGAACTAAATTATTATTTGGTGATTTAAAAAATTTTTCTATTTCTTCTAAACTTAAATTAAAATGTTTTGATAATAATTTTATTGGATATTTAAATCCTGTTCCACTATCGAAACTTCTTACTACAAAACCAAATGATTTAAATTTATCTCAATCTTTATTATCTCAAGCTTCAATTATTTTATTTCTTTGTTGCAAATTACCTGCTATAAGAATTGAACTTCTATGTACAGAAGTAAATTGATTATAATCATAAAAAATACTATAAACCGAACCATTAAAATTTAATTCTTTGTCTTTTGATACTCAAGAAGGAAATTCACCATAATTTTTAAATTGTTCGATATTTTGTTGTTCCGCTAAAATTCTTAAATTATCTGTCATTGATCCATCTTTATAAGAAGATAACTCATTTAAATTAGATCAAATAAATTTGTTAGCTAAAGTTTGACCAACTATTTGAAAATCGTAATTAATATTTGAATTAGTATCTAAAGAATCAACAAATCGAGTGTATGACAAAAAACCTAAATCAACAGTATTTTTATTTGATATTAAATCTTGAAAAATAGCTTCTTTTTCTTCATTTAATTCTATTTTAAATCTAACATCTGGTAAATCTTTAACTAGTGAATTTTGATTTTTTAAATAATTAAACTTATCGGTAATTTTATTTAAAAAATTTGTTTCTAAATCAGTTGACAAAAAACCATTATTAATTTGTGGAACAACAATTGTTATTTCATTATCTCAATTATCTAAATTTTTGTTAAGAACATTTTTTGGTTGATTAAAATTAATACAACTTACTGCAAAAAAAGGGATAAAACTTAAACTTCATCCCAAAATATTTAATAATTTATTTTTTTTCATTTTTTCCTTTCACAGGGGAAAATAAAAAAATCTAAGCCACGCAAGCATTACCTTGATCTGCTTATAGGTATAATCTCAGCCATAAAAATTTATAGCACCCCTGATACATTAATTATAAAGTTTTTAATTATTAAATTTAATATTTAATAAATAATCTATTCCTTTTGATGTTAACGTTCTTCCTCTAGGAGTTTTTTTGATTAATTTATTTTGTATTAATAAAGGTTCAATTTCGTAAATTAAGTTTTCTTTTTGAAAATTTAACATCGAAGCAATAGTATCAATCGAAACATATTGAGTATCAAAAGTATTTTTTAATAAAAATAAATAATCTATATGATCTTTATTTAAACCATAAGGATATAAATCTAATAATTTAAAAGCATTATTAGCTATTTCTTTACTTATTCTTTCTTCTTTTAAATTAATAGCTAAATCTCAAACTCTTTTAATTAAATGCAAAGCTACTCTCGGCGTGTTTCTTGAATATGAAGCAATTAATTTTAAACAATTTTGATCAATTTTAATGTCAAAATTAGATTTAAAATTTCTTAAAATATTTATCAGATCTTCTTCATTATAAAAATTAAGTTTTGCTTTTAAACCAAAACGATCTTTAAGCGGTTGACTCAATAAATTTGGTTTAGTTGTTGCTGCTATTAATGTAAAAGGTTTTAATTTCATTCTCATTACCTTTGTATTACCTTCAGGTCCTATTATAATATCTATATTAAAATCTTCCATGGCACTGTAAATTAATTCTTCAACATTTTTATTTATACTGTGAATTTCATCTATAAAAACAATATCTTTTTCATTCAAAGAACTAAAAACAGATAAAATATCTGCTTTCTTTTCAAGCATTGAACCTTGTAAATAATGAATTTTAGTATTTAATTCATTCGCTATTATTGTAGCTAATGTGGTTTTTCCTGTTCCAGGAGGTCCATAAAATAAAATATGATCTAAAATTTCTTTACGATAAGTAGAAGCGTGAATCATTGTTTTTAATAAAAAAACTAATTTATTTTGACCGATAAAATTATCAAAATTAGTTGGTCGATATATTGTTTGATTGTTTGTCATAAGATTTAGAAATAATATTAATAGCTTCCTCAATCATTAATTCAATATCTGTATCAGTTTTTAATTCTGTAATAGCATTATCAATTTGTTTAGTTTTAAAACCTAACATTTTTAAAGTATTTTTTACTTCTTCTAAATTATCATTTACTTTAATTTTATTTTTTATTTCTTCATTATTTATATTTAATAATTTCATTCATTTACCTTGTAGTTCATTAAATATATTTTTTATCATTTTAATATTTATATAAGGTATTTTTAATAATTCTTCTTGTTTAGAAGCTAAAATTAGATTTGCACATTTTTCTCATCCAATATTTAAAAGATTAAAAGCAGCTCTTGGACCAATTCCATTTATATTTATAAGATCCAAAAATAATAATCTTTCCTTAAAATCTTTAAATGCATAAGTTTGTTTATGATATTCTGTATTGATTTCACAAATAAATAATTTTAGTTTTGATTTTATTTCAAATCTTTTTTCATCTGGGACAATTACTGAATATCCTGTACCATAACTTTCAAAAATTAAATTATTTTGATTTTTATAAATAATTTCACCTATTCGATATAAAATCATTTTTCCTCCTAAAACATTATTAATAAAATAAAAAAATAAAGAGAAAAAAAGAACAAAAGATAAAAAATGATTTTAAAAAATAAAAAAACTTGCTATAGCAAGTTATAGAGTTTACACAAATGGTGCGCAAGGAGGGACTTGAACCCTCACGCCGAAGCACTAGAGCCTAAATCTAGCGTGTCTGCCAATTTCACCACTCGCGCATATAATGCTTTAAAAGGAATCGAACCTTTTTAAACACCAAGTAAGCATATGGTGCCGCCTATAGGACTCGAACCTACGACCTACTGATTACAAGTCAGTTGCTCTACCAACTGAGCTAAGGCGGCATTCGTTAATATTATACAATAATAAAAAAATAAGATAAAAAAATAACCAGATATTTATCTAGTTATTTTTTTAAATTATAAAATGATTTAACGCCTTTAAAAATAGCGCTATTACCTAATTCTTCTTCAATTTGTAATAATCTATTATACTTAGCAATTCTATCACTTCTTGAAAGAGAACCAGTTTTAATTTGTGCAGTATTTAAAGCAACAGCTAAATCAGCTATAGTACCTGCGTTTCCCACTTAGTAGACTAAAAAACAAATATCGTTTACGTTAACGGTATTTGTTTTTCGTAATTTTTAAATATTTAACATTTTTTTAATGATTTCATAATTAGATCAATGTTCATCTATACTTGCATTTTTATTTTAATGCTTTTTATTAAAGTTTCTTCTGAATAATGTTCTAAAACTTTAACATTCTGAATTATTTTAACAATTTTATTTATTGTAAATTTATTTTTATCTTCTAAACCTGTTGAATAATTTATTTGGTAAACTAAAAATTTCAAAAGTACTAAAGCTAAAAAACATAAACAAATATAACCTTCAATATGTTTTCAAGTTTGTAAATAAATCGGTCTTAATTCAAGTGTACCTTTTAATGTTCTAAAATTTTCTTCTATTTGTCATTGTCTTGTATAAAGATTAATCACATCTTTTTCACTTAAATCTAATCTATTAGTTTCGTAAACGTAATAACCGTCAAATTGTTGGTCTTTTTCTATTTTTTCATGGTCTAATAAGTAGTAACCATTTTTATTGCTTGCTTTATAAAATCTACATTTTTTTGAACTAACTAAATCTGTGTAATTAACTACACCATTTGTAGCTTTTTTATAGAAATTATCAATGAGAATTTTACGATCTTCAAAATCTTTTTTGGCTCTTTTATCACTATAAGTGATAATTTGTTTTCTAGTATGTCCGTTAAATCTAGTTTTTTTAAAGAGTGAATCAACTTCACGCGTTTTATAACGTAAGCCTTCACTATTTGTTTGATAATTATCTTGATTTAAGACAAAGTTTTTAAATTCCTTTGTAGCTGATTTTAAACGATAGGAAATAATGTAATAAAAATTTTTATCTTCTAGAAAGCGAATATTTGCATTAGTTCACATGCCTCTATCAGCTACAATTGTAACTTTTTTAATATTATAAATTTTGGCTAATTTCACTATAAAAGGTATAAAAGAAGATGAATCAGTTGTATTGCCCGGAAATACTTTATAATAAAGCGGAATACCGTTAATATCAGTTGCCATACCTATAACTATTTGATCTTCTTTGAATTTACCATCTTTAGAATAACCAGGCATTTTCATACCATTTCTAGCAAAAGTTTCAAAATATGTAGTCGTTGAATCAAATCAAATAACTTCAACATTTCTTTTAAAATCATTCATTAATTTAGCATTAATATTTTTTAATATTTCGTTTCTATTATCAGATATATATTCTAAAGCACGATAAAAAGAGTTTTTACTGAAAGTTTTTAAATTATGCTCTTTCATTTCATTGTATGTTCCCAAAATACTTTTAGGATCTTTAATTCTTTGGAAAATCATTTGTTTTACTGTTGTTGTAAGACTTACAGATTTTGTGACTTTGCAATCATTGAAAATATCAAAATAATCAATCAATTTCTCTATTATTTCATAGCCTTTATATTTTTCAATAAATTCATTTTTTACTTGAGAAGAGTTTTTTAATTTTTTATTAATTTCATCAATAATTTCTTCTTTTGTAGCTGTTATAGAAAATTTACTTACTATATCTTTTATTATTTCCAATGCATTTTCATTATACTCTTGATATTTTTCAAGAAATCCAATGCTAAATCTGGCTCCATAAGAATTTGTACCATGATTATGATAACCAATTTGTAAATAAGTTCCATTAGGTCTTTTAGATTTACCAACAATTCATTTACGATCTAATATATTTTTATTTTTCATATTTTAATTATATCATAAAATAGACTAATAGACTATAAAATATTTATATATTTAATAATAAATATATAAATAAATTAATAAAAAAGCCCAAATAGGACTTAAGTGGGAAACACGGGAAAATAAGATAAAAAAATAACCAGATATTTATCTAGTTATTTTTTTAAATTATAAAATGATTTAACGCCTTTAAAAATAGCGCTATTACCTAATTCTTCTTCAATTTGTAATAATCTATTATACTTAGCAATTCTATCACTTCTTGAAAGAGAACCAGTTTTAATTTGTGCAGTATTTAAAGCAACAGCTAAATCAGCTATAGTAGAATCTTCAGTTTCACCTGAACGATGTGAAACAACAGCTGTTAAATTATTATTTTGTGCCAATTGAATAGCATCCATAGTTTCAGTCAATGTTCCTATTTGATTTAATTTTATTAGAATTGAATTCATTGCTTTTTGTTCAATTGCTTTTGCTAATAATTTAGGATTAGTAACAGTTAAATCATCACCAACAATTTGTACTTTATGACCAAATTCTAAAGTGAAATTTTCAAATCCTTTTCAATCATTTTCTGCAAATCCATCTTCAATTGAAATTATTGGATATTTGTTAATTAAATCTTTGTAATAATTCAATAATTCTTCGCTTGTAAAGTCTAATTTAATATTGTTTAGATGTTCAAAACCACTTCTTTGCTCTTTAATAGCTTCTTTAAGTTTTTTAAATGAATATAATTTAGTATTTTCATCATAAATTTCACTTGAAGCAGCATCTATTGCTATAGCAATAGCTTTTTCTCCGTTTGTTGCAGGAATAAAACCAGCTTTTTCTATAGCTTGAACTAAATAATCTAAAACTTCTTCATGACTTTTAGCGTTTGGTGCAAATCCGCCTTCATCACCAACTTGAGTACCATGACCATTAACTTTTAAGATTTTAGCTAAATTATGAAAGACATGATTAGCCATTTGTAGAGCTTCTCTAAATGATTTTGCCCCTACTGGCATAATCATAAATTCTTGAAAATCAACTGTATTTGAAGCATGTGCTCCACCATTTAAAACATTTAACATAGGCAATGGTAAAACTGAAGCATTAGTTCCACCTAAATATCTATAAAGCGGTAATCCTAATTCATTTGCTGAAGCATGTGCATTTGCTAAAGAAATACCTAATAAAGCATTTGCGCCATATTTATCTTTATTTGCTGTACCATCTAATTTAATTAATAATTGATCTAATTCTCTTTGATTAAGAGATTCAAAACCAATTAATTGTGGTGCTAAATGTAAATTAATATTATCTACAGCTGTCATAACACCTTTGCCAGCAAATCAATTATTTTCGTATTTAGTTCCTTTATCTCTTAATTCTAAAGCTTCTTTAGAACCAGTTGAAGCTCCAGAAGGTACATTAGCAATACCATAACCACCATTTTCAGTTCATAATTCAACTTGAACTGTTGGATTACCTCTTGAATCTAAAATTTCTCTTGCAATTATTTGTTTAATAGCAGACATTATATTCTCCTTTAGTAAAAACCTATATGATTATATAACTTTTATTTATTATTATTTTATTAATTTAATTATTTATATAATTAACTTAAATTATGTTTTTAAAATATGTTAAAATAAAAATGCACATTTAATTTAATGTGCAATCGTTAAACTTTATATAAAAAATTTTTTATTTGGTACAAATTTTAAATTAAAACATATTTTTATAACTTTTAGAATAATCAATAATCTAAGCTAGGAAATGTTATTTCCTAGCTTTTTAAAATTATTTTCATTAATAAGTTTATAATTAAAATTATGAAATCAAATATTCAAGCTTATTTTGTTGATTTAGATGGAACATTTTTAGATCAATACGATGATACTAATTATCCTGTTTCACAAACAAATTTACAAATGGCAAAAAAAATTAATCAAACTAAAAATTTTATTATTTCGACCGGTAGATCAAATAGTTCTTTTGTTGTCGATTTAGCTAAAAGAATTAACTCAAAATATCTTATTTGTCAAAACGGCGCAATAATATTAGATGTTAAAAAAAATAAAATTTTAAGAAATAATTTAATAGATAATGAAACTGCTCATAAAATTAAAAATTTTATGCAAATAAATAATTTACATTACACTATAAATGGCGATCCTATTATATACACTAATAATCCAGATAAAATTACTTTAGATCGCCCTTGGGCGAAAGATTTTAAAAAATTACCTTATGAAAAAGCAAATCTTAATCAAGAAATTAATCGTTTGTTAGCCTTTGGTTTAAATACTATAGAAGAAACTAATAAATTGTCTGAGCAAATAATGCAAATGTTCCCAAACTTACGTACACACAAAGTATCAAAAGGTCTGTCTTTGGAAATTACAAATGCTTTATCAACTAAGGGAATAGGAGATGAATTTGTAGCTAAATTATTAAATGTTAATTTAGAAAATGTTTGACATATAGGTGATTCAGGTAATGATATTAGTGTAAAAGAACAAAATATTAAATTAGCTGTTATGCAAAATGCTATTGATTCTATTAAAAAAGAAGCAGATTTAATTACTTTTGATTATCAAAATGCAGGCGTTGCTAAAACGATTGAATTATTAGAAAAATTTAATCAAAAAGGAGATAAAAATGCTAAATATGTTAGGTAATATTGCTGATCTTATAATATTTATTGTTTTTTGAAGTGCATGAATAATGTTAACCATTTTAACTTTTTTTGCTTACAAACAATATTTGAAATTAATTAAGGTATTTAATGAAGAAAAAATATTTTATGATAAAGAAATAAAAACAATGATAACTAAAGATGTAAAAATTTTTTTAATTAGATTAACTTTACCATTATTAATTATGTCAATAATGTTATTTTTTAGAAAAATAAATTTTAATTATGAAGATGCTATTTTTAATATTAATAATGATATTTATGCACAATTAACTATTGTTTATATTGTTTTAGTTTTTTTAAGTTATTTATTATGAGTAATATTATTTTTAAATAAAAGAAATAAATTTAAAATAATTGAAAGAAAAAAAATTCAAGAAGAACAAGAAATTACTTTTAGTGCTTTAGATGAATATAAAAAACTTGTAGATAAAATTGTTAAAAATAAATATAAAATCTTTTTGTTAAATAATGCTAGATTTAAAAAACAAAAAAAGACAAACAAATAAAATATATTATTGTTTGTCTTTTTTATTGATTAATTGAATTTTTATAATTTTATGTACAATAATATTACTTATTAAAGCACTAATAATACTTATTAATAGAGCTAAAAGTAATTTATAAATTAATTCTCAATTAACTTGCGATAATGAAATCATTAAAGTAAAAACAGCACTTATTGGTATATTAATAGTAAAAGTTTTAATACTTATAAAATTAATTTTTATTAATATAATTTGAACAATAAAACTTATAATAAGCAAACTAAAAAAGATTATATATAATCAAATATACGATTTAAATATTGAAGACCCTAAATCATTAGAACCTAAAAAATATATTATTGCTTGAGGAATTATGCAAACAAAAGTTAAAAATAATCAATTATATAAAGCTAAATACTTTGATTTATTCATAATTTGCTTTTTTATTGTGCAACATTTGAACAAAATTATCTAATGTAGTATTAATTGTTTCTTCTTGATTATATTCACGATAAGAAATAGTATTAGTTTCTATTTCTTTTGCTCCTAAAATAATTTGATATTTAACTTTATTAATTTGTGCTTCACGAATTTTTTTATTTAATCTTTCTTCTCTATCATCTAATTTAACTCTAAAGTTATGAGCAAATAATTTTTCGTAAACATTTTGAGCATAAGTTAAATTTTGCTCTAAATTAACTGGAATAATACTTATTTGTCTTGGAGAAAGTCAAAATGGTAAAACTCCTTTAGTTTGCTCTAATAAAATAGCCACAAATCTTTCATATGTTCCAATTAAACCACGATGAATCATTACAGGTCTAACTAATTGATTATTGCTATCAACATACGTTAAGTCAAAATTCTTTGGTAATAAGAAATCTAATTGAATAGTCGATACAGTGATTTCATGCCCTAAAGCTGTATGAATTTGAATATCAATTTTAGGACCATAAAATGCTGCTTCACCTTCGATAATTTCATATTGAACATTTAAATCATCTAAAGCTTTTTTAAGAATAATTTCAGCATTATTTCACATTTTATCATCATCAAAATACTTATCTTTAGCGTTTTTATCTCTTAATGATAAAGAAATATAGCTAATTTCAATTTTAAAAATGTTTAAAGTTTCTGATATTAATTTAAACATTTTTTTAATTTCTTCTTCGATTTGATCTTCTCTAACAAATAAATGGCCTTCTGTTAATAACATTCCTCTTACACGTTCTAATCCTGTTAAAGCTCCAGATTTTTCATAACGATATAATTGACTTTGTTCTGACAATCTTATTGGCAAATCGCGGTAAGATTTTTTATTCATTTTATAGCAAAGAATATGATGAGGACAAGTCATAGGACGAGGTATTAAACGTTCTTTTTCTACTATTAAAGGACTAAACATATCATCTTTATAATGAGCTAAATGTCCACTTATTTTATATAATTCTTCATTCCCAAAATGTGGAGTTAATACTTCTGTAAAACCGTATTTACGATCCATTTTTAAAATTAAATTTTTAATTTCATTATGAATATACATTCCATTTTCTAATCAAATAGGAAATCCTTGACCACTTAAATAATCAAAAGCAAAAATATCTAAAGCTTTTCCTATTTTACGATGGTCTCTTTCTTTTCTTTCTTGTAAAATAGCTAAATAATTATCTAATTCTTCTTTAGTTTTTCATGCTGTTCCATAAATTCTAGTTAGTTGAATATTATCACTATTTCCTCTTCAATAAGCCCCGGCTAAAGAAAGTAGTTTGAAATGTTTAAGATTTTTAGTATTTTCAATATGACCACCAGCACATAAATCACTAAAAATAATTTCTTTATTTAAAGGATCTTGTAAAGCATAAAATGTTATATTTTTACCTTGAGATTTTAATTCTTCATAAAGCTCTTTTTTATAAGGTTTATTATCAAAAGAATATTGATATTCTTCAAAAGGAATTGTAACTAAATTTCTTGAAGCCAATTTTTTCATTACTTTTTCAATTTTACTTAATTCTTCTACACTTAAAGGTTTACTGAATTCAAAATCATAATAAAAACCTTCATCAGTAGCAGGACCAAAAGCTAATTTTGTATCAGGATATAGTTTTTCAATGGCTGCGGCTAATAAATGACTACAAGTATGATTTAAATTTTTTTCAGCTTTAATTTTCATATTTTCTCCTAAATAAATCCCATTTTTTCTTGAATTTCTTTAACTATTGGTTGGCAAATATTTTTAGCGGCTAATTTACCTTCTTCAATAACTTTTTTAATTAAAGGTTTAACAAGTTGATAATTAGTTTGAATTTTAATTAATTCTTCTTTAACTGCTTGTGCTACTGCTTGTTTAAATTGAGCATAATTTGAGTCTTTAAATAAAGCTTCACTTTCTTCTAGTGTTAAATTTTTTAAAGAACTATAAATGTGCAATAAATTTAAAATACCAGGTTTATTTTCAGAAATATAAACTTTATTTTCAGAATCTGTAACTGCCTTAAGAATTTTTTTATAAGCTATTTGAGGATCATCATGTAAATAAATAGTAGATTTAGCATCATTTTCACTTTTTGACATTTTAACAAGCGGATTGGTTAATGATTTAATTCTTGCCCCTACTGAAGGAATAAATGGTTGAGGGATTTTTAAATTTGTTTGATAATGTTTATTTAATTTAATTGCTATATTTCTAGTTAATTCCAAATGTTGTTTTTGATCTTCACCTATTGGTACAACATCAGCATTATAAATAAGAATATCAGCGGCCATTAAAATAGGATACATTAATAAACCAATAGGAATAGTTTCTGTACCATTATTTTGTTTAGAAATTTTTTGGGATTTATCTTTAAATTGAGTCATACGATTTAAATCTCCCAATGCCACTTCAGAAGTTATTAATCATTGTGCTTGAGCGTGTTCATAAATATCACTTTGAAAAAAAATATGTGCTTTTTTAGGGTCTAAACCGCAAGCTAAATACATATTAACAATTTCATATCTGGCATGATTTAATTCTTGTGGATCTACTTTACCTGTTGTTAATGCGTGTAAATCTGCTACAAAAAAATAAGCTTCATATTCATCTTGTAATTTAACAAAATTTTTAATAGCTCCAATATAATTACCTAAAGTTAAATTACCCGTTGGTTTTATACCGCTAATTAATCTTTTTTTCATAATTTTCCTTAATTTTTTTAAAATTAAAACATTAATAAAAATTTTACTTTATATTTTAATTTTATGTTCATTTTATATAATTAATTTATGAAATTTAAAGATAAAATGTATATAACTTTTCTCACAGTAATAACATTAGGTTTTTGTTGAATATATTGAAAAAAACAACAAAAACATATTAATAATCATAATAATGGCATAATTAAATTACCAAAAAATATTAATTTAGAAGAATTAATTTTGTTTTTAGGGCAAAAAAATAATTTAGATAATGTTAATGCTACAACTTCTAAAGTAACAATTCATTTTAAAGATCGCAATTTAATTGAATTAGAAAAAATTAAAAATTTAAAATATGTTAGCGGTATTATGTTCAATGAAAATAAAATAACTTTAATAGTTGGTAATATTGCTCTAAGTTTAGCGCAAGAAATTATTCAAAATTTAAATAATTAATTTACATTTAATTAAAAACTCTTATTTTGAGAGTTTTTTATTATTATTTACTTAAATATTTAAAATAAAATTTTAAATTAAAAAATGAAAAAAATATTATTTTTCATATTTAAAATTAAAAAATATTTAAATATTAAGTTAAAACGATTAAATTATAAAATTAATTATAGTAAGATATTTTTCTTTTATAAGGAGTAAAATTATGAAAATTAAAAATAAAATTAAATTATTATATAGTTCTTTTATTCCATTATCTTTAATTTATTTTACTACTTCTTGTTTAAACATCAATGAAAATAATAAAGAAGAAAAAAATCAAAAATTAGCAAAAACTCTTAAAGAATTAGAAAAAATTAAAAGTGAAACTCAACTGCTTGTTTCAAAACAAGAAATCATTGCATCTGATAATCAAAAATTAAAAATTAAAAATAATGAATTAATACAAAAAAGCAAAAATAATTCTGACAGAAGAAATAAAAATATTAATAATTTTGTTAATAAAATTAAATTAATTCAAAACAAAAATACAACTTTGTTATTAAAAATAAGAAATGAATTAACTAATTTTAAAAATGAATTTAATATCAATTTAGACCAATTATTAACAAATTATTTACAAGAAATAGAAAATCAAAACAATCATTATTTAAATACTTTAACAAATATAGAAAATAAAGAAAATTTATTTGAAAATATTATAAGTACAGAAAGAAAATTATTATTAATTAATGAGCAAATTTTTATTGATTGAAAAGCTATAGAACAATTAAAAAAAACCTTAAAAAATATCAATTCAAATTTAATTATTAAACTAAATGAAAAAGAAGACAATATTTTTAATAACACAAAAATTAATTTTGCAGATTTAGAAAATGTTTCTCTTATAAGAGAAACAGTAAGCGAATATTTAAAATTTTTATTTACACAAAATCACCCAAGAAATTACGGTAAAAATAGAGAAATAAAAATAAGTGAAAATTTAAAAATATCATTAAATAATTTAAATAAAAATTTTTCTAATAATTTGAATAAAACAGAAAATTTATTAAATAAATTAGTAAAAGATAATGAAGTTGATAAAAATCTTTTTGCAAATAGTTATATTGAATATTTAAAAAATCAAAATAAATCAATAAATTCTAGTATTGAAAAAGAATTTATTAACAATAACTATTCGTCAATAACTCAAAATCTTAATTCTTTGCAAACAATTAATAACAATTTAATTAATACTTTAACGAGTTTGAACCAAATAAATGAAGTTTTAAGATTATTTAATATAGAGACTAAAAAAATAATTTTTAAAAATGTTGAAAAAGAAATAGAGAAATTTTTACAACAACATGCAAATATTAATATAAATGATTTAAATCATATTTATAAAACAACAATTACTAAATATTTTTTAAATTTAGAAAAAGAAATTTCTAGAACTAATAATAAAGCTGAATCAAAAGTAAATGAAGAAAATAATATTCAAGAAAAAACAGAGCAAAATTCATCTTTAGCAAAAAAACAAGAAATAGCATTAAAACAAGTACGTTTAGCACATTGAAATGTTTTAAATCTCAATTTAAATGATACTAATGAAAAACTAGTTACTAACACAAAAATTAAATCTATAGCACACTTAATTAATTATTTAAATATAGATTTACAGGCTTTAACAGAAATTGATAATGAACGAGCTGTAAAAGAATTAACTAGACAATTGAATCAAATTAATAAACAAGCAAATTGAAAATACATTATTAGTCAAACAGGACCAAATGGCAGAGATAGAAATAAACAGGTAAATAATCAAACTAGTGAATTTATTGCTTTTATTTATCAGGCAAATAAATTTAAACTCAAACCATTCATTAATCAAAAAATAAATGAAGGATTAGCATATGATAATCAAAATTTTATTCATCATTACAATAAAAATTTAAATGGCGGATATACTAGACCTCCATATGGTATTTTTGTTGAAACATTAGGAAAAGAAAAAAACGATTTTACTTTTGTAGCGGCTCATTTTGATTCTCCAGGTATAAGAAGATCTACTAATAATGAAATTAGAGAACATAGTGTTCCTAATCTTAGAAATTTAGGAGCTCAAGAAGCTGATGAAGCTTTAAATACTATTAATGTAATGAATTATTTTGATAAACATGATGGTAATAATGATGATTTAATTTTTATGGGTGATACTAATATAAATGAAAGACATCATGATATATTATTTGACAATTTATTAAATAATGGTTATAAAAATTTAATAGATAAAAAAATTAATACATCTTTAGGTACTACATTTAATAGATATAGTAATTCATATGACAAAATATTTATTAAAAGTAATTTAAAAACTAAAAATGCACAAACTTATCCTTTATATCAATTTTTAGATGATCAAATTTATCCAGGCTATAATAATTTTAATCAATGAAAAAACTTCATTGATCAATATAGAAAAAATCCTTATTCTAGTGATGCTAATTATATTAGAAACGTAATAAGCGATCACAACCCTATTTATGTTGATTTAATTTTAGATCAAAATGATGAATTTTAAGTAGATAGTATATATCTACTTTTTTATAAATATAAAAATCTTTTTGCAAAAAAATAAAATTTTGCAGGAAAAATATATATTTTTAAGTTATTTAGATAAAACAAAAATTAATTTTCGCTAATATATATATATATATATATTGGATGAAAGATGTGAAAAATAGTTACTAATATTTATAAATTCAATTGAAAAAAATTGCAAAAGAATCAAGAAAATAAAATAAGTGTTTTTGAAAATTCTCATTTAGAAATCGAATTAATATATTCAAATCAAATACAACTTGATTGAATGCAAGATAAAAAAATTGAAAACGTTTTTTTAATTAAAGGTTGGGCTATTTTAGAAGATAAAAATCAACATAAAATTAAAATGAAAAAAGGTGATTTATTAACTATTAATATAAATTATTCGCATCGAATTATTAAAACAGCAAGAAAAACCATTTGAGTTGCAATTTTAAGTAAATAAAGAGGTGTTTATGAAATTAAAGAAAAATAAATTATTTTTTATAAGTGCAAGTGCATCTGTTTTAGCTCCTATAAGTTTAGCAGTTGCTTGTGAGACGCAAGAAGAAAACAATAAAGAAAAAGATATTAATTCTCAATTAGAAAAAGCTTTAAAAGAAATAGAAATTCTTAGTAAACAAAAATCTGAATTAGAAAATAAACAAAATGATTTTTCACTTGAAAATAAAACTTTAAAATCTAAAAATACGGAATTAGAAAGACAAAATTCGCAAGAAAGAAACCGTCGTAAAAAAGATTTTGATACATTTAAAAAAGCTTATGAAAAATTTAGCAATCATGCAAAAGAACAAATAAATAAAATTAATGAAACTATTTTAAGTTTATCTGTTAAATATGAAATAGATGTTGTTAAATTAGGTTCACAATATCCTAAAAGTTTAGAACAAGAAGCTTTAACTAAAATAGACGAATTAAATAAATTATTAATGTCTGATGAAGCAGATATTTTGGCAACGTCTTTAGTTATTAATACTTCTTTAAGAGAATTATATGAACAATTATTAGCAGAATATAAAGCACTTACGCAATTAGAATATATTTTGAGCATTAGTAGTGAAAAACAATTAACTAATTTAAAAGCAAATATTGATAATATTTATACAACAGAAGTTAATAAAGGTAAAAATCTTAATTCAACTGAAGTATTTTATCCATCAATTCAAACACTTGCTAATGAATATATTAATACTTTAATTAAAACACCAACTACCGAAGAAACTAAATCTTCAGAAGAAGAACAAAAACTTAATTCAACCTTTGCTGGAGAATTAAACAAATTAAAAACAGAGTTTGAAGAAATTTATAGAGTAACTCAAGAAAACTTAGAAACTTTAGCTACAACACATTCAATAAACAAAGATTTTTTAGGAATTAAATATCTTGAAGATTTAAAAGCACAACAAGCAAAACAAATTGAAATTTTAGAAAAAGATGTAACAATAGAAAATTACACACATGCCATTAAAGCTTTAAATGTTTTAGATGCAATTAATAATAATATTGCTCATTCATTAACTAGTTTAAATCAATTAGATAAACTTTTAGAATTATTAACAGTTGAACAAAAAGCACAAATTATTAATAACGGTGAAGCAAATTATAAAAAATTAGTTGAAGAAACTAAAAAATCTTTTCCAGAAACACCTGAAGAAAATATTTATCCAACAATAATTCATATATATCAAGGCATATCAAAAGAAATTACTAATTACTTGGTAGAAAATAACAAACAAGCAACAAAAGAAGTTGATCAAAAAAATACAGATAAATCTAAGAAAACAATTAACGAAGATAAAACATTAGAAGAGATTACTTCAAAAGAAACTATGAAAACTGATAATTCAAATGATCAACCAAAAGAAGAAAATTCTCCTGTTGTTATAACTGAAGAAACGTCAAAAGAAACAGCAGAAACTAAAAAAGAAGACAATGAAAAACAAAATGAAAATTCAGAAACAATAACGCCTGCACCTTCTGTAGAATCAAAAGAAAATAAATCTGAAGAAATAACACCAAGCGATACTACATCACTTGAAACAACACCTGCTGAAAAACCTCAAGAAGCAAAACAAATCATTCGTATAGGTCAATGATATCTTGATGAATTACAAGTTAGAACAAATGCACAAAGACAAAACGATTTAGAATCAAGAACTAGAGCAATAAGTGATTTAATTAATCATCTTAAAATTGATATTCAAGCAGTAACTAACTATAACAATATAACTGGGGTTGAAGAATTAATTAAAAAATTAAATGAATTAGATTCTCAAGCAAATTGAAAATATGTAGTAAAAGAAGATACAAATAAAACAGCTTTTCTTTATAAAGCAAGCAAAGTAAAAATTAAAAATTTTGAAGATCAAGAAACTCAAGAAGTTTTAGCATATGACAATACAAACTTTGTAAAAAATGATGGAGCTAAAAATAGTAATTACAATGTTGCTCCCGTAGGAGTATTCTTTGAAACTTTAGGTAATATTAAAAATGATTTTACAGTTGTAGCATCACATTTCATTAGATCTAGAGGAACAACAAAAGAAACAGAAAATGAAGCCAAAAATTTAGTAAACGTTATGAAATGATTTGACGAAAAAGATGGTACTAATGATGATTTAATTTTCTTAGGTAATACTAATGTAACTACAACGAAAAATCATGAAGTATTTTTTGCTGAATTATTAAATGCTAATTATAAAGCTTTACTAGATACAAATATTAACACAACACTTTCTAACAGAACCGAAAAACAATATAGTAACCAACCAGATAAAATCTTTTACAAAGGAACACTTGTAAATGAAAATACTAATAGTTTTCCACTTTTTGATATAGTAGATAATAAAATTATTAAAAATATAAATTCTTTTGAAGAATGAAAAGCTCATGTAGATGCGAAAAGAGACAGACCTTTTGCGAATAACGCCGGCTATTTCTATAATATTATAGCTAAAAATAGTCCAATATACTTTGATTTAGTCTTAGATCAAAACGATACAAATTAATTTATATTAAAAAGCATATAAATCATTTATATGCTTTTTTATTAATAAAAATATAAGGATAAAAGACAAACAAAAAATAAATTATTTATTTTAAGATTTGATTATATGAATACACAACATTTAGAACCTAAAACATCATTGGTTTTACCTGTTTTAAAACCAATTAATATGAAAGACAAATTTTTAGAAAAACTGGGAGATAAATTTAAATCAAATGTAATTATTATTGTAGCAATGGAAGAAAAATATGCCTATTTTCTTTCTTGTTTAAAAGAAACACAAAAAATAATTGAAAACGAAAAAATTATTCCTATTAATATTCACGAGGGAACTCTAGAAAATGGTAATTTAAAAATTATTGAATTAGCAAATTATATTGATATTTCTACTATTTATAGAATTAGTGTAGAAAATATTAAATATTTTGCTAAAAGCGAATATAACGATTTACCATATTTATCAATATTTGATCAAATGAAAATCATTGAATTATTAACTAATAATTTAAGTAATAAGAAAAATATTGATTTAATATATATTAAAAAAAGAAATCAAAATTTAAATAATAGTATTTAAAAATAAAGGCATTTGCCTTTATTTTTATCAAATTTTAACTCTTTTTTCAACTGGTAAGTACATTTTATCTTCTGGTTGAATATCAAAAGTTTTATAAAATTCGTCTAAATTTTGCAATTGTAAATTAGCTCTTAATTCAGCTGGTGCATGTACATCTATTTTTAATAAATTTTGTGCGTAATTTTCAGTTGCCTTAGTTCTTCAAATTGTGGCTCAATTAACAAAGAAATCAAAAGAAGAGTGATCTTTATTTTGCATTGAAGCTTCTAAAGCACATGAAATACCTCCTCCATCAGCTATGTTTTCTGATAAAGTTAATTGTCCATCACATTTTCCACATCAAATTTCTTTTTGATCAAATAATTCAATCATTTTTTTACCAAGTTCTTCAAACTTAGCAAAATCTTCAGCAGTTCATCACATATTTTTATTACCATTTTCATCAAATTGAGCTCCATGATTATCAAATGCATGACTTATCTCATGCGCTATAACCGCTCCTATACCTCCAAAATTAGCTGATGAAGATTGTTTAGGAGAATAAAAAGGAGCACTTAAAATTCCAGCAGGAAAAACAATATGATTCATAGTAGGACTATAATAAGCATTCACTATATTAGCCGGCATGCTTCAATAATTTTTGTTTATTGGTTCTTTATATTGATTAAAATGATATTTTATAAAAATTTGATCTAAGTTGATTATGTTATCTAATAGATTATAACCTTGTTTATATGAATAAACTTGATATTCTTGATAATAAGGTCGTATTTCATTAGGATAACCTATATGTACTCCTAGAGAATTTAATTTAATTAAGGCTTTTTCTTTTGTTTGTTGTGATAATCAATTGTTGTTTTGCAATCTTTGGGCATAAATATTAATCATTTGTTGAACTTTATTTTCAACATCTTTTTTAGCTTCTTCACCTAAATATTTTTTAGCAAAATGAACTCCTAAAGGCATTGAAAATTTATCAATTGCTAAATTTAAAGCTGCTTTATTTTTAGGTGTTAATTTTTTTAAACCATTTAAAGTTTTAGCATATTCTCCAGAAATTAATCTAGCTTCATTACTTAAATATCTTGCAAAAGCATGTAAAGTTTTTAATATCATTCAATCTTTATATTCTTTAAAATTATTTTCATTCAATACTTTATCTACATTATCAAAAAATCTTGGATAAGTAATAGAAACCATATCAACTTTTTTAGTAACTAAAGTTTGAGCAAAATTATAAAATTTAAAATTTTGAGATATAGAATTTAAATATTCTTTTTCTTTAGGATTATAAATTTTTAAATAATCAGCTTGTTCTAAATTAGTTGGAAAATATTGAGCTAATAAAGCATCAAAAGTTAAAGCATTTTGTATCATTTTATTACTTTTGTCAACTGAATAACCTGTTTTAATTAATAAACTATGCATCATTTTAGATCAAGCATTAAGTAAAAGTGTTTTTTTAGGATGGTTGTCATCATAATATGAAACATCAGGTAAAATAATATTTGCTTGACCCAAATACAAAATTTGTTGTTTAGAATCTTTAAAATCTTGATAAATAGAGAATTCAAATAAATTAGTATAACCTTTTAAAAATAATTCCACGTATTTATCTTTATAATCATTTAAATTTTTTAGATTTTCAATTTCTTTTAAATATTTTTTAACTGGTTTAAAAGCTAATTTATCTCTTTGTTCATAATCTAAAGCTTGATTATATAATCTAACAAAATTAGATAAAATAGTATCTTTTAATTTTTTATCTTTATAATCATTCACTAAATTTTTAACTAATTTAAACATTTTAATTTCATTTTTTTTATCAATTTCATAAAAAGCACCTGTGGCTGGTCTATCACTAGGAATTTTAGTTTCTTTTAATCATTTTTCATTTATACCTTGAAAAAAGTTATCTTTTAATAATTTTTTATTCATTATTCTCCTTTATATTACTTAAAAGATATATACATGCTGTTTCAGCTCTTAAAATTCTTTTACCTAAAGAAACTATTTGAGCATTGTATTGTTGTGCTAATTCTATTTCTTCTTGAGCAAATCCACCTTCTGGTCCCACAAGGATTAAACAATTATCACTTAAAGTTTGAATAGTTTCTCTATTAGTTTTTTCATGTGCTATAAAAATTTTTTTATTTTGAAATCGTTTTAATATATTTTCAATTTTAGTTGGTTCTAATAATTCAGGAATAACATTGCGAAATGATTGTTCAGCTGCGTTTTTTAAAATTTCTAAATGTCTTAAACGTTTTTTAAATAAATCATATTTAACTAAATTACCATTTGTGTATTTTGTAATCATTGGAATAATTTTTTTTACACCTAATTCAGTAGCTTTTTGTAATAATCATTCAAAACGTTCCATTTTAATAATAGGTGCGGCTAAAATAATCTCATTTTTAAATTCATTATTAATATCTAATTTATTTTTTATTGAAGCTAAATTATTTTTTAAACAACATAAATAAAATTCTTTTTGATAAACGCATAAAAAATCTTCATTTACTAAACGAGCTACTTTTAAATGTTTAAGATTTTTCTCATCTAAAATAAAATGATTATCATCAGCTTTTTGATTTACAAAAAAACGATGCATGTATATAATATCCTTTCTTTAATTTAAATTAGTATTTAAATTATAAATGAATTTAAAAAATAAAAGAGGGTTCTCTCTTTTATTTTTTAAATTTAAAGCCAAAGGAAAATGGGAATTTACTTTGCAGTTTATTATCATCTATATTATTGTTATTTATTTCATGATTAGTGTTTAAATTTTCTTGTACTTCATTATCTATATCATCTTCAAATAAGGCATTTTGATTATTTGTAATGATTAAATCATCTTCCAGTTTTTTTTCCATTGTTTTTATTAACAATTCTTTTTCAGAATTATTTTCTTTTGTTTCTTCTATTAAATTTAATCCCGTTGCTATTAAATTAACTTCGAAAATATTATCTTTAGGATTTGATGTTTTTAAATATTGCATTCCTTGAATAACATTAACAGTATCATTTGAATTAGTATCAGTATTTAAATATTTTGAAATTTGTTCTTGTGCTTTATTTATTTGCATTAAAGTAGCATTTTGTGTTTTAGTTAAAGAAATAATTTTTTTAGCATTATTAAATGATTTCTCATACAAAATATTATTAAAAACATTTAAACTAGCTTTTTCTCATACATTATCTACATTACTTGCTTTTCCTATACCTACATAGGTTAAACCACCGTTTGTTAAAATAGTGCGCAAATCATTAAAATCAACATTTATAACAAAATTATTATAAGCTATATCAACAATTATATCAATTGCATCTTTTACACTTTGATTAGCTATTTTTAAAGCTTGATCAGAAGGTAAATCACCATAATTTTCTTCTAATTTAGAATTGTTAATAATAATATAAGAATCACTATATTGTTTAACTTTAGCAAGACCACTTTCAGCAACTCTTAATTTTCTTAATCCTTCCATTTTAAAAGGCATGAAAACTATTGTCAAAGTCAAAATTTTCATTTCTTTAGCTATTGAAGCTATCACGGGTGCGGCACCTGTTCCTGTGCCTCCACCTAATCCAGCAACAATTATTGCTAAATCTGCGCCTTCTAAAATTGATTCTATATCTTTTTTACAAGAATTAGCTGCATCTTCTCCTATTTGTTGATCTCCTCCAGCACCTCAACCGTTTGTAGCACCTGTTAAAATTAGTTTATTTGCACAGTTGCTATTATTTAAATCACTTTCGTCAGTGTTAGCAATTCAATATTCTATTTGATCAATATTATCGTTAATAAGTTGATTGACCGCATTATTTCCAGCCCCTCCAACTCCGATTAATTTTATTTTGACTTTTTTATTATTTGATTGCATAATTATCCTTTATTTAAATAAATAAATTTAAAAAATAATTTGTTGAAAAAATTTGATTTAAAATTTAGCGAAATATTAGAAATTGTTTTTTCTTGAGGAGAATAATTTATAATACTGTCACTATATTTAATAATCCCTTGCATGCAAGTAGATAAATTAGAAATATTTGAAGTATTTTTAAATTGTTCAAAAGGAAATTTGGAATTTTTAAATAATGTTGAAAAAGTGCATGCACTATTTTCTAAAAACACTATCTTATATCCATCTTTTATATATGAGTATAATTCTTGTAGTAATTCTTGAAAATATTTTTCAATTTTATTAATAAATAATTGATAAAAAAGTTTTTGTTGCGAACTTAAGTTTAAATTTTTAATTATTAAATTTTGATCATTTTTCAAAAAAGAATTAACAAGTAGTTTAAATTGTTTGGTAGATAAATTCATTCTTGAAAATATTTCGTTAAAAATTGCAGAATAATTTATTTCTTTATAACTATTGCAAATAATATTTTTATTAAATTCTTTTGCTAAAGTTCATGAATAATTATTCAATTCTAAATAAATTTTATTTAAATAAGAATTATTATCAACTTGCACTTGAGCAAACATTTTTGTACAAATGTTATTAAAAAATATTTTAACTTGATTAAATTTTTTTATTATTTTATCTAAAATATTATTTTTTGTAATTAATAAATAATTTTTTATTAATGTAATACTCTTTGCAATTTTATTTAAAGGTAAATTTCTATATATTTTTAATTGATCAACTAAATCAATTGTTTTATAACAACTTATAACTTGATTTAAAATAATTTTTTCTGTATTTAATTTTGTTTTTATTTGTTTTTCTAATTCATTATTAATTTCTTTAGTTATTAAGTTACTCTTAACTAAAATTTCTGCTTGATAACTTTCTAATTCATAATAATTATGTAAACTTTCATCAAAAATCAAATTACTTTTAATTATTAATTTCTTTTTATTTGTTAATAGTTGTTTTTCTAATTCTTTATGTTTAATCATTAATAAATCAAGTGCTTTTAAATCAGAAGTAAGAGAAATGTTTTTTTCATAAAGTAAAACATTTTTTTGATCTTTTACTTCAATAACATTTAATATTACTTTATTTTTACTTATAAGATAGTTGAAATAAACATTTCTCATTTTTTACTCCTTTTTAAAATATTTTAGTAAGTACTCTTAATTTAGCACTTCTTGCACGATGATTAATTTTAATTTCTTTTTCAGATACTTTAATAGTTTTAACACTGTATTTTTTTTCTTCTTTAACAGGCATTTTTACTGGTAATTGATTTTTAGTTAATTTACCAAAAAAATTTTTAACAATTTTATCTTCTATAGAGTGAAATGAAATAACACATAAATTGGCTTGCGGCTTTAATAAGTCTAATGCATCAACTAACATATTTTTGAGAGCATTTAACTCATCATTTACTTCAATTCTTAAAGCCTGAAAAATAGCTTTGTTAGGATTTTTTAAACTAACTATTTTAGCAGGTAAAGATTTTCTGATGACATTTGCTAATTCTAATGTAGTATTTATAGGTCTATTTTCTACTATGGCTTTCGCAACTTGTTTAGCAAATTTTACCTCAGCGTTATAATAGAAAATTTGACTTAATTTTTCAACATCATAATGATTAACAATATAATTTGCATCTAAAAATTGATCTTGATTCATTCTCATATCCAATTTTGCATTTTTGTTATATGAAAAACCTCGATCTGCATTATCAATTTGTGGTGAAGAAATTCCCAAATCTGCAATAATACCATCAACTTGTTTGATACCAAGTTTATTTAATTCATTTTTTATATTTTTAAAATCAGAATGAATTAAGTAAAAATTATTATTTATTAATTCCAATTTTTTACGACTTTCTTGTATCGCAAAATAATCTTTATCAAAAGCAAATAATTTTCCTTCTGGAATATTTTGCAAAATTAAACTAGCATGCCCGCCCATACCCAATGTTAAATCAACATATATACCATTAGGTTTTAAATTTAATGCTTCAATTGTTTCTTCTAGTAAAACACTTTGATGTTTATTTGAAAGCATTTTGACGAGAGGCAAAAGCATTGGCGGCTTCTAATAATTCTTCTTCACTAATTGAATCTAAATATTGTTGATACACTTGAGGATTTCATATTTCTACTATATCCCCAACGCCTAATAATAAGACTTCTTTTTGAATGGCGGCTTTATCTAAATAAGTTTTAGGAATAATAAAACGATTTTGTGAATCCAATTCAATTTCTTGACTATTTCCTAATCAAAATCTTTTTAATTTTCTTACTAGAGGATCAAAATTACTTTCATAAGTTAACGATTCTGTTAATTTTTGAAATTCTTTTTCGCTTCTAAGTTCAATAACTCCGTTCATTCCTATTGTAATGTAAAATTTAGTACCTAAAAGATCTCTAATTTTTACAGGTAGAATGACACGATTACGATCATCTAAATTTCGATTGAATTGACCATAAATATTATTCATCACCACTTTCCTCCACCATTCACCATTATTTTACATTTAATGAAATTAAAAAACAAGAAAAAAATATAAATTTAGTGATATATTTTGGCGAATATGAAAAAAATTATTTTTTTACAAAATTAAAATAAAAACAACTTTAAAGTTGTCTTTTAAAAATTATTTTTTGTTAAAAATTCTTATTGCTTGGTTAACATCATCAACTTTACCAATAATTGTTAATAAATCATCAACATGTATTTTTGTAAAACCATTTGGCAAAATAAATTGTGGTCCTCTTTTAATTAGAACTATAGAAACTCCAAGTTCATTTAATTTAATGTCTTTGATTTCCTTATTTAATACTTTTTCATTAATAACATAAGTAGTTCCCATAACAAAACCATTACCTATTTCTTGTAAATCTTTAGAGTATTTAATAAAGTTTGTATTAGCTGCTAATAATGCCGTTCTAATACCTGCTTCATATTCAGGTTGAATAATAATATTAACTCCAATTTGTTTTAAAACTAACGCATGTCTTTTAGAAGTTGCTCTTGCAATTATATTTTTAACTTTTAATTCTAATAATGAAGCAACAATTTCAATATTATCTGAAACAGCCACAACAACAGTATCAATATCTTTTATATTTAATGCTCTTAAAGCTTTAATATCAGCTGCATCTGCTATTGCTATGTTTTCAATAGAATCACTAAAAGTTTTTAAATGTTCTTCGCTTTTATCAATAAGCATTAAAGAACAATTCATTTTATTTAATTGTGCTATAACTGCACTACCAAAACGTCCTGCGCCTATAACACAAATATTTTCACTTTTATTTTTTGCCATTTTTTACTCCTTTAATTTTATTTTAAATAAAAAATAAAATAAATTCTTAATATATTATAAATAATATATTATTTTAATTATGAGAAATTGAAAATTAATAAGATGATATCGTCATAATTCTTTATATCGTTTTTTTAGTAATCTTAACTTTCACTTTAAAAAAACTAAAAAAATAAGAATAATTTTTTTTACTTACTTATTAATAGTTTTATTAAGTTCTTTACTACTTTTTAGCCCATTAACTCATCAAGAAATTAATAGTCAATGAAATAGTATTAAATTTGAAGATGCTTTATTTACAGCTTCAAGTGCTTTTAGTGATACTGGTTTAGTAACACTTAGCACTTTTAAAACTTGAAATATTTTTGGCCAAAGTATTATTGCTATTTTGATTTTTCTGGGTGGAATAGGTGTATTTGTATTAAAAATTTATATATTTAATTTTTTATTTTTTGGTAAATTAAGATTTTCTTTAAGTGAAATTAATTTAGCTTCAGCAGAAAGAACTGATGCAAAAGGACAAAGTTCCAAACAAGTTATTGTTGATGCTGTTACTTTTTTAATAATTATTTTTCTTGTTAGTTCAATTGGTTTATCTTTTTATTTTTATTTAGTTCCTGCAAGAAATTTAGGAGAAATTGAAACAATATATCAAAATAATCTAAATTTAAATATTTCCCAAAGTAAAACTTATCAAGAATTAGGAGAATTTATTTTGCCTCATAATAATTGAGCTTTAAGTTTTCGTTACGGTTTTTTTCATGCTCTAAGTGCTTTAAATAATGCAGGTTTTGATATTATAGGTGAAAAATCATTATTAAGTTTTTACCATAATATTGAGTTACAAATTTTCTTTGTTATTTTATTTCTTATTGGTGGTTTAGGTTATCCAATTATTCATGACATTTTTAATTTTTTTAGATTTAAAAGCAAACATCCTAAACGCAAATATTATTGACAATTATTAACCAAAATTAGCACTATCACTTATTTATTAATTACAATTATTGCCTTTTTAATTATTTTATGTATGGAATTATTAAGTAAAAATCATATTTTACAAAATCAAAATGATTTTTATAATAGTACAGCTTTAAAAATTTGAGCCTTATTTTTCACTAGTTTATCAACAAGAAGCGCCGGTTTTGCTACTATACCAATAAATCAATTTTCTCCTAACAGTATTTTAATTCTCATTATTTTAATGTTTATAGGAGCTGGCCCTTCTTCCACAGGTGGTGGTATAAGAACTACTACTTTTGCTATTATTTCCATTGCTTTAATTTCTAGATTAACTGGTAGACCATCTGTTAGAGCTTTTAAAAGAAAAATTGGAAATAAAACTGTTCGTAATTCATTTACTGTATTTTTAACTAGTATAATGTTAGTTTTATTTGCTTCTATAATTTTGTCTACTTCTTCATCCAATTATTTTGGTCGAGCTGATTATGACTTTTTAAATTATATATTTGAAGCCACTTCGGCATTTGGAACTAGTGGTTTAACAGTAGGCATTAGTGAAAAATTAAATATTTTTAGTAAAATTATTCTTACTTTAATAATGTTTATAGGGCAATTTGGTGTTTCATCTACTTTATTAGTTTGAGGCAGAAAACGTAATTATTCATACAAATATGAATATATAACCGAAGATATTGCCATAGGTTAAAATGCTTTTATATTAATTAAATTGTTCATTTTTTCAAAAATAATTCTATAAAAACAATAATAAATAATAGGAGTAAAAATGAATTTAAAAAAACGTGCATACAATGGAAAAGAATATATTTTAGATGAAGAAAATCAAGTAGTAAGATTATCAAAAGATTATCATTTAAAATTATTAAATTCAACTAATAAATTCGAATGTTTTAAAAAATTTGGTGGATCCTCAATAGGCGATATTTTTTTAACTGACAATTTTAAAAGCCATTTTAGTGCTTTTTGTTTTATTGCAAGATTAAAAATGCCTGCTTTACAATTAAAATATATTAAAGCAGGAATAGAATTAGAACCTAAAGTAATAGAATATTTAAAATCTATTTGAGAAAATGAAACAATTGAACATATAGAAGCAAGTAAAGTTGATTATGATTATTTTAAAGAACAAAATATTATAGGTGGTGTGCCTGATGGTCTAATTAAAAATAAAAAAATTGTTTTAGAACTTAAGGCTGTTGGAGCAAAAAAAAGAAAAGAATGAGAAAATGAAAATAACAACATTCCTGAGGACTATAAAAAACAAGCACAATTATATGCTCATTTACTTGGGTATAATCATTATATGATTGTTGGAACCTTTTTAAATGAAAATGATTATGAAAATACTCACTTAGTTGATTTTAAAACTCAAACACAAGGTTTTTTATTTAAAGTTAATCATGAACAAGCAAAAGATGATATTAAAGTTATTAAAGAATTTTGATTAAAATATACGCAATTAGGTATTTCACCTCAATATCGTTTAGATAGATCTGATAATGATTTGGTTAATTATTTAAAATGTCATAATGAAAACGAATGAAAAGAATTATTTAATTTATGAAAAGAACAAGGAAAAATTGATGAAGAGATTAAATTTGAGTAAAAATAATCATATAACAATTAATTTTAAACATTATTTTAATTCATTTATATCACAAGATTTTTTTATTTGAGAAAAAAAAGATCCTAATAATCCTAATAATTATTTAATTCCTCAAATCGATCAAAATAATTACAAATTATTTACTACTAAAAATCATGCAAGAAATCATTTTAATGTTGAAGAAGAAGATAATGATGAAGAAGAAGAGAATAATTTTTTATATGATATTTTAAATAATTTAAATGATGAAGGTTTTACTTTTTGAAAAGATTTAAAAACAAATAATAAAATTTTAAAAAATGATTCTTCCAATAGATCAAATATTTTAATATATTCTAATGTTCAAAAACAAATTTTAGATTTTTTATTAAAAAATGAGTTAAAAAACCCAGCAAAAAATAAAATTGCTTTTATGCCTCAAGCAAAAAAAGTTAATGAATTAAAAGAAATATTTTTCAACTATTACAATAATGACAAAATAGATTACATAATTAATCCAGCTGTAATTTTTGAATACAAAGATAATAACAAAATAAAAGCAAATGATATTTTCTTTATAAAAGCTAATTTTTTTGCCTTAGATAAAAAAAATATGACTGCTTATTTAGTCAAATATAAAAATAGTAATGAAATAAAAGATTACTTATGAGCAAATTTTATATACGAAATTTCTTTATTAGCTAATGTTAAAATTAATCAAATAAAAATGATTCTTTTTGATAATAACAATGAAGAAATTTTAAAAAATAAACTAAATTTAACTATAACTCAAGCAGCTAACATTAGCAAGAATAAAAAAACCATTGATACTAAAAAAACTGATTATAGTTATCAAGAGCTTCTTCAAATAAAAAAAATAAATAATTTAGTAAATAATGGCAAAATTTTTGATAATTTAGTTAGTTTAAATTTACATAACAAAAATCTAACTTTTATGGATGCTATCTATCACAATTCACCTTTTAACAGCATCAAAAGAAAAAGAAAAAATAATAAAACTGATTATCCTGTTTTTTATTTTTCTAATGATCAAATTTTTAATGAAAAAGGAGAGTTTGGTGACTTTAAATCTCATATAGATAAAATTATTAATGGTTATTATTTAGATAAACCTATTTATTCTAACATAAATTCTCAGTTAGATTTAAAATATGATTATCACGAAGTATATGGAAGTAATAAAAATTTATTAAAAGAAATAAGATCATTGCATTTAGATAGTAAATATGAATTCGCAGCAAATGTAGAAAATTTAAGAACACAATTAGATTTTAATCATATTGAAAAATATAAATATAAAGTTGATCAATTAAGAAAAAGAGCTAACTATTTCACTCAAGATGCTATTAATGAACTTAGTAAATATTTAAAAGCTAATAAACGTTATATTTGATATGACTATGAAGGTGTTTCATCTGTTACTCCCATTATTGATGGAGTAAATTCATATTTACAAATTACTAATCAAGTTTCGATAATAGAAACAATAAATGGTCAAATAATAAAACACAACAATAATATTGCTTTAAATATTGTTAAAGATCCTAAAACTATATCTTTAATTGATATAGTAGATAATATTTTAAGCGTTTATTCAAATAAAGCTGATTATTATGTAGTTTTTAATAAAAATTATGAAAACACAAGAAACAACGAAATTCTTAAATTAGTGCTTAATAAATTTGAAAATAACGACAAAAATTTTATTCTTAAATTAAAAGAAAGAGCAATTGAAAATTCTTTAGATTTTGAAAAAATAATTAATCACATAAATTTTAATACTTTAGATTTGATGGATTTTTTAAATAGTACAGAACAAAATATTAATTATATATTCCCTTTTGATTTAATAAATTATCAAAAAAGAAATATTAATGATATTGATAATATATTTTTAAATAAAAATAATACACTTAATAAATTTATTAAAACGCCATTAGAATTTGTAAATAATAATAAAATTGAAAGATTTTTTATTTTTGAATTATTTGGTAAAAAAAGTATTAAAAAAATCGAAAAATTAATTAATTTCAATCAATTTAATGATTTAGAATATAGTGAATATTTTAAAGAATATGCTGATTTAGATGTGAAAAACGGATCAATGGCTATGAAAATAGCTATAGATAGATATTTAAATGTTATAGAAGATCAAGAATGAATTGAAAAAGAAATAAAATTAAAAGAATATTGTCAAAATGATGTTATAGCAATGTTAGTAACTTTTGCATTTTTTAAAAAAATTATTCTTAAAACTTTTCCAGAAATAAATAATTATGCATATAATTTTGAAAATGGTTATTTATTTTTCGATGAACAAACTAAAAAAATTAAACTCTCTATAGAAGGTAAAAATGAAAATTAAAAATTTAAAATATTTAACTTTTGCGCCTAGTGTAGCAAGTGCTTTTGCATTTACTAATGCTTGCCAACAAAATCAAGATAGTAATAATTATTCAAAAAGAATTGAAGCATTAAAAGAATTAAGTTATAAAAACGAAATTGTTAAATTAGTTTTAAATGATGGAACAATAATAAAAAACATAGTTATTACTGACGCAGACGATAAAAATAATTATGATTTAAGCGAACATATACCAAATAATTATGTTTTGCAAAATACCGAAAATCAAAATATAAATGTTAATAAAATTAAAAGTGTTGTAATAAAAGAAAATAAGGTTGATAATAATCTTTTTGACAGACTTGTTCAAGAACAAAACAAATTGGATAAACTAGTAAATAATATTAAACCAGAAGAAAATTATTTAACTAATTTCAAAAATAGTTTAAATCAAAACTATAAAAAAATAGATAGTAATTTAGATCTAAATAAACAAACTGTTTTGCAAAATATATATTTTATAACTCAAAATTATTTTAATATAACAAAAATTATTGAATCAAATAGAAAACAATTTAGTGTTTTTGATAACTTAACGCAAGAATTAAAAACTCAATTACAAAATTTTAAAAATAGAAATAAAGATAATGAACAAATAAATAGTTTAAATGAAAAAATTACAGAATTAGAACAAAATTTAATTTCTTTTGATAGTAAAAAAAATGATTTTACTGAAGGAATACAAATTATCAATGAATATAAAAAAAACTTTGATTTATATTATCAAATACTAATAGAATTTAACAAAATATCTAATAATACTAAAGAAAAATTTGAAGAATATGTAAATGATATTTCAAATAGTTATTGACAATTAATTAATATAAATAATCAAAGACCAATATACACAGCTAAATATTTAGAAAAAGCTATTATAGATTTTAAAAATAAATTTTTAATTTTTGATGAAACTATAACTCAGGAAGAAATTGATAATTTAAATACAATAAAAGAACAAACTAATAATTATCTTTTAGACTATACAAACAAATTAAATAATTATAATAAAGTCAATGAACAATATAAATTTTTAGAAGAAACTATATTTAATTCGATGTTACAAAAAAATAGAATTCTTAGTAAATTTAATGCTTATATAACTGAACAACTGGATAATTTTACACAAGAAACTTATTTTTTATTAATTGAAAATAATAAAATTTTATCATTTGATGATGAACAAATTGATCAAATGACACTAGAAGTAGAAAAAATTATTCAAGAATATAACAATAAACTTTTAACTTTAAATAATCAAATTTTATTTTCAATAATTGAAGAAGCAAATAAATTAGTTAATTATTATTTAAAAACTTATGAAAATACTAAAAATGTGCAAATTAAAAATGTTTTAAACATCATGCAAAATTTACAAATTGTAATAAATAATCCTAATCTAGTAGATAATATTGATAATATAGTTAATTCCTCAGCTGCAATTTTAAGTCAAATTCAAACAGGACAACAATTAATTCAAAATTTATTAAATGATTCAACAAATAATTAGCTTTATTAATCTTAAATTTTATCTTTTTGCTATAATTAACACGTTATATATTTACGCGTAAATTTATAAAAGGAGGACAGTAAAATGGCTATCGTTCCAAAACGTAAAACATCTAAACAACGTAAACATAAAAGACGTACACATGATGCTTTACCTGTTCAAAATTTAATTTCATGTAGCAATTGTTCAAACATGATTCAACAACATGTAGTATGTTATGTTTGCGGTTTTTATAAAGGTAAAAAAGTACAAGGCTACAAGAGTTTAGACGATCGTAAAAAAGCTGAATAATAAAAAATAACACTATTTTATATATAGTGTTATTTTTTATTATATTAATTTAAACCAACTAAAACGCCTTTATTTACAAATGTTTCATTGCCATTACCTCATATTAATTCAGGTAGATTCGGATAATCTATAAACGGATTTCTTAATCCTTCATTTTCATTAACATTTGTATTTTTATTACTAAAATATTTTGATATAACATTATTTCGTTTAATTTCAAATTTTTCTACTTGATCTTTATTCGCTCATTCCAAATAAGTATTTAAATAATGTTCTTGAAAAAAAGGAAAAGCATTACTAAAAACTTGTGAACCTTTTTGAGCATAACCATTACCATGTGTTAATTGAAAGTAGAAATATATTCTAGCTACATTACCTTTAAAACCATCTATTGGTTCAGCAGCAACTTTATCTTTTACTTTAGTTCCATTTAAAGAAACAAAAGTTGGTTTATCAACATTATCATGTGGATCATTACCTCTTCTAGCATTAACTACTTCATCAGTAGGTAAAACAAAATGAGGATCATGTCTAGTTGGAACATCACGATTAAATCATGATTGTGGTATAACATGTTCTCTATTAAATCTTGAACCTTCGCCATTTTGTAATTTTTTTCCAGTTACTACACCGCCGCCATATGAGGTTGATCTACCGTGAAAATTATTAACATTATAAGAATAAGGATCTTCACCATTTGGATTTTCACTATAAATATCAACTATAGTACCGTCGTTTTCAAATTCTTGATCAATATCAGATTGTCTATAAATATCATAAAGGTCAGAATATGAGCCTATTTGATTTCTTTTATTTTTTTGAATTTTTACTAATTCATTTCATAATTCTATACCTCTTTTACCTTCAGCTGAAGCATAGTAATTATTTGTATTATCATAAATGTATTTAGATAAAATTTCATTTGATTTATTTATAGAGTTTGTTTCTGATTTTTTATCAGAGGTTTCGCCTGTTGAAGGGGTTTCGCCTGTTGAAGGGGTTTCGCCTGTTGAAGGGGTTTCGCCTGTTGAAGGGGTTTCGCCTGTTGAAGGGGTTTCGCCTGTTGAAGGGGTTTCGCCTGTTGAAGGGGTTTCGCCTGTTGAAGGGGTTTCGCCTGTTGAAGGGGTTTCGCCTGTTGAAGGGGTTTCGCCTGTTGAAGGGGTTTCGCCTGTTGAAGGGGTTTCGCCTGTTGAAGGGGTTTCGCCTGTTGAAGGGGTTTCGCCTGTTGAAGGGGTTTCGCCTGTTGAAGGGGTTTCGCCTGTTGAAGGGGTTTCGCCTGTTGAAGGGGTTTCGCCTGTTGAAGGGGTTGTTGTTTTTACTTCAGTTTCACAAGCTGCTGCAAAAACAGGCACAAAACTTAATGTAGCTGGTAAAATTAATAATAATTTTTTAAATTTATTTTTTATCATAGCATAATAATTTTATTATTTTATATTTGAAAAAATTAAAATATTTATATAAAAAATTATTCTATTTCTAGAATAATTAAATATTTTCATCAAAACCTGAATTATAAAGTAATTTATAATAACCATTTAAAGCCATTAATTCTTTATGATTGCCTTTTTCAACGATTTTGCCGTCTTTTATAACTAAAATTAAATCACAATTAACAATTGTACTTAAACGATGGGCAATTATTAAAGTTGAACAATTTTTTATTAAATAATTCATAGTTTTTTTTATTCGTAATTCAGTTATTGTATCAATATCACTTGTTGCTTCGTCTAGAATTATTATTGGTTTAGAACTTAATAAGGCTCTTATAATTGAAATTAATTGTTTTTGTCCTTGACTTAAATTTTTAGCATTCGATTCTAATTTCGCATTTAAACCTTCAGGAATATCGTCAATAAAATCTTTACCTATAACTTTTTCAACTATTGAATAAATTTGTTCGTCTGTTATTTGATTATTAAATAAAGTTAAATTTTCTCTTAACGTAGCGTTAAAAATATAAACATCTTGCATAATAGTATCAATTTGATTTCTTCATGATTGTTCACATATATCAATGCTTTTTTGATTATCAATTGTAATTTCTCCTGAAGTTGGTTGATAAAATTTTGCTAATAATTTTGCTATTGTTGTTTTACCTGAGCCTGTTTTACCAACCAATGCTACTGATTTTCCTTCTAAAATTTTAAAATTAATATCAAATAATACTTGTTTATTTGGCAAACTAGGATAAGCAAAGTTTACGTTTTTAAATTCTACTTCAGCTTTTGAAATTTTTAATTCTCTTAATTCATTTTCTTTTTTATCTGGTAAATTTAAAATTTTTTCTACTCTAGAAATACCGCTTAAACCTAATTGAATACTATTAACTATTTCTAGAATTTGAGAAATGTTATCAGTTAAATTAGTAATGTAAATTGATAAAGAAATTAAAACGCCAGTTTTTAACTCTGCTATTCCTCCATTATTTATATTATTTATTAAGAAATAAACACCTAAACCAATAATAGTAATTAAATTAATAAACTTTATAAAATGCAAAAAAGGAAAAGTAAAAGATATATTTTTAGCCGCATTAAAATCAGGTTTAATCATTGCCTTGTTATATTTATCAAAAATATCAATTATTTTATTTTCTTGATTGTGTAAACGAATTAAAGATAAAGCATTTAAAATTTCTTCAAGATAAGCATTAAAATCAGCTAAAGTATTTTGTTGTTTTAAAAAGTGTTTTTGGTTATTTTTTATAAATAAATACAAAATAAAAGTAGATAAAGGAATTAAAAATAATGTTATCAAACCTAAAAAAGGAGCATAAAGAAAAATAAAAATAAAAATAATTAAAAATTGAAAAAATATATTAATAAAATTAGTTAACATATCGATTAATGACTGCAATATATTATTAATATCATTAATTAAAGTTGACATTAAATTACCAATTTTTTGTGTATCAAAATAACTAATAGACATAGATTGTATTTTTTGATAAGTTTGAACACGTAAATTAAAAATCATATTTATAACTGTTTTATTAATTAAACGTCTTTGATATATTAACATCAATTTAAAAATAATATAATTTGTGGTTAAAAGTAAAATTAAAATAAAAAATAACGTAAAATCAAAATCTTGAAAACTAAAATTAGCTAAATTAAAAAAATTATCAATAATATAACCAATTAATCAAGTTGCTAGAGTAGAAGATAAGGGTATTAATAATCCTAAAAAAATTATTATCAATCATTGCTTTCAAGACAAATTTATTTTTTTCATGAATCTTATAAATTCTTTAAAAGATAATTTTTCTTTTTTAGAATTGAATTGCATATAAGCAAATCTTGCCATTTTTTATTCTCCTTTTTCTTGTTGACTAGCATAAATTTCTTGATAATGAATATTATTTTTTAAAAGTTCATCATGGGTTCCAAAACCAACCATTTGCCCATTATTTAAAACTATTATTTTATCAGCTTCTTTGATAGCATTGATTCTTTGAGCAATAATAATTAAAGTAGTGTCGGGATAATTTGTAAGTATTTTTGATCTAACGATTTGATCTGTTTCATTATCTAAAGCACTAGTTGCATCATCAATTATCAATATTTTAAATTCTTTACCTAAAGCTTGCGCAATAGACAAACGTTGTCTTTGACCGCCGGAGAGATTTTTTGCCCCTTGAGTTAATTCATAATCTAATTGATTATTTAAATCTCAAACGAAATTAGAAGCTGAAATATCTAAATTTTTACTTATATTATTTTGATTGATTTCATTATTAACTAATAATAAATTATCTTTAATAGAGCCACTTATTAATTTAGGTTTTTGATAAATATGGGAAATATTTTTTAAATAATTAACTGTGTTTATTTGATTTATATTTTTATTATCAACTAAAATTTCTCCTTGTTGTTCAGTTAATAAATATTCTTTGGTTAATAATTTAGCTAAAGTACTTTTGCCAGATCCGGTTTTACCAATAATAGCAATTTTTTGACCATGTTCAATTTTGAAATTTAAATTTTTTAAAGCATTTTTTTCTATTGTTTCTTTTTTAGTGTTTACATTTTTATAAACAAAAGAAACATTTTTAAATTCTATACTTGCAGATTCGATATTATCATAAAGAAAATTTGCATTATTATTTTTATTAGTTTCTAAATTTAAAATTTCAAAATATCTTTTTACAGCTGTTTGTGATCTTAATAAGCGATTAATTGTAAATAAAGTAAAAAATATAGAATTAGTAACCATAGTTAAATAGGTACTAAATTGATAAATTTCACCAATTATTTTACTATTAGTTCCTAAAGCATTTAATTTAATTAAAATTCCTATAATTAAAAATAAAATTACATTTCCTAATATACTAATTAAATCTAATAAAGGTCACGCAGTAGCAGAAAAAATATTTACTTTTAAAGAAGTATTACGCGAATTATCTGCATGCATTTTATAATTATCTAATCTTTTATTTTCTAAATTATAAGATTTAATTACGGCAATTCCACTCAAATCATCTCTAGCAGTATTATTTAGTTGATCAACAGTAATATTTTCTTTAATGTATAAAGGCATTAATTTTTTTAAAACCAAAAACGCTCCTAAAGTTAAAAAAGGAGCAATAATAACAATACTTATTGATAAATAAACATTAGTAGATAAAGCAAAAAACAAACCTCAAATAATAAATGATGGAGAAACTAATACATGTCTTACTAAAGTGTTAAGTCCTTGTTTTAATTTTTGCATATCATTAGTAAAACGTGAAATAATTGTACCTTCACTAAATTGATCAATATCATTTTGTTTTAAATAAATTAATTTATGAAAAAGTCTTTTTCTTAATTGATAAATACCTTGAATTGCTACATTTCAGGCTAAAATTGATGCACTATAAGAAACTATCATTAATAAAACGGCAAAAATTATAGTTAATAATATTACCATTCAAATGGCTTCATGATAACTTTTTGCTTCAATATTTCAAAAAATAATTCTTATTATGGGCAAAGAATTTTCTTGAGTTTGTGTAGCTAAGGAAATTAAAACTTTAGTAATTGATGGAATTATAGTTGATAAAAAAGGTTGCAACAACGATAAAAACATCGTTAAAATGGCAATAAATTTTAATTTGGGTGTTAATAATTTAATTATTTTAAGCATATTAACCTTTCATAATTATTAATTATAAACAATAACAAAAACTAAAATAATTAAATTAATATATAATTATTTTTATATATTAAATATTAATAAAATACAAAATATAATAAAGGAGCAAAATGGCTAAATTAGATGATCGTGATCCACTTCTTAGTCAACAAAAAATTAAAGAAAGACGTGAATTATTAGAAATTTTGCATCAAGAAAATCAAAATGAATTGAATAATCCAGCACTAGTAAATATTAATGCTTTGAATTTAGAAAATCTTGAGTGTCAAGAACCAAATTGTTTATTAAAAAAACTAACAATTGATAAAACAGAATATAAAAAAAGAATTTTAATTAGTTCCTTATCCATTGCCCTTATTTTTATTGTTTTAATAATCTTAGTTATAGTAGCTTATCTCATAGGAAAACAAGGTTAAAATGAATTATTTATTAATACTTTTAGTTATTAATTTAACAATTGTTTCAATAATTTTTATTTTTGTTATAGGACCTTTAATTGTTCAAAAAATCAAAACAAAAAATCGCAAAAATCAATATCAAAAATTAGGTCAAAGCAGTCAATTAAGATTAATTAATCAATTAAGAGAAGCGATTGAATATTTTTCAAAAAATAAAATAGGAGCAATAATAACTATTGAAAATAACGACAATATCGAGAATTTAAGAACTGATGGTGTTATATTAAATGCTAACATTTCTTCTAGTTTATTAATTGCTATTTTTAATAAAACTAGCCCCTTACATGATGGAGCTGTAATTATAAGAGAAAATAAAATTTATTATGCTTCTACTTTTTACAAAATTACTAAAAAATCAATTAATAATCAATATGGCGCAAGACATAGAGCGGCAGTAGGCATAAGCGAAATTTGTGATGCAACTACAATAATTGTTAGTGAAGAAACAGGTGAAGTTAAATTTGTTAAAAACGGTAATTTTTATGATATAAGAATTGAACAATTCCAAGAACAACTTATTAAATATTTAAAGGATTAATATGTCAGATCAAAATGAAATATTGAATTGAAATGAATTGCTTCTTGAAGCTGTAAAAAAGGAAGATAAAACACAAATTAAAAAGATAGCAGATGAAATTCCTTATGCTGAACTTGCTGAAATTTTAGAAAATTTCACAATAGAACAAATTAAATATGTTCTCAAAAATCTTGATGATGATTTAGCCAGTGAAACATTTGCTTATTTAAATGTAGAATTACAAAAAGAATTAGCGACTTCTTTTACAAATAAATGAGAAATTAAACTTTTACAAAATTTACAAAGTGATGAATTAGCTCATGTTGTAGAAGAATTAGATGAAAATGAAAAATCAAAAATTTATGCTTATATTTCTAATGATAAAAGAGAAGAATTAAACAAAATTCTCAGTTATAATGAAGAACAAGTAGGTAATATTATGAGTGTTGATATTTCTTCACTTAATAATAATTTGACTTGTGAACAAGCGTTAAATAAAATTAAAAAAGATTTTAAAAATAAAAATGCAGAAATAGTTCATTATTTTTATATTATTGATGAAATGGAAAAATTACTTGGTTCTATCACTTTAGAAGAAATTATTTTTTCAAATCCTGAAACTAAAATCGATGATTTATATTCTCCATCAGCTTTTGTTAATGCTAATGACACTAAAGAAAAAGCAGCTCAAGTTTTTAGCGAAAATGATTTTTCAGTTTTACCTGTTGTAAATGATGAAAAAAAACTTATCGGTATGATAACAAGCGATGATGTTATAGATGTTATTAATGAAAAAGCCACAGAAAATATTTATAGTGATGTAGGTATAAATGCTAAAGATTCAAATAATTATGATTATTTGAAAATGCCAATTTCAACTTTAGTCAAAAGCAGAATTTTTTGATTAATAATTACTATTATTTTTAGTACTTTGATTCAAATTATTATTGATGTTTTTCTTAAAGATAATACTTTTGAAACTACTTTTGCTGCCTTATTACCAATTGTTATTAGTGTTCCAATTATGACATCAAGACATAGTTATATAACAATTAAAAGAAATTTAGAATTACAAGAAATAACAGATAAAGACTATAAAAAAGTTTTGAAAAAAGAAATTCAAACAGCAATAATAATAAGTTTAATTTTAGCTTTAATTAATATTTTAAGATTATATATTTACTATGCTATTAAAGGAGATTTTACAATTCAAAATTGATTATTAACTTCTTTAAAACAACAAAAAGAATTAACACATACTTTAATTATTAGCAGCACACTAGTTATTGTAATAAGCACTTTATTATCTGCATTAATAGGCACTTCTATACCTATTTATGCCATTAAATATAAAAAGAATTTATCTACTTTTTCAACGGTTTTTTTAGGAAATTTAGCAACATTAATTTCAATTTCTTTAATGATAATTTCTTTAGTAATTGCAAGACAAATAATATAATAAAAAAAAATCATTTTTAGTATTTTAAAAACTAAAAATGATTTTTTAATAATTTTTTATGAAAGAATATCTCAAGGTTCTAATTCAATAATAGTATTATTTTTAGCTGTTTCTAAAATATTTGAATTAACAAATTTTTCATCTACTATCACACCAAATACATATTCATTAAATCATTCATCACTCATTGAAAAATACCCTTTTGAACCTACTTTATCACCTCATGAATTTTCAATTTCTCATTTCAATGGCTGGTTATTATCATCCAAATCTACTCCGACAATAGTCATAGCGTGCGTAGGAGCGCTTAAACGATAATTAACTCTATCTTCTTTATTAAGATTATTAAAAGGTCTTAAGGTTTGTTCATAAGAAAAAAGATTTAAATCCATTATTCCTTTTTTACTATCACTAAAAGCAGCAACATCGCAATCAAATCAAACTGGTTTTTTATTTTGAAGTGATTCTATAACCGTCTTTTTTATTTCATTAATTGTTGTATTTATGAAAGTTAATTTATCACCCTCTAAAACTGAAGTGAAATACTTAGCTTTCAATATAGTATTTTTAGGATGTTTATTTCTAGGATCATCCGTTAAATTAACCATATTTAATTCATCAATTAATGCATATTCTTTGGCAAAATTTAAAGGAGTAATATCCTTTATTTTATGAAATTTATCATCTTTATCACGATATTCAAAAGTAAAAGTTTCTGGGGGTAAACCTAAAGCTTTAGAACAAATTTCAAAAATTCTTTCTAATGAACTAAGTTTAATTTTTTGCGCTAATAAAAGATCATTTTTAGCGTTAATTGCATGTTGAATACTTTTAATAGTTGAAACTAAATGAATTTGTAAAACATCATTTAAGTCATTAGTATCTGATGAATTTGATACTTCCTCCATGATATTTTTTGGAACAATTCCATATTTTTTAATTAAACTTTGCGCCCATTCATAATAACCGCCATCACCTATTATATTATCCATAAAAGTAATAAATAAACGATCATTAAAATCTAAATTAGGATTATCAATAAAAAGTTGCAAAATAGTGTTAGCTTTTTCTAATTTATCTCAAAAAAGTAAATAATTTTGTGATAATTCAAATTCTTTAAGATTTAATTTTTCTGCTACTATAGGTTTAAGAATATTTAATGCAGCAAAAATTCAACATCTACCGGAATTTTTTTGATTTGTCATACCTAATTTTTCTATTTGTAAAGAAAATTCAAAATTATGAATACGTTGCATATCATTATTATAGGTTGCGTTTTTGATGCCATTTTTTGTAATAGCATTTTCTATAATTTTATTAAAAGAATTATTTTTATATTTTTTAAAACAATTATCTAAAAATTCTTTATTAATTTGCATGATTTTTTCCTTTTATTTTTTATTATTTGCTAAATTCATTAGTACATAACTACTTAAATTATCGCCTATTTATGGTAAAATTATAAATATAATTTATAACATTTTAATATTATGAAATTATAAGAGGTTACTAATGGATATAACTATAAAAAAAATTTTACTAGAGACTATAGAGTTTGACCAAAAAAACGTTACTATCTTAGCATGAGTTACAGCCAATAGAGGAAATAATAAAATAAGATTTATAAGTATTAATGATGGTTCTACTGTTAAATCATTACAAGTTGTTGCAAAAAATGATAAATTAGATTTAACACAATTAGATGATAAATTTTTACATTTAGGAGCTGCAGTTAAAGTAAAAGGAATAATTAGATATACTCCAAACTCTAATCAAAAATGTGAATTAGAAGCCATAAATTTTGAAATTTTAAAAGATACTGATTCATCTTTTCCAATTCAAAAACAACAAATTAATTTAGAAACTTTAAGAGATATTCCTCATGTAAGACATAGAACTAATTTATTAAGATCGGTTTTTTTAATTAGATCAACATTAGCTCTTGAAATTCACAAATATTTTAGAGAACATGATTTTCTTTATTTTAATGCTCCTATTATAACAAGCAATGACGGCGAAGGAGCAGGAGAAACTTTTGTTGTTAACGATGAAAATACAAATAATCCCTTTTTTGGTTCAAAAAAGGCAACCTTAGGTGTAACAGGTCAATTACATGGCGAAAGCTTTGCACTAGGATATAAAAAAATATATACATTTGCTCCTACTTTTAGAGCTGAACATTCTAATACTAAAAAACACGCAGCAGAATTTTGAATGATTGAACCTGAAGTAGCATTTTATGATCTTAAAAATATAATTAATTTAGCTGATGATTTATTGAAATCAGTTATTAAAAATACTTTATTAATTCATAAAGATGAGTTTGATTTCTTAGAAGAAACAGTTGATAAAAATTTAAGAAATAAATTAAACAATTTTTTAAACAAAAAATTACAAATTTTGGATTACAAAGATGCTATAACTCATTTAGAAAAAGTAAAAGATCGCTTTGAAGAAAAAAATATTGTTTTTGGTCTAGATTTAGCAACAGAGCATGAAAGATATATAGCCGAAGAATTAATAAAAGGCCCTGTAGCTTTAATTAATTTTCCTAAAGATTTTAAAGCATTTTATATGTATCAAAATGATGATAATAAAACAGTTGCTGCTTTTGATTTATTAGTTCCTGGAATAGGAGAATTAATTGGTGGCAGTCAAAGAGAAGTTAGAGAAGATAAATTACTTAATAGAATAAAAGAAATTGGCATTTCGCAAGAAGATTTACAATGATATTTAGATTTAAGAAAATTTGGTAATTCTGGTTCAAGTGGTTTTGGTATAGGTTTTGAAAGATTAGTTATGTATGTAACTGGAATTGATAATATAAGAGATGTTATTCCTTATCCAAGAACATCAGGCAATATAAAAATGTAGGTGAATATGAAAATTTCTTTAATAATTCCTGAAATAGACAATCCTTTTATTTTAGAAGATGTTTTATATAAACTAAGAGAACAAAATAATCAAGATTTTGAAATAATTTTAGCTTTGAAAAATAATTCCAAAAGCATTTTTAAAGTCTTTGAAAAATATTTGACTTTTTTTGGTTCAAGATTAAAGTTCATTTTAAATACTAAAAAAAGAACAACTCAAAATGATATCAGTATTGCTTTTCATTTAGTGAAAAACGATTATGTTAATATTTTATTTCCTAATACTCACATAAAAAAAACTTTTATAAACGATTTAGATAAATTATTAAATTGCGAAAAAGAACCAGACATCATTGAATTTACACCTTTATTCAAAGGAGATGTTAAATGATATGTAAATTCAAGAATCGAAGAAAATTTTTATAATAATGGTGAATTATTAAAAAAATATCCATTTTTACTTGCTTATACATTCCCTATTATTAACAATAAATTAATAAATAAAAAATTAATTCAACAATTCATAAAATTTAAACCTTCTAAGGCAAACAGTAGTATTTTTTGTTTAGAATTAGTTTATTTTTTAATGTTAAAAGCCAAATCTTATTATTTTTCAAACGAAATAATTTTTAGTCAATATGTTAATTTGACCAATGATTTAAATATAAATATTTTATTAGATCAATTTAATCGTTTAAAAGAATATATCATTGTTAACGATTTGAAATTAACACATGAAATTGAATATGCTGAATTATATTTTATTCAAATATTTCTAGCAACATTAATTAATCTGGGTAAAAGCGAAACTTTTTATACATGAAATAAAAACAAAGAATTAAAAGAATTTAAAAAAGAAAAAATTTATCACCAAATATTATCATTCATTATAAAAAAACAAAACACTGGTTTAAATTTTTATAATACTAATTTCTACTTGAATCAAAATAAAATTGAAAGTAAATATTTAAAATCTATACCTGATGATAAAAATATAAATAATTTAATTAATGTTTTATAAAAATGATTTTACATAAGAATGCAAATTTTATCCATAGATTTATTTCAAATATAATTGATTTAATAATATTTTTTTCACTTATAGTTATTCAATATTATTTTTTAATAAACAAAACTAATTTATTTTTAATTCGTAATTGATATTTATTTTTTATGTTTAGTTTCATTGCATCTTTTAGTTATTTTATCATTATTCCTTTTGTTTCCAACGGGCAAACATTGGGAATGATTTTTACCAGATTGCAATATATTAATTTATACAACAATGAAAAAAATAAATTATTTTTAATAGTTTTAAAAAGAGCTATTTTTAATTTCTTTTTATATGTTTTAATTTCTTTAATAATTTTATGTTTAATTTATCCATGAGATTTAGAACTTTTCAAAAATTTTATTAATTCAATTACCAATAAAGAAAATAAAATTACTTATAACGTCAAAATTATTATTATTTATCGAATTATCACAACTTTAATAACATTAAATCTTTTATTAATTTCAGCTCATTATGTATCTTTGTTAATTAAGAAAAATAAAGTAGGTATTTTAGATTATTTATGCTCATCTAGAGTAGTACTTATTAAACATTATAATTTAGAAAAATTTAACAAAGAAGTTAAATTAATACCATTTAAACATCATAACAAAAAGTATCACTATATAGAGGAAAAGAGGTAGTTATGCAAAATATTAAAAAAGATAAAATTCTAAAAGATTTAAATGCAGAACAATTGGAAGCTTTAAACTATTTTGATACACCTCTGAGAATAATTGCTGGTGCAGGTAGCGGTAAAACTCGAGTTTTAACTAGAAAAATTGCATATTTAATTAATGTTTTAGGTATTTCTCCTAGGCAAATTTTAGCATTGACTTTTACTAATAAAGCAGCTAATGAAATGAATGAAAGAGTAATGCAATATACTAATAATACTGAAAATAATAAACCAGAAATAACTACTTTTCATGCTTTATGTGCAAAAATACTTAGAATTGAAGCACATAATTTAGGTTTTAATAATGATTTTCAAATAGTTGATGATTTAGATAAAAAAATTATTCTTGATTCAATTTATAAAATTCATAATTTAAATACACAAGATATTAAATATAGTCGTTTGCTTAATCTTTTTTCACTAGCTAAAAATAATAATTTTACCGGTGATGAATTAACTATTTATCTTAATAAAAAAGAAACGGATTCAGTTATTATTCAAACCAATAAAGTTATAGGACAAATGTTTGAAGAATACAATCAAAATCTTAAATTAAAAAATTGTTTTGATTTTGACGATTTAATTCTAAAAGTAAATGAATTATTTAATAAACATTTAAACATTGGTAAAAAATGAGCAAATTTTTATTCTTATATTTTAGTCGATGAATTTCAAGATACTTCAAGTTTGCAATATGAAATTGTTAAAAAATTAACTAATGAAAACACTCATTTGACAATAGTAGGAGATCCTGATCAAACTATTTACTCATGAAGAGGAGCAAATGTTAATTTAATTTTAGATTTTCATAAGGATTTTTCTAATACTAAAACAATTATTTTAAAAACTAATTATCGTTCTACTCAAAACATTCTGGATGCTGCTAACAAATTAATTCATTATAATAAAAATCGTTTTGAAAAAGATTTAATTACAAATAATCCACAAGGTAATGAAATTGATTTCATACACGCTTTTAGCACAGAAGCAGAAGCTAGATGAGTTGTTCAAAAAATAAATGAATTAAAAAAACAAAAAATTCAATTAAAAAATATAGCAATTTTTTATCGTTCTAATTATTATTCTCGTTCATTTGAAGAAGAATTAATAAAAGAAAATATTAATTATAAAATTAGCGATAGTCAAAAATTTTTCCAACGTAAAGAAATAAAAGATGTTTTAAGTTATTTAAGAGTTGCTTATGATTTTAGTGATGTATCATTAATAAGAATTATTAATACACCTTCAAGAAAAATTGGTGAATCCACTTTAAGCAAATTAATAAATTTTTCTCAAGAAAAACAAGAAACATTATTTAATTCCTTAATTAAACATTATAAAGAATTAAACGTTTCCAAAACTGTTTTAGCTAATATTATTTCTTTATTAAATTCTATTCGCAAGCATAACAAAGCTTTAGAAAAATATTCTATTTTTGAAACTATTTTTTCTTTATTAAAAGAAGTTGGTTATATAAATTACATTAAAACTGATCCTGCTTTAAAAAATACAGGAGAAGAAAATGTTAAAGAATTATTGAATTCTATAAAAAATTGAGAAAAGAAAAATCCAGACAAAGGAATTAAAGAATATTTAGAAGAAATTTCTCTTTATTGTGCTGGAGATGAATATGATAATGGTACTAATCATGTAACGTTAATGACTATACATTCGGCCAAAGGTTTAGAATTTGATAATGTTTTTTTAGTTGGAATGAACGACCAAATTTTTCCGCATCGTAGAGCATTAGAAAATAATTTTGAATTTTTAGAAGAAGAAAGAAGATTAGCTTATGTGGCCATAACAAGGGCTAAAAAACGTTTATTTATTAGTGATAGCAGAGGATATTATGGTGATAAAAATATTAATAAAACTCCTTCTAGATTTTTAAAAGAAATGGGATTAGATATTGAATCTAAAATTTTGAAAAATGAAAAAACTTTTTTTGACTTTTCATCAATTAATAATGACGAAAATATTAAACAGCTTAATAAAAATATTATAGCTGGGGATGTAATTAGCCATACAACTTTTGGTGAAGGAACTGTATTAGAAGTAAATAACGATTCAATAGTTGTACAATTTGTGGGCAAAAATGGTATTAAAACTTTAAATAAAAATCATTCTTCAGTAAGATTATTAAAATAAAATGATTATAGAAATTATTCTTAGTATCTTAGCAAGTATTTTAATCTTATTTTTTGCTGTTTGAATTCTATTTATAATAATTATAAATATAAATAATAAAATTCACAAACAAGGAGTCGCTGTTTATAAAATTAACAATTTGCATAAAACTATTATAAGATTGAATATTAAACTTTTTAATAGTTTTCATCATTTACATTTTGTTAAAAAAAATATTTTTAATTTTAATAAATATTATGAACTAAAAAAATTTATTGATTTATTTCCTAGCGAAAAAAATTTAATTCTTAATGAATATTTTAGAATTAATAATCAAGAAATTTTAGAATTAAATTTTATAAAACAAGTTGGTAAAAAATTTAAATATGATATTAAATGTAAAATTTTCCCAAATAAAGAAGAAAAAAATCATCATTGTGTTTTAACATGAAAAGAAATAAAAATATTAAATAAAAAATTTCCTCTTATTATTGAAAATAATTTAAATAGTGTTTATCAAAAAAAAATTGTCGGATTATTTAATTTTCAATTAAATGAAAATACTTTGACAAATGGCTTGAATGATGATTTTATTTATGATTTAAATAACTATTTACATATTAAATTTACAAAATTAGAAGTTATATTTTTTGATAATTTGCTTATTTTGGGGCAAAATTTTAAAAATAAAAATAATTTATTGAAATATGAAAAAAAAGCCGAGCAAATTGTTGATAATTTTAAAAATTCTTTATTTTTTAAAAAATATTTTAATAAATTAACTTATATGAGTTTAGATTGTTCTAAAGAAACAAAAGAAAATTATGAAATAAAAATTAAATTTTCTTTGATTCAAGAAAAAAATTATTTATTAAAAACTATAATTGATGATTTTGATTATTATAAAAATGCTTTATTAGAATATGATAAAAAAAATCAATATTTAAATTTTACTGAACAAAAATATGAATTATTTAGTAAAAATAAGAATTTACCTTTAGAGCATTTTTATTTTTTAAAAATTATAGGTATTGAAAAAAAATATTTGAATTATTTAGAAAATGATTATTGAAATAAAATCAAATATACATATAAGATAAATAAATTTATTTGTGAAGTTTTTAAAGATAAAAAAATATCATTAATTAGCAATTGTTATGATTTATTTAAAAATTTTAAAAACTATTTAGTTTTAAATAAAAAAATTTATCTAGAAAGTTTTGATAATAAATTCGATTTATTAATTTTAGAAAAATTGTTTAAAATTAATGCTAATAAATTAGAAATTAATTTAATTTTAAAAGAGATAAATAATGAAATAATTAATTTTATTTTGTCAAAAAAAATAAAAACTGTCATTATAGATAAAAGAATAATAAATACAATTTACAATTACAATGAACAATTTTTAAAATTAAAAAATTTAGAAATGATTTTAAAAAATAAAACTAAAATAGTATTAATGGATTTAAATGATGAATTCATTAATAAATATAAAAATGAAATTAACATTTATTACGAATTAAAATCGAAATAAAAAGGACAATATATGAAAAAAATAGGGTATATTTTAGATTCTTTTTCTTGTATTAATCAAAAAGAAGCTCAACAATTAGGTTATGGTTATTTCCCTTTTATAGTAGAAGCTGATGGTAATATTTATAATGATGGAATAGATTTAACAAAAAAAGAACTGTTAGAAATTATTGAAAAAAGTAAAAACGTTAAAACTTCATTGCCTAATTTGCAATTAATGGAAAATATAATAAAAAAAATGTGCCAAGAATATGATATAGTTGTATATTTACCTATTGCTGAAACTTTATCTGGGGCAATGTCTGCCGCAAATAACTTTACTCAAGATTATAAAAATTTTTATATTTTAAAAAATCGTTTTGTTGCAAATCAATATTTATCAGCAATTAAATATATTGATAAACTTTTTCAAGAAAATAAAACTATCGAAAATATTCAAAAAGAAATTAATAAAATTTCTTTAACTACAGAAACTTATATTATTCCAACAGATTTAAATTATTTAATTAATGGCGGCAGAATTTCTAATTTAAAAAAATTTTTATTAAAATCAGTTTCAAAAATGAAATTAACACCTTATATTAAATTTCATTTAAACGATAATTCTCCTGCTGGTATAGCTAGAGGATACAAAGGAGCAGCATTACAAATAATTGACAAATTATTAGCCAAAGTTAAAAATTCTTCAGTTAATGAATTATTAGCAAAATTTGAAATTAATTTTATATATGGAATTAATAAAATCATTAATGAAGAAATAAAAAATTTATTTAGTAATAAACAAATTACATTTAATAATGAAAAATTAAACACTTCTGTAATTGCTGTTCACACAGGTCCTGATGCTGTAGCAATTAGTATAATGCCTAAATTAGAAATTTAAAAAATGTTTAAAATAGATACATATAATTTAATACTAAATAAAAACACTTATATTAATTTTTTATTTAGTATTGAAAAATAAATATAATAAATTCTTTTTAAATACGTTTTGTTTTATATCAAAAACGTATTTTATTTTTTGTTATTTGTTTTTTACTTTTTTATCTTTTAAATTCAATTTTATGTTTTCAATTCATTTTTTTATTTAAAACTATTTTCTAATAAAATCTTTATATGATAGAATTCTTATAAATTTTTATTAGTAATATATAAAAAATTTTTAAATATTTATTTAATTTTTTGCTTAGTTTTTTAAAAATTATTTTAATGTATTTATAAATAAAATTAAAAAATACCTTCAAAGTTTACTAAATAAAGAAAATTATATCTTTTTAATTAGCAAATTTTGAAGGTATTTTATAATAAATCATTCTTTTTATTATTTTGATGCTTTAAATTTTCATTGTCATTCATGTGCAAACATAATCACTTCATCTATTAAAGGTTGAACAAGAAAATTTCACTCTGAAGAATTTGTATCGAAGAAATTAATAAGTGTTTGTAAATCATTAATCAAAGTTTCAAAAACATAATTACCATTAACTTTTTGTGAAACATGTTCATTAATTAAAGATATTTTTTTTGCTTCTTCAAAGCTGCCAATAGCTAAATTGTCTAACATAACTATTTTTTCTGCCACTGCATCTATTTGTTCATTAGTTTGATCAAAAAATTTATCTAATTCTTCATGTGTTTCAAAAAAATTGATATCTTTTAAATTTCAATGAAAATTTTTAATTTTAATAGCTAATAATAATAAAGTAGATTGCAAAATTTTTAATAATTCAATATTTTTATTCATTTTTATCCTTTTCAACATTTTGTTGATAATTTTCATCTTGATTAGAATTTAAAAATTGTTCATTTTCATTACTATTTTTAGTTTCTTTTTTTGTTTTAAAAATAATCAAAAGAAAATAAATAATATAACTAATTGCCCCTAAAAAAACAAAAACATCAGCTAAATTAAAAGTGCCTAATTGTTTTCCTCTTCATTTTTCTAAAAAAGGAATAAACAAAATATCTTTAACCATTCCTCCTTCAAAAAAGAAGCGATCAAGCATATTACCAGCAGCCCCAGAGGAAATTAAGGCTACAATTATGATTAAGATTTTTTTATCACTATAAAAAGGAACACTAAAAAAGATAAGTATCATCAATATGCTAATAGTTTGTATAAGAGCTATAACTAAAGTGTTATCTTTTCAAGGTAAAATAGTTACTCCTCTATGCCCTATTGATCTAATCCCTATAATTCCTAAATCTGCTTTAACAATAAATGTTCCATCAGTATGAGTATCATTTCATTCAAACAAAAACGTTTTAGTTAATTGATCTAATAGTAAAAAGACAACTAAAATAATTATAAACAATAAATATTTATAAATTAAATTTTTATAATTTTGACGATAAAAGATAAATTTATTTATATGTATTTTTTTTAATTTAATTCAATTCTGAGAAAAAAAAATCTTAATTTTGTTTTTCATATTGTTCCATTATTTTAAAACATAAAGGACATAAATCATCTTTTATTAAAATAGGTAAAAAGTGGTTTCAACATCTTAAACATTTTTGAGAAGTAAATGTTTCAACTTTTAATTCATTACCAAATTCTAACAATCCTACCATTAGTAATTGTTTTAAATCTAAAGATTTAATAAATTCACTATTTGTATTAATAATTAATTTAGCTTCATTGGTTCTTTTGATTAAATTATTTTGAATAGCTTGTTCTAATTTGATATTAATAAGATTTCTAAATTCAAAAAATTCTTTTCATTGAGTAATTAATTCATAATTAATTTCTTCAACAACATTTAAACTTTCTAAATGAACAGATTCTTTTTTATCTAATTTATCAAAATATTTATAAGCATCTTCAGCTGTTGTAGGTAAAATCGGAGCTAAAGCAATAATTAAAAAATCAAGAATTTCATATATATTTGTTAAAATCATTAATCTATTTAATGAATTGAATTCTTCTACATATAAAACATCTTTAGATATATTTAAATAAAATGAGGATAGTTCAATAACATAATTATTTAAAATTTTAACTACATTTATAAATTTATATTCATCGTATGCTTCAATAACTTGTTTTTTAATTTCTGCTAATTGTTCTTTTATGTAAGCATGAACACCTGTTCTTTTAAGATTAGGATCATAAGTAAATCCATTTAAATTACCTAACATAAATTTAATAGTGTTTCTAAATTTACGATAAATTTCACTGTTTTGATTTAAAATGTTATCACCAATGGTTACATCATTTGTATATTCGCTATTAGCTACTCATAATCTTAATATATCGGCCCCGTATTTTTTAATAACTGCTAAAGGATCAACTGTATTACCTTTAGATTTAGACATTTTAGTACCATTTTGATCTAATACAAAACCATGACTAACTAATTCTTTATACGGAGCTACGTTTTGATATGCTACAGAGTTGATTAATGATGAATTAAATCATCCTCTATATTGATCACTTCCTTCTAAATATAAATCATAAGGAGCTTTAATATTTTCATCTATATTTACAGCAAAAGAAGTTGATCCCGAATCAAATCAAACATCCATTATGTCGCTTTCCTTGGTATAGTTTAAATTTCTATATCTTTCAGGTAATAAATCATTGGTTTTTTTAGATCATCAAATATTAGGACCTTCTTTTTGGATTAAATTAATTACATAATCAAAAATTTCTTCTTTAATAACTGGTTTATTATCTTGATCATAAAAAATAATTATTGGAACACCTCAACTTCTTTGTCTTGAAATAGTTCAATCATTACGATCAATAATCATATTAGTTAATCTTTTTAAAGCTCAATCTGGATATGTTTTAACATTTGAAAGTTGATTAACAATTTTTTCTTTTATTTTATCAATTGAAACAAATCATTGTGGAGTTCCTCTAAATAGAATAGGTTTATGTGTTCTTCAATCATGAGGATATTGGTGATTAATTTTATCAGCTTTTATTAATTTTTGTGCATTTAATAAATCTTGAATAATAAATTCATTTGCTTTTTCATAAAAAATATTTTCATATTTTAAACCATTTTCATTAATAACGCCGTTATCATTAACATGCATAATCATTTGTAAATTATTTTTAATTCCTATTTTAAAATCATCTTCACCAAATAATGGAGCAATATGCACTAACCCTGTTCCATTTTGAGCTGAAACATGATGCCCTAACACAATAGGAGCAATTAAATTATTAAGAGGACTTTGATATTCTAATTTAAGTAATTCATTCGCATTGAAAGTATTAATTATTTCTAAATTTGTTCAATTTAATTTATTTTTTAAACTTTCTATTAAATCATTTGCTACTATAAAAATACGCTCATCAACTTTAACTCTACTATATTTAATATCTAAACCAACAGCCACTGCAGCGTTTGCTAATAATGTTCATGGAGTAGTAGTTCAAATAATTAATTCATCTCCATTTTGTATTAATTGACTGTTTTTATTATCAATTATTTTTAAAGCTACAAAAATTGAAGGAGAAATAATATCTTTGTATTCTACTTCAGCTTCTGCTAAAGCACTTTGAGAAGAAGGCGATCAATATACCGGTTTAAGTCCTTTATAAATTAATCCGTCAAACACCATTTTTTTAAATAATTTTAGTTGTTGTACAACAAAATTAGTGTCTAAAGTTACATAATATTTAGAAAAATCAGTTAATAATTGCATTTGTTTAAATTGTTCTTTTTGTATTTCTACTTGTTCTAACGCATATTGTGCTGCTTTTTCTCTAATTAATAATGAATCGGTTTTTTTAACGTCTAAATTAAGAACTTCAAGCATTTTGTGTTCAATAGGCATTCCATGAGTATCTCATCCAGCAACAAAGGGCGAATAATATCCTCTAAGAGATTTATAACGAACAATAATGTCTTTTAAAATTTTATTTAAAGCATGTCCAATATGCAAATTACCATTCGCGTATGGCGGACCATCATGTAAAATAAAACTTAAATTATTTTTGTTTAATTGTAATCTTTTTTGATAAATTTTATTATCTAATCAAAATTGTCTAAATAATGGTTCTTTTTCAGTTAAATTAGCTTTCATTTCAAAAGATGTTTTAGGCATATTTAAACTATCTTTATAATTTTTTTCAGACATTTTTTCTCCTATAAATTTCTTAAATAAAAAATTTTAATATATATTAATATATTAAATAACAACTAGCATAATTATAAAACAATAACTCAAATTTAAAAGCACTTAAAATAAATAAAAAACAATGCTAATATTAGCACTGTTAGATCTTAAAAAAGAAATGGAGGAGATGACGGGAATCGAACCCGCATAGTCAGCTTGGAAGGCTGAAGTTCTACCATTGAACTACATCTCCATGTTCAGTAATATTATAATATAATAATTTTTATATTTTTGAAAAATATTAAATAAATTTAAAAAAATATTATTAAAAAAATTAATATTTTACATATATTTTTTTCTTCATTTATAATTAAATAATAAATGTTAATTAATAGAGGTTAATTTTATATTATGCAGGAAAATAAATACAATCCAATTGAAAATACTGAAAATATTGAAATTATCAAAAATGAAAAAAATTTTAAAATTTTTGATAATCAAAAAAAAGTTTATACAGACCCAGATAAAATTTTAAGTTCTTCAACTTATAAAGTAGTAAAAATTGAACAAAGATTAAAATTATTTTTAACTTTGTTTTCTCTTTTATTTTTTATAATTAGTAGCATTTTATTTATTTTAATATATTTAGAAGTAGGTTGAATATTTAATCAAAAATATGACGGATATTTAGTTTTATTGGGTTTTATAATGTTTTTCTCTCTTGTTTTTTGCTTAAAAAACTTTATTGAAAAAATAAAATGAGATAAAACTATTAAAAATATGAAAAATTCAACTAGAAATGGCGATTATTCATATGATCATATTTTTTATATAACATATAAAAAAATTATTTTGAAAAATGTTAATTTACTATGAATATCTATTTTTATCATTACCTATTTAGGAATATTTACTTTAATTCTTTATGGTATTTACACAAGTGGTGTTTGAGAAATAGGAAAAGATAGCGAAGTATTTAATTTAAAAATCGATTGAAAATTAATTTTAGATAATGCTTTTGGAAATACTATAAATTTATGTATTATAAATTGTGCAATACTAATTGCTGTAGTAGTCTTTTATACAATTATTAGTTTAATTGATAAAAAAAGACTTAGTGACATAGAAGTTAATTTTTCAGAAAAAGCAACAGAGTTAATTAATGCAACAAGCAAAGAAAAAAATGATCGTAATAAATTATGAGTTAAAATTTATATTGTTTGTGTATTACTAACTATTTTATTACCTATACTAGTAGTTCTAATATTATTTTGAAAAAAAGTAATTAGAAGAAAAAAATAAACGTTTGTTAAAAAACGTTTTTTTATATAAAAAAAAGGATAAAAAAACACTTTTTGGTGGTAAACTTAATATATAATAACAATTTAATAAAAAAGGAGTAATAATGAGAACTATTACAATGGGTGGTAAAACACTACATTTACAAGGCAACGAAGTAGAATTAGGACAACAATTAAAACTTGTTGGAGCTAAAGCGGGAACTTTTGCTCAAGCCGAAGCAGAAAGAACTCATAAATATGCTGTTTTAACTGTTTTCCCATCTATTAATACTTCAGTTTGTGATTTACAAATTTTAGAATTGGGTAAAATTAGTGAAAAACATCCTAATTTTGATTATATTTCTTTTTCTGTAGATTTACCTACCGCATTAATTGATTATAAAAATATGCATCCTACAGGAAATGTTGAAATGTATTCTGATTATTATAATAAAGAAGTTTCTAATCAATTAGGTTTGTTGATAGATGAATTACACATTAATGCAAGAGCTATTTTTATATTAGACGAAAATAACAAAGTTCTTTATAAACAAATTAACTCTGAAGTTAAAGATCAAGTAGATTTTGAATTATTTACTAAAGAATTAATTAAATATGAATAATAAAAAATACAACTTAAATGTTGTATTTTTTATTATTTTAGGCAATCGGTCTAATTAAATCATAAAAAATTTTTTTAATAGGAGTTTGTTTTGTCATGTGAATTTTCTTATTAAATAAAACTGATTTAGATTTATAATTTTCAATTATATTTTTTAAATCTATTACTGCTGAACCAGTGATAATATCCATTAATTCATATTGAGCATACATAGAACGCATATCCATGTTTGAAGAACCAAAAAAAGCTATTTCATCATCGATTAAACCGCATTTAGAATGAATAAAAGTATCTTTATATAAATATATTTTTAATCCATATTCCTCTAATTTAATTAAAGAATTTATACTACTATTTCAAATTAGTTGTTTGTCTGCATAACCTGGAAAATATACTTCTATTTCAACATTAGAAAACAACATTATTTTCAAAGCATTAAATAATGAATCGGGTACAGAAAAATAAGGAGTAACTATTTTAATAGTTTTTTTAGCTTTAGTTATTAATCCTAAAAGATTGTATTCTAAATAACTAGAATCGTACACTGGAGAATCAGTAGTTAAAATAGAATTTGCATTATTTATTTCATTATTAGTTAAATTAAAGTAATTTGAAGGTAACACATTTAAATTAGTATTTTTATTAGATCATAAATATCATGATCTAATAAATTGTAAAATATAAGAATTAATAGCTAAACCAGTAAGTTTATAATTAAGATCAATTCAATCTCCATATTTTTTTGATAAACTTATGTATTCATCACTTATATTGCAACCACCAGCAAAAACAATTTTTTGATCAATAATATAGAATTTTTGATGATTGCGATAAAAATTTTGAGAATGAATAAAAGGATAAACCAATTTAGAAATAAAAATAATTTCAATATTGCCATTAATCAACAGTTCTTTAAAATATTTATTTTTACTAGTTAAAGTACGGCCAAAATCGTCAATTAATCAATAAATTTTTATTCCTCTACTGGCTCTTTCAATTAATATATCTAATAATTCTTGTAAAATTTCACCAGGTTTAATAATGTATGACATTATAAAAATAGTCTTTTTGGCTTTTTTTAATTGTTGAAATAATTCATTGAAATAATCACTAGTATATTGATAAAATTGATAATTTCCTGGTAAAATTAAACTTTTATTTAGTTGTTTGAAATAATCTAAATTGTCTTCTTTAACTAAAAAGTTTTTAAATTGTTCACTATAATTATTTAAATTAAAGATTTTATCTTTAATCATTTTTTTTTCTTTTTTGTTTTTATATTTATTACCAAAAGTTAGATAAAATAATACTCCAACCACTGGAAAAAGAAAAAAGAAAATTAATCAAGATAATTTAGAAGAAGCAGGTCTGAATTGACTAAAAATAGTTAATGCAATAATAAGATTAATTAAATATGCTAAAAAAGTAAAAAAAATGAAGAAATGAACTGTGGATACAAATGTAAAATATAATATTCCTGCAACTAAAGCAAGAAATAATAATATTTCTAAAATGTAAATAATTCAGTTAAAAGATTTCTTCATAATTAAATAAATTATTATTTAGTAGATGTTTTTTTATTAGCATATTTATATGAATCTCTTACACGTCCATTTTCTCCGTGTACATAAACTGTTCCAGATCTTTTTTCAGCTAATGATCTAGCATATGCTATTGCTTCTTTTTGAGTAGGAAATAATTTTGTGGCTCTTTCATTACCACTTCCTTTTACTTGTCATTCATCACTGCCTTTTTTAGGTGTAACATGGTAATTTTTAACTTCTTTTTTTTCATTTTCTGTTTCAATTATTTTAGCCATATTTCTCCTTATTATAGTCCTATATAAATAATTATATTATTTAATAAAAATTAAGAAATTAAATATTTTTATATGGTTGATCTAAAAGGTGAATTATATTTTTAAAATTTGTTTGTTTGTTTTTTGAAAATTGATTGATTTGATTATTTAAAGTAATGGCAAAAACTTGTTCATCCAAGTGTGGAATTTCTAAAATAGGAACTTTAAGTTGTTGATAATTAATTCAGTCACTTCATTTTATATCACTGGTAATTATTAAATCAGCTCCTTGATAAAAATGTTTATTAACATCAACTATATATCCAGAACCAGATAATATAACTATTTTTTTCAACAATAAATCATTATAATTATCCTTTAAATTAGTTCTAAAAGAATGCAAATTTAATTCGTTTTTAATTAAAGAAATTAAATCGTTCATTTTAATTGAAGTTTCAAGCACTGCAGCATATTTATCATCATTATTAATAATTTGATTAGATAAACCTAATTGGGCTGCTATTCTTTTTGAAGTTCCAAAAGCAGCTGAATCAAAATTAGTATGTAATGCTAAAACGTTAATTCTTTTATCTTTTAGTTTATCAAGAATTTCTTTTTTATAAGGAGCATGTAAAAATTCATCTTCTCAAGTTTGATAAAATTTAAAAGGATGATGAACTAAAATTAAATTAGCATTTATTTCTAAAGCTTTTTCTAAAACTTCTTTTGTTAAATCTATTGAGCTAACAACTCCATTTAATTTTTCTGATAAGTTAAATTTAACTGAAAAACCAGATGGATCTCAAATTTCTTTATTTTCAAGTGGATATAAATTTAATAAATAATTAGTTAATTTTCTTATTTGCATAACAATATATTATCTTGAAAAATCTTTTAATAATTTACCGTAAACAGAATTATTTTTAATTTTTTTGAGAATCTTATTTTCTATTTGTCTAATTCTTTCTTTAGAAACTCCTCTTTCTTGAGATAATTCTTCTAAAGTATGTACACGATATTTATTATTATTGTCATTTGGATTTTCACCCACGCCATAACGTTTACAAATTAATTCATATTCACTAGCGTCTAAGACTTTTTTTAATATTGAATTAAGATTTTCGATTAATTCTTCGTTTGTTGCATAATCAACAGGATTAACAACATTTTCATCTTTAACAAAGTCACTAAATGACGAATCATTTTCTTTACCTATTTGTTTATCCAAAGAAATAGGATCTATATTAATTTTTCTTATATAACGAACTTTTTCAGCATCGTAACCCGGTCCAAATCTTTCTGCTATTTGTTCATCAGTTGGTTGATTTCCTAATTCTTGCTGTAATTCTCTTTCTACTTTACTTAATTTATTTATTGTTTCAACCATGTGAACAGGAACACGAATTGTTCTGGCTTGATCTGCTACTGCTCTAGTAATAGCTTGTCTAATTCATCAAGTAGCATATGTTGAAAATTTAAAACCCGTTTGAACATTATATTTTTTTACTGCTTTTAAAATACCAGAATTGCCTTCTGAAATTAAATCAATAAAACTTAAACCACGATTTTTATATTTTTTAGCATTATTAATTACTAAACGTAAATTTCTTTTTATTAACTTATCTCTTGCTCTTTTACCTTTAAATCCACCTTTACCCATTTCAATAGCTAATTTTTCTTCTTCTTCTTTGGTTAATAATTTTCCATACTTACCAATTCAACGCATATATCATTTAACTATATCATTAGTTTCGGTTAATTTATTTCTTAATTCTTTAGCGCTTTTTTTATTATCTTCTTCCAAATCTAAAGTAATATCTTTATCTTCAAAATCTTCTAATTCCAAACTATTTACTTTATTTTTTTTAGCTTCTTTATTTTTGTTATCGTCGTTGTTATATTCGTCTTCTTCGTCCTCAGCATAACTTTTTTCATCTGAATAATCATCTTCATCATCATAACTATAAATATCATCTTCATAATCATCATAATCATATGAATAGTCATCTAAATAATCTGATACTTCATTATCATAGGAATTATTATAGTCATCATCATTATGCTGATTTTTCTTACTTAATTTATTTTCTTCTTCTTCATAATAATCATCGTCATCATAATCATCATCAAAGTCAAAATCAGTATTGGAAATATCTAAATTTTCATCATCAATAAGTTTTTCATCTTCAATATTTAGTAATTCTTTATCAATATCAATATTATCAATTTCATCTAAAATAGAAATTTCTTTTAATGAATCTAAGTCTAAATCATCGCTATTAATGAAATCATAATCGCCACTATCACTTTCGTCAATCATTATATTATGATTAATTAATAGACTTAGCATTTGATCCATTTGTTCATCTGGAATTTCTACTTGTATTTTAGTCAAATATTCAAAAACCTCTTCTTGACTTAATAATTTTTTCTTTTTCTTTTTAGCATATTTTTTTAATAAATCAATAACAACTGTTAATTCTGAATCGTTTGTTTGAATTGTTTTATTTTTAGCCATTAAACTTTTTCCTCCTCATTTTTATTAGCGTCAGAAATAACGTTTCTAGCTTTATTGTAGGCGTTATTTATTACATTTTTTAAAGTTGAACTATTATGATCACTAAATACTTTAGTAAAACTATTATTTACTTTGTCAGTTAATTTGGTTGTGTCTAAATCTAATATTTTTTTATTAATTTTAATTAATTCTTTTAAAGTAGCAATTAACAATTCTTCTTTTGTGGAATTATTTTTTATTGCTTGTTTTTCATAAGCTATTCCTATATCATCAAAAAAGGAATTAATATTTATGTCATTAAAATATTTAGTTACTTCATTTGGTCAAATATTATAATCATTATTATTTTTTATGTATTCAAAGATAAATTCATATTCTTTTCTATTTATAGAATTTTCATTAATTAATTTACCATTAAGTTCATTTTCCACTGAATAAATAAATATGTCTTTTAAAAAAGGATGATTTAAAACTAGATAAAATAAAGTATCTATTCATTTATTATCAGTAGAAAATTTATTTTTATTTTTTTTATTAAATAGTATTTTCTGACTTGAATTAATATTTTCGTTTTTGTCTACATAATCATTAAATGTAGATTTTAAATTTGTCACTTTAGAATTATTTTTTGATTTTAGATTTAAATTAAAATTAAATTCTTTGTCAATTTTTTTAGAATAAAAATCAATTAAATTTTGTGGTAAAAATATTAAATATTCTGAAATTTGCTCCACAAAATTTTTTATGCTATTTAAAGAATTAGATTCGTTAGGAATTAAATTATTTTCTTTAACAAAAAAATCATATAAATAATCTAAACCATTTGAAGAATTATTAATTAAGTTTTTTAAATAATTTTCTCCTTTGTGATTTAACAATTCATCTGGATCCATTTGTGAAGTATTAACAACAACATCAAAAGATATATTATTTTTTATTAAAAAATGACTAATTTTAATAGTTGCTTTAATACCTGCATTATCTCCATCAAGAAAAAGAATAATTTTTTTGTCTTTAAGTAAATGATAATGTTCATTAGTTAAAGCTGTTCCCATTAATGCAATAGCATTTTTAAAACCAACTTTATATAAGGCTATTACATCAAAAAAACCTTCACATAAAATTAATTTATTATCTAAACTATTTTCAATAGCATTTGCATAATTATACAAAATTGTTGATTTTTGAAATAAGGAACTTTCGGCACTATTTAAATATTTAGGACTACCTTCTTTTATAACTCTGGCACTAAATCCTATAATTGAATGATTTTGATCTTTTATTGCAAAAGTTATTCTATTATTAAAGGTAAAATTATTATTTATATTTAAAATGTTAGTTTCATATAAAATATCATCATTATTTGTTAATTCTGAATGAAATATATTTTTAAAACTATCGAAATTAGCATAACCTATGTCAAAATAATCAATTATTTCTTGATTCAAAAAACGTTTTTCAAAAAATTCTTTTAGTTGATAATCATTTTTTAACTTTAATTTAAGTTCTAATTTAAAAAAGGAATTTAATCTATTTAAAAAATCGATTTGTTCTAATTCTTTATCGTTATATAAACTAATTTTATTGATATTTTTTAAATGTGAAATATCAAAATTATATTTATATGCCAATATTTCTAAAGCTTCTAAGCGTGAAATTTTTTTATATTTTTCTATAAAAGTAATAGCATTACCACCAGCCAAACAAACAAAACATTTAAAAATCTGTTTTTCAGGCGAAATAGTTAATGAAGGATCTGAATCTGCATGAAAAGGACATAGACATACATAACTTCTGCCTTTTTTTGTTAATGTTAAATATTGTCCAATAACTTCGACAATATCAACTTTATTTAATAAATATGAATAAAAAGTATTATTCATTTAATCACCTTCATTTAATTTTATTTAGTATCTTAATTAAAAATAATTTTTTAAATCTGAAATTGAAATTCTGATTTGTTTCATTGTATCACGATTTCTTAAAGTTACCATTTGATCATTCAAAGTATCAAAATCAATTGTTAAACAATAAGGAGTACCAATAGAATCTTGTCTACGATATCTTTTTCCTATAGAACCGTTTTCATCGTATATAACTGAAATGCCTAAATCAATAAGTTCATTATAAATGCTTAAAGCTTTTTCATTTAATTTTTTAACTAAAGGTAAAACAGCAAATTTATATGGAGCTAAATGATTTGCTAATTTTAGAATTATTCTAGTTTCATCATTTTCTAATGTTTCTATTTCAAATGCATCAATTATTATAGACAATAATAATCTGTCTAAGCCCATTGATGGTTCAATAACATAAGGAATATATTTTTCATCTGTAGTAGGATCAAGATATTCTAAAGATTCTCCAGTAGCTTGCATATGTGCCTTTAAGTCAAAATCAGTTCTATTAGCTATTCCTAATAATTCTCCTCAACCGAAAGGAAATAAAAATTCAATATCGCTAGTAGCATCAGAATAGTGGGCTAATTCATCTTTTGTATGCTCTCTTATTCTAAGATTTTCTTCTTTAATACCTAATTTTTTTACAAATTCAAAACATTTATTGACATAAAATTTAAAAATATCTTTTGCTTCTTGAGGGTGACAAAAAACCTCTAATTCCATTTGTTCAAATTCTCTAGTTCTAAAAATAAAATTTCCTGGAGTTACTTCATTTCTAAAACTTTTTCCAATTTGGCCAATACCCATTGGTAATTTAGCTCTCATGCTTCGAAGTACATTTTTAAAATTTATCATTATTCCTTGGGTTGTTTCAGGTCTAAGATAAATAAGACTTTTATTATCTTCTACTACCCCTTGTTTAGTTTCAAACATTAAATTAAATTTTTTAATATCACTTCATTTTGTTTTAACATTTTCATAAACAGGCATATTTATTTCTAAAAATTGTTTTATTTCAGCATTGGTCATTTTTTCAGGAATTAAATTTTCATTTATTTCTTGAACTAATTTATCGGCTCTATATCTTTTACCATTATTTAAATTCTCAATTAAAGGATCACTAAAATTTCCCACATGTCCTGATGTTACTCACACTTGTGGATTCATTAATATTTTAGTATCTAACAAATAATTATTTTTTTCTTTAGTAATAAATTCTTTTTTTCAAAGTTTTGCTAAATTATCTTTTAAAATACTTCCTAAAGGGCCATAATCTCAAGTGTTTGATAATCCACCATATATTTCACTGCCTTGGAAAATATAACCACTATTTTTAAGATGATTAATTAATGTTTGCATATTTTTTTCTTTATTTGTCATTATGAATTAATCCTTTTTTGATTGTTTTAATATTTTATAAAAAGATAAAAAAGCCAACAAGGCCTTTTTATTAAACTTTAATTAATTTTAGTAAAAATTATAAACTCCTGCTAATTGTAAAATTCCTAAAATTATTCCTATTGTAATACCTATAGCAACTAAAAGTAAAATATATTTAACTATTTTTCTTGTTTTACTTACTTCTTTTCTATTAGTATCATCTAAAACTAATTGAGTTTTTGTAATATATTCAATATCAGTTGTTTGTTGTTTGCCTGTTCAAAATTCTGGCATAAATAATGTATTAACTGTTGGAGAAAATTCTTTAGGTGTTTCTTTTGAAACTGTTTCTGCTATATTTTGCTCTTGAACAACATCAGAAACTTCTTTAACTAATTCATTTAGATCATTAATAATTGCTACACCGTATTTAGAAGGATCAATTATATAATCTACTGGATAATCATAAAGATTTTCTTTTACAAAACCAATGTGTTCTAAACCAACTAAAACAAAAGATGTTTCATATGCTAAAGAGATTTTTTGTTCTTTTTCTTCGTTATAATAATAAGCAAAAAATTCAGGTAAATTTGCAAAATTATCATCAATTTTTAATTTTGATAAAATACTTTCCTGTACTTTTATTATAAGTTTATGTACTTTAAATATAAGTTCTTTAATTTCTTCATTTTCAAAATTTGTTATCGTTGTAACATTGTCATTTAAATGATCAAAATTTTGTGAAATTCTTAAATAATCTTCTTTAGAAATATTTTGAACTTCTAAAATTTTATCTAATTGACGTAATTTTGTTAAGTATAAAGCTAATGAATCTAATTTTTTATTTGTTTCTAATTTTGCGAATTCTTTATAAACTACAGTATAGCCAGGTTTGTTTTCTTTAATAATATATTCGGTAGTGTTTTCTTTGTTTTCTAATTCTTGTTGTAAATTATTTATTTGTTCTTCGTATTTTGCTTTTAATTGATTTACTTGTTCTAAGTCAACCATTTCCTTACGTGATTTTTTAGCTATTTCTAACTCAGGAGGAAAATAATTGTTTGGATCATGCAATAATACAAAATCTAATTCTTGTGTTTCACTTTTTAAATGATCATAATTAACTTGAAAAGTAGTTGGGCTAATTCCAAATTCTTGACAAAGTCCTTCATAAGTTTCGCCGCCGTCAAAACCTTTAATTTTAATATAATTATTTCAATCATTTTCTTCGTTATCAATAGTTAATTGTCCACCAAAAATTTTGTTGTCATTATGAAATCAAATTGAAGTTTCAAATTTAAGAAGCATATATCATTTAATAGCTTCAGATCTAGTTTTAAATTTAGCTAATCCATTTTTTAATTTTGGATGTTTTAATAATCAAGGATAAGTTGAATCTTGTTTTGGTTCAAAGTAACATATAAGTCTTTTCATAATAATCCTTTTTAAATTTTATTTTTATTTTATTAAAAATAATAAATTAATCACTATAATAAGTATCTTAATTATATTATTTAATTATTTTTTTTATATTTAAAAAAACAAAAAAGACTGAATTTATTATAAATTACTTTTAAATTAATGAATATATAAACGTTAGATATATAATATAAATTATGATTTCAAAAGGTAATATTATTTTAACTAAAATCATTGCTATTACTGCTAAAGGAATAGCAACAGAATATAAAAATTTCAATTTTTTTATTCCTAAAAATTTTTTATCTGATTTTTCTAAAAAAGAACTTTTAAATAATTTTACTATTGGGCAATATATTTATGTAAAAATTGAACATATTGACAATGATAATTTACAAGGAATAGCTAATTTTAAAATTTTACATCCTTTATATATTAAAAATCAAAAAAGTTATAACTTAGTTGAAACTAAAAATGGTTTTAAAAATTTAAAAAAACATCTTTTGAATGAAATAGAGTAAAAAATGGCTAAAATAGAATTAAAAACTTTCAATTATTATCCAGATTTTAATAATATTAATTTAGTTAATAAGTTAAAAAAAATTCAGGAAGATATTACTTATTATAATGTTGAAAGTTTTGAACATTTAAGTTTTCACGAACTAGCATTAAATTTTTCTGAATATAATCTGGGCAGAATAAAAGATTTAACAAATAGGATATTAGATTTTAATACTAAAGATTTAATTATTATAACAACTAAAAATATTATTGCTATTTGAAATATAATTGATAATTTTCTTTTACAAACTGATTTAATGAAAGATAATCAAATTAAATATTATTTTATTGACATGGAAAATGCCAATAATGAATTATTTGAGCAATTTTTTAAAATAAAAATTTTATTAAATAAAAAAACTACAAAAATTATTTATGCTTCTTTAGAAAAATATAATAATTATGCATTAGAAATTATTAATTTATTTATAAATGAATTTCAAAATAATTTTGGTTATTATCAGGCTTTAAATAATATTTTTTTAGTAGTTAAAGAAGATGTTGAATTACAGTTAAAATATTTAGATGTAAAAGAGGAAAATAGATTGATTATTCCCTCAATAATACATAATAATTTTGCTTTTTTCAATGAAATTATTTTAATTTTGTCTTCTTTAAAACACTTGAATATTAAAGAAATGTTAACTGGATATTCTTTAGCTGCAAATGAATTTACTACTTTTGAAGCACAACAAAATATTGCTTTCCAATTGGCTTATATAAATCAAAATTTAAAAACTCAAAAAAATACATTATTAATGATAAGTTTAGAGTCAAAATTAGAAGCATTGTTAAAATATCAAACTAATCTTAAATATAAAAACATTTTTAATAAACAAATCCTAAATAATTTATTAATTCCTAATGACTTAAATGATGTTAATCAATATTTATTAAATTATAAAGATTATTATGTTAATTTGTTTTATATAACAAAAGAAAAATTTAATTATAGATTGAATGATGAATTATATTTAAAAGATTTACCAGTAAAACTTAAAGAAAATAAATTAAGTAATCTTAATTTAAAAATAAAAAAGAGTTATATTAATAGTTTGACGACACTTAATAATTCAGCTTTTGTTTTAATTAAAATTTTGGGTGAAGATGAATTTATTTTAGGACAATTAATTGCTTTAATATATTGAGAACAAATTTTTAATTTATATTTAGAAAATAAAGATCCTTTTATTTTTTGAGGGCAAAATGAATAAAATAATTAATTTAAATACAAATTGTTTTAATGATAAAGAGCTTTTAAATAAATATCTTAAATGAGTTACTAATAACTTAAATAAATTTTTCAATAAAGAAGAATTATTTTTTCAAAACAATGATAAATATTCTGAAAAAATTCAAAATAATATAGATCAAATTTTTTCGCTTTGAAATCAAGAAAATATTAGAAAAATTGTAATAATTGCAAATAGTTCCATAATTAAAAATATTACTTTTTTGCAAGAAGCTTTAGAATTGATAAACAAAAAAAATAATAGAAAATTAATTTTTGTTGATGAAAATACGAATACTGATAATTTAATTTATTATCTTTCTTTAGTAGATAAAAATAAATTTGCAATTTACTATATTAACTATAAAACCAATGATATAGTTTTAGATATTTTATTTAGAGAATTTAGAAAACTATTAGAAAGTCAATGAGGAATTCAAAATAGTAGAAAATTTATTTGTTTTATAGGAAATAAAAATAACAACATATTTAACGAATTAATAAATAATAATTATCAAACAATTCTTTTTTCTAATGATTTAAATGAGAAATATTTAACGTCTAATTGTATTATTTTAAGTTTATTTAATTCTAACTTTGATAAAAAATTATTTTTTAAAGGTTTAAATAAAGTAAATTATGAATTCTTTAGTAAAAAAATTGATAATGATACTTGTTTATATTTTTTAGCAATTAAAAAAATAAATTCACAATATTATCAATTTGAAAATATTCGTAGCTCACAAAATTTAACTAATTTTGAAAAATGATATAAACAATTATTTTCAAATATAGAAAACAATGGTTTTTTTATACATAATTATTTAATTTATAAAGAAAGTGATTATGATTATTTGAATTATTTACAAGATAATAAAAAAATTAGTTTTTCTTTTTGAAATTTTAAAAATAATCAATCATTAACTAAATATGAGTGAATTGAAAAACAAAATAATCTAAATAAATATGTAAATAATTGTTTGCCTTTTAAAATAAATGTAAATAATCTGTTAAAAGAACAAAAAAGAACAATTCAAGAGAATTTAAATTTTGAAATCAATATAGAAAATGAAATGGATTTAGGTTATTTTGTTCGTTTTATGGAATATTTAACTTTTATTTATGAATTTATTCAAAAACAAAATAACTCTAACACAGCAATTTTAAATGAACTATTTAAAAATAATATTATTAAAGAAATTAAATAACATTATAAAATTAATTAGTATAAAAATATCAAAATGAGGTTTTTATGGTTAAAAAGGTAATTTTAGGAATGTCTGGTGGTGTAGATTCTTCGGTTGCAGCATATTTATTAAAGCAACAAGGATACGATGTTGAAGGCTTATTTATGAGAAATTGAGATTCTTCTTTAAATAATGATTTTCTTGGGAATGAACATATCAATCAAAGCATTTGTCCTCAAGAACAAGATTATCAAGATGCAATATTAGTAGCTAATAAATTAAATATAAAACTACATAGAATAGATTTTATTCAAGAATATTGAAATGATGTTTTCGAAAATTTTATTCAAGAATATGCTAAAGGCAGAACTCCTAATCCTGATATTTTATGTAATAAATATATTAAATTTAAAGCTTTTGCAGATTATGCTTTTACTAATTTAAAAGCTGATTATATAGCAATGGGGCATTATGCAAAAGTAGAAAATGGTAATTTATATAGAGCCAAAGACCAAGATAAAGATCAAACCTATTTTTTAGCTCAATTAACTCATAAACAATTAGAAAAAGTTTTAATGCCTTTAGCTAATTATTCAAAAAAAGAAATTAGAAAAATAGCTGAAGAACAAAATTTAGCTACTGCTAAAAAGAAAGATTCAACAGGAATATGTTTTATAGGCGAAAGAAATTTCACCAAATTTTTACAAAATTATATTCCAATGAAGCCAGGAAATATAGTAAGTATAGTTACCAAAGAAAAAATTGGTACACATGAAGGTTGTTATTATTATACTCTTGGACAAAGAAAAGGATTAAATTTAGGTGGAATGAGTGAAGCTCACTATGTTTGTGGAAGAAATGTAAAAGAAAACATTTTGTTTGTAGCGCCGAGCTCTAATTTAAATTATTTAATTTCTGATGAATTATTGGCTTCTCAATTAAATTTAAATAATAATGATTTTAATTTCGACAACCTAACTGCTAAATTTCGTTATAGACAAAAAGATACTAAAGTAAACATTAAAATTTTAGAAAATAATCAAATTAAAGTATATTATCCTCAAGGAGCTCAAGCTGTTACACCTGGGCAACAAGTTGTTTTTTATGATGGTGATAAATGTATAGGTGGAGCAATTATTGAAAAAATATATTTTCAAAAAAACGAATTAAATTACGTGTAAAAAGGAATAAAATGAAAAGACTAACTTCAAAAGAAATAAGACAAAGTTGAATAGACTTTTTTAAAAGTAAAGATCATTTAGAAATTTCATCAAAATCTTTAATTCCTGTAAATGACCCTTCATTATTATGAATTAATTCTGGAGTTGCAACTTTAAAAGACTATTTTTCAGGTAAAAAAATCCCACCTAAAAATCGCTTAGTTAATAGCCAAAAAGCAATTAGAACCAATGATATTGAAAATGTTGGAAAAACAGCAAGACATCATACTTTTTTTGAAATGCTCGGTAATTTTTCAATAGGTGATTATTTTAAAAAAGAAGCAATTGAATATGCTTTTGAATATTTGACTAAAATTTTAGAAATTAAAAAAGAAAAATTATATTTTACTTATTATAAAGATGATTTAGAAACAAAAGAAATTTGAATGAGTTTAGGTATTAAAGAAAATCATATCATTGCAGGTGATAAAAAAACTAATTTTTGAGATGTGGGAAATGGACCTTGTGGTCCTAATACCGAAATATTTTTTGATAGAGGCGAAAAATATGATAAAAGAGGTTTAGAATTATTAATTAATGATATAGAAAATGATCGTTACATTGAAATTTGAAATATTGTTTTTTCAACATTTAATAACGATGGAGAAAATAACTATACAGAATTAAAACAAAAAAATATTGATACCGGCGCAGGCTTTGAAAGATTAGTTTCTATTTTACAAGATGCTCCTACCAATTATGATTCAGATTTATTTGCAGATATAATTAATAAAATTCAATCATTTACAACTTACAAATATAAAAGCGAAAATTATTTTATCAAAGAAGAAAATCAAACTCTAATTAATCAAAATTTTAAGGTTATAGCAGATCATATAAGAACAGTTGTTAATGCTATAGCAGATGGCGCTAAAATTAGCAGTTATGGTCGCGGTTATATTATAAGAAGATTAATTCGCAGATCAATTTACAAGGCTAAACAATTAAATATTATTGATACTTTTCTTTATAAATTGGTTCCTGTAGTACACGATTCACTTCCTTTTGAATATGATATAGAATATGTAGCTAAAATTATTAAACAAGAAGAAGAATTATTCCATAAAACAATTGAAAAAGGCAAAACTATTTTAGAAGAATATTTAAAAAATAATAAAAAAGAAATAGACGGTTATTTTGCTTTTAAAATGTTAGATACTTATGGTTTTCCTATTGAATTAACTAGCGAAATAGCTCAAGATTTTAAATTAAAAATTAATCTAGAAGAATTTGAAAAAGCTAAAAAAGAACACGCTAATAAATCAAGAGGAGAAAAAATGGAAGGAATGAAAGAGGTAATTAATTCATTAAATTTAATTAAAAATAAAATTGACAATTTTATTGGTTATACACATTTAGAATCAGAATCAAATGTTTTAATGTTATTAAATAAAGAAAATTCCATTGATCAAGCTGATAAAGAGCAAATTTCATATTTAGTTTTAAATCAAACACCATTTTATGCTACAGCCGGGGGACAAAATCATGATGAAGGATATTTAATTCAAAATAATCAAAAAATAATTATTTTAGATGTATTTAAAGATAAATTTGGCAATCATATTCACAAAGTACAAGGAAATATTAATAATAAAGATTTAATAAAATGTTTTGTTGATAAAGAAAAAAGATTAAATTTAGCCCGCAATCATTCAGCAACTCATTTAGTTTTTAGTGTTTTAAGAAAAGTTCTTGGACCACAAATTCAACAATTAGGTTCAGATATAACTTATGAAAGATTTACTTTTGATTTTCCTGCGGAAGAAAAACCATCTGATGAACAAATTTTAGAAATAGAAAAAATAATGCAAGAAATTATTAAAAGTAATATTAAAAGAGAATATATTATAACAACTACAGAAAAAGCTAAAGAAATGAACGCTATTATGACTATTGAAGAAACAGAATATATGGATCAAAATAATGTACGTTTAGTTAAATGAGGAAACATCACCAGCGATTTATGTGGCGGTACTCATTTGGAATATAGTTCTCAATTAGAAAATTTTAAAATTGTTGCTGTTGAAAGAAAACAAGCAGGAATATTTAGAATAAGAGTAGTTACTTCAAATAAATTAGTAGATAAATACTATCATGAACAGTGTGATTTTTATTTAAAAGAGTTAAATAATTTAATTTCTAAAGTAAAACAATTAAATTCAAATTATCAATTAGAATATTCTTTTGATAAACTGGATAATTTTAATAAGTATAAATTAATTAACAAATTAATTTTAAAAGTAAGAGATGATTACAAAATATTTAATAAAGAAAAAGCAACTATAAACTTTGATTATGATAATATAAACTTTATAAATATTAATGGTAAACAAATATACTTAAATTTAGATTTAGATGCAACACAAATTAAAATAATTGCTTCAACTTTAAGAGAAAAATATCCTAATTCTTATGTTTTCTTAGGAGCAAAAAACAATAATAAATTATTATTAGTAGTAGCAACTAAAGTTTCAAATGCTAATCTTTTATTTAAACAAATAGCTGAAAAAACCCAAGGTAGAGGTGGTGGTTCACCAATATTAGCAATGGGAACAATCGACTTATTAAATAATTTAGATCAAATAATTATAGAAATTTTAAATAATGCGTAAAATATCTTTAGATATTGGCACTAAAACTTGTGGTTTTGCTATAAGTGATCAAACCAATAACATTGCGATTTCATTAGAAACTATCTATTTTGAAGAAAATAATTTGGAAAAAATAATTTATGCACTAAAAGAATATTTTTTAAAATATCAAATTAATCAAATTATCATAGGTCTACCTTTAAGAAGTAATGGTGATAAAAGCGAAAGAAGTAAAATGATAATTGATTTTGCACAAAAAATAAAAAAAATATTTACACAAGAAATATTATTTGTAGAAGAATATGGTTCAACAATCAAAAGTATCAATATTCTAAAAAGTGCTAATCTATCTATAAAAAAAAGAAGAGAATTAAAAGATACTGTGGCTGCTAAAATTATTTTGCAAGATTTTTTAGACTATGGAGGTAAAAAAATTGAACAATATCTTGAATAAATATTTTTTAGATACTCAAAATTTTAATAGTCAAACTCAGCAAAATAATAATAATTTAATCAAACTAATTTTATTGATTTCAATTTTTGTTGTTATAGCTATTGCTTTTATAACTTTTATTATTATTAAATTAAAAATTAAGAAAATAAAAAAAGAAATATTTAATAAAGAACTTGCTCAAACAAAGTTAAACATTTTAGAATTAAGAGGAGAAGAATTAGCTACTGCTCCTTTAGATTTAAAAAAATTTTTTAAAATTAAAATTGATGATTATGATTTAGAAAATTTAATTAATTCAACCTATTTAAATAAATCAAAAAAAAATTTATTAATTGGCGAAAATATTGAATACGAGTATGCTACAATGCAATACTTAGCACAAGGAGAAAATAGCATTATAAGCAATAATTTTGATATAAAAAATTGAAATAATGCTGTATTAGAATATCCAAATTATTTTAATAAAAAAACACATATAATTAATCAAACTAATGAATTATTTAATTTAATAATTGCTATTAATTCTAACTTAACTAATAATCAAATTTTTGAAAAATTTTTTTTAAATTTAAATAAAAATGGTTTATTAATTATTTGCCAAAAAAATCAAAGTAAAACTGATTTAAAACAACTAATTAGTAAATTAAAATATCAAAATATTCGTTATGAAGTAAGTTATGTTAAAAATAAATTTTTATATATAGTAAAAGATTAAAATAATTAATAATATTATATAAATAGTAAAATAATTATCTAAGGAGAATAATGCCAAATAGTGAAAAAGAAAAAATCCTCTTAACACAAGAAACTTATGATAAATATAAAGCTGAATACGATAATTTAATTTTAGTTCAAAGACCTGCTGTTCAAGCTGAATTAAAAGAAGCTAGAGCACAAGGTGATCTTTCTGAAAATGCTGAATACGATGCGGCAAGAGATAAACAAGCACAAATAGAAGGTAGAATTTTAGAATTAGAAGAAATTTTAGAAAAAGCTGAAGTATATGATAAATCTCAAAAACAAACTTATACAGGTATCGGTTCTAAAGTAACATACTTAGATATTCAAAAAAATCAAACTTATACAGTTACTATTATGGGTAGTCACGATACTAATCCATTTGAAAATAAAATTTCAAACATGTCACCTTTAGCTTTAGCAATAGCTGAAGCATCTATAGGTGAAATAGTTGAAGTTGAAGTTCCACAAAAATATTCGATAAAAGTATTAAAAGTTGAATAAATGAGGTTTTAATACCTTATTTTTTTAAACATTATTTAAGGAATAAATTTTATGCTTATTGGAATAAGTGGAATGATAGGTGCTGGTAAAAGTACTCTTACAAATAAATTAGCTAATTATTATAAAAATTCTGCAATGTTAAGTGAATTTGAAAATGATGATGAAATTTTTAATACTTTTTTACAGTGATTATATGAAAAAAAACCTAATTTAGCTTTAAGTTTTCAAACTTATGTAGTCGAAAATCACACAAGCAAATTGGATGAAATAATTAATTTAAATCAAGAAAATAATAATTATTTATTTTTGGATAGATTTTCGATAGAACATTATATTTTTGCCTACATAAATTTAAAAAATTTACCTAAACAATATTGAAATGGTTATCAACAACTTTTTAATATTTTAATAACAAAAAAAGAATTACCAAATTTAATAATTTATTTGGATATGAATTTTGATACTTTTAAAAAACGTTTATTTGCTAGAGGTAGAAAAGTCGAAATAGATAATTGAGAATCAAATGAAAAATATTTTAAAACTTTATATCAAACTTATAAACCCATGTTTATTGAATTAGCACAAAAATACAATTTGAATTATTTTATTATTGAAACTGATAATTTAAATGAAAATGAAGTATTTGAAAAAGCAAAAAAAATAATAGAAAATAAAGGATTAAATAATGATAATAGCAATTAGTGGAATGATTGCCGCCGGCAAAAGTACATTAAGTCAAAAATTACATCAAATTTATTCTAATTCATTATTAATGGAAGAATTTGATAATAATGATTTAGTTTTTAATACCTTTTTAAAATGACTTTATGAAAATAAAAAAAATATAAACATAGCTTTTCAAACTTACATTTTAGAAAATTTACAAAATAAAATACAAAAAATAGCAAACGATTATAAAAGAAATAAAAATAATTTCTTATTTTTAGATAGATTTAATTTAGAACATTATATTTTTGCTGTTGCCACTCTTAGCTATAAAAACAAACGTTATTTAGAAGCTTTTGACAAAATGTTTCACGAAATTATCAATTTAAATCATAATCCTGATTTGGCCATTTTTTTAGATATATCTTTTGAAACTTTTTTGGAAAGATTAAAAAATAGAGATAGAAAAAGTGAAGTAAATAATTTAAATTCTAATATAGAATATTTTAAATTATTACATGAAATTTATAAAGATTTATTCATTTCATTAGTAACAAAATATAAAATTCCTTACGTAATAATACAAGCAGATAATAAAAATAGTGAAACTATTTTAGCTGAAGTAATCAAAAATTTGGAATCAAAAATAAATAACTTATAGTTTTAAACATTTTAATTTTAAAATTAACATATAATTATTAGGTAAAATATATATACTATATATTTAAATTCCTAAAATAGAAGAATGAAAGGACAATATGAGTCAAAAAGACTACAATTCAAGTAAATATTTGAATAGAGTACATGCTTGATGAAGAGCAGCTAACTATTTATCTGTTGGACAAATGTACTTAAGAAATAATCCTCTTTTACAAAAACCACTTGTAGATGAAGATATTAAAATTTATCCTATAGGACACTGAGGAACTATCCCAGGACAAAATTTAATTTATGCACATTTAAATCGTGTTATTAATAAATATGATCTTAATATGTTTTATATCGAAGGCCCTGGACATGGCGGTCAAGTAATGATTTCTAATTCATATCTTGATGGTTCATATACTGAATTATTCCCTGAAATAACTCAAGATATTCAAGGTATGACTAAAATGTTTAAACGTTTTTCATTCCCTGGAGGTACTGCTTCACATGCTGCGCCTGAAACTCCTGGTTCTATTCATGAGGGTGGCGAATTAGGATATTCAATATCACATGCAGTAGGAGCAATATTAGATAATCCTGAAGTAATTGCTGCAACTGTTATAGGTGATGGTGAAGCTGAAACAGGACCATTAATGGCCGGATTTTATTCATCTTCATTTATAAATCCTGTAAATGATGGTGCAGTTTTACCTATTTTGCATATTAATGGTGGAAAAATTTCTAATCCAACAATTCTAGCGCGTAAAACTGATAAAGAAATAAAACAATTATTAGCCGGATTCGGTTGAGAAGCTATTTTTGTTGAAGCTGATGTTTTTGATCAAGTTGGTATTCATAAATTAATGGCCAAGGCATTCGATAAAGCCATAGAAAAAATTAAAAAAATACAAGAAAAAGCACGTAAATTTTCTGCTGATATAGCAACCAGACCTGTTTGACCTGCTTTAGTTGTTAGAACTCCAAAAGGTTGAACTTGTCCACATGCTATTGATGGTAATGTCTATGAAGGAAGTTTTAGATCTCATCAAGTTCCATTAGCCGTTTCATCAGAAAACGCAGCTAAAAAAGCCCAATTAGTAAAATGATTAGAATCATACAAACCAAATGAATTATTTAATAAAGATGGTTCATTCAAAAAAGAATTTGCTTCATTGGCTCCTAAAGGCGACAAAAGAATGGCTATGAATCCTATTACCAATGGTGGAATTAATCCAAAAGTATTAAAATTACCAAAATGAGAAGATATAGCATTAAATTTCGAAAAACCTGGAGAAATTAAATCACAAGATATGGCTGTAGCAGGTACATGATTTGCAGAAGTAATAAAATTAAATCCTACTAACTTTAGAATTTTTGGACCAGATGAAACTAAGTCAAATAGAATGTTTGATGTTTTAAAAACAACTAATAGACAATGATTAGAAAGAATTGATACACAATTAGATGAAGCGATAGCTCCAGCTGGTAGAGTAATTGATTCACAATTGTCAGAACATCAAGCTGAAGGATTTTTAGAAGGATATGTTTTAACTGGACGTCATGGAATGTTTGCTTCTTATGAATCATTTTTAAGAGTAGTTGATTCAATGTTAACTCAACATATGAAATGAGTAGCAAAAGCTAAAAAAGTTGAATGAAGAAATGATTATCCTTCACTTAATGTTATAGCTACTTCAACAGCATTTCAACAAGATCATAATGGATATACTCATCAAGATCCAGGTATTTTAGGACATTTAGCAGATAAAAAACCTGAATTAATACGTGAATATCTTCCTGCTGATTCTAACTCATTATTAGCTGTTTTAGACAAATCATTTAAAGAAAGAGATGTCATTAACTTAATTGTTGCCTCTAAACAACCAAGAGAACAATGATTCTCAGCAAGAGAAGCACAAATTTTAATTAATAACGGATTAAAAGTAGTTCCTTGAGCTTCAACTTGTACTTTAGAAGAAAAGCCGGATTTAGTTATTGCTGCTGCAGGTACTGAACCTACATTAGAATCATTAGCTGCTATTTCATATTTAAATCATAAATTCCCTACTTTAAAAATAAGATTTGTAAATGTTGTTGATTTATTAAGACTTCGTACTAAAAATATTGATCCAAGAGGATTGACTGATTATGAATTTGATGCGATATTTACTAAAGATAAACCAGTGGTTTTTGCTTTCCACGGTTATGAAGGTTTAATAAGAGATATTTTCTTCAACAGAAATAACCATAATTTACATGTACATGGATATAGAGAAAATGGTGATATAACAACCTCATTTGACATTCGTTTAATGAGCGAAATGGACAGATTCCATATCGCTCAAACTGCTGCAATTGCTGTTTATGGTAAAGAAGAAGCTAAAAAATTCGTTGATGAAATGGAAAATAAAGTTTCTGAACACAATATCTTTATTAAAGAATATGGTATTGATATGCCTGAAGTAAGACAATGAAAATGAGAAGGTCTTAAGAAATAAAATAAATAAAAACTGCTTAAATTAATAAGCAGTTTTTATTTATTTTTATTATCTAAATTAGTTTTTAGAATATTTAAAAAAGCTTCTTGAGGAACTTCCACACTTCCTAGCATTTTCATTCTTTTTTTACCTTCTTTTTGTTTTTTTAATAATTTTTGTCTTCTTGTTACATCCCCTCCATAAAGCTTAGCTGTAACATCTTTTCTATAAGCTTTAATAGTTTCTCTTGCTATTACTTTATTACCTATAACAGCTTGAACAGGGACTTCAAAATTTTGCCTTGGAATTTCTTGTTTTAATCTTTCGCACAAATCTCTTGCTCTTGGATAGGCAAAATCTTTTTGGGCAACGATTGAAAAAGCATCAATTTTATCACCGTTTAATAAAATATCTACTTTTACTAAATCACTTTCACGATAACCTATAAGTTCATATTCAAAAGATGCATATCCTTTAGATAAACTTTTTAATCTATCAAAAAAATCTAAAACTATTTCTGATAATGGCATTTCGTAAATTAATTTTGATCTATTATCATCAATATAAACTAAATCTTTATAAATTCCTCTTTTGCCTTGGCATAATTCCATAATGTTGCCTATATATGAAGAAGGTAATATAATGGTCGCTAATATATATGGCTCTTCTATTTTTTTTATAAAAGTTCTATCAGGCAATAAAGAAGGATTAGAAATATATTCAATTTCTCCGTTAGTTTTATAAATTTTATATTCTACTGAAGGTGAAGTTGCTATTATTCCAATATGATATTCACGATTCAATCTTTCTTGTAAAATTTCCATATGCAACATTCCCAAAAATCCTACTCTAAAACCAAATCCTAATGCTTTTGAGGTTTCTTGTTCTCAAGTTATAGAGCTATCACTTAATGAAATTTTTTCCAGACTTTCTTTAAGTTCCATATAATCTCTTGTATCAACAGGATAAAATCCTGTAAAAACAACAGGTTGTTTCTTTTTATATCCTGGTAATGCTTCCTTTGCAGGATTATCAACACTAGTAATAGTATCTCCTACATTAACTTCTCTTGCATCTCTTATAGTAGCAGCTACTCAACCCACTTCTCCAGCTTCAAGAAACATTTTTTTAGTTTCTTTAGGATTTCTAACCCCTAATTCTGCAACATGATATTCTTTTTGGATTGACATAAATTTAAATTTTTGCCCTACGTTTAATTTCCCCTCAAAAATTCTTATTAACATGATAACGCCACGATATTCATCAAAATAAGAATCAAAAATTAATGCTCTTAGAGGTTTATTATCATCAGCATTTTTGGGTTCTGGAATAAATTTTTCAATTGCTTCTAAGATTTTTTCACAATTTAATCCTGTTTTAGCTGAAATAGCTACTGCATTTTCACATGATAAACCAATAGTTTCTTCAATTTCTTTTTTTGTTTTTTCTATATCTGCTGAAGGTAAATCAATTTTATTAATTATAGGTATTATTTGCAAATTATTTTCTAATGCTAAATAAACATTTGCCAAAGTTTGTGCTTCAATACCTTGAGTAGCATCAACTAATAATAAAGCGCCTTCTGATGCAGCTAATGATCTAGAAACTTCATAAGTAAAATCAACATGACCAGGAGTATCAATCAAATGAAAAATATAATCTTTATATTTAATTTGAACGGCATTTAATTTAATTGTTATGCCTCTTTCTCTTTCTAAATCCATTTGATCTAAAAATTGATCATCCATGTCATGTTTACTTACTGTATTTGTTAATTCTAATATTCTATCTGCTAAAGTACTCTTGCCATGATCTATATGAGCGATAATTGAAAAATTTCTTATTTTATTTTTTTGCATATTTGCCTTTTAAATTATATAAATAGTTATTTATAATATATATAATATATTATAAAGTCAATTATTACAAATAAGGTCAAAATGAAAACAAAAATTACAATTGGATATACAAATAAAAGTTATAAAAAAGATGATTATTTTTTGCAAATTAAAAAGCGAAACAAATTTAACCATAAGATAGATTATAAAATTTTAAAAATATTTACTTTTGTCCCTAAATTACTTAAAAATACTTATTTTAAAAGTAAATGAGAATTTATTGAAACCGAAAAAATAACTATTAGTAAAGAAAATTTAACATTAATAGCTCAAAATATGTTAATACTTCATAATTCTAATTTAGTATTTCCAAAAACAAATCATTTTAAAAGAATAAATTGATATTGAAAACAATTAAAAAGAAAAAATATTAACTTAGAAGTTATTGATAAATATAAATATTTAATAGAAAAGATATTAAAACAACAAAATAATAACTGACCATTGCATAATGATTTATGAACAAATAATTTATTAAAAAAAGATCATAAAATTTATTTTATTGATTGAGAATATGCTTCAATGGGTGATTTTCACTTTGAATTAGCATACTTTATTACATTATCTAATTTAAACTATGAAGAAGAAGAGTATTTTTTAAAAAAATATAAAAATTTTGATCAAACTAAATTAATTGAAAATAAAATTTTAGTTAATTATTTAGTAATATTATGATTATATTCACAAAAAAAATTACATTTTTCTCATAAACCTTTTGAAGATAAAATTTATCAATTATTAGAAGAATTAAAAATAAAAAACCAATAAATTAATTTATTGGTTTTTTATGTATTTACTTAGTTGTTGGTTCAAATTCAATTTTGATGAAATTAGTTGCTGTTTCTTGAGAATATTTTTCCATTTTTCATAAAATAGAATTTTTATTTTCTTGTACTTCTTGTTCTGTGATTTTTTTTGCATATTCACCAATAACATCAGCTATTGCATCACCTTCATAAACTAATTGTACATTTTCTAATTGTTTATCTTTGTTTATCATTTCGTATTGATCGCCACCTACTGCTAGATAATCATTTGTTATTAAATAGTATTTTTGATCATCTACGATATCTTTGTTGTTAATCTTTAATGTTCCTTCTTTTATAGCATATGTATACTTTTTATTATTTTCTGTTGCAGATGCTTCAAAACTAACATTGTGTGATCATTGTCCATAACCACCGCTTTTAATTTTATTTACTGAATGAGCAAAAACTTGTTTTAAAATAGTTCCTGAAATTTCCAGTCCTACTAATCTATTTCCAAAAGGTGATATACCTACAATATCCCCTCTTTTTACTTCACCTGTGGCTAAATCAGTTCTTAATCCACCACCATTTATAAGTCCGATTGTATTATCTAAAGTAGCTTCTGCTTTGCCACTTTGATTTTTAACGCCGCCTTCAACGATGAATTTTCATACGTTAGCATCAGCAGCAAATGTTCCTAAATTAGATTGTTTAACTCTTCCTGTGGCGTAATTTGAATTACCTACTTTAATTCTAGTTGCATGAATAAAATTAACTGAATTATTGAAAACTATTACATTATTAACTTTATTATATTCTTGTTCTAATTTTGAAATTAATTCTTCATATTTTGCGCTTCTAGTTCCAGTTCTAGCAACTTGAATTTGATTAATATCTCTTAAATTAGATCTTAATGATTCAATTACACCAGTTTCGCTGTTTATTCTAATTGTTATATCTCCTAAATATTTAGTATAAGCTTCAGTTTGTGTTAATCAAGTTTGACTATTTTCTACTTTTTGAGCTTCATATTTAGTATGACTGTGACCATCTAAAATTAAATCTAAATCTTTTGCATTTTGTGCTAAATAAATAGATTCTCAATTTCTTTCATTTCTACCTACTCCTAAATGTGTAAGAGCAATAACAAAATTAACTTTTTCTTCATCTTTTAATTTTTGAGAAATTTTATTAAACGATTCAGTTGGATCATTAAAAGTTACATCAACAGAATTTTTTGGATTAGAAGTATAAGCAGTATCAGGTGTTGTAATACCTACTATTGCTACTTTATAATTATTTATGTTTTTTATAATATAAGGTTTAAATACTAGATCTCCGGCTTTATGTTGAATTCCATTATGTGTTCCATCATTTTTTCAAGTAATATTAGCAGATAAAAATGGAGTATTTTTTTCTGTGGACATTTTATTTAATTCTAATAAAGTATTTAATCCATAGTCAAATTCATGATTACCAACTGCAATTGAATCATATTTTAATTCAGTAGCTAATTGAGTAATTGTTTTACCTTTATCAGAATCGCTCAATGGTAATCCTTGTATTAAATCCCCAGCTGATAAAAGTAAATCTCTTGGTAAGCCTTCCATGTATTGAGCTAAACCTTCAAGACCTGAATAATTGTTAAATCTACCATCATCAAATAAAATTCTTCCATGTTCATCATTTGTATGATAAATTTTAATTGTTTTAATTATGCTTGATTCTTCTACTTCTTTTAATTTATTAAATAATTCATTGTATTGTGCTTTTAAATTAGCAAATTCAGTTCTAGTTGCACTTAATCAATTTTTAAATTCTTCTTCAGCTGCAGTTTTAGCTTGTTTTTGAGCTTCAGTTGAATTTTTCATTTTTTCAATTTCTGCTTTTTTAGTTGTATATTCTTTTGCCTTAGTTTCTAAAGCGCTATTATATTTATTTTCAAAATCATCAAAAAGTGATTGTTGTTTTTTAATTTCTTCTTGTGAAAATTGTTTTTTTGGCAAAATATTCTCATCATCTTTTGTTGTTTTTGAAGTATCATTACATGCTATTGCAAAAGCTAAAGGCGATAATAAAACTCCAGCACTTATAACAGTTGAAAATAATTTTTTAATTTTTAATTTCATAATTCCTCGTTTTAATATTTTTTTAATTAAATATATTTAATTTTATAAAAATATTTATTTATCAATTCATAAATGAAATTTAAAAATAAGAAAATATGAAAAAAAATAAAAAATTGCATATTTTATCATATGCAATTTTAAAATTAGATTTGACTAATTAATTCATCAATTTTATTTTCAAATTCATTAATAATTTCTTCATGTGATAAAGTATTTCTAGGCGCAACTTTAGTTCCATCAATTAATAAACTTTTAATTTCTCTTACACCTAAAAAATTAAATATTCCTTCTAAATTACTTATATGATTTGCAAAAGGATATCAACCTAATGGGGCTCCTTGAGATGCAACAATAATAACTTTTAAATTATTTAATAATCCTATCGCATCACCTTTTTTAGAATATTTATAAGAAAAAGTTTTATTTGCCACTGCAATAACATCAATAAAATTTTTTACTAAAATTGAGTAACTAAAATTAATCATAGGAGTATTGATTACTAATAAATCTACAGATTTTAATAAATCAATGTAATAATCTGAATTTACATTTTCTCAAAAATTAGCAAAATTATTTGTACTAATAATAGTTTTAGCTAATTCTGTATTATTTAAATCGATTGTTTGCACTTCTGCTTCAGGATTATTTTTTTTGATTTTTTCAATTAATTTTAAATTGGTTTTTCATGAAATAGAATCAGATATAATTGATCCATTTATAGTTAATATTTTTTTAATTTTACTTTCCATAAGTAATTTTCCTTTCAATTTAAGAAATCTAATATTTTTATTATACATTGAAGAAAATAATTTATTATTAAACTATTATAAATAAATTATTTTATGAGGACCAAATGACAGAAAAAGAAAAATTAACAATAATGAGTATAGTTTTTATGTCAATTTTTATTTTAAGTTTGTTAATTATATATATAGTAATTAAATTCAAAAAAAATAAAAAGAATACAAAAGGCTTAATTTTTGAAAAACATATCAAAGAAAAAATTAAACAATTTGCTAAAAATAATAATTTAATATTGTATTCAAATGTTTTTATTAATCAAAATAATAAAATGAATTGTGAATTAGATGCTTTAATGATAACTGAAAAAATAGTTTTTATTTTTGAAACTAAATATTATGAAGGAAAAATAACAGGAGAAGCTAACAATAAAACAATAAATCTTCTAAAGAATAATAAAACAAAAGTTTTAAAAAATCCTATATATCAAAATTTTATACATATTAAACAATTTTATAATGCTTTAGGATTTAAAATTCCTGTCTTATCTATTGTAGTTTTTCCTGATAATAATTTAGTGGAAATTAATAATTTACCTAATTGAACTGTTATTGCTAACGACAGTAATTTAATATTGATTTTAGAAGATATTATTAATTCAATAAATCAAAGAGAAAATATAGATCCTAAACAAATAGAAAAACTTCAGAATTTTTTTAAATAATGTTATTAATAATAAAATAGGTATTATTAAATACCTATTTTTCATTAATTATTTCAATCGCAGGAAGAACTTCTCCTTTTAATAATTCTAAAGTAGCACCGCCACCTGTGGAAACATGACTAAATAAATGTTCTTTATTTTGTTTTTCAACAAATGCAGCGCTATCTCCACCGCCTATAACACTATAAGCATTTTTTAAATTCGCTATGCCATTCATCAATCCAATAGTTCCATTTTGAAAATTATTAAATTCAATTACTCCTGCAGGACCATTTCAAACAATTGTTTTTGCTTTTTTCATTGCTGATTGAAATTTTTTCACAGTTTTTGGTCCAATATCCAAGGACATTTTTCCATCAGGAATATTAACTTCACAGATAGTTGGTTTTTCATCGCTAAAGTTATCAACAACAGCATAATCTATAGGTAAAAATACTTTATCTTCACCATGTTTAGCTAAAAAATCTTTTGCAAATTCTAAATGATCGGCATCATATAATGATGTTCCTATAGTTCTACCTTTTGCAACTTCAAAAGTATAAGCCATTCCTCCAACAATGAATAAACGATCTACTTTGTCAATTAAAGAATTTAAAACTGGGATTTTATCAGAAATTTTGCTCCCCCCCACAATGGCCATATATGGTTTTTCAGGATCATTAGTTAATTTGCTTAAAGCTTTTAATTCGTTTTCAACTAAATAACCAATAGCTGTTTCTTTAGAAAATTTTGCAATTCCATAATTTGAAGCATGTTTTCTATGTGCCGTTCCAAAAGCATCGTTTACAAAACAATCCCCTAAATTAGCTCAATATTTAGCTAATTCTTCGTTGTTTTTACTTTCTGATTTATCATTTAAATCTTCATAACGAGTATTTTGCACTAAAAGAATTTCACCATTTTTTAATTCATTAATAGCTTTTTCTAAATTTGCACCTTTAGTTTCTTCAACAAAAACTACTTTTTTCTTTAATAATCTTGCTAATTCAATAGCTACTGGAAATAAAGATTTAGCTTTTAAATCGTTATCACTTTTAATTCTACCTAAATGAGAAAGTAAAATTAATTTAGCATCTTCAGATAATATTTTTTTAATTGAAGGTAATGAAGAAACAATTCGCTTATTTGACATTATAATTCCATTATTAATTGGAACATTTAAATCTACTCTCATTATGACTTTTTTACCGCTTAAAGTTAAGTCATTAATTGTTTTTTTCATAAAAATACTCCTTAAATTTAAAGTTATAATTTATATTATAAAGTTTTATATTTATTGTTAAAAAAATTAGAAGAATTAATTTTAATTGTTTAATTTATAAGTTATTAAATCAAAAAAACTTTGTGGATCTAAACTAGCATTGCCAATTAGAAAACCTTCGATATATTCTGCATTAGCCAATTTAACAATAGAAATTTTATTGACACTGCCACCATATAAAACTTTGCTTTGATTTTTTGATCATTTTTTTATAAATTTACATACATCATTAGCTACTTGCGCATCAGCTGCTATATTTCCAATTGCTCAAATAGGTTCATAAGAAATTATTATTTGACTTTTATCCAAATCTTTTATAGTTTCTTCTAATTGTTTTATTATTATTTCTTTAGTTATACCTTTTTGATATTCTATACTATTTTCTCCAACACAAATAATTGGCGTTATGTTATTTTCTAAAGCCAATTTAGCTTTTAAATATATGTCATAATTATTTTCAAAATTAAATCTTCTTCTTTCTGAATGGCCCAAAATTACATACTTAACATTTAATTTATTTAAAATTTCTGCACTTATTTCACCAGTAAAAGGTCCTTTTTTATAAAGTGATAAATTTTGTGCACCAATTTTCCAATATTTATTTTGTTTCTCATAAAGAATTCCTAAACCAATGTATGAAGGAGCAATTATAATTTCATAAGTTTTAAAAATATTTTCATAAGATTTTTTGTAAGAATTAGCTTCAATTAAATTATTAAACTCTTTAATAAATTTTTTAGTTTCTAAATAGTCTAAATTATTTTTTCAATTAGCCAACATTAGCATTTTTTTCATTATTTAATCCTCTAAAAGATTTAAAAAATCAGTTTCATTTATAGTTTTAATATTCAGTTTTTGAGCTTTAATTAATTTTGAACCAGCATTATCTCCCACAAGTAAATAATCTGTTTTATTACTTATATTAGATAATACTTTTCCTCCATTTTTTTCTATTAAATTTTGATAATAATCTCTAGAATTAGTTAATTTTCCAGTTACTACAAAAGTTAAATTATTTAATTTTGTATTTTGTAAATTAACATCATTTTTTTTCACAAATATTAACTGTTTATCTAATTGTTTTAATAATTCAATATTGTCAGTATCGTTTAAATATTTTTTAACAGATAAAATAATTTTAGGACCAATATTAAAAGAATTATTAATTTTTTGTAAATTTTTATCATCAATTAATTCACTAAAATTTTTATAATAGTGCGCAAAAATTTGAGATGCTCTTTGTCCTACATGTTTTATTCCTATAGCAAATAAAACTTTGGCAAATTCAGTATTTTTAATTTTTTCTATATTTTCAAGCAAATTGTTCACTTTTAATTCACCATATTTAGGTAGGGATGTTATTTTTTCTTTATGCTGTTCTAAATTAAAAATATCAATTATTGATTTTAAAATATTTGCCTTATATAAATCTTTAACAGTATTTTCTCCTAAACCAGTTATATTCATAGATTTTCTTGAAGCAAAATGAATTATTGAGTTAATGATTATATCTGGACATTTTTTATTAAGACAAAATTGATCAACATTATTTTCATATTCTATAAGTTTTTCATTACATGAAGGACAATAAATAATTTTTTTATAAGATGTTAAAGTATTTTTAACTGTTTGATTGGCAATAATTTTAGGAATTATTTCTCCTGCTTTGATAATTGCTACTTCATCGCCTATATCAATATTTAAAGTTTTTATAAAATTAAAATTATGTAATGTTGCATTTTGTACAATAGTTTGGTTAAGTTCAACAGGTTCTATAGAAGCAATATAAGTTATTTTTCCAGTTCTTCCAACAGTAGCTTTAATGCCTAAAATTTTACTTTTTGCCTGTTCAACTTCATATTTAAAAGCTATAGAATGTTTAGGAAATTTTGAAGTTTTGCCTAATTTTTCTCAAAATATTAAATTATTTAATTTAATAACTAATCCATCGGAATCATAAGGCAAATTATTTTTTACTAAAGAAAAATTATTAATTTCTTCTTCTAGATCTTCAATATCAACTATTTTAAAATAATCATTTATAGGAAGAGAGATATTTTTTATAAAATTAATTACTTCATGTTGTGTTTTTAAACCATATTTTTCTGGTTCTACTATTTCATACAAAAACAAACTTAATCCTCTTTCTTTAACTATAGTAGAATCCAATTGTCTTAAAGTACCTGAAGCAGCATTTCTAGGATTAGCAAATGTTTTTTCATTATTTAGTTGTGAAATTTCATTTAATTCTTTGAATTTTTCTTTTGAAAGAAAAATTTCTCCTCTTATTTCAATATAATCAAAAAACATTATTGATTTAAGTTTATTATCTATAGCCAAAACATTTTCAGTTACCTCTTCTCCTTCAACTCCATCGCCTCTAGTTACAGCTCTTATCAATTGTCCTTTATCATAATGTAATGAAATTGAAAGACCATCTATTTTAGGTTCAAGAAATAAAGTAACATCGTTTATTGGGACAATTTTTAAAATATTATCAAGAAATTTAGATATTTCTTCATAGTTATAAGCTTTATTTAAAGATAACATTGGTTTTTTATGTTTAAATTTTTTGAATTTATTATTTGTTTTTGAACCAATTTTTTTAGTTGGTGAATCATCTAAAATTAAATTTGGATAAAATTGTTCTAATTTTTCTAATTCTCTTAAAGCTAAATCATATTCTAAATCGCTCACTGTGGGATTGTCTAAATCATAATATTCATGATTTCAGCGATTGATATTATTAACCAATATTTTTATTTTTTCCTTTATATCTTTTTGCTCCATTTTTGCCTTTCTTTTAATTATTATGTTAAAAAAAGTTTCATTTCTAAGTAAAAAATATATTTTTTTACAAAAAAATATAAAAATAATAAAAATTATTAATTTCAGGTAGAATTAAAACATGAAAATAAAATTATTTGCAAAAATATTACCTAGTATTACAGTTATAGCAACATTACCACTTACAATCATTTCATGTGAAAATAAAGAATCAAAAAATACATTAAGTTTGCTAAATCAAAATTTGTTGAACTTAACAAATTCTTTAGAATATAAATTAATATATATAAAAAATAATCTTACTTTTAATTCTGGTAATATGAATCCTTTTAATTTATATGAATCTAAAGTATCAACAAATGAAAAACAATTATTAGAATTCATTATTAATGATTTTTTTAAAAATTTTATAACAACCGAAGAAATATATGGCAAAAACGTTTTTAATAGTAACAATTCAAATATTAATTTAAATAACCTTGTTAAATATATTCAAACATATAGTAAAAGTAGCGAATACTTAAAAAATACTTTCTTAGAAAATAATTCAACTTTATCAAAATTAATTGAAACAATTGATTTAATTGTTAAAGACTTAAGAACGCAATTAATTAATAATAGTAATAAGATAAGTTCTTTTTTAAATTCTTCTAATCTTAGTTATAGTTTAATACTAAAGAATAAAAATAAAATTTTAAATAATGATTTGCCTCTAATGCAAAATTGAATAATATTTTTAAATAATGATTTAAAATTTTTAAAAGAAACATTAATAAATGATAATATGTTAATATCAATTTCAGAAAATAATATAGAAGATTTTGATTATTCTAAAATTATCAATCACAACCATTCACACGCTAATGCTAACATGTTACAATTAACTATTGTGCTTGTCAAAATATTACAAAACTATTTAAATAATAGTGAAAATCAAAAAGAAATTATTATTAACAATATAAAACAAAATAAAATAGATAATGATAATGATTTTAATAATTTTCAAAATAATATTGAATTATTTTTTACCAAAATAGAAAATATTAAAGAACTAAAAATTTTAAATTTAAATAACTTACTAACTGCTTATTCACAAAACTATAATGAAATTTTAAACATTCTTGAAAATTTTATTAATATTTTGAATATTGATAAAAATAACATTGAAAAATAAAAAATAAGATAAAAAAATATCTTATTTTTTATTTATAAAATATTTAAATCCTTTAACGCTTTATAAGCGCCATCGTTTTCAACTAGATCAGCATGATAATCAGCAATAATCTTAATGTTTGGGTCATGATTTCCTAAACCAACACTAAAAGCAGCATTTTCTAACATTTCATAATCGTTTGTACTATCACCAAAAGCTATCATATTCTCACTAACACTTAAATTTAAATGATTAGCTAAAATTTCTAACGCATGATATTTAGTTACATTTTTTGGCGTAACAAAAATACCTTTATTTCATTTAGAAGTAACTTCTAATGATAAATTATTATCTTTTATTATTTTAGAAACATACAATTCTAAACGATCAGTTGCTTCTTGATTAAAAGAGGTTAATGTTATGATATGAATATGTTCTTTATCTATTTCCTCAAAATTAATTGGTTTTAATTTATTTTGATGAGGAGTCAAAAATCATGTATTTTTATTTATCTGAGGAGAATGATATATATATTTCATATCAGGAACAGTAAAACTTTCTAAATCCTTAAATTTTTTAACTTTCCCGTTTTCATCATATTGAATCTCTTTCCCAAACAATGATTCATAAAAAATTATCAAATCAGAAAGTTTTATAGAATTTTCATATAAATATTTTTTATTTTGATTATCAAAAATAAACATTCCATTAGCACCAATAAAATAATTGGCTTCTGGAATTTGTTCTAAAAAATTACCTATAGTAACAAAATCTCTTGCAGTTGATATTATTGAATATATATTATTTGATTTTAAATCTTTAAACATTCTTTTGATTCCCGGACTAAATTCAGGATTTCCAAACGGCATTATAGTGCCATCAACATCAAAAGCCGCCATTTTTATTCTATTTTTAAGATTATTTCTTAATTTGTTAGAATTCATTTTTCCTCTCTTTTAATTTTATATTTAATACTTTAACAATCTATTACCAAAAAGTTTTACAACTTTACATTCATTATTATTTATTTGTATAATTCCTAAAATTATTGTAGTATCTAATTTATCTCTTAATAAATATGAATTATTATTTACTCTTTTTATATGTATTGATTTACCTTTTTTTAATTCTTTTATTTCATTATTTGATAAATCTAAAAAATCTAAATTAAATTTAAGACTATCATTAATTTTAGCAAAAAGTTTGTTTTTTAGTAATGAAATATTAAGTTCAGAAATTTCGATTCTCTCTAATTCTAATAAATGTGAATATGTATTTAAATAAAGTCCTAAATCATTAGCTAAAGATCTTATATAGGTTCCGTTAGATACTTTTATTTTTATTGTTAAGGTTTGTTCAAAAATATTGAAATTAATTATTTCTATATCCTTAATTTCAATATTTTGATTTTTTAATGAAATTGTTTTGTTTTCTCTAGCATATTCATAAGCTTTTTTTCCATTAATTTTTTTAGCACTATAAATCGGAGGTTTTTGTATTTTTTGTTTTAAAAATCACTCTTTTATATTAAGCAAATCATTTTGATAAATTGTTTTATCAGAAGTATTTATTATTTTTCCTGTTAAATCATAAGTATCTGTTTGAGTCCCAAATTTTATTTTTGCTACATATATTTTTGTTTTTGATTTTAAATAATCTAATAATTTTGTATCTTCATCTGTAGCAACTAACAATAAACCTTTAGCAAATGGATCTAATGTGCCGCTATGTCCTATTTTTTTTATATTATTTTGTTTAGCAAATTCTTTTATCGCAGCAAAAGAAGTTATATTTTCTTTTTTGTATAATAAATAAAACATAAATAAAATAAGCCTTTAAGGCCTACTTAAAAATTCTTTCGTAAATTTCATCATATGTTTTAACAGGTATAAATTTAATTTTTTCAGCAACTTCTTTTGGAATATCAATAATATTCTTTTTATTACCGTAAGGTATAAACACTGTTTTTATTCCTTTAGTAAAAGCTGCAAATGATTTTTCTTTTAAACCACCTATTTCTAAAATTTTACCTCTTAAAGTAATTTCACCTGTCATGGCAATATTTTTAGAAACTTTTTTATTAGTTAACGCAGAAATTAAAGCTGTTGTAAAAGTAACTCCAGCACTTGGACCATCTTTTGGAACTGCACCTTCAGGAACATGAATGTGTATTTCATTTTTATCAAAATTAAAATTATTTATTCCAAATTTAGATGCATTAGATCTAACAAAAGTAAGTGCTATATTTGCAGATTCTTTCATAACATCTTTAAGTGATCCGGTAAGTCTAATACCTCCTTTGTCACTTTCAAAAGTAGTTACTTCTATTTGCAAAGTAGAACCGCCGTATGTGGTATATGCCAATCCATTAACAACCCCTATTTCAGATTCATTAGTTACATTTTGTTCAGTAAATTTAGGAACTCCTAAAAATTCTTCTATTTGTTTTTTATCCACAATAAAATCTTCAATATTTTCGCCTGATACTACTTTTGTTACTATTTTTCTAGCGATTTTATCTAATTGTCTTTTTAAACCTCTAACTCCAGCTTCCATAGTGTAATGTTTAATTATATACTCTATAGTTAAATCATCTATTTGAAATTGATTTGGCTTCAATCCTGCTTGTTTAATAACAATATCAATTAAATGTTCTCTAACTATTTTTATTTTTTCACTAATGGTATAACTACTCAACTCTATAATTTCTACTCTATCTAACAATGGAGCAGGAATATTTTCATAGTAATTTGCTGTAGCAATAAACATAACTTTAGATAAATCATATTCATGTTCAACATAATTATCTTGAAATTTAGTATTTTGTTCAGGATCTAAAACTTCTAACATAGCAGAAGTAGGATCGCCTTTATAATCAGATGACATTTTGTCAATTTCATCTAATAATATTAATGGATTAGAAACTCCAGCTTTTTGAATGGCTTTTATAATTTTGCCCGGCATAGCACCTACATATGTTCTTCTGTGACCTCTTATTTCGCTTTCATCTCTCACTCCACCTAAACTAATTTTTATATAGCTTTTATTTAGCGCCTCTGCTATAGCTCTTGCTAAAGAAGTTTTTCCAGTACCAGGAGGTCCTACTAATGTTAGAATAGGAACATTGTTAAAATCTTTTTGTATTTTATTATTTTGATTTTCTTTAAATAGATTTAAATCTATTTGAGTTTCTTGTTCTAAGTCAATTAATTTACTATTATTTTCCTGTAAATTATTATTTTTGTGATTAATTATTAAAGCCAAATATTCTATTATTCTTTGTTTAACTTCTTTTAAGCCATAATGATTTTTTTCTAGTATTTTTTTAACTTTATTTATATCTAAGGATTCTATTTCGACTTTTCTTCATGGCAAGGATTTTAATACAGAAATATATGATTGAATAATATTGGAATCAGGAGTACCTTGCATACTTTGTTTTAATTTTTCTGTTTCATATTCGATTAATTTTTTTACAGATTCTGGATATATGTATTTAGCTTTAGGATTATTTAAATTTTTATAATATTCATCATTGTTATCTAAAGAATTTGGATTGTTTTCATTTATCGTATCTTTTATAGCTTTTAATTTTTCTCTTAAAATAAAATCTTTCTGTTGTTTATCCAAATTATTTTTCATTTTTTCTGCTATTTCATATTCTACTTGCAAATCCAATAGTTGTTTTTCTTGTTCATCTATTTCTTTTGTTTCTTTATCACCTAATTTTTTCATAAATATCGCTCCTTTATTCAGTGAATAATAATTAACCATTTCTAAATATAATTTTTTTGCTTCTTGTTCATCTTTTAATTCTTTAACTTCTTCTTTTGTGTCATCGTGATTTAAAAGAATATCATAATAATTATCTGGAATTAAACTTTCATCTTTTTGTGCAAATTCTTTAAAATTTAGATAATCGTATGTATCATAAATTATAAAAATTTTTTTTAATTCTTTGCTATTTAAAATATTATCATTAACAGAAATCGACACTAAATCTCTTAAACGATATGTTAAGAATTCCAATTGATCAATAATAGGTCAATTAATCATTATTAATCTTTCATAATTAGATATGCAAGCAAATATAGCGTAGTAAGATATCATTTTATAAATAAACTTATCAATGTTTTCTCATGTGTTAATAATAAAATCTATAGTTTTTTCATTGTAATTAAGCATATCCTTAATTGATATAGATATATCATAATTTTTAAATGAATAAAATGAATAATATGTTCTTAAAATATTAATGTATTTTTTTGAAGATATACCATATTTATTTTTTTTAATAATATGATCAATTAATTTTAAATATAATTCAGTGCCAAATAGTACTGAAAAATAATCATAAAATTTTTTAAAACTATTTAAAAAAGCAATTAAAATTTCTTTTTTATTTTGCTCATTAATATCATTTTCAACTATTATTCTGTTATAATCTTCAATTTTATTAATTTTATTATCAGGATCATCACCATTTTCATCATAAATATCTTCTTCATTATAAGGATGAATGAAATCAATATATCCAATACATTTTAATGTGATATTAAAAGTGTTGTTTTTATTTTTTGTTATATCATCTAAATATAAATAAGATCCTCTACTAAAAAATTTTTTTAAAATAATAATTTTTCTTTTTCTATTTCTATTAACGACAAAATTAAAAAATTTATCATTTTTATCAGCTATAATCGGGCTAGCTACTAAATATTTTGAATAATCAATGTTTATTTTATCTATATCTGGGTTTTCTGATTTTTTATAATACACAGCTATAAATTTTAATTTTTTATCTTTATTATTTCTTCTAAAATTATTATATTCAGAAAAAATAAATTCTCACTCAGAAGATCATGGTACTTTTATTTTTCGATAATCATTATTTAAAAAAACTCATGAATTACTTCACTTAGATTCTAGATCAAAATAAAGAAAATTTTCGAAATCTACCATATCACTTTCCTTTTAATTTATTATTTAATGACAAAATTAACTATTTTATTAATAATGAAAATTTCTTTTATTATTTTTTTATTTTCTAAAATAGATTTAATTATTTTTTTTGCTTCTGTTAAAACATATTCTTGATTATTTTTTTCAACGGGAACAATTATTTGATTTTTGAATTTTCCATTTACAGTAATTGGATAAATTATTTCTTCATTTAATAATGCTCTAGGATCTAAGGATATTTTACTTAAATTTTTTAAACCAAAAAATTTATCGCTAAGTTCTCACGCTAAATGAGGCATGAAAGGTTCTAAAATGTTTAATATTATATAAAAGAATTCATTATTTAATTCTAAGTTATTTATATTATTAAAATCATTTAATATTTCCATACATAAAGCAATAATAGTATTAAATGAATTATTGTTTGAGATAAAAATATTATTAAATTTTTCAACTAATTCATACATTTTTTTTCTAGCTTTTTTTTCAATAGAATTTAATTGGCTAAAATCAAATGTTTCTAAATAATTTTTATAATCAAATTTATTATCTAGTATTTCATAAGATTTTTGAATTATTCTGTTAATAAATCTTTGACAACCTTCTATTCCAGTATCAGATCACTCAAGATCTTTTTCAGGAGGAGCGGCAAATAATATAAATAAACGCACTGCGTCTGCGCTATATTTATTAATCATTTCTTCTGGACTAACTATATTGCCTTTTGATTTAGACATTTTAAAACCATCTTTTAAAACCATCCCTTGCGTAAGTAATTTATTAAATGGTTCTCTGTAATTTAATAATTTTAAATCGGCTAAAACCTTAGTGAAAAATCTTGAATATAATAAATGTAAAATAGCATGTTCAACACCCCCTATGTACTGATCTACATTTTTTCAATAATTAACTTCTTCATCAAAAATAACATTATTTCTTTTAGGTAACGGAGTTGTATATCTAGCAAAATATCAACTTGATTGTCAAAAAGTATCGAAAGTATCGCTTTCTCTTTGTGCTATTTTATTACACTTAGGACAAAATGTTTTTAATCAATCAGAATTAGTTAAAATAGGATTTCCTTCTCCATTAAATTTTACTTTTTCTGGTAATTTTACAGGTAAATTAGAAATTTTTTCAGGTACAATGCCACAATCTTTACAATGGATAATTGGTATAGGGGCACCTCAATATCTTTGTCTACTAATACCTCAATCTTTTAAATTTGCTTTATTGCTTTTTATATAATCTATATCAAACAATTTGTTTTTTGTGTTATTTTTTTTAATATTATTTTTAATAGCAAATTCTTTATATGTTTTATTTTCATCAATATTAATAATTAATATATTTTCATCAGTTAATGCGCTTGCAAAATCAGTTATATATATTGGTAAACTAAAATTTTTAGATTTAGCTAAGCAAGGCAATTTAAATAATAATTTTTGATCAAACTTTTTTGCCTTTGCATTATTTGTTATAACATTAATTTTTTCTAAATCTTCTTGATTTAATACATTATCATCAAATAATTTTTTAATTAATTTATTTTTTGATGATATAGCTAAAAAATCAGCATTAATTAATTCTTGATAATTATTAAAAAAAACATTTAAATTATGATTATTAACAACAAAATTAGTTTCATAACCTTCGTTATAATTAATTCAATTCTTTTGCATTAATAAAACTTTTTCAGGTCAATAATTTTTAAGTTCTGACAATGAATCTTGTAATTCTTTTGCATATTTAGTAATTTTTACATAATATTGAGGCATTAATTTCTGAATAACTGGTTCATCACATCTTCAACATTTACCATTTTCTACTTGTTCATTAGCAAGTACTGTTTTATCTTTTTCACATCAATTTAAAAACGTTTCTTTACGATAAATTAATCCTTTTTCTCACATTTTTACAAAAATTAATTGATCAAATTTAGTGTAATCTTCATCAGCAGTAATAATTTGTCTACTTCAAGTAAAAGAAATACCCAATTTTTTAATGCTCTCATTCATTTTATTTATGTTTTGATATGTTCATTCTTTAGGATGAATATTGTTTTTTATTGCAGCATTTTCTGCTGGTAAACCAAACGCATCTCAACCAAAAGGATGTAAAACATTAAATCCATTTTTACGATAGAAACGAGCAAATACATCACCTAAAACATAATTTCTTACATGTCCCATATGTATATTGCCACTTGGATACGGAAACATACTTAAAATATATTTTTTGGGTAAATTAAAATCATTTTTAGGTTCAAACAATTTATTTTTTAGTCAAAAATTTTGTCATTTTTTTTCTATTAATTTAACGTCATAATTCATTGTTTATACCTCAATTTTATTTTATTTTTGTTAATAATATATAAATATAATACATAATACAAATTAATATTAATTATATTAAAAAAGTTGTTATTTTTATTTTTTACTATTACATTATTATTTTTAATTTTTTTAAAGTTGAAAAAAGAAAAAAAGACAAACGAAAAATATTATTGTTTGCCTTTTTTTCTTGAATTGATTATTTTAAATAATTTTACTATTTCATTATAAATTATCAAACCAAAAGCTAAAGGTAATCCTATAAATAAAATTAAAAGATTATTTCAAATATTATCAACCATTCTAAAAACTTCAGATAAACCAGGTATAATAACAACAATTATAGTGCAAGTTGCTGAAAATAAAGCAGCCATTCACACTATTCAATATTTTCTCAAAGAAGCTCTGAATATAGATTTATCAGACATTAAATTAATACTATTTAATGAAGCCGCGACTCCAAGAGTTATAAACGCACAAGTAGATGCAGTTTGTAAAAATTCGGCGCCTGTTAAATTTTGTTTTATTGCAACTAAAGCTCCCAATGCATAAGAAATTAATGTCAATAAAGATAAAATAAGTGATTGAATAATTAAATTAGTTCCCATTCCTCTTGCAAAAATGTTTTCTTTTTTTGAATAAGGTTTGCGATTCATCACATTTTTACCGCTATCCACTAATCCTAAAGCAATAGCAGGAAAACCATGAGTTAATAAATTAATTCATAAAAGTTGCGAGGCTCCAAAAATAAAAAACTCTGTTTGAATTCCAATAGTATTTTTAAAGGACAAATAAAATACAATCATTCCAATTAACATTACTAATACTTCAGTTACTGAAGAAATAAGTAAATTCATTATTACTACTTTAATTTTATCGAAAATTAAACGGCCATTTTTTACTGAATTGACAATAGTATTAAAATTATCATCAACTAAAACAATATCAGCAGCTTGTTTAGCAACGTCAGTACCAGTTATACCCATTGCACAACCTATATCACTACTTTTTAGTGCAGGAGCATCATTAACACCATCACCCGTCATAGCTACAACTTGATTATTTTTTTGTCAAGCTTGTACGATTCTTAATTTATCATTAGGATTAACACGTGCATAAACACTAATTTCTTTAACTTTTGCTAATAATTTTTCATCATCTCATTTAGCTAATTCTTCACCAGTAATAGCTAAATCATTAGTATCATATATACCTAAATCCTTAGCAATTGCTTTAGCTGTAGTTAAATGATCTCCGGTAATCATCACTGTTTTAATTCCTGCTTTTTTGGCTAAAGCAATGGTTTCTTTAACGTTATTTCTTGGTGGATCAATTAATGCAACTAGAGCAAAAAGTTTTAAATCTTTTTCGTCAGCAAAATTAATTTTTTCTTTATTTATTTCTTTAATTGCAACAGCTAAAACTCTATAAGCCTTTTGAGCAAAATTTTCGTTAGTTTCAATATATTTATCAATATTTTGTTCCTTTATTAAATTAAATAAAATATCAGGAGCACCTTTAGTAATAAGATAATTTTTATTTTTATATTTAACTAAAGTAGACATTAATTTTCTATCACTATCAAAAGGTAAAGAATCTAAAATTTGATATTCATTTTTTAAATTTTTTTTATTAATATTTAAATTATAGGCAAATTTAAGTAAAGCAATTTCTGTAGGATCGCCAGTTTCAATTCAAGAACTATTTTTTTCTTCTCATTCTAATGAAGCATCATTGCATAAAGTTAAATATTTAGCTAAAAGAATTTGTTCATCCTTAGTAGCTAATTCCATTTTATTATTATTAATTAAAGCATCAACTAAAGTCATTTTATTTTCGGTTAATGTTCCGGTTTTATCACTACAAATTATTGAAACTGAGCCTAAAGTTTCTACTGCTAAAAGATTTTTAGCTAAAGCTTTTTGTTTTGACATTTGTGCTACACCAATGCTTAATAAAACAGTAGTAAAAGTAATTAACCCCTCAGGTATAGCTGCAACTGCTAAACTGATACCTATTACCAAAGAATCAGTATAAGTTTTTAATTCTCTAAAAGCTTGATTTTTTATAGTTCCAATTAAAATAACTTGTAAAATAAAACTTACTAAAAGTAAAACAATACCTGAAATGCCAAAAATTTTACTTAATTTATTTAATTTAATTTGTAAAGGGCTTAAAACTTTTTCTTGTGTTTGTATTAAATCATTTATTTTTCCAATTTCTGTATCTTTAGCAATTGCTTCAACTATTGCAATAGCTTTGCCATTTGCTACATAAGTGCTAGAAAAAACTAAATGATTATTTTCAGCCAAAATTGTAGATTTACTTTTTTCAAAATCTGCTCATTTGTCTACTGGCAATGATTCACCAGTTAATGAAGATTCAATAACTTTTAAATTAAAAGCTTCAATTATTCTTGCATCAGCACTAATAACATCTCCAGCATTTAAAACAATTAAATCTCCAACTACTAAATCTTCTGCAGGTACTATAATAGTTTTACCTTCTCTAATAACTGTGGCATTAGCCTGATTCAATTTACTTAATGCTCTAACGGCTTGATCACTCTTAACTTCTTGGTAGGCCCCCAACATGCTATTTAAACAAACAACAAGAAAAATTATTCCTGGTTCTACATACGATACAACTAATTCTGTTCCATGATTAACATTAGATAAATGACCATAAATAGCTAATGCTAGACTAATCAATGCAGCTATTAATAATAAAATCACCATTGGATCTAAAAATTGTTTAAAATAAGCAACAAAGCAATTGACCTTTTTATTTTTTAATAAAGTATTTTTACCAAATTTATTTTGTAATTCCTTTACTTGTTTATTTGTTAACCCTTTTTTATAATCAATTATTTTTTGCATTCTGCTCCTTTTTATAATTCTTTAAAATTATAAAAGATAAAAATAAAAAAACTATTTATAAAGAAAAAAAGTATAAAAAAACTGGCGGAACAGAGAGGATTCGAACCTCCGCGGGAGTTGCCTCCCCTACAGTCTTAGCAGGACCGCCTCTTCAGCCAACTTGAGTACTGTTCCATCAGCTTTTTAATTATATAAAAAAATAATGCAAAAGCACTATTTTTTATTTTTTTTCTTGTAATAAAAGAATCCTGCTATTCCCGCTGCTATAGCTGCTAAAATAGAAAGAATTGAGCCAACAATAATTGCAGTTTTATTTGTTGATTTTTCTTGAATAACAACTTGATCATTATTGTTATTATTTCTAGTAATTTTTACTTCTAAAGAATTGCTTGTTTTGTTCATTTTTAGTTCATTATCTTTTGAAAATGTATAATTGCTTAAATTATTTTTAACATATTCTTCTAAAGCATTTTTTAATTGTTCATTGTTTGCTCTTGTTGGTATATTAATTTCAGCATTTTGAATTAAAATATTTTCATCATAAAAACTCACACGTAATTTAAAAATATTATGTAAATAAATTACTTGATTTTCTTTTACAAATATTTTTAACTTAGAATCGCTTGTTATATATTTTGTAATATCAAAATATGACGATAAGTCAATTTCTTGACCATTTTTATTAATACTTAATTCAATGTTATTAATTTTTTGTTGTGTGTTAGCTAGAACAAAATCTAAAATTATCTTTTTGTTTGATTCTAATTCTTGAGCATTTGAATCTTTTTCTTTATTATTTTTTATGATAATTTTATAAGTATCATTACTATTTAAAGTTAATATATGATCGTCTAACAATTGATAATCTTGAGGAATTAAAGAAGTTAAATCAATCGTTGTCTGATTTTGATCAACTGTTAATTCTTCTTGTTTAATTTCTTTATTATTTTGATCAATGAAAATTACATTTATTATTCTTTGATTTTCGTTTTGAATTGGTTGTTCAATATTTTGATTTTCTTTTTCCTCGTTAATTTTATTTTTATCAATTAATTCTATTGTATAAAGATTAATTTGTGAATCTAAATTAATTTTAGAAGTTGTTTTAAATTCATAATTTTCAGGTAAATTGCTACTTAGATCAAGAATATCATTCGATAATTCAACAATTTTATTGAAACGAATAAGTTCTTTTTTACTATCTTGATCAACAAAAACAATTGTAATTTCACGTTTTGTTTGTTTAATTAAAATTTTAATAGAACTTTCATTATTATATGAAATTAAATTATTATCTATAAGTTCATAATTATTAGGCAATCCTATGCTTGGATTAATTTCATTATTATTAATTGTATTTTTATCAAGTGGATAATTATTTATAACTTGTTGACTTACAAAATCAACATATTGTAAAATAACGAATTTTTCTTTTAAAACTACATTTATTTTTAAATCATTAGTAATAAATAAAGAATTATTATCTTTATCAATTAATTCATAATTTTGATTATCAAAATAATTATTTAAATTAATTTGCTCGCCTGTAATTTTAATTTCTAAATTAGCTTTACCTATTGATAAATTAGTTTCATAATTAATAAAATCTATATTGATTTTTTTAGTTTTTTCTTTAATTTTAATTATTAGTTTATTACTATTAACAAGCATTGTTTGATCATCAGAATTAACTAGTTCATAATTATGAGGAATATAAGCAGTAGTATCAATTGTTTTTTGATCAAAATTAATACTATGATTAAATTGTCTAATAATTTGTTTATCTAATGTTTCCAAACTTATAGTTAAGTTAATTTTATTTTTATCAATTAAAACATTTAATTCATTGTTTTCATTTATATTATAAGTATTATCTTTATTGAATTGATAATTAGTTGGCAAAATATTGCTTGGAATAATATTGTCAATGAAAGCACTAACTTTAATTATTTCTTCATGAACAATATTTAAACTTTGAGCATCAATAAATTTAACTTTTACATTTTTATAATTAGGCATTAAATTAACTGTTAAATCTTTAGCTATTAAAACTTCATTTTCAGTATCCACTAATCTAAAATTATTTTGATCAAAAAGTGTCATCAGATTTACTAACTCACCATTAATTTTTAAAGACAAAGTACGTTTAGAAATAATTTCATTATTTTCTTTATTAACAAAAGTTACTACATAATTATTGGTTTTATATTTAGCCATAGCATTAATAGTATCTTGTATAAGTACTATTGGATTTTGATAAGTGGCTAATTCTAAATTATCATTCAATAATGGTCTTAAATCAATATTTACATCATTACGATTAACTTCATTGTTTGTCGTTTGTAAAATATTGCCTTGAGCATCATGGAAATTAATTTGAATAGGCTTTTGATCTTTAAGAACTTTAACTTCAATAATTTCTTTGTCAGTAATATTAACTAAATTTTGATTATCTATTGTTTGATAACCTTCAGGTAAATAAGAAATTAAATTTATATTATTAATTTCTAAATTGATTCTTAATTTACTTTGTTTAATTATCAAATTATTTTCATCAATAAAATTAATAGTAATATATCTACTTCTTTGCATTAATTTAATTTCTTTATCTTCGTTAGCAAATATATATAAATTATTATTTTCAGGAGTATACAGTTGATAATCAAAATATAAGCTTAAATCAATAATTTGTCCGTTATTATTAGCTAAATCAATTCTTTCTTGTTTAATTGTTTGATTATCTTTAGCATTTTTAAATGTTAAAGTAATAGATTTAGCTGATTTTAATATATAAACAATAGCTTCTTTTTGTTCATCAGTAATTGCTAAAATAATTTGATTATTATTATAATCTAGTAAATAATCATCAGGAATATAACTTAATAAATTAATACTTTGATCATTTTGACTAATAGTAATGATTTTATTAGTAATAATTTGATTTGTTTCTTTTATTTTAAATTGTAAATTTATTTTTCTAGTTAAAGCTTTTAAAGCAATTGTAAGATTATTTTTAACGTTAACTTTATTTGTATCAATTAATTCATAACCTTGTGGTAAATAATTATTTAAATCTATTTCTTTATCATCTTTTGATATTTTAATTTTTAAACTTTTAATTAATACCTGATGTTCATTATCAACAAAATTTAAGGTTATGCTTTGTTGATTCTGTTTTACTAAAATATTTGTATTATTATTTACAAAATATTCATTAGCTTGTTCTGTTATTATTTGATAATCTGCATTTTTAAAATAATCATTTAAATTAATATTTTGTCCATTTAAAGCGATTTCAATAAATCTATTACTAATTAATTCATTAGTTGTTTGGTCAATAAATTTTAATTCAATAGTTTTACTATTTTTAATTACATTAATACGAACGGAATTATTTAATGTTATTTTTGCATCATTTTCATTAACTAAAATATAACCTTGTGGTAATAATTCTAAAATATTAATTTCTTTATTTTTAAAATCAAAAGTTTGATTAACGCTTGAAATAATATTACCATTATTATTTACAAAATAAATAGTTGCATTTTGTTGTTTATTTTTTATAACTACATTAATAAGAGTTTGATCATTAAGAAGAATTATTGAATTATCAATGTAATAATTTTCAGGTAAATAATTTGCAATATCAATTTCATTTTGTTCAAAAGAAATACTTAAATTAACTGGTAAGCCAATAGTTGAAAACGTATTTTCATCTATAAATCTGAAGGTAATTTCTTTTTTCAATGGTTGCAATAAAATAATTTTATCTTCAATTATATTAATAGTATTATCTTCTTGATTTGACAATTTATAAATTAATGTATCAAAATAATTATTTAAATTAATAATTTGTCCTCGAGTATTAATATTTATATTAACAATATTAATTAATTGTTTATTAAACTCATTAACAAAAGACAGTTGAACGCTTTTTTGTTTATCTTTAACTAAAATTTCAATTTCATTAGCAAAAGTAACTATATTATTCTCACTATTAATTAACTCAAAATCAGTTGGTAAATAATCATTTAAATTAATCTGGTTAGCATCATAATCAATTTCAATATTTTTAATTTCTACAATATTATTTTCTAAATTTTTAAAAGTTAATTTAACTTCTTTAGTATTTTTTGTCACTTTTACATCAATTAAATTATTTTCTGGAATAACTCGTTGATTATCTTTTAAATTAGATAATTTATAAAATTTAGGTAAATAATCAGATATCATTAATTCTTTTAAATTAGAACTAATTCTAATTTTTAAAGTATCAACTGTGTTTTGTGATATTAAATTTAATGTCACAATTTTAAACAAAGGGATTAATTTAATTGTCACGTTATTATCAATGTTTATTTCATTTTGATCAGTTTGTGCTAATTGATAATTTTGATTATCAAAAAGATTAAGCAAATTAATTTTTTGCCCATTACGATTAATATTTAATATTTGTTCATTAATTAAATCATTTGTAAAATTATCAACAAAACTAATTTTAACTTCCTTGAATAATGGAATTAAATAGACAATTAAATTCCCATTTATTAAAACATTTTCTTCTTGATTTGTAGCTAATTGATAATTTTTTTTGTCTATAAATTGACTAACATCAAAAGTTTGTCCATCAGCACTAACATTTAAACTGATGCGATTAACTTCTTGACTATTTTCTGAATTAATAAAAGTAATAATATATTGTGCTTGTTGTGGTACTAATAAAACATCTATTAAACTTTCAACGCTTACAATATTGGGCTGATTAGGAGCAAATAAATAATTAGATGGCAAATATGGTGTTAAATCAACAATTTTTTGATCTTGATTAATTTCGATTATTTGATTATGAATTGGAATTGCAGGATGATTAATATCAATAAATTTTAAATTAATTTGCTTTTGATTTTTAATAATTACAATGTCAATTGAATTATTATTGTTTAAAGTATAAGTAGTTTGTTGATTTTTTAAAGAATAATTATCAGGTATTAAATTTTTTATATTAATTTGATTCTCATTGTAATTTATATTATGTGTTTTACTTAAAATAAGTTCTTTATTTTCATTGACAAAATTAACAGTAACTAATTTATATTTTGGTGTTAATTTAAAAGTTTTTGATTCACTAATAAATTCAATTTCTTGAGAACTATTTAAACTATAGTTATTAGTATTAAATAAAGTAGTTAAATTAATATTTTGACCATTTTTTAAAATAATTAAATTATTAGTTTGAATAATTTCATCATTTGAATTTGCTAAAACAAAAGTAATTTCTACTTCTTTAAAATCATTGTTATTATTGTCAGTTCTAATTAAATTGAATTTGTTAATTAAATCTTTTTGTTGTTTTTGAAAATTAATTAATTGATCTAAATTTCTTTGTTTAATTTGATCAGAATAATTATTTATTAATTTTTTATGTGATTCTTTTAAACTTTCAAAAAGTTTATTACTATTTATAACATCATTAATTGATAATAAATTAGTATGTTGTTCATTAATAGTACTAATAATTGAATTAATTTGTTTATATAAATCAATCTTATCATTAATTAATATTAAATTATCTCTAATTTGTTCTAAAGTATTTACACTTGTATAATCATTAATCAATTGAATTTGTGAACTTAATTCCGTTAAATTTTCAATTTCTTTATAAATAGAATTTTCAATATTTTCATTTAATAAATTGAATAATTGAGTTTTATTATTTTTAATAAAAATTTTAAGAGAATTTCTTTTCTTTATTATTTGATTAATGTTATTTTCCAATTGTTGTAAAACTTCTTCAATAATTTCAAAAGAGGGTTTATGTTTATTAAGTAAACTTAAAAAATTATTAATTGATAAACTATAATCACTTTGATTTAATTTATTATTTAATATTAACTGATTTAAATTTTCAAATTTGGAAGTTAGATTTTTTAATTTATTAATATTGTTTTGATCTTTTAAATATTGATTTAAATCACTGAGATTATTTAATTTAGCATTTAGTGTAGTTTCATTATCATTATTTAATGTTACTTTTAAAGTATTAATATCTGTTTGAATAAAATTTAAATAATTTTGATGAATTAAATTTTGGTTGTTTAGAATAATTTGTGAAATTTCTTCAATATTTTTATTTATTTTATTTATTAATTCTTTATTTAAATTTTGTTCATTATTTAATTTACTATTTTGAATTAAATTAGTTAAATTTTGTAGATATTCTTTTTCTTTTTGATTATATGAATCATTTGTAACAAATGAAGTTATGGCATAATAATCGGTTATTAAACCAACTGTATTATGAAATTCTTTAATTTCTAAAATTAAATTATTAATTGTATTGCCATCTTCATTATTAAAGTTATTATTATTTAATTTATTTAATGTCTCTTCTATTAAATCATTCAATAAGAAAATATTATTTATTTGTTCTTTTTTATTAATTATTTCTATTATATTGTTCAAATTATTTAAAAAATGACTATCACTTAATTTTCAAAAATAATTTTGAATAGTTATATTTCCTAAAGCATCAATTTGTTGTGATATTTGATTCCTTAATTTATTGTCAAAACCAATTGCATTTTTTAAATCAGTAAAAATTAAATTTAAACTTTTTAAAATTTCTTCTTGTGAGGTTTTCAAATATTCATTTGTAAAAATATTAAGAGAATTGGCAAAATTAGTATTAAAAATAGTTAATCTTTTTAATTTTTCACTTATTGCAATTTTTGAATTATTGAAAATAACATTACTTTCTATTTTGCTTTGTTTAATAAACGAATTAATAATTGTTAAAAAATTATTTATTTCGTCTAAAAGATTTTTATCATTGCTTAAACGTTCATTAATTAAATTAAAGTTTTTTGTTAATTCTTCTAACTTTTGATTAGTTTCACTTATATTATCTAATGATAAATTTGATAATAAATTAACTACTTGTGTATTTTTAATTGAATTTATTTCATTAGTTATATAAATTTTATATGAAATATAAATTGGTGTTTGATTAGGTCTAATATTTTGTTCAAAAAATGGTATTGATAAAACTTCAATTTTTTTAATTGTATCAAGAATAGGATCTATTTTGTTGCTTATTTTTTGAAAATTATTTTCTATTTTATTAATTTGAGAATCAATTCATTCTGTTTCAATATTACTATTTAATATTGTTTTATTATTTTCTATGCCTAAATTTAAAATTTGATTAAAAATTTGGTCAAAAATTTTTCGTATTTGAGAATTATTACTATTTAAACGATTTAATTTTTGATTTTTTAATTGAGAGACAATATTATTACTATTATTTAATGCGGGTAATAAATTATTATTTAAAAAATCTATTTTTCTAGATAAATTAGCTATTTTATTTCTGTTGTTTTGATTATCAACAGTAATATCTATTTGATCTATTAAATTATTAATTTCTTGAATTTTAGTTTGTAAAATTGAATTATAAATAGTAATTTTATTTATCGATGGAGCTAAATTTAATTTTGTTTTTAATGCTCTGATTAATTTAAAAATAGCATTTTCTCCACTCACAGTTGACTTACGAGTATATTCACTTAAAACATCTTCATTATAATAATCATTAGCAGGTAAAATTTGTCTATACTTAACTGTTAAAATATCATTTAAATTAAATTTAAAATTATTTTTATTTAAGATTATTTTAAGAGACTTTAATTCTTCTAAAGTTAATTTTCTTTTTTGTTCGTTATAAACAATTGATTTTTGTCCATTAATTGCTCTTTCAACATTTATATCTAAATAAATATTTTCTACTGCATTATTATTGCTTGATAAAGTTATATTAAAAGAATTATCTCCAGCACTTGGCGTTGTTTGAAAAACATTAGTTAATAATTTTGAGTAGTGATTTTGTTTAATTTCTTCTTCAGATCATGAATAATTTCTCTTTAGTATTTCTTCAATTATAGCAGCAGAAGGAAAATCCATTGGAACAATTCCTAATACTCTAAATTGTTGATTTTTCTTTAAAAAATCATGAATTTTAGGCATTGTTTTTTGAGCATTATTTCAAGGAGAGCTTCCATTTGCTCAACTAACAAAATTAATATAGAAAAAATCTCCTGAATTTGTTTTGCTATTATTTGCAATAATATTTTGTGAAGTTATATAGGCTTCTGTTTTACTATTTTCATTGACATTTTCATATCTATCTTGAACTAAAAACATTCTATCAAAAGAACCATTATTAAATAATGGGCCAAATTCTCTTGTAGTTGTTATTAAATGATGAAAATGATTAAACATTAATGCTTTTCCTCTTAGTTCTTTTAAAGTAGGAACATAAGCACTTGGTTTATTACCATAATTAAAAAATAAATCACGAAATTCACTACTACGCAAAGCATTTAATAATCTATCTGATCATTGTCTATTAGCATTATCATTTCTAACACTACCATTTTCTTCTTTAATTCTAAATAAAACTGTTTCTGAGGGGTTTGCTTGAAGAAATTTTTTAACTTCTCTTAAAAAATCTAATAAACTAGTTGAAGCATAAGCTGCACCGTGCGTTAATCAAAAATTACCATCTTGATATCTAACACGTATATCAAAAAATCTAATTCCTGCTTTTAATTGTTGGGCAAAATTCATTACTTGCGTTTGCGCTAAAGAACGTCCAAAAAATCACGCTGGACCAGTTCCATCAAACATAGCTGAATCATGTGTTCCAGGAATGGATAAATTAGTTATTTTTCTTTCATCAGGCACATTTTTCATTCATGTAGAAAAATCTACTGTTGCATTTTGATTATGACCTTCAAAAGAATTTTGATTTTTAGCTTTAGTATAATTTTTTGGCGTTGATAAAGAAAAAGTAGATAATAATCCAACTGCTATAACGGCAGAAGTGATTAAATTTAACTTTTTAAAGTTTCTATTTTTCATTTATAACCTCCATAATTTACATTTGATATATATATATATATATATATATATTAGTCATATTATTATACTAAAAAGATATAAAAAAATAGGGATAACCCTTATTTTATTTGATTTTCCATTGAAAATTGTGTGGTTTCTTCTTTAAAATCTACGTTATTGCCTAAAGAAATTTCAATAGTTCAAACATCTGATTTACTTGAAGTTTTCTTAGCTTTTGAAAAATTAATTCCATTTACTGAATAATTTAACGATTTGCTTATTTTTTTATTAGTACGTTTTTCTAATCATTTAGCTAATGTTAATTTTTCTTCATCTTTAGATAAATCTAAATCTACTTCGATTTCTTTTTCGATTGTTTTAACCTTAATTTTACTATTGGCTTTATATAATTCTAGACTAATTTCTTCCAAATATTCTCATTCTTCTTCGTCATATTCATCATAAATTTCACCAACTATTTCTTCTAAAATATCTTCTATAGTTATTAATCCAATTATTTCTTTAGATGAATTATTTTCTGTAACAAATCCCATTTGAGCTTTATTGGATCTTAAAATTTCTAAAGCTTTAGATAAAGAAATATTTGAACTTAAAGTAGGCACAGTTTTGATATATTTACTAATATTACCTTTTTGAAGTGTAAAAATATCTTTTAATAAAATAATTCCTATAAAATCATTTTCTTTATTTTTTACTGGCAAACGAGAATAATTAGTTTCTGCAAAAACTTCTAAAACTCTAGAAATATTATTATCAACTTCTACAAATGTTATATCTTTTAATTTTACAAAATGTTTTTTTACTTTTACACTATCTAAATCTAGTGCATTTTGTGCCATAATACTTTCATTAGTTTCTAAAACACCTTCATTTTGTGCCACATCTATTATATTTTTTAAATCTTCTTCAGTATTAGTTATGTAAATTTTTTTGCCTATTTTACTAATTGGATAAGTAAATGGTCAAAACAAATAATAGAAAAACAATAAAGGATAACATAATGTTTTACTAGTATATATTGGATGACTTTTTGCTATTAATTTAGGAATTATTTCGCCAAATAAAACTATTATCGGCGTCATAACAGCAGTTGATAATAAAGCAATATAATTTTCTAAATTAGTACCACTCAGTGTTATTGATAAAATTCATGACAAAATAGCAGAAGAAGCTATATTAACAATATTATTACAAATCAATATTGTTACTAAAACTTGATTAAAAGCTAAATATTGTTTTTTTATCAATCTATTTGTAAAATTATTTTTATTACTTATTAATGTTTCAACTTTACCTAAATTTAAAGATGTATATGCAGTTTCTGCAGCACTAAACATACTACTTGCAATTATTAAAATAATTAATAAAATTATCGTAACTATTAAAAAAGTATTGTTAAAAGGTTTTGTTAAAATTTGATTATTAGATGTAGTTATTTCTAAATATTTAGTAGTTATATTATTCAGGTCCATGAATTATTTTTCCTTTTTATTTTATTATTATAAATATTATTTATTATTTGATGTATCAGAATTTAAAAAATCTTTTTCATCGATGAATTTTCCTATTGGCATATCAAAAGTTAAATCAATATCTTTTAATGGTCCACTTCTATTCTTAGCCACAATTAATTTAGTAGGGGAAAATTTATTAGATCAATCAGTTGCCTTATTATAATAATTTTCTCTATATAAAAAAGCAACAATATCCGCATCTTGTTCTATTGCTCCACTTTCTCTTAAATCTGCAAGCATAGGTTGTTTATCTTGTCTTTTTTCAACTTCTCTAGATAATTGACTTAAAGCAATAATTGGTATATTTAATTCTTTAGCTAATAATTTTAAAGTTCTACTAATGGTAGCCACTTCATTTTGTCTATTGTCACTTTTTTTTGTATTATCCAGAGAAATTAATTGTAAATAATCTATAACAATTAAATCTAATTTATGTAATTTATGTCATCTGCGACATTTTCATACTAAAGTTCTTAAAGTTGATGATCCAGAATCATCTATAAATAAATTTAATTTGTCAATTTGTTTACTTTTTACATTTGCTATTTGTACTCACTCTAAATCGCTGATATCTTTAGCATTTTTTAATTTGCTGGTGCTTACATTTGACAAAATGCTGTAAACTCTAGACATTAATTGTTCAGGCGACATTTCAAATGAAAAAAACGCCACATTTTTTTTATTAAATGATTTTGCTACATTAATTGCTATATTTAAAGCAAAAGCTGTTTTACCCATAGCAGGTCTTGCAGCTATAATCATTAATTCAGTTGGTTGTAATCCTTGATTTAAAACATCAAAAGATTCAAAGCCAGTAGATAATCCATTTATTTCATTTTCTCTGCGATTTTTTAAAGTAATTAATTTTTCAAAATAATTATCACTGACTTCTTTACTTGAAAGAAAAAGATTTTTCGATACTTGTGAACCCACTTCATAAATAATCTCTTGCATTTGATTAAGTATTGTTTCAGAATCTGCTTTGTCTTTTGATTCAAAAAGATTATTTAACTGATTTAATCCTATTTGTAATTTTCTTTGTTTTGATATTTCTACTAGATTTTCTCTATGCATTTCTAAATTAACAAAAAAAACAATAGTATTAAAAATTTTATTAAGAAAAATTAAATTTACATTTCTATCTAATCCTAATTCTTTTGCTTTCTCAATTATTGTATCTTCATTTATACTTTTACTTTCTTCATAAAGCGTTCTCATTACCACGAATAATTCTCTGTTAGAAACATCATAAAAATCATTTGGTTCTAAAAAAGGAATTAATTCTCCAGGTGAGTCATATTTATGTATTAACAAAGATAAGATTTTTTGTTCTAAAAGTATATCTTTTATTATTATTTCTTCTTTTAAAATTTTCATAACACCTATATTAATTTAATTGTTTCAAAGTAATATTAACCTTTAAATTTGCTTTTATATCCTCAAATATATGTATTTCAATTATATGTAATCCATTTGAAACTAAGTGAACTTTTTGAACTGCATATTTATTTAATTTATAACCTTTTTTTTGCAAATCTTTAAAAATTTCTTTTGTAGATATAGCATGATGAACATTTAAATTGCCTCTGCTATCAATTTTTGCATCAAGAATGTATTCTAATTGATCATTTTCTAACAGTTGTTTTAATTTTAAAGCTTCAGCTCTTTGTTCCATTTTTTCAGCAATTAAATCATTTAATTTTTTATCTAATTGTTTTTTAGTAAATTCATTATATGGTAATGCTAATCCTTTTGCTATTAAATAATTAGTTGCATAACCATTGCTAACTTCAATTATTGTATTAGCTTTCCCTTCTTTAATATCTTTTAATAAAATTACTTTCATATATTCTCCTTTATTTAGCACTTATTATAGCTTGAATAATATTATCTATAAAAGTTTCCATATCTTCTGATGTTTCTGCTGCTGCTGTACCAAAATGTCCGCCTCCGCCAACTTTTTCAGCAATTATTTGAACATTAGTATCTATTCCTCTAGCACTTAATTTTAATTTATTATTGATTTCATTTCTAGCAATTACAAAAGAAGCTTTTCTGTTGCTAATACGTAAAATTTCCTCTGCTGCTATAGAAATAGTATCATTTGAAACAGAAACATCTTTATATGAGAGATAATAACCTGGTTTGATTTCTTTTAAATTTTCTAACAATTCTTTAACTTTTTGATTTGTTTCATAATTCATTTTTAAAGTTTCGCTACTAATAGTTGCATTAGCTCCTTTACCTTGTAATCAAGAAGCAGCTTCAAAAGTTTTAGAAGTAACATGTTTTTGAAATTGTAAGGTATCTAAATAAATTCCATTAAGTAACATTTGAGCAATTTTAAAATCTATAGGAATAATATTTTTATGTAACATTAAAATTTCAGTAACTATTTCCGAAGTAGAAGAGGCTGATGGATCAATTATTTTTTGTGTTTTTGGAACGAAATCCAAATTATTATTTAATCTATGATGATCAAGTATAAAAATATTATTTTTATCAATTTTTTTCAAAGCTTCAGGATTATCTGTTCTAGAGGGATGCGCATTATCTACAAAAAAAACAAGTGTTTTTTCATTACTCAATTTATCTGCTTGTTTAGATTTTATAAATATATTATTATCTTCAAAATATTCATTCATTATTTTTCTAGTAGTAAAATCTTGTGTTGATGTACAAATAAAAACTTTTTTATTATAATATTTAACTATTGTGGCAATTCCTAATGCTGAACCTATTGCATCTAAATCAGCATTTGAATGACCATAAATAATAACATTTTCTATATTTTTAGATAATAATTTATTTTTCAAAACTTCCAAAATACTTTTTATTCTTATTCTATCAAAAGAAGGCAAAATTTCTTTAGCAGAACCAAAATAGTTAGCATTTTCATTATCATGTAAAATACAAATTTGATCTCCACCTCTGTTTTGTGCTAAAAGTAAAGCAGATTTAGCTTTATTCATTTTTAAACCTAAATCAATAATTCCACTAGCAAAACCCGCTGAAACAGAATAAATATATTTTTTTTCTGATTCATTGGTATTATGAAAATTATGTAAACTATCAAAAAATTCAAAATTTTCTTTTTTCATTTTTTCTAAAGAAGCAAAATCAGTAATTATTAAAAATTTACCATTTGTATTATATTGTCTATAAAAAAGATTATATTTGCTGGATAAAATATCTAAAATATTAATTACTTCTTTATTTAAATTAAACAATTGTTCTTCTGAAAAAAAGGATTGATATAACTGATAATTATCAATTTCTAATTCTCCCACAACAACACTTCGATTTTCATAAAGTTTCATTATATTTTTTTCCATTGTTATATCTTTAATTAAAAAAGAATTAGATAAATTTCAAAAATTAACTTGGTAATAATTATTATCATGGCGAAATTCAATTGTTTTTTCATTTTGATGTTTAATTCTAAAATGATTAAAAAAATCATTAACGCTTTTACCAGTTCATTTATCACCAAAACGAATATTTATAAATTTACTAGTTCATAATATTTTATTATTTATATCTACAATTATTGAACCAACTAAACTATAACTATTGACTTCATCTAAATATTGATCAAAAGAAAATCTTGTAATATTTTTATAATGATTATATGCATAAATTTGTTTAGTTATTATCAACCCCAAAGAAAAAAAGGATAATAAAATTAAAGCCACGAAAATATAATTAATTCATTCTAGTTGAATTGTATTTATATTTCATATATAAAGAGCATAAAAAATTATTAATAATATAGATAAACTAATAATTAATATTGATAATAATCAAATATAAATTTTGCTTTTGCTTTTTAAATTAACATTTTTCATAGTTATTAATATTATTATAATACAAGATGTTAATTTTCATTATTGAGATAATCTTTATCAAAAATTTTTTTAGCAATATTTTTGGGCACAACTTTAATTAATTCTTCGTATGGAGCATTGAAAATATTGGCATAATTATGAAAATAATTTAATAAATTTGTTTCCATTTTTGGACCTAATCCTTTTATTGTTTGTAATTTACCTTGCGTTGAGGTTATTCTCAATCTATTTCTTAAATGTTCTTTTGCAAAACGATCAACTTCTAATTGCATTTCACTTAAAAAATTACGTAAATTACTATCAATAGTATTTATTAAAATTAAATTTTCATTTAAATCTATTAATCCTTTAGTTTTATGATTATCATCTTTTATTAAAGCAATAATTTTTAAATTTAAATTATGTTTTTTCATAATTTTTTTTACTGAATTTAATTGTGCCATTCCACCATCAACAATTATTAACGAAGGAAAAATATTTTTTTCTAAATTACTAAAATATTTTTCAGCAGTTAATTCCATATATTCAACATCTGCTTTTCTAGTTAAATTTAAACCGTGATTAAATTTTCGATATCCACTTTTATTTTTTACTCCATTTGTATAAACAATAGCCACTCCTATTGGATTAGAATTATTTAAATTCGAATTATCAAATAAAACAATATCTTTAAGATTTTCTAAACCAATTAATTCACTAAGGGATTTTAAATTATTTATAGTTTTATTAATTTTAAATTTGTAATTTAAAAGCTCTTTTTCAATAAATACATTTAAATTTAAATAAGCTAAATTTAATAATTGTTTATAAATTTTAGTATTATCACTTGTTAATTTATAAATATTTAAATCAATATCTAAATCCAAATTTAATAATTCTTTATCTACCAAAATTAAATCAGGAACTAATTTATTAAAATAATAATGATCTAAAAATTCTTCAAAGAAAAATTTAACATTTAAATTACTTTTAAGTACAATTCTATCACTATCCATTAATATACCATGTCTATAAAATAAAATATTTAAAAAAATTAGATCATCGACAACTTTATAAGAAATTACATCTAAATCTTTTTGATCTTTTAATTCAATAACTTGCTTTTCTTTTAATTTTTCTAAATATTCTATGGATTCTTTTAAATCTTTAGCAATTTCAAAATTTCATTTTTCAGCTGCTGAGTGCATTTCCTGTTTTAATTTTTTCAAATAATCTTCATTACTGAAATTTAGAATTTTTTTTAAATTTAAAAATTTTTGTTTTCAAAATAATGGATCATTATTTTCAATTTTTAAACCATTGGTATAAAATGCTTCTCTTTCAATTAATTTTAATATTTTGCTGGCACCATAACCGTTAGGAAAAGGGCCCAAATATAATGAATTAGGTTTTTTCTGAATTTTATGTTTATTTAATCTTGAAATTTTTATTTCGGTATTTTTATAAGATATTTCAATATATGGATAGTATTTGTCATCTTGTAATAAAATGTTGTATTCTGGTTTATATCTTTCTATTAATTTTCTTTCAAGTAATAAAGCTTCTTTATCATTACTAACAATAAATATTTGATAATCACTTATATCATTAACCATTTTATTTGTTTTAAATGAATTTATTGATCCTTCAAAATATTGTTTCATCCGATTTTGCAATTTTTTTGCTTTACCAACATAGATAACATCATCATTTTTATTTTTTCATAAATAAACACCGGGAAGATTTTTTACATTACTTAATTTATTTTTATCAAACATTAATCAGTATAGTCCTCAATATATTTAGAAAGTATATTTTTAGGGTAATATTCGTATAAAATCTTTAAAATTTTGTTATTTTTACAATAAACAAAAGAAGGAACTTTAAAAATTTCTCAATTAGAGGACGCATTTTTATATAAATTTGCTTCTTCTGCGTCTATTTCTAAAAATATTACATCATCTCGAGTTTTGTAATCTTCATACAATTCTTTAATAATGGGTTTCATTATTTTACAATCATTGCATCATGAAGTAGTAAATACTAGAAAAAATAATTTTTTAGCATAATCTTTTCTTTCAAGTATTTCTTTTAATTCATTAAAAGAAATTTTTTTCATTAAATTTCTCCTTTTGTATATTAAATTAAAATAAAATATTTAAATTTTCTTTAAATTCATCATCATCTATATAGTTTTCATGTTCTAATGTTGTTTTTTCAATTATATTATTTGATATATCGATGGAATTTTCTTCATTTTCCTTTATTTGAAAATTATTTTTAATATCAATATATTCTGTATCTAAAAATTGATCTATTTCATTTAAAGGATAATAATTATTTGTTATTTTCTGATTTTCATTATTTATAAGTGTATTGTTACTATTAGCCGTTTTTAAATTATTTTTATCTATTTTTTCATATTTTGTTGTTGCAAAATAATCAAAGTCATTAATTTTTATTGGAGTTAAAAAATAATAATTATCATTTTTTTTAATATTTTTAATTATTATTTTTAAAGATGTTTTTTGATTTAGGTCATATTCTTCACAAGCTTTATTAATTTTTAAAAAATAATTATAACAATCATCTGTAAACTCAAATAATAAATTATTTTCTAATTCTTTTTTAATTTCATTTAATGAATGTTTTTCTAATGACAATTTCTTATAATAATAAAAAGGTTTAACATATAAAAATTTCAAAATTATATATATAGAAAAAAATAAAGTAATTAAAATAGTTAAAAAAGGCGAAAAAGAAATTACATAAGGTAAATTAAAAATACTATCTAATAAAAAACCAATATTATTTTTAACATTTGGTAAATCATCTATTGAACCAATAAAACTTTTATATCATCCATTGGTATATATTAATTTAACATTATTTACATTATAATATCAAAAGTTCTCAACTCTTTGTAAAACCAAATACAAATGATAAAAAACTAATGATAATAAAATAAGTGAAATTCAAATAAAAATAATTTGGTTTCTTAAAATAAGATAATTTACTCTTAAATGATTTTGAAATCACGGAATATATTTTTTTCTATAAAAAAATGTTATTCATCTTATTAAAAATAAACCTAAAATAAATACAATAAAAGGTATTAATGTATCTCCGAAAAGTGAACCAAAGCTAAATACATAAATTTTTTTAAGTAAAAATAAAGTATTATTTTGATTTAAAAAATCATTATTATAATGTATTAAAATAGCTAATACGCTGAAAAATAAAAATAAAATAAATAATAAACTTTCAACAGCAAAATTAATATTTTTTTTATAAATTTTATTTGTATTATTTTCAATTTTTTTAAAATTATTAAAATATTTAATTTTCATTTTTAAAATCAATAATTCCTTTTATATATTCTTTAGCTTTATTTAAACCATGAAGTGATAAAAAATTTAATCCTTCCACAATATTATTTTTTAAAAAATTAGAATATTTATCTAAATTTAATTCCATATCAACATTTTTATTTAAAATTGCTAATGTTTTGCATAAAAATGCACTATTTTTATTAGATAATAATTTTTCTTTTGTTTTGCCTTTAACTAATTCTATATTATTATAAATATCTTCAAGAGTATTAAATTCATTTAATAATTTAATCGCTCCTTTATCTCCTATGCCTTGTACTCCAGGTAAATTATCAGAATTATCACCAGCAATTCCTTTAAAATCTGGGATTTGAATAGGATTAATATTATAAATACTTTTAAAATTTTCTAAATTAATTAGTTCAAAAGTATCTTTTTCTCTATTGGTTTTAATAATGCATGTATTATTATCAACTAGTTGCAATAAATCTTTATCTTTAGAAAATATAAAATTTTGACAGTTATTGTTATTAACTAAAGTGGCAATTAAATCATCAGCTTCTTCCCCATTTTTTTCTAATCATTCTATATTTAATTTATTCAAAATGATTTTTATTAGATCAAATTGTTCAAAAATAATTTCTGGTGGTTTATTTCTTCCTGATTTATAGTTTTGATAAATTTGATGTCTTTTAGTTTTCGAATTAGCATCAAAAGCAATAAAAAGATAATCTGGTTTAAGATAATTTAATAATTTACATAAAGTTATTAAAAATACATGAACGCCATTTGTTGTTATACCTTCTGGTGAAATCATATTTTTCTGATAAGGATTATATGAAGCATAAAAGGATTGAAATAATAATAAATTACCATCAACAAGTAAAAATTTTTTCATAGCTAAACGCTCCTTCAATTGAGAATCTGAGGATTTTTATTATTTAATTTATGATAAGCATTTATTAAAATGACATCACCTTTTTTTAGATTATTATAATGATTGTAATAAATATCTGATAAAACAAATGTTAAAGATTTACTACTATCTCTTACTTCTAAAGTAAAAAATTTATTGGTCCTAAATAATTTAATATTAACTACTTCAACTACATATGTTTTTTCTTCTGAACCGGGTGTTAAAGTTACCAAACGATTGGTAAAAGTATTTTCATATTTTGAAGTTAAAAATATGTTGTAAGATTGTCCTAATAATGTGATTTCATTATTTGTTTCATAATCAATATCTTCATATTTTTTAAAATCATTGTCTAACATATCTAAATTTAAATAACCAGCTTTTTCTAGTTTATCTTGTACTTGTTTAAAAGTTTCATTTTTAGAAAATAATAAATAGATATCTTTTATTTGTAAAGCTGCTTGTTCAATATATTTAGTTGGACCAAAAAATCTAAAAACATTAGCTTTAATTAATAAATCCAAGGCAGCATCTTTAATTCCTGCAAATCTTAATCTTAATAAGATTTCTAAAATATTATTATTAAAAGGACCATTGATATTTAAATCGGAAAGAATTTTATTTATACTTTCATTACCAAATCCTTTAATTAAATTTAGTGGTAAATATAAAATATTATTTATTATTTCACTTTTATTTGTGGAATATCTAATATCAGGCGAATAAATAGTAAAACCCATTTCTTTTGCTTCCTGTGCGAAATTACTTATAAGTTCTTGCGAACCTTGAGAATTAGTTATTAAAGAAGCATAATAATATAAAGGATATCTAGCTTTATAATATGCCATTTTCATAGTTAAAAAAGCATAACTAACAGCATGACTTTTGTTAAACCCATATAGACCAAAACGTTGTATATTTTCATAAATTTCATTAGCCTGTTTAACTTTTAAACCTTTTTTAATTGCATTAGTTATAAATTTTTCTTTATAAATTAAAATTTCATCTTCGTGTTTTTTACTAATTGCTTTTCTTAAAAAATCAGCTTCAATAAATGTAAAATCAGCTACTTGTTGGGCAATTTGCATAATTTGTTCTTGATATACTATTACTCCATATGTTTGTTCAACTATAACATCATAAAGAGGATGAATATTTTTCATATTTTTCATATTTTTTTTAGATAAGGCATATTCATTAATATATTTAACTGGACCAGGTCTAAAAAGTGAAATAATATCAAATAAATCATTAAATTTATCAATGTGCACTCTATTAATAGTATTAGTCATACCAGGAGATTCTAATTGAAAAATTCCTTTTGTAAAACCACTATTTAACATATCAAAAGTTAATTTATCATTTATTAATGAAGCATCGTTTTTTAATAAATTCTCATAATATTGATCAGGTTGAAGAAAATTTTCTATATTAGCTATTTCAGTTAGTGTTTTTAAACCTAACAAATCTATTTTTAATAATCCAAAATCTTCAATATGATTCATAGTTAATTGAACTTGTTGAAAAGAATCATCATTATTTAATGAAACAGGACAAAAATTAGAAATTTTGTTTTGTGCAATTATTATTCCTGCTGGATGAAAGCTATATTGTCGTGGTAAACCTTCAATTTTTAAAGCTAATTCAAATAATTTTGGATATTTATCAATTAATAGTCTGAAATTTCTATTATTTGCATAAGATTCTTGTAAAGATAAATTAGCATCTAATGTTTTAGTAATTTTATTAATTTCGACCATAGAAAGTGGATTATCAATAATTCTTGCTACATCTCTTAAAGCCATTTTAGCACCTATAGTTTGAAAAGTAGATATTAAAGCAACTTTTTCAAAACCATATTTTTCTTTTATATAATTAAAAACTTCATGTCTGCGATCATCTTGAATATCAATATCTATATCAGGTCAGCTCAAACGGCCTGGATTTAAAAATCTTTCAAACAATAAATCATATTCTAAAGGATTAATATTAGTTATGCCTAATAAATAAGATACAAGTGATCCAGCTGCACTTCCTCTTCCTGGACCAATTGAAATATTTTGTTTTTTAGCTCAATTAACAATATCTTGAATTATTAAAAAATAATTTATAAATCTAGCATTTTTAATAATTTCTACTTCATACTTTAATCTTAAATTCCAATTTTTATATTTAATTAATTCATGATTTTTTTGCAAAATTGCATTTTTTAATAAATTTTTAAATGTTTCAAAGGCTTGAATATCATTTTGATTATCATAATTAGCTAAATTTAGTTTTTTTTCTGGAAAAATAACATTACAATTATCTAAAATATACTCAATATTTTTTATAATTTGAGCAGGTAATGACAAATTTTCAAAGTAATTATTTTCTATCTTTTTTATTTTATTTTTTGATAATTTTTCAAGTAATTCAAGTGCTTCATTATCTTCTATTTTAAAAGCATTATTTGTTTTTAAATAAACAAATTTATTAATATTTCTTATTCCTGCCACTTCTCTAAATGGTAAATAAAAATTATTTTCTTTAGATATTTTTAGTTCTTCGAATAAAGAATAATCAATTTCAGGATGACCTATTATAAAAATATTGTTATTATTTAAATCATCGTAATTAATAACTTCTTTCATACTTTTTTTCAAAATCAATTCATTTATAAATTGAAATCCTGCATAATTTTTTGCAAGCAATATAAAACGTAAATCTTGAACATCTAAATCAACGCCTAAAACAGGTTTAATATTAACTTTTTTACATTCTTGTAAAAATTGTCCTAAAGCAAACATATTGTTATGATCTGTTAAAACTACTGCACTTAATCCAGCATCTTTTGTCTTTTTTACTAAATCTTCTATTTTAATTATAGATTCTAAGAAAGAATAAACACTAGTATTATATAGTTGGGGAATTGTTTTCATTAGGACCTCTTCTCGTGTATAATTATTTTGAGCCGACATTGAGATTATCCATCAATGCGTTTGTCTGCTATAGCAGACTTTTTATTTACTATATTTTACTTTAATGCTTAATTAAATGCAATAACTAGTAAATTTTTATAATTTCAATTTCATTAATCCTTAAAAAATTATCGAATCATTTTTTATAAATTAATAATATTTAAATTTAAACTATATTTTCTTAATTATTATTATTTGGATTTTATATTTTTATATTGTAAAAATAAAATCTATATAGATTCAAAATTTATGTTTATATAAATTAATTATTTTTTAACAAATGGATAAATTTTAATTTAAAAATAATTTGATTCTTATTTGAATTTTAATATTTTGCATTGATTTTATTAAAATTTATTTTTTAAAAAATATGAATTTTAATTAAAGATTAGATTAATAATTATAAAAAAAACTGATCTTTTTTATGCTATTTCATAGCAATTTTTAAGATCAGTTAATAAATAAATTTTTAAATTATTTTTTTATTTTTAAATTTCAATATCTTTCAATTTCAGTTAAAGTTTTTTGTGAAACTGGTTTAATATCATGATGAATAACATTATAAGGTTTATCTAATTTTAATTCATTAGTTCCTGGATTAAATACAGTAAATTGAGAATTAATATCAAAAAGTCTGCTTAAATAATTTCTTTCGTAATCGACAATTTGTTTTCATTGTTCTTCTTCAAGATCAGAAATGTTATATTTATCTTCTGGTTTTTCTTCATCAAAAATATCATTGAAATAATTTTCTTTTAAATAATCAACTAATTTTTTATAAGTTGCTGTATATCCTATATAATCAAAATTATTTAAAGACCCTAATTCCATTTTATTTTCTGTTTCATCTCATTTATTATCAGCTATACCCTCAAAAATAGAGTTTTTAGCTAATTCATAAATTTTATTTGTTGTTTGTTCATCAGTATTAGCTACAATAATTAAACCATCAACAAGCAATAAATTATCTCTTGGTCTAATAAATCTAATAACACCGTCGTTTACAGCATCATTATTATCATTTGCCAAATAAGCATCAAAGGCATCTCCATTATAAATAATACCAGCCTCAATGTCTGTATTTGGATCAATAATTTTATCAACTAATTCTAAACCGTTACCAATAAAGTTAATATTAATATCGTTTAAACTATAATTAAGAGCATTTTTGAAAATATTTTCAAATTGATCTATTAATTCTTTATAACTTTTTGGGCCTCTAACTTGTGATTGTACAAAATCTTCAAGACTATTAACAAATTGATCTTTAGTAGAGAAATTTTGATTTTTAATAGAATTAGAATCTAAATGACGTTTAAATTCTGCAACAAACGTTTCAATTTGATCTATTTTGCCAAAATTTTCTCCTTTGCCAGTAGCAAAAATATTAACATATCTATTTTCTTTGTTATCAAAACGATAAGCTGAACCATAAATCATATTATCTCTAACTGAATCTGTTGCTTCTAATTTGCTAAAACCTATTTCTTTTAAAACTTTCAAAATCGAATAAAGACTGTAACTTCCTTTTTCCCAAGAATTATCATTTTTTCTTTCTTCATTTAATTTATTATGAATTTCTTGATCTAATTCATAATATTTTCTAAAATCAAAATCTTTATAATTATAATCATTACCGAATTTATTTAATTTTGCAAATAATTTTGTTGGGTTATAAGCAACTACCATATCTTGAGCAAAATATGGTACAAAATATTCTCATAAATGTCTTGGTCCATCTTCAAATTCATTACCATTAATATCAGTTAAAAGATCTTGATCATATGATACTAAATGTTCTCAAACAACATCAGTATATAATTCTTTTAATATATCTTTTAATTCTTTATTAGATTGATTTTCAAAAATTTCAGGGAAAATTTTTTTAAAATCAATTTTTTGCAATTTATTATTTTTAATTAAATTAACTACTTGTGAATCAGAACCTATACCAGCCACTGCTTTATTAGTTAAAATAGCATTAGTAAATTGATTAAGAGTATCAAATTCTTTATAATCAAATTCTTGTTCTATAATTTCTTTATTTTCATCAGAAATATACTGTTTATAGTTGTAAAAACTAGGTTTAAAAGAGGAAGAATATTTGTATGCCAAAGCCCCAGATAGAGTTCCTATTGTTGCAATAGCAGCTAAAAAATAAGCAAAATTTTTTGAAAATATTTTTTTAAACATTTTGCTCCTTTCCTAAAAATTTTTTATTTTTTTTAAAAAGAAACAAAAGTTTTTTTGATTTTTTAGTATTTAATTGTCTGCTTTTTATAAATATTCAAACAATATTTATAAAAAGAGTAATTAACATTAATGCAGCACCAATTACTAAACCCCAAGCTTGAAAATCACTTTCATATAATTTTGTACCCAAAGTTGAAGTATTTGTTAAAGTTCTTAAAATAATAAAATCATCAAAAGAAAGAACTGCAGCAACAACAGCAACAAAAATAATCGTGGGTAACATATATACAAAATAGGTTTTAAATCAAGATCTTAAAGGAGAAAAACCTAAATCTTGACTAGCTTCAAATAAGGATTTATTGAATTTTTCACTTCTAGGTAACATAAGCGTTATACCGTATGGTAAAGCCATAATAGTATGACCTGTTATCCCTCTAATAATTCCCTCGCTTGTATTTGCTAATGAACCAAATAACATTGAAAAAACTAGTACAAGTCCTATAGCAGTAATATTATCTGGATTAATTAAAGGAATATTATTAACAGAATTAATAACAGAAGAGATTTTTTTGTTTTTTTGTTTTCATAAGGCAAAAGAAGTAACTAAAGAAATACTTACAACTAAAAAAGCAGTAATTAAAGCGATGATAATTGAATTAACTAAAGCTAAATCTCTTCCACTTAATCAAAAATCTCTTCATGCTTGAGTTGTGAATCTATTTCAACTAAAACTTAAATAACCCTTAGAGCTAGGTGAATTAAAACTAAAAATAACAGCAAAAATCAATGGTATGTATGTTAAAGTTAATATTAAATAAATATATGAATGTTTTAAAAAAACTAAAAATTTATTCATATACTCATCCTTTCTTTGATATTTTGCTAATTAATTTAGGCGTTAATTGTAATAAAGCATATAAACCAATAAAAATTGCTGAAACTACTAAAACAATTGTTGTTCCAGTAGCTAGGGCAAATTCATTAGAAGGATTAGTATAGTCATTAATTATTGAACCAATTAATGGTAATTGATTTTTATTTGGAAGCAATTTATCACTAATGACAAAATTAGTAGCAGAAGATAGAAAAATTAATCCTAATCCACTTATTATTGCCTTAAGTCCATAAGGAACAACAACTTTAAACAGAGTTTTAAATTTAGAATAACCTAAATCTTCGCTTGCTTCAATTATATTTTTTGGCATATCTTTAAACACAGAATAAAGTGGCATGATCATTAAGGGTAAATTTAAATAAGTTAAAGCCAAAACCATAAATCATTCGGCATTCAAAGTTTCTTCTTCAAAAATTGATAAAAAGAAACCTCTAATAGAGTAAATTTTAGCAATAGTAAAGATCACCATAGGACTAATAATTAAACTCATTGCGTATATAGCTAAATATTTATTTTTGCTTGATGCTATAAAATAAGCATAAGGAAAACCAATTATTAAACATAAAAGTGAGCTAATTACTCCTACTTTCAAACTTCTTCATATTTGTCTTCATGTATTAGCTTCTTTTATTAAAGAAAAAGAATCAAAATTTTCTCTTGGTGTTAATGCATTAATAATAATCATTAATACAGGTAAAATAATAAACAATAAAGCAATTAAAACAAAAGGAATGGTTAAAGTTAATCTTTTATTTAAAGACAATTTATTAACTATTTTTGTTCACATCTGCTGAATAATCTCACTTGCTATCTTTTTTCATTAAATGAATTGTATCAATTGTTCAACTTATAAATACTTTTTCACCAATATTAAATTTTTTTGCTGTTTCTACATGAATAATTTGCTTATTGTCTAATTCAACTGTTAAATAGTAATAACTACCTCTGTAAGTTAAATTTAAAATTTTACCAAGTAATTTTTGCCCTTGCTCTCTATCAGTATTTAATATATCTACGTCTTCTGGTCTAATTAAAACATCAACTTCTTGACCTATTTCAAATTCATTTTCATCATGAATAGTTCTAAATTGTTTATTACCTCAAATAGTAACTGTTGAATTTTCACCAAAAATACCATTATAAATATTTGATTCACCAATAAAATTAGCTACTCATTTATTTACTGGATAATCGTAAATTACTTTAGGAGTATCATATTGTTCAATTTTACCATCTCTTACAATTGCTACTCTATCAGATAATTCTAGAGCTTCATGTTGATCGTGTGTAACAAAGATAAAAGTTAAACCTAATTTTTTTTGGATGTTTCTTAATAAAACTTGCATTCTTTGTCTTATTTTAGCATCTAAAGCACTCAGAGGTTCATCTAATAATAAAATTTCTGGTTCAATTACAAGTGATCGAGCTAAAGCAACTCTTTGTCTCATTCCGCCTGATAATTCATTTATTTTTTTCTTTTCGTTTCCTTCTAAGCCTACTAATTTAACTATTTGATCAACTTCTTGTTGAATTTCAAGTTTATTTAATTTTCTTGTTAAATATTTTTTTTCAAATTTTTCTGTTTGTTCAGTTACATAATATTCTCAATATGAATATTTAAAATCAGAATCATCTAATCATGATTGTCTTTTCTTATATTGTCTGCTTGTAGGTTTAAATTTAGACATTTCAGATTCATATTCTTCTTGAATTTTATCTAATTGTGCCATTTTCATTTTAGCTTTTTGTTCTCATTGTTTAATCTTTTGTTCTAATAATTGTTTATATTTAGGATTAACATGTTCTTTAGGCTTTCTTTTTAAAACTAATCCGTATCTAATATTACCTTCTACATTTAAATGAGGAAATAGAGCGTAATCTTGAAAAATAGTTGATAAATCTCTTGAATGAGCCGGTAAATCTTTAATATCTAATCCATTAAATTTTATTTCTCCTCTAGTTGCTCATTCAAAACCGGCAATTAAACGTAAAATAGTTGTTTTGCCAGATCCTGATGGGCCTAAAAGAGTTACAAATTCTCCTTTATTTATTTTTAAATTCACATTATCTAAAACTAATTTACCATCAAATTCTTTGACTACTTCTTTAAGTTCAATAATGTGTTGTATATTATTTTTTTTCATTGAACTCCTTTAATTTAATTAAACGAAAATAGCATAATTAAATTAAAGCGGACGCGCAATCATAAAGATTTTGTGAATATTCAATAACATAAAATGGCAATGAAGGATTATTATCTTCATTAAAAATTAATAAGATCTGTTTAGACCTGTATTTATCTTGTTTCCAATAATTTGCTATTTTCATAGCAAAATTATAGAAAATAAATTAAAAAATCTTTTAATTTTTTTAAAATAAAAAAACAGATTTTTAAATCTGTTTTTAAATAATAAATTTTATTCATTATCAAACTCATTATTATTAGTAATTGCTAATGAATTAGTTTTTTTATTAAGAATTTTAATTTCACTTGCATTAGTGCTATAATCATCAACCAATAATTGTTCATAATCATTAATTTCATGATTTGTTTTTATCAATAAACTCTTTTCAATATTTGAATCAGTAGTTAATTCTTCAATTAATTTTGCTAAATAGTCAAAAATATCAAATTTTATTTCCTCTCAAATAATTGCGTTAATAACAAAAACTGGATATTTTTTATTTCTAATAAATTTAATTTTGTCATTAAATTTTAAATAATCTTCTAAAGTATCGTATTCAAAATTATCAATTATAAAGCATGTATGAATTTTATTATTTACTTTTAAAGCAATATCAATAGTAATAGTACCAATATTTTCATTATTGGTTAATTCTAAAATACTTGAATTATTTAAATATTTTTCTAATTCTTCATAAATTTTGTTTTGTAATTGAGACATTGAAAAATTATTATTTCGATTCTTTGGATTAATATACTTTTTCTTTTCTTCTTCAGATAAATCTAAAAATTCTAATCATTTTTTAAAAATTAAAAGATCTTCATTATCCCAAGAATTAATAATTATATCTGAAGCATAAATTGATTTAATAACAATCATTTTTTCTTTAGCTCTTGTAATAGCAACATTTAAAGCATTTTTACCACCTATTCTACCGACATATGTAGAATGTATAGTTGCATTTTTATCATACGCTACAGAAGCGATTACTAAATCAGCTTCATCACCTTGAATATTTTCAATATTTCTTATTAAAAGATTGTTACTTTCAATTTTTTTTCTTAATTTTTCATTTGAATTAATAATTATATTTTCTAACTTATCTCTTTGAAATTTGTTAAAAGATAAAAGAATTATTTTTTCATAACTATCTATATTATTTTCCAGCGTTTTAATTGCAATATCAATTTCTAAATTATTAGTATTATTTTCTCAAATTCCTTCAACATTTATTGTTTCAATAGCACAATTAATTTCTTTAGAAAAATTATTATTATATAAATCGATAACATCTAAATTTTCATCATAAAAATGTTTGGAACTAAAAGTCATTAAAGAAGCAAAATTAGAACGATAATTTTTATCTAATAAAATACTATGAATACCAAATTTTTCTGCATGATCTAAAATTGAATCAATCCCAGCATATACTGAATCTTCTTCTACAAAACGAGTATTAAATCAATTTGATGGTTTCATTTGTTGATTATCGCCTGCTAAAATTTTATTTTTAGCCAAATATAACAAGGGTAAACCTTTTTCATTAAACATTTGACTTGCTTCATCAATAATAGCATAATCAAATTCTTCTTTTTTTCATATAGAAAGATCCATTTCTGGTGTTGCAATAATAATTGGAAAGAAAATTTTAATTATGTCCGAATACTCTTTAATAAATTTATGAGGTTTCATTTTAGCATTTTTTACAATGGCACTAAAATTATTTAAACGATTTTTATCGATTTTATTAATTTTTTCTATTATACGCTCAGCAACTGTTTGATTTATTCAATCAATATTAACTGTTTTTTGAGAATTATTATTTGGTAGTGTACCATAAATAGATTTAATGATATTTCAATCATCAAAATCAAAAGTATTAACTATGCTTTTTAATTCATTAAAATTAATGTTAAAGTTATTAAATTTATCGAATAATTCAGTTGAATTATTTTTTAAAAATTTGTATTTTTTATTAAAAAATTTAAATTTTAGTTTATTTAATTTTAATAATTCTTTTAAATATTTTTTAGAATTTTTATATTTTAAATTAACTGTATAAAGTAATTCTGAATCTAATTTAATTAAAATTTTAAATTGTTCTTCTGTTAAAAGATCTAAAATAGTTTTTGTTTTACCAATAAACTCTAAATATTTATCAAATTTAATTTCTGATTTTCATTTTTTTAAATTTTCAACAAAATTAATTTCGCTTTCATCGACAATATTTATTTTAGGTTTGGATAAAGTATTATTTTTTTCAAAATTTTCCAAATAACCTATGTAAATTTTTAAAGGATGATAAAACTTACTTTTGCTATTATTTCCTACTGGATTACTAAGAACTAAAGCATATTGTTTTAATATTCCTAAACGTTCTTTGATTACTTCTAAAGCAGCCTTTTTTTCACTTGATACTAAAGCGGTTTTATTGTAAAACAATATATTAACAAGAATATTAACTATTGTTTGACTTTTACCTGTTCCCGGTGGTCCTCAAATAATAGTATTTTGTTTGAGCGCACTTATAATTGCTTTATCTTGTGAATAATTAGTTGGTGAAATTTTTAATAATCTTGTTTTAGGATTACTTATTACTTCTTGAATATTTTTTTTGTAAATATTTTTATCAAATTCAGCAACAAGAATGTTTTCAAGTTCTTTATTTTTAATTATTTCTAACATTCTATTTCTTAAATATCCACCAGAAGGTTGAAAAATTCCTAACACCATCCCATCATGAAATTCTAACTCTTGATTTTGAATTTCTTCTTCTTCAAAATTTTTAATTGGATTTTCTAATTTAATATCAAAATTATAAAAACTATTTTCTCATTTTTGTTTTAAAAGTTTTATTAATTGAAATATGTTTTGTTGATCATCATTTAATTCTTCATCTATATGTAAATCAAAGCCTTCATTCTTTAAAACAAATAAAAGTTTTTCATTTAATTTTAAATCACCGTTAGAAATTAATTTAATTATTCCATTATTAAAATCTAAATCAACTGGTTTTAAAAATAAAGGAGCATATATTTTTTTATTTTTTTCTTTTAAGTGAACTTTTACAAAAACACAACCAACGTATAAAGGTCATGAACTAGTTTGTTCATAAATGGATAAAATCTCTTGATAATATTTTTTGAATATGGAATTAAATTGTTGTAATTTTGCATTGTATTCACTTATAATTTGTTTTTTTTCTTTTTCAAAATCTTGATAAATAAATTTTTCTCTTTTTGCAAGATTAATATAATTTATTTTTTTTAAATACTCAATTAATTCTAGTGGTAAATAAATATTATTGAGTTTTTGAATTATTTCGTTTAAATATTCAGCTCTTATTCTAATTGAAAAATTATTTTGATATGTAATTTCTCTAATAACATCTAAATTAAAAGTAGAATAAAGATCAAATAATTTATCATTATCCACTTTTACAAATAATGAAGTATCCTTATTTGAAATATTTAATAGATTATTTAAAATTGTTTGATATTCTCAATCTAAATTTTGTTGATTTTTCATATATAACTCCTTTAACGTATAAATTATATATATTAAAAAGCATTTTATAAATTTAAGTGTAATAAAAATCATCCTTTTTAGGATGATTTTGTCATTTAAAATGATATGGTGCGAACGAATGGACTTGAACCATCGACCTCACGATTATCAGTCGTGTGCTCTAACCAGCTGAGCTACGCTCGCATTACACTATGAATTTTACCAAAAATTCATAGTTTAAGTAAAAAAATAAATAAAAACTAACGTTTAGAGAATTGACGAGCACGACGGGCTGCATTAAGACCAGGTTTTTTACGTTCTTTAACACGTGCATCTCTAGTCAACATACCTTCTGGTTTAAGTTTTTCACGATATGAATCACTAGCTAATAATAACGCACGAGCTATACCAAGACGAATAGCTCCAGCTTGTCCGCTTAATCCACCACCACGCACATTAACAAAAATGTCAAAAGTTCCTTTTGTATTTGTTAATACTAATGGTTGTTCTGCATCTTGAATGTATAAATCAGAAGTTAAATAATCTTTTGCTTCTCGATTATTAATAACAAATTTACCAGTTCCGGTTTTTAAAGTCACACGAGCTGTAGAAGATTTACGACGACCTAGCCCACGATATTCTATTATTTTTGCCATTCTATCTTACCTCTAAACTTTCTGGTTGTTGTGCTTGATGTTTGTGTTCTGGTCCTGCATAAACAAAAAGATTTTTACGTTGTTTATTTCCTAATTTTGTATGAGGAATCATTCCTGAAATAGCTTTTTCAACAAGTGCTGTAGGTTTTTTTACTCTTAATTTAGCAGCATTAATTGATTTTAAACCACCAGGATAACCTGAATGATGATAGTAAATTTTATCTTCTTCTTTATTAGCTGTTAATAATATTTTTTCAGCATTGATAATAATTACGTAATCACCCATATCAGCATTTGGTGTAAAAGTAGGTTTAGTTTTGCCTCTTAAAACTGAAGCTACAAATGCGGCTAAACGACCTAAAACTTGTCCTTCTGCATCTACAACGAATCATTTTTTGTTAGCCTTTTCACGGTTTACAATTGTAGTTTGTCTCACGATTTTCCTCCTAATAGTTAGTTTTTATTTTATATGTATCTTTAAAGACTTATTTTTGACATTAAAATAACGTTTTTATTATATAACAAAATAAAAAAAGCAATATAAATATAATTAAAATCTCATAGTATTGATTTTTAAAGGTTAAACATGATTATTTTTAATTAAAAGTAATAAAATTTTTAATATGAAAAACATACGTAAATATTTTCCTTTGCTTAAAAAAATAACTTTTTTAGATAATAGTGCTCTTTGTCAAAAACCAATACAAGCAATAAATAAAGAAAAATCTTTTTATCTTGAATATGCAGTAAGTACAAGAACCAGCGATAGTTCAATAGGAATTAAAAATAATTTAATTATTAAAGAGGTAAAAGAAAAAGTTAAAGAATTAATTAATGCCAATAAAAATGATTATATTATTTTTACTTCTGGAGCAACAGACTCATTAAATAAAATTGCCTTAATGTTAAAAGATAAAATACAAAGCAATCAGGAAATTTTAATATCTGCTTATAATCATTCATCTAATATTGCTCCTTGAATTAAAATTGCTAAAGACAAAGGTGCTACTATCAAATTTAGTGAAAATATACTTGAAGATATTAATGAAAATACAGTTATTGTTGCAATAAGTCAAATTTCAAATTCATTTTATCATCCAATAAATATGAAAAAAATTAAAGAAAAGGCACAATTGTATAATTCAATCATAGTTAATGATGCAGCTCAAGCTGTTGTAAGTGAAAAAGTCGATATGGAAAATAGTGATATTGTAGTTTTTAGTACAAATAAATTTTATGGACCTACAGGTTTAGGAATTTTAGCAATCAATGATAAAGTTCAAAAATTAATTGATCCTGTTTTTGTAGGCGGGGGAACAATAGATAGAATTAATAATTGTGAATTAACCATTAAAAATGGTGAAATTGCTTTTGAACCTGGTACACCTAATTTAGCAGCTATTTACATGTTTGATGCTGCCTTAGATTTTTTTAAAAAATATATAAATTATGAAAATACTAAAATTAAATTAACTAAGTTAACTAAATATTTATACAAGCAATTATTAGAAATAAACAATTTAGAAATTTATACACCTATTGAAAGTCATATTATTATTTTTAATATTAAAAATATTTCTGCACAAGACGTAGCGCATTATTTAGCTACACAAAATATTTATGTTAGATCTGGTATTTTTTGCGCACAGTATTTAAAAAATATTAAAAAAGAAAACTCCTTTGTTAGAATATCTTTAGGAGTTTATAATAATTATAATGATTGTAAAAAAATAGTACAAGCTTTAAAAAACGGAGGTGATTTTCTTGTTTTATAATCAAAATCAAAAAAGAGATATCATAATGCAACATTACAGATATCCTATTTTTAAAAAAAATATTAAAAATGATTTATTAATAGAAAAATTTGGCGAATCTTGTAGTGACTATTTAAAAATAGAATTTCAAATTTGTAATAATACTTTAACCGATATTTGATTTGATGGAAACGGTTGTGCTTTTTTTATAGCTTCAAGCGATATTTTAATAAAACAAATTATTAATAAAAATTTAAATGAAATTCATTATATATTAAATTTATTCGAAAAATTAATTTTGGGAGATGAATTACTTAGCGAAACCGAGAAAGAAGAATTAAAAGAGTTGATGATTTTCGAAAATGTCAAAACACATTTTAATAGAACGCATTGTTGTTTAATGTTGCAACGTTTATTAAAAAATGAATTAAATAATAAAAATGAATAAAATAATTTTTCATATAGATTTTGATTCATATTTTGTAAGCGCTCATAGATCTAAAAATCCCTTTTTAAATAATAAACCTGTTGCAATAGGAAAGAAAACATATAAATCAATAGTAACTTCAATAAGTTATGAATTAAAAAAATTAGGAATTAAAGCAGGAGATCCAGTTAATTTAGTAATTAATAAAGAACCAAAAACTATTTTTATTCAACCAGATTTTAATCTTTATTTAGAAATATCTAATAATATTTTTGAATATTTAGCCATTAAATATTCAAAAAAAATTGAAATTTATTCAATTGATGAATGTTGAATAGATATAACTAATAATTTAAAGAATAAATCAGCATTTCAAATGGCAAAAGAAATACAAAATAATATAATGAAATTTTTTAAAATTCCTATTTCAATTGGTATATCCTATAATAAATTTTTTGCTAAAATGGCTACTACTTTAGCAAAACCCTTTGGCATAAAAGAAATCAATGTTTTAAATTTTAAAGAACAATTGTGAAATTTAGATTTAAAAGAATATTTTGGTATAGGCAAGGCATTATTACCTAAATTAAATCAATTAAATATATGAACAATAAAAGATCTTGCTATACAAAATCCTTATAATCCTTTATTATATTCTATTTTAAAATCAAAAACAAAAATTTTAATTGATCAAGCTAATGGTACAGCTGATGATGTAATTAATACTAATAATAATCATCCTAAAAGTATAGGAGTGGATTTAACGTTTGATCATTATGATTATGATAAAAATGATTTAATTAATATTTTAAAAGAAATAACAAATAAGATATGTTTGAAGGCACAAAAAAACGATTTAGTTAGTGATACGATTTATATTAATTTTCGTTATATGGACAAAAAATGAAAAGGTAAACAATACAAATTAACAACATATTCAAATGAATTTAATTATATTTTTAAATATGTTTCGATATTATTTGAACAAATGTATCAAAATCAAAAACTAAAAGGTATAGGAGTTAAAATTTTAAATGTAAAAGATATTGATTTGGTGTCCATTCCTATTCCTTTATTTGGTAAAGAAAATAATAACAATTATAACAATACAAAAATAAATAATCAAAAAACTAAAAAAATAAAAAATATAGTTCAATTAATTAATAAAAAAACAAATAGTTCAGTAACTTATTTAGCTTCAAAATTAGAAACTAATTCTAAATTATTAAAAAAACAAACTAGATTTTTTAGTGAAAATAGTTATGAAAATACAATATATAAGGATAAAAAATGAAAATAGCATTATTTGGTGGATCATTTAACCCAATACATTCTGGACATATAAAAATAGCAGAATTGGCTATTAAAGAATTGAGTTTAGATAAATTAATATTTATCCCAACTGCAACTAATCCTTTCAAGAAAAAACAAAAAAACGTTTCTGCAGTAGATAGAATAAATATGATTAAACTAGCGATTGAAAATAAAGAAAAAATGACTGTTTCAGATTTTGAAACTAAAAGAGGTGGTATTAGTTATACTTTTGAAACCATTAGATATTTTAAAAAGAAATATCCTAATGAAGAATTATTTTTTATAATGGGTAGTGATTTGTTAGGCAAATTACATAAATGAGAATTTATTGAGGAAATAGCATCAAGTGTTCAACTTGTAGTTTTTAAAAGAACTAAAAAAATAGCAAAAGAAAATATTAAAAAATATAGTATAAAAGTTTTAAATAATCCCTTATTTTTTGAATCTTCCACAGCTATTAGAAATGGCGCTTTAGAGCAAACTCCAAAAAAAGTGAACGAATACATTGGTAAAAATTATTTATATGCTTTTGAATTAGTTCATATGATACTTAAAAAAGATCCTAAAAGAGCAAAACATTGTGTAGCTGCTGCAGAATTTGCTGTTAAATTAGCAAAAGTTTTAAAATATGATGCTAAAGTTGCTTATCATGCTGGACTTTTTCATGATATTGCTAAAAGATTTAATCAGGAATATTCATATCAATTAATCAAAAAATATACTAAAAACTATAATCAAAATAACTATCCTGCTCATGTTTTACATCAAATATGTGGTGCTTTGTGAATAGAAAAAATTTATAAAAATAATAATCAGGATTTAATTAGAGCAATAAAAGTTCACACCACTTTAGATTTAGAATTAACATTATTAGACAAAATAATTTTTGTTGCAGATAAAATTTGTGATGGTAGAGCTTTTGAAGGAGTACAAAAATTAAGAAAATTAGCACTAGAAAATTTTGATTTGGCTTTTGCTAAAATTGTCAAATTAAATTATGAATTTAATATTAAAAAAGGCATCAAACTATCATCAGAAGCTGAAAATATTTATCAAAAATGGATGTTAAAAAATGAATAATAACAATTTAATAAGAATACAAAAATTAATAGCGCAAAGTGGTTTTTGTTCCCGTAGAAAAGCAGAAGAATTAATTCTAGCTAAAAAAATAAAAGTTAATGGATCTTTAGCTCAAATTGGACAATTAGTTTCTGTAAATGATCAAATTACAATAAATAATCAAATAATTAATTTAAATAATCAAAATAACTTTGTTTACTTTTTGTTAAACAAACCTAAAAAAACAATCACCACTACTAAAGATCCCTTCAAAAGAAAAACGGTCATAGATTTAATTGATATACCTTATAGAATTGTTCCAGTTGGCAGATTAGATTATGATACAACAGGCGTGTTATTATTAACAAATGATTTAGAAATGGTAAATAAACTAAGTCATCCTAAATATGAAATTAAACGTATTTATCGTGCTAGAATAAATGAACCATTAACATTAAAGGAGTTTAAACTAATTAACAAAGAAGTTTTAGTTAATGGAAAAATTTCAAAACAAATTGTTGATCAAGTAGCTGATAAATCTTACACTGTAGAATTACACGTTGGTTCTTATCATCATATAAAAGAATTATTTAAAGTATTTAATAAAAAAGTTATAAATTTAAAGAGAATTCAATATGCTAATTTAACAACTGAAAAAATACCTGAAGGTTATTATAGAAAATTAAAATTAAAAGAAATTAAAGATTTAAAAACAATTATAAGAATACAAGAAGAAAGACTAAAAAAAATTAATGAAAAAAAGAAAATTAATGAAATTTTTAGTAAGTAGCACATTAATATTTCCTACTTTAATAGCAGCTAAATGTCAAAGTAGTTTTTATGATACTAATCAAGTTTTAGAAGCACAATATAGTCAAGAAATGCATCAATTAGTTATGCAATATAGAAATAATTATCAAGAAATAAAAGATTTTTTTGATTTAAATAATATTAATAAAAATCATGCTTTGACTTTTTTTGAAACCAGAAGAAAAAATAGTAAAAACATCAGTAGTTTTTTAGTTAAAAATTTAATTGATAATATTGAAATATCAAATATTTTAAAACAAGACAATCAATCAAAAGATATAGGATATTATGAAAATCAAAAATGAATTTCTCTTAAAGAAACAATGCATACAATAATAGAAGATTTAAGTCTAAATGAAAATGATTTTCAGTCTAATTTTTTAGCATATGTGGATCGTTTTGAAAAAATAAACAAAGAAATGTATAGTATCATCGAAGACGCAGCTAAAGGTTTTAACAATTGACAAGTTAGCAAATTCTTAAATTTATTTTTAAATGATGATAATAATGACTGACCACTTTTTAATAAAGCAAAAAACAAAATTGAAGAGCGATTAATTTTTAAAGATCATATTAATAGTTTTATTTTAAATTTAGAATTAGAATTAGAAAATAAAATTTTTAATAAACAATTGAAAAATATTGATTATAGTAAGTTAGGATTTTTGCCTAATAGTGATAATACTTTTGGACATTTACACGCCATTATAAATTTATGAAATGAATGAAATAGTATGACGTTTTTTTACTATGAGAATGATATTATTCAAACTGATAATAATAATCAAATTATAAAAATTAATAATTTTGTAAATGATTTCAAAAATTTAAATTCTAAAAATAATTCAATAATTATTAAAAATATTGAAAATCAACAAGAATTTAAATTGTCTGAATTTATTAAACAATTAGAAATTATTTTAAATGAAAATCCAATTGAAATTTTTAACAATAAAAATGAAAAAGATATTTTTACAAATACTCTTTTAATACCATTTGAAAATCTTTTAAAAATAGCTAAACAAATAAATTTATTAACTAAAAATTTGGATTAACAAAAAAATAGCAAATTTTGCTATTTTTTTTAATTTAAAATCCTTCAGGGAAAAGAGCAGTTGTTTTATCATTAGTATTATCAAAACCAATGGCAAACATTACTCTTAAATTACTACGATATGAATCTTTTTGTTTTGGATATAAACTGTTATTAGTAGAATCAATAAGATTATAAGCATAAGTTACAAAACTATTATCAATGTTTGCAACATCGGTTGATAGTAAAAATGGAGCAAATCCTGAAGAACCAAGCAAATCACCGGCTTGAGTTCTTGAGCTAATAACATTGTAAATTCCAACCATTTGTCCAAAATCATTATAAACTAATGATCCTGAAGCACCATAATAAAGAGAAGAAAAACTAATTGTATAATTTGGTCCATATGATGCTCCAACTAAATTATTAAATGCTGTATCTAATCTAAATTGATATGCATCCGCAGTGAAACTGCTTTGGTTTGCTCCATAAGCAAATCTTTCATTAAAAGGTGGTAAAAAATCATTAGTTTGATTATTATTACGTTCAAGTGGATTATTATGTGAAAATCTAGTCACATTATTTAATCTTGGATATCCAGCTATATATAAATCTTGTGCGTTAGATAATGCAAATTCATATATGCCATCTTTTTTATTCATATTTTTAAATTTAGAATAATAATCTAAAGTTTGCATATACTTAGAAATATTTTTATCTTGATTTGGTAATTCATTTGTGTCTGCAAGTCTTTTTAAATATTTATCAAGTGCACTAGTTGCATCATTAATTCATTTTTTAAAAGTTTCATCAGTTTTTTCTAAATCTATATCTATTGAAAAAACAGCAAAATCAACATATAAATTAGGATTTTCTCCTTGTGTTTTTCAATTTTGATATTTTGTTTGATAATTAGTATCTCATGAATTAAGTTTCAAATAATTTTCAGCTTTTTCTTTAAAAACTGTTTTTAATTTTTCCTTATATGCTGCTGTTGCTTCTTCTTTCATAAAATCAATGGCAGCAAAAATTAAAGTAGGATTACTTAATGCTTGAGTTTTAGTAGTTCTTCATTTAGTTTCCCCAAAACCTACATTTGATGAACCAGTCATTTTATCGCTATTAGTATAATAACTAACTAATCCGCTTGTTTCTAAGGTATTATTTGCTAAAGTTTCTAATTTAGGATTAGCAGCTTTACCTAATGCAATACCTACTAAAGTATTACCGGTAGGATCAACATATTGAGGAAATTTTTTACTATTTTCTTCACTTAAAGTATTTGCAAAATTATTTAAAACATGAATATTAGATGCTAAAAATAGTTTTAATTTGTTACTATTAGATTTTGATCTATGATAATCTAATAATCAAGCAGTACCTTGACCACTAGCAACATCTACACTTCCAGATTTTTCATGAAACAAAGTTTGAATAGAAAAAGAACGATCATATATTTCTTGATATATTTCGTGAGCATTAACTTTTTTATATTTGCTTACATAATCAGGATATTTATGATATTGACTAACGTTAGGTCTAATAAATTGAAAATTAGGTGGAAGAGTAGGAATGATAGGTTTATTTTCTTTTTCTTCTTCTTTTTTGTCATTGTTAGTATTTGTTTGTAAATATTTATCTGCTTCTTGAATTAAAGCAACAAGTATTTGATTATGATTAACAACATCACTTTTGCTTGATTGATTATTCAAAAGATTATCAGCTTTATTTAATGCTTGTGTAATTTTTTCATTCAAGACTTTATTTTCTTTTAATTTTTCATTTAATTGATAACCTGCTAATGTATCTTTATAACTTTTTAAGTTATTTAAATCATTTTCATTTGCAAATTCGATTTGATTATTATTTTTTTCTTCTTTTGTATTTGAATTATCTTTTTCAGTAGATTTTGAAATATTATTTTCATCTGAATTTGAATTATTTGGCGATAAACTGGCTAAATAATTTTTAACATTTTCAATGTTTGTGTCAAATTCTTGATTTAAGTTTATAAATTCAGCAATAGTGGTTTTGTTATTTTTAATAAAAGTGCTTGCTTTATTTAAAAATGACGTTATAGATCTATACAAATTATTATCATTTGCTAATTTAGTTAAATTTTCCTGTCTTAATTTATATAATTCTTGATATTTAGTTTGTGAAATTTGTCTTTGATTATTTAAATCATTATTATTTTCATTGTTATTGTTATTTTCACATGCCACAATAGAAAATATTCCTATAGTAGATGTTAAAGTGCTCAAAGGCAATAAAATTTTTTTAAATTTGGTACTTTTCATAATAAAATTATAATTAATTTAAAATAAAAAAACAAAATTCTATGAATTTTGTTTTTCATTTTTTTCTGAATTAATTTCATTATTATCAAACATTTGAGTCTGTTTTTTTAAATTATAATAAGTTTCTAATAAATAAGTTTCTCTCTCGTCATCACTTTGGCCTAAACTTAAAACTACCATAGATTGAATTTGTTGAAATAATGGATCGGCTTGAATTTCGGGACTGATCATCGATTTTCTACCTAAACGATCATTTAAAATAATTTGGCAAGTATCATAAGCTATATTATCCAACATGGTATAAAACATTTTAGTTCCTTCGTCAGTATACATTTGATAAGGATTTTTTTGTGCGTATTGAACTAAATTAATATTTGAACGTAATTTATCCATGCCATCAATATGATTTTGTCAATAACGATCTATAGTTGATAATAAATAATGTTTTTCTAAACTTAAAAATATATTATCATCCATAGTATTATTTTTAGCATTAGTTTCTCATTCTTTAAAATTAAGTAAAAATTTTTCAAGTAAATATTCACTTAATTCATTATCTGAAATTTTTCTTAATTTTTTATATTCAAGTTGAAATTCTGGTTTAAATAAGTTAAAGAAATTACTATTAATATAACTAACTAAATTTTCATAATCTAAATGATTATTTTGTAATTTTAAATCAGAATTATTTAAAATTACTTTTACGACATTATTAAACATTCTTTCAATGATAAAAGATACGTTATTATTGGTTAAAATTAAATCTCTTTGAGCATAAAATAAATCTCTTTGTTGTCTAATAACATCATCATAGTGTAAAACACTTTTTCTACTATCATAATTGAAACCTTCAATTTTCTTTTGAGCATGTTTGAAGCCAAATTGTAAATTCTTATTGGTAATTTCTTTATTGCCTTCTTTTTCATAAGCTTTTTTAAATTCTTCATAATTAGAAAAACGTTGCATCAATTGATCATCTAAAGAAACATAAAATTTAGAAACGCCCGGATCTCCTTGTCTACCAGATCTACCTCTTAATTGATTATCAATTCTACGGCTTTCAGCACGATCTGTTCCAATAACATATAATCCACCTAATTCAATAGCTTCTCTTGAAGGTTTAATATCAGTTCCTCTACCTGCCATATTAGTAGCAATAGTTACAGATTTAACTTGTCCAGCTTGAGAAATAATTTCAGCTTCAGAAGCATTTTGTTTTGCGTTTAACACAGTGTGAGGAATATTAGCTTTTTCTAAATAGTAATGTAATTCTTCAGAATCTTCAATTTGAGCTGTTCCAATTAAAACAGGTTGTCCTTTATCATATAATTGTTTAACTTTATTAGTAACAGCAATTCATTTGGCTTGTGAATTGGCAAAAATAGCATCAGGCAAATCTCTTCTTTTTATTGGTTTATTAGTAGGCACAGGATTAACTCTCATATTATAAATATCAATAAATTCTTGTTCTTCTGTTTTAGCCGTTCCTGTCATGCCACATAGTTTATCAAACATTCTAAAGAAATTTTGATAAGTAATAGTTGCTAAAGTTTTAGTTTCTGGTTCAATTTTAACCATTTCTTTAGCTTGTAAAGCTTGTTGCAATCCTTCAGAATATGCGCGCCCTTCCATTATTCTGCCTGTGAATGCATCAACTAATTCAATTTTGCCTTCTCTAACAATATATTCAACATTGTTTTTCATTACTTTATGAGCTCTTAAAGCATTTTGAACTCTATGAACAATTTCAGAATTTTCTATATCATATAAATTATTAATTTTAAAATAATTATTAGCCTTGTTTATACCACTATAAGTCAAAGAAATTGCTTTAGATTCTTCATCGATTTCATAATCATTTTGATTTAAAATTCTCACAAATTGATCCGCTAAATAATATAAATGAGTATCAGAACCTTCGCCACCAGAAATAATTAAAGGTGTTTTTGCTTCATCGATTAAAATTGAATCAGCTTCATCGATTAAACAAAAAAATAATCCTCTTTGTACTTTTTCAGCCAAAGTATTTACCATATTATCTCTTAAATAATCAAATCCTAATTCAGAATGCACGGAATAAGTAATATCACATTGATAAGCTTTTCTTTTATCTTCAGGATTCATTTGCGCTTTATTAATACCAACTGTTAAACCTAAGAAATTAAAAACTTCTCCCATTTCTAAAGCATCACGTTCACTCAAATATTCATTAACTGTAGAAACAATTGCTCCTTTACCATATAATGCATTTAAATAAACTGGAGCTATAGAAGTAATAGTTTTTCCTTCACCTGTTTTCATTTCAGCAATACTACTTAAATCTAATAAAACTCCACCAATCATTTGTACATCGTATGGTCTTTTACCTAAAACTCTTTTTGTAGCTTCTCTTGCTACTGCAAAAATTTCCGGTCTAATTTTATCTATATTTTCCTCATTAGCTAAACGAATTTTAAATTGTTCAGTTTTATTTCTTAATTCTTCATTAGATAACTTAGCAATAATAGGTTCATAATCATTAATTTTTTTTAATGTTTTTTCTGCAATTCTCATTTCAGTCGATTTGATATTTAAAAAATTCATAGTATTTTAATTTTACCTAAATTATGATAAAGAAAAATAAAAAACGAAGTAAAAGACTTCGTATTTTAATATTTATTACTATTTTTTTGTCTTTCTAATTTTTGAGCTAATTGTTGTTTTTCTAAAGGTAATTTAATACGATATAAATAATCTTTAATAGCTTCATTAAAACCATCTTGTTCTAAACGAGAAGTATAATATTTATAATTTAAATTTTTAATTGAAGGATAAGTATATGAAAAAGCAAATTTATTAATAAAATCTTTTTTAAATAAATTATTTGCTAACAACATAACATAATCTAAATTAATATTTTTTTCTTTTAAATAATTTAAAATTTTATCTTTATCTTTATAATTATTAACAATTAAAAATTCTATATTATTAGTTTCTTTTATATTTATTCAATTATTAATTTTTTCCAAAGATTTATTGTGTAATATTATAATTGCTTTAATTTCTTTTTCTTTGTTATTCATCTATTTGATTATTAAACTTTCATGTGTCATTTCTTCAGATTTTTCAATATTCATATAATCCAATATTGTAGGGGCGATATTAGCTAAAATACCATTTTTTAATTGTAAATTTTTATCACTTGTTATTAACATAACAGGACTTTTTGTATGTTTTGTAGCTGGATTACCATTTTCATCTTCCGTAATTTCTGCATTTCCATGATCCGCAGTGATAAAAATAGTTATATTTTGTTTTTCTGCTCAAGTTCACAAACGTTGAATCTCTTTATCTAATACTTCTATTGCTTTTATTGTCGCTTTTAAATTACCTGTATGACCTACCATATCAGGATTTGCAAAATTCATAATTGTCAAATCATAATCTGCTGCATTATTTATTAATTCATCAACTATTTCTTTAGCTGACATTTGTGGTTCATCCGCATAACTATTAACTTTTAAAGATGGCACCATAATTCTTTTAGAATTTTTATATTCTACATCTATACCACCATCCATAAAAAAAGTCACATGAGCATATTTTTGTGTTTCTGCAACTCTTAATTGTTTTAAATTATTTTTTTCTAAAACTTTACCAATGGGGTTAACTACTTTCATTTCTTCAAAAGCTATTTGAGTATTTAAACCTTCATATTTCATCATCGAAACAAAATTATTTAATTTAACTAAATGTTTAGCTTTTACTTGATAAAGATTTGAATCAATAAACAAATGAGTTAATTGTCTTGCGCGATCAGGTCTAAAATTGAAAAAGATTATCGAATCATTATTTTCTATGAATTTTGCATTTAAATTAGATGCAGGAATTAAAAATTCATCTGTTCTATTATTTGAATATTCATTATTAATATAATCAATTGCATTTGTAAAAGTTACATCAGATAAACCCAACATTGCATTATAGTGTTGTTCTACTCTATCAAACATTTTATCTCTATCCATGCCATAAAATCTTCCACCTAATGAAGCAATTTTATATGAATATTTTTTGCATAATTGATCAACTTTATTTAAAGAATTTAAAATTGATTTTGGCGCTACGTCTCTGCCATCACCAAATAAATGTAATGAAACATTTTTTACTTTATTTTCATATGCTAAATGCATTAATTCAAATAAATGATTTTCATCTGAATGCACACCGCCGTTGCTTAATAAGCCAATTAAATGTAAAGTAGTATTATTTTTTTTAACATCTTCAAAAACATTTAAAAAAACTTTGTTTTTATGAAATTCTTTTGTTTTAATTTGTTGATTAATTAATGATAATCCTGTGTAAACAATTCTACCTGCTCCTATGTTTAAATGACCTACTTCAGAATTGCCCATTTGATCAGTCGGTAAACCTACATATTCGCCGCTTGCTTGAATAATAGAATTAGGATAATTAGTAAATAAATTATCAAAAAAGGCGGTGTTAGCTTGTTTAAAAGCATTTCCTTGTTTTTCCTTACGTAATCCTAAACCGTCAATAACAACTAAAATCACTTTTTTATTCATACATTCCTTTATATATTAGTAACTTAAAAAATCTTGAATAATTAATTAATATTAATTATATTTTATTTTATAATGCATAAAAATGATAACCTATAAAAGATGAGTTATTTAAATTTATTTTAAATTTTACATTATATATAATGTATATATAGTATATATACAAACGTTTAAATTAACTTAGGAGTTAATATGTCATATAAAGCTTTATACCGTAAATATAGACCCCAAAAATTTGAACAAGTTGTTGGACAAGAGCATATAATCAAAGTCTTAGAAAATATTATAATTAGCAATAATATAAATCATGCTTATTTATTTAGTGGCTCTAGAGGTGTAGGTAAAACTTCCTTAGCTAAAATTTTTGCTAATGCTATAAATTGTATTCATACCAATATACCATATGATATTTGTGAAAATTGTTTAGAAAAAAGCGCAAATAATTTGGATATTATTGAAATGGACGCTGCTTCAAACAATGGTGTAGAAGAAATTAGAATGTTACAGGAAAAAATCGAACATTTACCTACTGTTGGTCGTTATAAAATATATATTATTGATGAAGTACACATGTTAACTAAAAGTGCTTTTAATTCCTTGTTAAAAACTTTAGAAGAACCTCCTTCACATGTTATTTTTATTTTAGCTACAACAGATGCTCAAAAAATACCATCAACTGTTTTATCAAGACTACAAATTCATAATTTTAAAAAAATAACTAATAAACAAATAGAAAATCGTTTAAAAGAAATTTTTGAAATTGAAAAAATACAATATGACAATGACACTCCAGCATATATTGCTCGTTTGGCTCAAGGAGCACTAAGAGATGCGTTATCTATTGCAGAACAAGCTATTGCTTATTGTGATAATAATTTAACTTTAAAAAGTGTCACTGAACTTTTTGGTATTGTGGAAAATAGTAAAATAATTAATTTTTTTAATGCTATATATAAACATGATTATTCATATGTTATTAATACATTTGATGAATTTAAAAACAATAATGCCGATGCTAAAATACTCGTAGAAAATTGAATAACGGTTTTAAAAGATTATTTAGTATGTAACAAAACAAATAATTTAGATTTTAGTGAAATACTTTTAGAAAATGATTTCGAATTAATAGAATTCAATACAATTTTTGCTTATGAAACATTAGAATATTTATATCAATTACTTAAAAGTTTATATAATCAAAATAAACCTTATGATTTAATATATTTTAATTTATTTAAAATTATGAACAGGCACAATTCATTTTTAGAAACAAATGATTCATTAATAAAAAAGGAAAAAATGCAAGAAAATAGAAATTCTCAAAATGATCAAACTAATAAAGTTCAAGAAGAATTAAAAATAAATAATAATTCAGTAGAAAAAGAAATTAAAGATATATTAGAACAAAGTCAAGAATATATTTTGAAATATAATAACGCAAAAGATGATATTAAAAATATTGAAAATGAAATTTTAACTTTCAACGATGATTTAGACGATGAAAATTTAGAGAATCCTTTAATATCTACTGAAGAATTTGACATTAATCAAAATAGTGATGTTACATTGCCATTATTAAAAACATATACTAATGATAAAATTTTTAAAAGTCAAATTGATGATGAATTACTCGAAAAATTATTTGCTTTACATTTTTATGATAAAAAAGTTTTAAATCCAAATAATAAGAATGATCAAATAAAAACTATTTTAGAAAATAGTAAAAATTTAATTACTAATTTAGAATGTAATGATTTTATTAAAGCAATTAGTACAACAGAATTAAAAGTATTAGCAAGCGCTAGTAATTTTATATTAATACACGGTAATAGTAAAGTTGAAAATAAAATTTTAAATTATTTACAAGATAATTATCAAAATGAAATTATTCAAAGAGAATTTTTTCAAAAGTTATTTAAAAAACAATTACATCTATTTATAACATCTTCTGCTGATAAAGATCGAATAAAAACCATTTTTAATAAAGTTAGCATGTTTTCTAATAAAGAATTAGAAAAATATAAACCTTTAGAAAATTTACAACCACAAAAAAATAATTTTGTTTTAAAATTATATAACTTAATTTCAAAAGGAATCAAAGGAGAAAAATAATATGGATCAAGGATTATTAAGAAAATTACAAAAAATTCAAAAAGAAGCCGAAATAAAAGAAGAAGCATTTTTAGAAAAAACTTTTTCTATTGAAAAACAAGGCATAGAAGTAATTGCAAAAGGCAGCAAACAAATAGTATCAATTAGAATCAAAGAAACAATTTTATTAGACCCTGAAGATGCAGAAACTTTAGAAGATTTAATTACTTTAACAATTAATGATTTATTTTTACAAATTGATGAAGAGCATCAACAAATAATGCCTAATATACCTGGTTTTGGTTTTTAATATGAAAATAAATAGTATTGAAAATTTAATAAACAAATTAACTCTTTTTCCTGGTATTAGTAAAAAACAAGCGGAAAAAATGTCAAATTTTTTGCTTATTAAAGATCAAAATTATTTAAATGATTTAATAAATTCTTTCGAACAAATAAAAAAACGTTTATCTTTTTGTAATGATTGTAATTATATAAAAGAAGATAATATATGTTTAAATTGTAAAAATTTGACTTTTAATAATGAAATATTAATGATTGTAGAAAGTATACAAGCGGTTAATAAATTAATAAATAATCAAATATTTAGTGGTATTTTTTATGTAATGCCATATTTAATCGACGCTAAAATGCAAGCAAATGATAATAAAACCGAATTTGAACATTTAATTAATTATTTATCTAAAAATAAATTTAAAGAAGTAATTATTGTTTTAAGCCCTACGTTACAAGGTGAATTAACAACAAATTTACTAATTAATAAACTTAATCAAGAAAATATTAAATGTTCTAGAGCTGCTATTGGAATGCCAATTAATTCAAATATAGATTATTTGGATCCTTTCACAATAAAAGAATCAATAATCAATCGTAAGAATAAATAATTGATAAGGTGGTAATATGTTTATAACTTTTGAAGGTTTAGATGGAAGTGGTAAAACCACAACAATGAAATTATTAGCTCAGAAAATTAAACAAAATTTTCCTAAAATTGAAATTTTAGAAACAAGAGAACCAGGCGGTCATGGAATAAAAGAAGCGGAAAAAATAAGAGAATTAATACTGGATAAAGATAATGAATTATCACCTATTACTGAAGCTATGTTGTATTCTGCATCAAGAAGAATACATTTAGATAAAGTAGTTATTCCTGGATTAACTGAAAATAAATTAGTTCTTTGTGATCGTTATATTGATAGCTTTTATGCATATCAAGGAATAGCTCGTAATTTAGGTTTAGATTTTGTTACTAATTTAACAGAATTAACTATTCAAGGTATTAAACCTCATATTACTTTCTTTTTAAACATTGATCTTAATTTAAGTAGAACAAGACGTTTAGAAACAAGAACAGATAAACCTAACCGATTAGATTTAGAAAGTGAAGATTTTCACAAAAAAGTTTATTTGGGTTATCAAATATTAATAAATCAAAATCCTTCTAGATTTGAAATTATAGATGCTAGCAAATCTATTGAAGAAGTTGTAAATAATATTTATGAAAAATTAATTAATAATGAATTATTTAAAAATAAATATATTAAATAAAAATGTTCACATATTTAAAAATAGTAAAAAATTCATTAAAAAATGAAAAATTAAATCATTGTTATTTACTTAAAAGTTATGAATTAATTGATTTTAATTCTGCAATTATAAATATTATTAATTTAATCACAAATATTAATCTAACATCTTTAGATGAACAATTATTACCATCAAATATTAAAATTTTAAATGCAGAAGATAAAAATTTAACTAAAGATAATATTAAAAAAATTTTTGAAACTTTAAATATTATTAGTCATAATAAAAAGATTGTAATTCTTAAAAATATTGAAAATGCTTCAATTCAAGCTCTTAACACTATATTATTAACTTTAGAAGAACCTAGCCAAAATGTTTTATTTATAATAACTACAAATAATATAGAAAAAGTTTTACCAACAATAAAATCTCGCGCAATAATTCTAAATATTAGAAATGACGATTTTAAAGAAATAGCATATTTAAAACTTAAAAAAGAAAAATTTGATAATATCGAGATAAATTTTATATTACAATTATTTTCATCAATAGAACAAATAGATAAATATATATCAAAAACTAATTTAACTATAGTTAGTGATTTTTTTAAAATATTAAATTCTAATATCAACAATATATATCTTTTTTTAAGTAAATATAATAAAAAAGATCTTTTTGATATTGCCTATTTATTAATTTATAGCCTTAGATTATTAGCTTTTGAAATTTTTGTTAATAAAAAATCTGATTATCCAGAATGGTTTGTTAAAAGCAAATTAAATTTATCTAAAAATTCTTTTAATTTTGAAAAAATATTTATTTTATGTGATTCATTTTTAAATGAAACACATAAATCAACATTTAATATCTTTTTACAATTAGAAAATTTTCTAATAGAATTAGTGAGATTATGAAATGAGTAAAATTTTTTTAGTAGCAACACCTATAGGTAACATGAAAGATATTACATATCGTGCGGTAGAAACATTAAAAAACGTAGATTATATTGCATGTGAAGACACAAGAGTGGCACAAAAATTACTTAATTATTGAAATATACAAAAAAAACTTTTCATATATAACAAATTTAATGAAAATAATTCCGCAAAAGGTTTAATAGATTTAATTTTGAAAGAAAATAAATCTTTAGCATTAATTTCCGATTCTGGAATGCCTTTAATTAGTGATCCAGGATTTAATCTAGTTAAATTAGCAAGAGAAAAAGAAATTGACATAGAATTAATTCCAGGTGTAAATGCTGCAATAACTGCAATGGCATTGAGTGGTTTTACAAACGAATTTGTTTTTCATGGTTTTCCTAAAGAAAAAACACAGCAAAAAAAAGATCAATTAGAGAATTTAGATCTGAATTTTTCACATATTTTTTACATCGCTCCGCATAAACTAATTAATTTATTAGAATTAATAAACAATATTTGAAAAGACAAGGCAAAATTATTTCTTTGCAAAGAATTAACTAAAATTTATGAACAACATTTTTATGGAACTGCTGAAGAAATTTTAAATGATTTAACAAAAAGAAATATTAAAGGCGAATATACTTTAGTCATTTATATAAAAAGTGAAAAAAAAGTAAAAATTAATAAATACGCTAGTTATAGTAAAGTAGATTAATCTACTTTTTTTATTTTTTTATATATTAATATATAATTTAAAAAATAAATTCTTATAATTCCTAAAATTAATTTATTTACGCAAATAATGGAGTTTACTATGTATAAAAATCATATTAATATTTTTGCTTTAGGTGGTTTAGATGAAAATGGAAAAAATTGTTATGTTTTAGAATATAATGACGATATTTATATTATAAATACCGGTACAAAAATTCCAATTAATTCTAAAAATGGCGTTGATACTTTAATACCTAATTTTAATTATTTTATAAAAAATAAAGATAAAATTAAGGGTATTTTTATAACTGATGTAAAAAATGAATCTTTTAGTGCATTACCATGATTATTAATGTCTATTTCAGGACAAACTATTTATTCATCCGAATTTAATTCAATAATGATACAAGATCGTTTAGAAAAATATAAAATCAATAATCCTGATTACAAAATTCAAGTAATCGATAAAATTACCAAAATAGGGGAAATTTTTGTTCAACCTATTGAATTGGCTGGATCAATGCCAGGGCACATAGGTTTTAATTTTATAACTCCACAAGGTGATATTTTATTTTTATTTAATTTTATTGAAGCAAATTTAGGAATTTATGGTAATTTAAATTTTACAAATCTAGCTAAAAATTTTAGTAAAAGATCATTATTAGCATTAATTGTTGATTCTGGAAGAGCAAATTATCCTGGAAAAGCTGTTCATAAAATTCAATTACCACAGTCAATTAAAGAAACATTTTTAGAAACTAAAAGCGACCGAAGAATAATTATTGGCGCATATGATGAAGAAATGGCGTCAATACAACAAATTTTAAATTTAGCCATTGAAACAAAAAGACCAGTTATTGTTTACGGAAAAACTTATGCTCAAGCTCTTAACATAATTAAAAATAAATTTCCACAAGTTAAATTTCCTAAAATTTTAGACCATAACAGTATAAGTAAAACTAATAATGCAGTAATTTTAGTTACAGGTTCAGTAGAAAGACTATATAGTAGATTTTTAAGAATAACAAGTAATAATGATGTATTTTTAACATTAAAAAACACAGATGTTGTTATTATTTTAGCACCTCCTATTAATGGTTTAGAAAGTCAAGAAGCAATAATGCTGGATGAAATTACCAGAATTACTTCAAATCTTTATGATGTTAATACAAACGAATTTTATAGACATAGACCAGCAAAAGAAGATCTTATCAATTTGGTTGATTCTCTAAAACCTAAATATGTTATTCCTGCTCAAGGTTTATATCGTTATTTGGTAAGTGCACAAAATATTTTGACAGAAAAATTAAATATCAAAGATAACAAATGTTTATTGTTACAAAATGGAAAAATAGTTCATTTTGCTGATGGTAAATTAATTTCGACTAATGGAAAAATTAAAGAAATTCATGATACTATAATTGATGGTTTTGGTGTAGGAGATATTTCCTCTGAAGTTATTCTCGAAAGAGAATTACTAGGAAGAGATGGCATTATCTTAGTTTCTGTATTATATAATTCTAAAACTAAATTATTAAACGGAAAATTACAAATGAATTTTGTTGGTATTTTTGATAAAGAAACTAAGAAAATAGCTAAAGAATTAATTAAAACTACTATTTTAAAAATTATTGAAAATGAAACATTCGATGGTTTAAAAACTTTTCAAAATAGAGCAAGGCAAGTAATAAGAAAAAAAATATTTAAAGTTTTTGATAAAGAACCAATGATAATAGTTTCTTTAGTACAATCAAATAATTAAAAAAAACTTGTTTTAACAAGTTTTTTTTAATATTCTAATTTTCTAAAAGATTAATAGTTTGAATTTTATTTTTCATTTTATTAATAGTATTTAATGTCAACAAAACAGCATTGAATTGAGACTTATTTGGAGAAATTTTAAATTTAGCATTTTTTTGATATCTCATTTTTTGATATACTTCATCAAAATTAGCACCAATTGCACTATTTAAAGGTCCACACATACCAACATCAGTAATATAACAAGTAAATTTTGGTAACAATCTAGCATCGTTTGTTTGTACATGCGTATGAGTACCAACTAAGGCATCAATTTTACCATCTAAATATAAGCCTAAAACATTTTTTTCACTTGTAGTTTCTGCGTGAAAATCTACAAAATGAAAATCTGTTTTTTCTTGATAATTAATAATATTATCAATACAATCAAAAAAATTATCTGCATACTCTTCTTTTCATGGAGATAATAATTTATTAAATGTTATACCCATTAAAGAAGTAATTCTTATAGTTTTATTTTTAATTTTAACAATTCTTGAACCCATTCCTGGATATGAATTAGATATATTAGCCGGTCTAGAAATATCATTGTTATTTATAAATTCTAAAATCTCTTCATTAGCTCATACATGATTACCAATTGTAAAATGATTAACACCCATTTCTTTTAATTTTTGATAATCATTTTTATTAAAACCTTTTCTACCGGAAACATTTTCCGCTTGAGCAATAATCATATCAAAATGATATTTTGTTTTTAGATTTGGTAAAAATTTTTCTAAAATTTTTATTCCTGGAAAGCCAAATATATCACCTATAAAAAGTATTTTTATTTTTTTATTTTTCATAAATCTTTTCTACATATATTATAAATATATAATTCTTTTTTATTTTTTCTTATAATTATTATAATTATAAGAAAATATGAATTTTAGCTTACAAATAAAATATGAGATTTTAAAGAAACAAAAAACTAAAGATCAAATATATGATTTTTTAAAAGGTTTTATAAGTTCAAAGGTAATTTTTGACATTCATAAAAATATCTTATTAGTAATTAGGGATAAAACCATAAGAGAAAATATCATAAACTTTTTGAATATTTTAAAAATTACATTTACTCAAGAAAAAACAAATATTATTATATTAGCGAAAGAATTTAATTTAAACGAACAAATTATTTATTTAAATAGTTTTTTTGCAGGTTTTTTTGCAGGTAGTGGGTCAATAAATAATTTAAACAAAACTTCTTACCATTTGGCTATTAATTCTAATTATGAAATTTTTATTGATCAAATACAAAAAAAATTAAACACATATGATTTTGGTTTTGTAAAAATGTTTTATAAACAAAAATATATTTTATATATTAAAAAACAAGAAAAAATTTCCGATTTCTTAAAAGCTATTGAAGCAATTAATTCTTATTTTATTTTTGAAGATTCAATAATTACAAGAGATTATCAAAATAATATAAATCGTTTAAATAATATAGATTATTCAAATATAGAAAAAATAGTTAATGCTCAAGAAAAATATCTGGAATTCATAAATTATATTAATGAACATAATTTAAAAGAAAATTTTAAGGAAGATGAATTAGTTTTTTTTGATTTAATTAAAAATAATATTGGAGAAAGTTTAAATAACTATACTTTTTTATTACAAAAATATAATATACATAAAACTAAGGCGGGATTAAATCATTGATTAATAAAATTAAAAAAAATAGTTAATGAACATAAGGAGAAAAATTAAATGTATTTTATTTTTTCAAATGATTTGTATCAGATAAATAAACAAATTCAAATAATTCAAAAAGAAGAAAATATTAATACTAAAAAAAGATATTATTATGAGAATATTAATTCTTTAATTGAAATAATAAAAAATCTAAATCAAGAGATTTTATTTTCTTCTAAGGAATTAATAATTATAAATAATTGCAATTTATTAACAAGTAATAAATTTAATAAAGAAGAAATTTTTATAATAAACCAATTTATAAATTCTATTAAAAATAATAATAACATTTTAATATTTGTTAATCAAATTAAAAAAATGATGTGTTAAAAAATATATTTACTGAAGAAATATATTTTTCTAATAAACAAATAAAAGTCTTTGAATTAAACGAACTTGATATTAAAGAAAAAATTAATTTAATACTGCATAAAGCTGAGAAAGCAAAAATTCAAATAAATTATTCTAATGTTTTGCAATTAGTTAATAAAGTTAATGATGATACAATGAGATTAATTAATGAATTTGAAAAAATTGCGTTAGTAACTAAAAATATTACTATTTATGAGATAAATGAACTTATTGTTTCAAGTATTAACTTTGATCCTTTCGCATTTATCAATTCCTTAGAACAAAAAAAATTAAATATTATTTGAGATCAATATTTAAAAAAAATTATTGCAGGGGAAAATATTACAATGTTGATTTATCAAATATCTCAAAATTTAATTATTTGTAATCAAATGTATTATTATTTAAATAATAAAAAAATTTAGAAACATATTCTCAAGAATTCAAAATTAATTTATATAGAGCTAAAAAAATATATTCATTATTAAATAATTTGTCAATTAATAAAATACAAAATATGATCAAATATTTAGCAGAATTAGATAGAGAAATTAAAAAAGGCATAGTAAATGAAAAAATAGGTTTTGAACTTTTTTTAATAAAATTTTTTCATTAATTTTTAAATAAATTTATATAATAAATTAGTATCGGTCAACAGCTGTTTTATAAAAATAGAGGAAAGTCCACGCTAACACAATCTGAGATGATTGTAGTGTTCATGCTGAATCTAATAAATTCAGGCTTAGACGACTAGTGCCACAGAGACGAGAATTGTGAAACGCGGTAAACTCCATGAGTTAGAAACCCAAATAACGGTAGGGGAACTCTTTTAAGAGAAATGAATCAAAAAAGAGAATTTAAATATTAATATTTAAATTAGATAAATTGTTGACATCTTATTGGAAGAACAAAACGTGGCTTATAGATACAACACACTTTTAAAGTGTGTTTTTATTTTAAATTATAGACAAATCACAGTTATAATTAAAATGTTAAAAATATTAAAATTTTTGAATTATAGGAGATAATATGTCATTAAAAGCAGGAATTGTGGGCTTACCTAATGTAGGCAAATCTACTTTATTTAGTGCTCTTACAAAATATCAAGTGGAAGCAAGTAATTATGCTTTCACTACTATTGAACCAAATATTAGTAGTGTTGCTTTGAGAGATAAACGTTTAGTAGAATTAGCCAAACTTGCTAAACCAGAAAAAATAATTCCAGCTACTTTTGATTTTGTTGATATAGCTGGTTTAGTTAAAGGTGCTTCAAGAGGAGAGGGATTAGGAAACAAATTTTTAGCTAATATTAGAGAAGTTGATGCTATCATTCATGTTGTAAGATGTTTTGAAGATAAAAATATTATGCATGTTAATGATAAAGTTGATCCTTTAGCAGATATTGAAACTATTAATTTAGAATTAATTCTAGCTGATTTAGAAACAATTAATAATATTATAAATAGAATACATAAAAAAGCTAAAAGTGGAGATAAAATTGCTATACTTGAAGAAAAAACGGCACTGAAAATTAAAAGTATTTTGGAAAATAATAAATTCGCTTATGATATAGTAAAAGACTTTAACGAAGAAGAATTTAAACTTATCAAAAGCTATCAACTATTAACAAGCAAACCAATGATATATGTAGCTAATGTTTCTACTAATCAAATTAAAAATTTAGATAATGATTTTTATTTTAAACAATTAAAAAAAGAACACGGAAGAAAAAATAAAATTATTCCTATATCTGTACAATTAGAATTCGAAATAGCTCAACTAGATGAAATAGAAGCTCAAGAATGATTAAATAGTTATTCTATAGAGTATAGTGGATTAGATTATTTAACTAAAGAAACTTTTGACTTACTCAATTTAAAAACTTATTTTACTGTTGGACCAAAAGAAGCAAGAGCATGAGTTTATAAAAACGGTATGCTAGCTCCTCAATGCGCTGGTATTATTCACAGTGATTTTGAAAAAAAATTTATTAAAGCTGATATTATTTCTTATGAAGATTATATAAATTATAATGGCGAAATAGGTTCTAAAAACGCTGGAAAAATTAGATCTGAAGGAAAAAATTATCTAATGAATGACGGTGATATTTGTCATTTTAAATTTGGTAAATAAAAAATACTCTTTTATAAAAGAGTATTTTTTATTTTGTGTTAATTAAAGCTAAATAGTAAATTAAACTAATTCAATGATTGCCATTTGAGTATTATCGCCACGACGCGCAACAATTTTATAAATTCTGGTGTATCCACCTTTTCTTTCTTTATATTTGGGTGCTATTTCATTAAATAAATATTTTAAAAGATTCTCTTTATTATTAACTAAAGTAGGACGAAGAAAAGCAGCAACTAAACGACGATTAGCTAAAGTAGGATTTTTAGCTTTAGTTATCATTTTTTCAGCATGACGGCGTAATTCTTTTGCACGAGTTAAAGTAGTAGTAATTCGACCATGTGCTAATAATTCACTTGTTAAAGTACGCATTACTCCTTTTCTTCATTTAGCATCACGACTATAAATTTGTGTTGGATTAGCCATTATTCTTCTCCTTTTTTAAGTTCACGACCATAATCTTTAAGTACATTGATAATTTCTTCAATTGATTTTCTTCCTAAATTTTTAGTTCCTTCTATTTCTTCAAGCGTCATTTCGCAAATTTGAGAAAGTTTGGTTTTCCCTATTCTTCTTAAAGCATTAAATGAACGAACTGATAATTGTAATTGACTAATGTCAATGTCATTATCTTTTTCTTCTATTTCTACTTCTTTTTCTTCAGCAAAAACTTCTAGTTGCATTTCATCAACATTACCAATTAATTTAAATGATGCGACCAAAATTTCACACGCTTGTTGAATTGCATATTTAGGATCAATAGTTCCATTAGTAACAACAGTAAAAATTAATTCTTCTTCTAATTTAGAACTTGAAGAATTAAGTTCATTAACCACATAATTAACTTTTTCTACTGGTGAAAAATCAGAATCAGTAGCAATTAAAATTCCTTTTTTAATTTTGCTATCAATATTAGTTAAAAATGTTGCTGAATTAACTATTTTTTTATTTTCTTCATTACTAATAAAACCTCTACCAGATTTTAAATACAATTCTAAATGTAAATTGCCTTTATTTAAAGTAGCTATATATTGATTTTTATTTAAAATTTCGATATTAGAATTATTAATCACTAATTCTTTTGAAGTAATAATACCTAATTTATCTGTTTTTAATGAAACTTTAATAATATCATTATCTGAAACTAATTCAGGATTATATTGAAATTTAACCTTGCGCAAATTCATTATTAATGAAACAACATCTTCTTCTACACCGGGTATGGTTTGAAATTCATGTTCTACACCATCTATTTTCACCGCTACTAAAGCTAAAGCAGTAATACTAGACAATAATGTTCTTCTTAAAGCTACTCCTAAAGTATTAGCAAACCCTCTTTCTAATGGTTTTAAAGAAAAAACGGTTTCATTAATGTTTTCACTTAAATTTTGAAGTTTTTGATAAATAAGTTTGGGCATTTTTACCATATAGTGCTCCTTTATTTAAAATTATCAATTATCTTTGTTTTTCACGTTTGAGAACACGTTTTGGAGGTCTAGTTCCATTGTGTGGAACTGGAGTAACATCCTTAATTTCAGTAACTGTGATGCCTGCTACTTCTATTTGTTTACGCGCTGCGTCTTTACCAGCACCTAAACCTTTTAATCTTACTTTAACACTTTTTACACCGTGTTCCTTAGCAGCTTCAGATGCTGCTTGTGCAGCTAATGAAGCAGCATAAGGAGTTTTCTTTTTAGAACCTTTATAACCTATTGCACCTGATGAACTTCAAGCAATTACATTACCAAATTCATCTGTAAATGTAACAATTGTATTTTGATTAGTAGAGTGAATGTGTGCAATACCATTAGTAATATTTTTCTTTTTAGTTTTTCTTGCCATAATTCATTTTCCTTAATCTTATTTACCTTTTTTCCCTGCAACAGTTTTTCTAGGACCTTTACGTGTTCTAGCATTTTTCTGTGTGCTTTGTCCTCTAACAGGAAGTCCTTTACGATGTCTTATACCACGATAACATTTAATTTCCATTAAACGTTTAATGTTTAAGCTAACTTCTCTATGTAAATCACCTTCTGTTGTATATTTTGCAGCTTCCACACGTAATTTTTGTAATTGTTCTTCTGTTAAATCTTTGGTTCTAATATTTTCATTTACATTTGCTGCAGCACAAATATCTTTTGCTCTATTTCTTCCAATACCAAATATATAAGTTAATGAAATTACTACACGTTTGTTATTTGGAATTTCAACGTTTAAAATTCTAGCCATTTTTTATCCTTGTCTTTGTTTATGTTTTGGTTGTGAGCAAATAACTCTTATTATTCCTTGACGTTTAATAATACGACAATCTTTACACATTCTTTTTACACTAGCTCTTACTTTCATTTTTCTCCTTATTTGTGTCTGTAAATAATTCTTCCTAAATTTCAATTATAAGGACTAATTTCTACATCTACAGTATCACCAGGCAAAATTCTAATATGATTTACTCTCATTTTGCCAGAAATATGAGCTTTAATTAACATACCACCTTCAAGTTCTACTTCATATTCATCAGTTGAATAAGCTTGAACAACTTTAGCAGTCATTTTAATAGCGTCTTTTGCCATTAAATTCCTTCCGTTAAAACTACACCGTATCCATTTTTTATTAAAACAGTATGTTCATAGTGGGCACAATTTAAACCATCAGCACTTACGACTGTTCATTTATTTCTTTTTAATTTTGTTTTTGGTGATTTTTGTAAAATCATAGGCTCAATACAAATTACCATACCATCTTTTAAAAGCGGACCTGTATTAGGAATTCCATCATTTGGTACATAAGGATCTTCATGTAATGTAATACCAATTCCATGTCCACTATATTCACTTGGTGTATAAAAATTATTATTTTTAATAACTTGACCTATTGCATAACTAATATCACCTATTCTTGCGCCAGGTTTTATAGCTTTCAAACCTGCAAGAAAAGCTTCTTGAGCTACATTAATAAGTTTTTGATCTATTTTAGAAATTTTACCAACTCCTTTGGTAAAAGCACTATCACTGTTATAACCTTCTCATATACATCCTAAATCAACACTGACTAAATCACCTAATTTTAATTTATAATCTGAAGGTATAGCGTGAATTAATTCATCATTAACAGAGATGCAAGCTGTAGCTGGAAAACCATATAAACCTTTAAAAGCAGGTTTAGCACCTCTTTTTATTATTTCATTAAAAGCGATTGAATCAAGTTCTTTTAATGAAATTCCTGGTCTTATCGAATCTCAAACTATTTGTTTAACTTCTGCCAGGATACGACAACTTTTAGTGATTTTTTCTATTTCTATATCACTTTTAATAGTTATCATTATTCTCCTTGCATTTATGATATATAAATAATAGAAAAATAAAAGTCAAATTTGACTTATATTTTTCTTATATAAATGCAAAATAAATTATACATTAAATAAAAAAAAGTTATCTAAAAAGATAACTATTCCTTATTTAATCAGTCTAAAATCTGTTGTGTGACAAAATCAGGCGAACCTGTAGCATCAAAAATTTGCAAATTATTATGTTCTTTAAAGTAATCAAGAAGTGGTGCAGTAGAATCTTTATAAATTTGTTGTCTAATTTTAATATTTTCAATGCTATCGTCTTTTCTCATTTGCAAAACAGAATCACAATTTTCACATAATGTATCTTTTTGCGAAGGTAAAGAAAATATATTATAATTTTTACCACAATTAGGACAAAATCTTCTACCATTTAATCTTTGCATTATTAAATCATTAGAAGCATTTAGTTCAATAACTTTATATTTAAATCCTTCTATTTTATTAAGAAAGTGCACTTGTTCAATTGTTCTAGGATAACCATCTAAAATAACTTTTTGATTTTGGTGCATTAAACTTTCTAATTTTTCTTTTACTATTTGATTAGTAACTTCATCAGGAACATACAAACCATTTTCAACATATTTTGCTAACTTTAAACCCAAAGGAGTTTTATTAGCTATTGTTTCACGAAAAATACTTCCAGTAGATAAATGTTTAATTCCTGTTTTTTGAGCAATTAAATTAGCAGTTGTTCCTTTACCCACTCCCGGTGGCCCCATAAAAACTATATTAGGTAATTCTTTTTTTATCATAGCAAACCATCTCCGTTTTTCTTATTCTTATCAAATTTAGTTTTATTATTATTTAAATTATTAATAGTTTGTTTAGAAAGATTTTTCTGCTTAGTTAAAGTTTGACTTTTACTTCTTGCTTGATATTGTTGTATAGTTTCCAGAGAAACGGTAACTAAAATAATCATTCCAGTTCCTCCAAAACTAATAATTGCGGGCAAACCAGCAAGAATTAATAAATATTGCATAGAAGCCATTAATACAAGATAAAAAGCACTAAAAAGAGATAATCTCATTACAATAGCTATTAAATAATCTTCAGTTTGTTCTCCTGGTTTAATTCCTGGAATAAAAGTAGAATTTTTTGCAAAGTCCTCTGCTATTTTATCTACTTTTGACTGTTGCAATCCAATTAAAAAACTAAAAAGAAAAGTTATCACAATTAATAAACTTAAACCTAAAGGTTTTGTAAATTGTAAATTTTCTATCATTCAACTTTTAGCTAAATTTGAATCCGGCAATATTCTTGCTATCATTAATGGAAATGAAATAATCATTGTAGCAAAAATTATAGGCATAATACCACCAGGGTTTAATTTAATAGGTAATTTACCCATTTCTTTAATATTTTTACTTCTTCCGCTTCCTATTTGTTGAATTGGTATATGTCTTTCAGAATTGTAAACTAAGGCAATTATAAAAAGAACTAATAAATACGCAAAAATATAAATCATAAATTTTAGAACACCATTTAATAGTGAGTTAGCTTCACCACTACTAATAAAAAAATTAAAAGCTCCGCTAAATTGACTGGGTAATTGGAAGGAAATACCAACAAAAATTATTAATGATGTTCCATTGCCTATTCCTTTATTAGTAATTTCTTCTGAAATAAATAAAGAAAATAAAGACGCTCCTACTAATATCATTGGCAGTAAAAAATAAATGGTTAAATTTTTTAAATTTTGGTTATTATTCAAAGGAATAAAAGAAATAAAAGGATTTTCTCCAGCTCCTAATGATTGTGTTAATAAAATAGCTTGCGGAAAAGCTATAAATAGAGTTAATAATCTAGTTATTACATTTAATTTACGTCTTCCTTCTGGACCACTTTGACTTAATTTATGAATAGCGGGGAATAATTTAGTTTGTAATAAAGACATTATCAAAGATGCATTAATGAAAGGACTTATACCTAGAGCAACTAAAGAAAAATTTCTTAAACCCCCACCGCCAACTAAATTTAAAGTATTTAAAAAGGCATCTTGATTTATAAGATTAAAATTATTAAGTTTAACAAAGGGAGCTTGAATTGTTGTTGCTAAAATATAAACAATCAATAAAGATAAGGTAAATAAAACTTTTTTAAATAAATCTTTGTTTGTTCAAAAATCAACCCAATTTTTACTGAGTTTATTAATTATTTTAGATGCAACGAAACTTGTTGTACTAAAAAAGTTTTTCATTTTGCCTTTCTTTTTGTTTATTAAAAGTATATAAATTATACAAAAAATAAGTTTAAAATATTAATAATAAAAAAAAATAATTATTTTTTTTAAAAAAATATTTTGTTATTTTATTTTTAAGTTATAATTATACTATAAGTCGTTATAGCAAAGGGGATCACCTGATACCATTCCGAACTCAGTAGTTAAGCCCTTTAGTGCCGAAAATAGCAGAAATGCAAAAATAGGGAGCGGCTTTTTTTATTTTTATTTTTTTATTAAATTAAAAAAGTGCATATTTAATGCACTTATATTCTTTGAAAACTGAATAGTGTTTTTTAAAGATTTAATAAAATGTCACATACACAAAACATTTTACTTTTAAACCTATCGATTTATTAGTAATGGTCAGCTAAACGTATTGCTACGCGTACACATCCATCCTATCAACCTCATAGTCTATAAGGAATCTCAAGGGAATACTTATCTTTGAGGAGGCTTCCCACTTAGATGCTTTCAGCGGTTATCCTTTCCGTACTTAGCTACCCTGCTATGCTGCTGGCGCAACAACAGGAACACCAGTGGTACGTCCACTCCGGTCCTCTCGTACTAAGAGCGGCTCTCATCAATATTCCAACGCCCACATCAGATAGGGACCAAACTGTCTCACGACGTTTTGAACCCAGCTCGCGTACCGCTTTAATGGGCGAACAGCCCAACCCTTGGAACCGACTCCAGCTCCAGGATGCGATGAGCCGACATCGAGGTGCCAAACCTTGCCGTCGATGTGATCTCTTGGGCAAGATAAGCCTGTTATCCCCAGGGTAACTTTTATCCGTTGAGCGACTGCCATTCCACAATGTACAGCCGGATCACTAAGTCCTGCTTTCGCACCTGCTCGACTTGTAAGTCTCACAGTCAAGCACACTTCTACCTTTGCGCTCTACATACGGTTTCTGACCGTATTGAGTGTACCTTTGAACGCCTCCGTTACTCTTTAGGAGGCGACCGCCCCAGTCAAACTACCCACCATGCACTGTCCTCCTACCTGATTATGATAGCAAGTTAGAAACTCAATATAACAAGGGTGGTATTTCAAGGTTGACTCCTTTAAAACTGGCGTTTTAATATCATTGTCTCCCACCTATCCTATACATGTTAGACCAAATTTCAATATAAAGTTATAGTAAAGCTCCATGGGGTCTTTTCGTCTTGATGCGGGTACCCAGCGTTTTCACTGGGACCATAATTTCACCGAGTCTCAGTGTTGAGACAGTTGAGAGATCATTGCGCCTTTCGTGCAGGTCAGTATTTAGCCGACAAGGAATTTCGCTACCTTAGGACCGTTATAGTTACGGCCGCCGTTCACCCGGGCTTCATTTCAACGCTTCGCAAATGCTAACGCATCCACTTAACCTTCGGGCACTGGGCAGGCTTCACCCCTATACATCACCTTGCGGTTTAGCAGAGAGCTGTGTTTTTGATAAACAGTTGCCCCTCATAATTTACTGTGACCTATGCTTTACATAGGTGCCCCTTCTTGCGAACTTACGGGGTCATTTTGCAGAGTTCCTTAACACTAGTTTTCTCGCTCGCCTTAGAATACTCATCTTGGGGACGTGTGTCCGTTCTCGGTACAGGTTTCCATAAAATTAAGTTTAGAAGCTTTTCTAGGAAGTATGAAATTACTTAATTCACGCAAAAGCATTATGCATCATATCTTTCGGTTATGAATTGCGGATTTACCAACAATTCCCAATAAATACTTACCCCACAATCCGATAAGTGGTAAAGCTATCCTTCTCCGTCACTCCATCACTTTTAGGAAAGTACAGGAATATTAACCTGTTGTCCATCGACTACGCCTGTCGGCCTCGCCTTAGGTCCTGACTAACCCTGGGTGGACGAACCTTGCCCAGGAAACCTTCCCCAATAGGCGTCGTAGATTCTCACTACGAATCGTTACTCATACCGGCATTCTCACTTCTTAACGCTCCACCAGTCCTCACGGTCTAGCTTCATTGCCCTAAGAACGCTCCTCTAACGTACAATTGTACCCGTGGCTTCGGTATCGTGTTTTAGTCCCGTTAAATTATTGGCGCAAGATCTCTTGACTAGTGAGCTATTACGCACTCTTTAAAAGGTGGCTGCTTCTAAGCCAACTTCCTAGTTGTTTATGAAATCTCACAACCTTTCTCACTTAACACGATTTTGGGACCTTAGCCGACGATCTGGGTTGTTACCCTCGCGAGCCGGGACGTTAGCACCCCGGTTCCGACTGCATGATAATACATAATGGTATTCGGAGTTTGATTATAGTCAGTACAGCTAGGCGCCGCCATTCCATATTCAGTGCTCTACCACCAAAACTTAACATCACACGCTAGCCCTAAAGCTATTTCGAGGAGAACCAGCTATCTCCAAGTTCGATTGGAATTTCTCCGCTATTCACAAGTCATCCGGGCACTTTTCAGCGTACTACGGTTCGGCCCTCCACTCAGTTTTACCTCAGCTTCAGCCTGCTCATGAATAGATCACCTGGTTTCGGGTGTACTTCAACATACTAAAGCGCCCTATTAAGACTCGATTTCTCTACGGCTCCGCTTTTTCTGCTTAACCTCGCATGTTAAAGTAACTCGCCGGTCCATACTGCAAGATGTACGCCATCACCCATAAACGGGCTCTGACTAATTGTAAGTAAGTGGTTTCAGAATCTATTTCACTCCCCTTTCGGGGTTCTTTTCACCTTTCCCTCACGGTACTAGTTCACTATCGGTGTCTGATTAGTATTTAGCCTTACCGGGTGGTCCCGGCAGATTCAGACAGGGTTTCACGTGCCCCGCCCTACTCAGGATACGACCAAGAGATTAAACAATTTCGCATACGGGGATATCACCCTCTATGTCACTTCTTCCCAAAAGTTTCTGCTATCATTTAATTTTATAACTCTATATAGTTCGTCCTACAACCCCATAAAAATGGTTTGGGCTCCTTCTCTTTCGCTCGCCGCTACTAAAGAAATCATTATTTATTTTCTTTCCTCTTGCTACTAAGATGTTTCAGTTCACAAGGTCTATCGCAACATTTTCCTATGTATTGAGAAAATGGCAACTAAGCATTACCTTAGTTAGGTTTCCCCATTCGGAAATCCCCGTTTCATAGCATATATCCGGCTCAACGAGGCTTATCGCAGGTAATCACGTCCTTCATCGACTTTCAGACCCAAGGCATCCACCACAAACTCTTTATTATTTAAAAGTATGTTCCTATTTGGTTATAATGATGTGTATTTTAAGACATTTTAATAAATCATAAGATTTACTCGATGAATCAAAACAAATTGACATAATTCATTTTGTTTGATGTCGTTGTAAATATTTTAAAATATTTTACTATTCAGTTTTCAAAGAACATTGAGAGATATTCTCTCAAAACTAGATACAATACTTTGACCTTTTAAGCCATGACAAAAGTTATATTAATAATAAGGTCTAAAAAATTAAGTCCAACACTTAAAAGTTAGGTTTTGTACTCCGTAGAAAGGAGGTGATCCATCCCCACGTTCTCGTAGGGATACCTTGTTACGACTTAACCCCAGTCACCAGTCCTGCCTTAGGCAGTTTGTATAATAAACCGACTTCGGGCATTACCAGCTCCCATGGTTTGACGGGCGGTGTGTACAAGACCCGAGAACGTATTCACCGTAGCGTAGCTGATCTACGATTACTAGCGATTCCGACTTCATGTAGTCGAGTTGCAGACTACAATCCGAACTGAGATCGGTTTTTGAGGTTTGCTCCCTGTCACCAGTTTGCTTCTCTTTGTACCGACCATTGTAGCACGTGTGTTGCCCCACTCGTAAGAGGCATGATGATTTGACGTCGTCCCCACCTTCCTCCCAATTACTCGGGCAGTCTCCTTAGAGTGCTCAACTTAATGTTAGTAACTAAGGACAAGGGTTGCGCTCGTTGCAGGACTTAACCGAACATCTCACGACACGAGCTGACGACAACCATGCACCATCTGTCATTCTGTTAACCTCTACTATATCTCTATAGCTTTGCAGAAGATGTCAAGAGTGGGTAAGGTTCTACGCGTATCCTCAAATTAAACCACATGCTCCACCGCTTGTGCGGATCCCCGTCAATTCCTTTAAGTTTTATTCTTGCGAACGTACTACTCAGGCGGATCATTTAATGCGTTAGCTGCGTCGATGAATTCTCCATCAACTAATGATCATCGTTTAGGGCGTGGACTACCAGGGTATCTAATCCTGTTTGCTCCCCACGCTTTCGTCTCTCAGTGTCAGTATATGTCCAGTTAGCTGCCTTCGCCATATTGGTGTTCTTCCTTATATCTACGCATTCCACCGCTTCACAAGGAATTCCACTAACCTCTACATAACTCTAGTATGATAGTATCTAACGCGATTTGGGGTTGAGCCCCAAATTTTGACGCCAGACTTAACAAACAACCTACAGACGCTTTACGCCCAATAATTCCGGATAACGCTTGCGACCTATGTATTACCGCGGCTGCTGGCACATAGTTAGCCGTCGCTTTCTAATAAGGTACCGTCAAGGTAAATACATTTCCTTATTTACTTTTTCTTCCCTTACCACAGCAGTTTACAACCCATAGGGCCTTCATCCTGCACGCTGTGTCGCTCCATCAGACTTTCGTCCATTGTGGAATATTCCCTACTGCTGCCTCCCGTAGGAGTCTGGGCCGTATCTCAGTCCCAGTGTGGCGGGTCAGTCTCTCAACCCCGCTAAGCATCATTGCCTTGGTAGGCCATTACCCATACCAACTAGCTAATGCTACGCACCCCGCTCCTTTAGCGAAGCTTTAAAGGCTTCTTTTACAATAATTTCATGCGAAATAATTGCATATTCGGTATTATCAAATGTTTCCACTTGCTATCCCAATCTAAAGGGTACGTTGAGTACGTGTTACTCACCCATTCGCCGCTAAGTTCAAAAAGAACTTCGCTCGACATGCATGTATTAGGCACACAGCCAGCGTTCATCCTGAGCCAGGATCAAACTCTCGAAAAAATTGACTGTCATGTTTATTTGTATCTAGTTTTCAAAGAACATCTATCTTAATATATAAAATAAGAACGATTTAATTTTAACATAATTTTTTTAAAAAATATTTTTTAATTTTTTAAACTATTGTAAATCCTTTAAAATAATTCGTTAAATTTATTTTATATTTTAATCATTTTGTAAATTACAATAATAATACACTAAAAAATAATTTAATAAATAATTTTTAAATTTAGTTTGTAACATTAATATTTAATTATTATTAATTAATGATTTTTTAAAATTGAATAAAACGTAAAAAATAATATAATTTATTTGCGTCTAATAAATTATAGACGCGTAAATATTAATATATTTTATTTGTTGTGTTTTATTTTTAAAGTATTTTATCTAAAATATTTGTTATTTATTGTTTATCTCCTTAATATTTTATAATATACCGTCTCATTTTTATAGAAAAGTATTACATTCTAATATTTTTTATATACTAATTTAAGATATAACTTGTTTGGTGTATCTTTTTTATTTTTTTATTGATTTTAATTTTTTTGTATTATAATAATTTCATAAGTCGTTATAACGAAGGGGATCACCTGATACCATTCCGAACTCAGTAGTTAAGCCCTTTAGTGCCGAAAATAGCAGAAATGCAAAAATAGGAAACGGCTTTTTTATTTTAAAAATTAAAAAACCATATACTGAATTATCTTTTTTCAAGTTACTTTTTGAAATAAATGTTAACTTTTTAGATTAATTCATTATTATGGTTTTTTAATATTTTTGATTATAAAGTTCTATACGGTTAAGAACTTTACGTAATTTATATTGAAACATTTCTTTTTCTTTTGAATCTTTAGTTCTTTCTAAAGCATCCATTAAATGTTTTTGTTCTTCTTGTGCGCGTTTAATATTAATTTCATCAACTGATAAAATATCATCAGTTATTATAGTAATTACATTAGGTTCAGTTTGTAAAAAACCATCTCCTATCGAATAAAATAATTTTTTGTTTTCTTTTGTCAAAATAGACATTTTACAAATATCAATGTTAGCAACAAAAGGCGAATGATTAACTAATAAAGTAATTTCTCCACCAATTTTAGTTTTTAAATTAACCGAAATAACATAATCTTCAAAAAATATTCCATATACTGTAATAATTTTTAATTTTATTGTATTCATTAATTATTTTTAATTTAATTTACAAATATTAATTGTTAGATTGTAAATTTTTATATCTTTCTTCAACTTCATCTATTGACCCAGCATAAAAGAATAAATCTTCTGGATAATTATCATATTTACCATCTAAAATTGCTTTAAAACTTCTAATACTATCTGCAAGTCTAACGAATTGACCTTTTTTACCAGAGAATTTTTCAGCAACTGTAAAAGGTTGTGATAAGAAATTTCTGATTCTTCTTGCCCTTACAACAATAGTTTTGTCTTCTTCGCTTAATTCCCCTAGACCTAAAATAGCTATTATATCTTTTAATTCCTCAAATTTTTGTAATATACTAATTACTCCATAAGCAACATCATAATGTTCTTGCCCAACAATAAGAGGATCAAGTAATCTAGAATTAGATGCTAAAGGATTAACAGCAGGATAAATTCCTAATGCAGCTATATTACGATCCAAAACTGTTTTAGCATCTAAATGAGTAAAGGTAGTTGCTGGAGCTGGATCAGTTAAATCATCTGCAGGAACATAAACTGCTTGAACAGAAGTAATAGATCCTTTGTGAGTTGATGTAATTCTTTCTTGCAGTTGTCCCATTTCTGTAGCTAAAGTTGGTTGATAACCTACAGCAGAAGGCATACGACCTAATAAGGCGCTCACTTCTGAACCAGCTTGAACAAATCTAAAGATATTATCAATAAATAATAAAACATCTTGATTTTGTTGATCACGGAAATATTCAGCCATTGTTAATCCGGTTAACGCTACTCTCATTCTAGCTCCTGGAGGTTCATTCATTTGACCAAAAACTAAAGCGGTTTTATCTAAAACACCAGCAGCTTTCATTTCGTAATACAAATCATTACCTTCTCTAGTTCTTTCACCAACTCCTACAAAAACAGATAAACCACCATGTTGAGTAGCAATATTATTTATTAATTCTTGAACTAAAACAGTTTTGCCAACACCAGCTCCACCAAAAAGTCCTATTTTACCACCTTTAGCATAAGGAATTAATAAATCAATAACTTTTATACCTGTTTCTAAAATTTCGCTAATAGTTTTTTGATCTTCATATGATGGCGCTGAAGCATGAATCGACATTCTTTTTTCAGCTTTTGGTTCTTCAAGCAAATCGATAGGATCTCCTAAAACATTAAACATTCTTCCTAAAATGGCATTACCAACAGGCACACTGATTGATTTTCCTGTATCTTCTACTAAATTACCTCTTGATAATCCATTAGTTGAAACCATTGAAATAGTTCTTACTGTTTCGTCTCCAATATGTTGAGCCACTTCTAAAATAATTTTTTCATTTTGATTATATAACACTAGAGCATTATTAATAGCAGGTAATTTACCATGTTCAAAACGAACATCAACAACAGGGCCAATTATTTGTACAATTTTACCAATATTTTTTGAGTGTGATTATTTATGGACATATGGTTTATCCTTTCTTAAATTACATTTGCTCCTGAAATTATTTCATTTAATTCCTGAGTTATATTATTTTGTCTTTTGCTGTTATATTTAATTTGCAAGTCAGCAATTAAATTATCAGCATTATCAGTCGCAGATTCCATAGCAGCTCTTCTTGCAACCAATTCGCTTAATTTAGACGAAGCATAAGCTAAATATATTTGAGCAACAACATATAAAGGTATTGCTTCATTAAATACTTCTTTAACTGAAGGATCAAATTCTATTCAAGTTTTAATTGTATTATTTGAAGAATTTTGCGAATATTCTTGTTTAATTTCTTTAAAATTAAAAGGAAAAATTTGTTTTGTCGTTTCTTCTTGCAAAATGTTATTTATATATTGACTATAAATAACATTAATCGAATTAACTTGACCATTTTGATATATTTCCATTGCGCTTTTTAAAACATAAGACATTAAACGATAATGATCAGCTTGTGTATCAGAATTGTATATTTTAATAATTTGTTTAGCAAATTCTTTTTGTAAAGCTTTAGCTCCTTTAACACCAATTAAAATTAATTTATCTTTTTCGGTGATTATTTTTTTTGCTAATTTAATTACACTTGAATTAAACGATCCTGATAAACCAATATCACCAGTACAAATAATATATAATTTACCATTTGTTTGATTGATTGCAAAAAGATCTTTTAAATCCAAATCATTTAAATGTGCTAAAACAGAATAAAAAGAATTATTTACAGCATTAACATAAGTATTAACACTTTCATATTCACTTCTTGCTTTACGTAATTTAGAAGTTGCAACTAATTCCATAGCATGAGTAATTTTACGAATTGATTGTACAGCATCAATTCTATTTTTTAAACCTTGTAATCCAGCCATTATTTATTTTCTAATCATTTTTCTGGTATTGATAAATGCTCGTTAGGATTATAATTAGGAATACTATTAATTATTTTATTTACAATTTGAATTAAAGCTTGAGTTAATTCTAATCTAATTTCATCATTTAAAGCATTATTATTTGCTTTAATTTTTTTAGCTAAATCATCGCCTTGAGCTGTTTCACTCATAAATTTAATAATTTCTATTTTAAAATTTTTAATTTCGTTTAACGGAATAGGATTAATTAATTTTTCTTTAATACTTAATAAAATTGCTACTTGTACCATTTGAGATAATGGTGAGTATTGCTCTTGTTTTAAAAATTCGTAAACTTTAGCTCCATGATTTAAAATATTTTTTGTAGATTCATCTAAATCAGAACCAAATTGAGCAAAAGCTAACATTTCATTATACTGAGCTAATTCTAATTTTAAGGATGAAGAAACCTCTTTGATGGCTTTAATTTGTGCACTCGAACCTACCCGACTAACAGAAAAACCCACATCAACTGCCGGTCTTTGACCTGAATTAAATAATGATTCTTTAGTAAAAATTTGTCCATCGGTAATAGAAATAACATTTGTTGGAATGTAAGCTGAAATATCACCTTGTTGTGTTTCAACAATTGGTAAAGCAGTAATAGAACCGCCACCATATTCAGCTGTAACCCTAGCTGCTCTTTCTAACAATTGTGAATGTAAGTAAAACACATCGCCTGGATAAGCTTCTCTGCCTGGAGGTCTTCTTAATAATAATGATAATGTTCTATAAGCAACTGCATGTTTTGATAAATCATCATAAACAATTAATACATCTTCACCTTTTGACATTCATTCTTCAGCAATTGTTACTCCTGCATAAGGAGCTATATATTGTTGCGGAGCTAATTCACTCGCTCCTGAAACAACCACTGTTGTATATGCCATTGCGCCTTTATCTTTTAATTTTTGTACTATTTGTGCAATAGTAGAATTTTTTTGTCCTATGGCAACATAAACGCATTTAACATTTTTACCTTTTTGATTAATAATTGTATCTATTGCTATAGCACTTTTGCCAGTTTGTCTATCACCAATAATTAATTCTCTTTGTCCTTTACCAATAGGAATCATTGAATCAATTGCTAAAATACCAGTTGAAAGAGGTTGATTAACTTCTTTTCTGGTCATAACTCCGGGAGCGACTTTAAAAATTTCACTATATTTATCAGTTTCAATTTTACCTTTACCATCTATTGGTTGACCTAAAGAATCTATAACTCTACCAACTAAAGCATTACCAACAGGCACAGAAATAACTTCTCCAGTACATTTACATTCGTCACCTTCTGCAAGGCTATTAGCATCACCAAAAATAGCCACACCTATAACTTCTTCTTCAAGATTTAAAACTAAACCATAAATATCATTTTTAAAAGTTATGATTTCACCATTCTTTGCTTGTTCTAAACCACTAACTAGTGCTATTCCATCTCCAATAGTAACAATATGGCCTATTTCTGAATGATCAATTTTTGAGGCGTTAAAACGTTTAATTCTATCTTTGATAATAGCTGAAATATCATGGATTGAATTAGCCATCTATTCCTCCTTCATTTTTTTGTTTCATTAAATTTGTCAATTGATTTAATTTAGAACCAATTGAATTTTCAATTATGTAACTATCCATTCTGATTTTAAAACCACTAATTATATTAGGATCAATTTTGTTTTCTATGTCAAATAAACAGTTATAATCTTTTTCTAATTTTTCTTTAATTAAATTTAACTTTTCTTCACTAATAGGAAAAGCGCTATAAATTTTAGCAAATTTAATATTTAAATGATTATTTACTAATTTTAAATAAGTACTTATGATTCTTTGCAAATGATTTATAGCCTTATGTTCTACAACTACTTTAAGAAAATCTTTAGTAATTTGATTTTTTTGAAAATCAGCAAAAATATTATCAATATATTGATATTTTTGATCAAAAGTTTTTTCGTTATCTCTAAGATAATTAATAAAACTTTTGTCTTTTTTAATTTCTTTATATAAACTCGTTATTAATAAAGATGTTTCATGTGCTACTTGCATTTCCATTGATAATTCATACAATGCAAGTGCATAAGCTTCTAAATTAGCTTTTTTAAACATATTTAAAATTTATCCTGTTTAAGAAACTCATTAATTATTTCATCTTCTATGTCTTTATTAACTGAGCCTTTTAAAATTTGTCTAGATAATTGACTTGCTACCTCTGCAATTTGATTTCTAGTTTCATCTAAAAATTCTTCTTTTTGTTTTTTTACATCCATTCGAGCTTCTTCTATCATTCTTTTAGAAGTTTTTCTCGCATCTTCTATCATTTCTAAAGCTTGTTTGTTTGAACGATTTGTTCCTTCTTGAATAATACGAGCAGCTTCTTCTTGTGCTTGAGCTAATTTCAAATTAGCTTGATTTAATTGCTCTTGTGATTGCAATTTTAAATTTGTTGCACTATCAATATTATCTTGAATAAATTTTTGTCTTGCTTTAATAGCTTTGTTTATTGGTTTATGTGCTAAAAAATAAATTATTATTATTACTAAAATTAAAGCAATTAAAGTTGCTAACATCATTGGTCAAGAAGGAAAAATTTTTTCAAATTTTTCCTTTAATTCTTCGCTTAATGAAATGGAATTATTTGCTGTTTCTGCATTTGCCTGATTAGAAATTTCAGCTCAAACAGTTACTGTATTTAAAAAATTAGACATATTTTTTAAATTATTTTAATTAAAAGCAAAAAGAATAATTAGGGCAATAACAAGAGAATAAATAGCAGCCGATTCAGCAACACCACTACCAATTAATAACATTGTACGAATTTTTGATTGTGCTTCAGGATTTCTACCAACAGCTTCTGCAGCTTTTCCAGCCGCTATTCCTTGCCCTAAACCCGTGCCAATAACACCAATCATTGATAATCCAGCCGCTATTGCAACTAAACCTTTACCAATTTCACTAAAATTTTGTTCCATAATCACTCCTTAAAATTTAATAAATATTTTGTTTTGTTAGAACAGTTTTTATTTTTGATTTTTTTTCTACTTTGGGTTCATCATCAATTTGGCTCGTTCAATAAACAACAGTTAAAGTTGAAAAAATTAATGCTTGAATAAGAGCTCCAAAAAGATCAAAATACATGTGTAAAAAAGGTGTAATAATTATTCCAAAGAAAAATAAATTATTTGCTTCTTGACCTGGTATTAATCTTCAAAGATAACCAAAAAATCAATAAACTAAAAATAAAATTGTTCCCCCTCCTACTATATTTCCAAAAATACGAAAACTTAAAGAAATTAGTGGGGCAAATTGTCCAATCACTTCAACAGGATTTAATAAATATTTTAGGAAAAATTTTCATTTTTGATGAATAATACCCACTACAAAAATTCCTAATCAACTAATTAAAGCCAAAGTTAAAGGGATTGAATACGAACTAACTATTGGTTCAACTCCTAATGGTGCTACCAAATTACCAATTAATAAAAATGTAGATAACCCAAATATATATATTCTCGAGCCTTTAATTTTACCCTGTGTTGTTTCATCAAACATATTATCAATAGTTGTTACATAACCTTCCATAATAATTAAAAAGGCACTAGGAGCTTTATTTGGTTTTGAAGTGCGTTTAATTTCAATAACTATAATCAAACCCAAAATCAAACAAATAATAACAGTTAAAAATAATGAAAATAATTGTGGATGATTTCACTTACTAAAATTTTCTGCGATTTTCTCCATATTTCTCCTTTCTATAAAATATTTTTTCAATCATAGGTCCAATAAAATAAGTCAATGGTAAAAGTGATACTCCAATAATAAAACTTATTATATTAATAGGATAAAAGACCAGATTAAAAATTTTTTTTTCATAAATATTCACTGACTTAATATTTATAAGTAACATAACTATAATAATTAATGAAGCAATTAAAAAAAGAAATAAAAAGCAAATAAACCATAAAAAATGGAATTTGCTTTTAGATCTTCTATTTAAAATACCCAAATCTAAAAGTAAATCTTTTATTAAAAAAGATAAACAAGAGTATAAAATGCCAATTAATAATCCAATAAATGTTGCAAATTTATTTAGAGGATAAAAACAAAGGCTTATAAATATGCTTATAGTCGAGATAGTTAAATAAATTTTAAAAATTAAACTATTATTCATATTTCTTTATTTTTTCTTTAATAAATGCTATTAAAAAAATTATGCTATTTCTAATAACATAATTCAAATTATAATACTTTAAAAATAAGCTAAAAATATTTCTTAAGAAATAAAATTTAATTTTAAAGCTTATTTATAGATTATTTCGATGAAATGAAAAATTTTTAATTGAATTTTTATAAAGTTTTCAATTAGTATTACTAATTCATTTAATAATAATTTTTTTATTAATAAAATCTATATAAATATGACTTTGTAACAATCAAATTGCTATAAATAAAACCATATATAATAGAATACAAAACATAAACGTAAATAAATTAAAAGGTCAAAATGATAAAGGTTTAATGAAATCTTTTAAAGTATTAAACTCATTTTTCCCCAAATAAAAATAATTTGATTTTCATTCAATTGGAATGTGTTTATTAGTATTAGTTATAAAATTAATTAAAAACATTAATAATGCTAAAAAGAAAAATAGAGTTAAAGTAATAAATGTATCTTTAAATTGATAATTTTTAACATTAATAATTAATAAGAAAGTTGGTATTAATAAAACATATCAATGAGTAAATATATAATCTCAATAATAATAACTGTCCAATCCTATATTATTATTATGCATTTCGGGTAACAATAATGCAGTAGTAGCTCCTAAAATTCCAATTGGTCCAAAATATCTTATTCAATGATTTTTATTTATAAGCATGCTAAAAGCGCAAAAAACTAATATCAATCGACACAAATGTAAAGGAAAAATTTCTCACAAAAAAGGATATTTAACTAAAACTAATAAAACACTTCTTAAAATCACTCCTAATAATGTAATTAATCCAAATAAACGTCAAAATAAAGTTAAATTTACATTAGAAATTTTTATTATTTTATTTTGATATGAACGATATATTAAATTTTTAAAAAATCACATTACTAAAGCTAAAAAAATACCTAAAAGTCCTATTATCAATAGAACTAATTTTGATAATGAATTAAAAGGTATGTTATTGCCATAAATAGAAAAAAAACTGTGTTTCATTTAAAAACCACCTAATCCCATTTTTCCTAGATCGCCAAAATTGCCAGATTTGATTTTTTTGCCATTTCATTCATATTTTTAGACATATTTTCAAAATCATTAACTAATCTATTATATTCAAAAGCACTTCTTCCACTACCTTTGATAATTCTTTCTTTTCTGCCACTTTGTCTAAGTAATTTAGGATTCTTTCTTTCTTTTAAAGTCATAGAATTGATTAAAATTTCATAAGTTTTAAATTTTTCTTCTGCTTGTTCAATTTTATCATCGCTTATTTTATTAGCTAAACCAGGTATCATTTTAATTATTTTACTCATTTTGCCCATTTTACGCATTTGTGCTAAATTTTGCATTAAATCATCTAAATCAAATTTACCACTCATTATTTTGTTAACGGTATTTTTAGCTCCTTGTTCATCAAAAACTTCTTCAGCTTTTTCAATCAACGATAAAACATCGCCCATTCCTAAAATACGATCTGCCATTCTATCAGGATAAAAAAGATCTAAATTAGAAATTTTTTCCCCCGTTCCTATAAATTTAATTGGAATATTGAGCATTTTTGTTATGCTAAGTGCTGCTCCACCTCTAGCATCTGAATCTAATTTTGTTATAATAGCCGCATTTAATTTTAGTTTTTCATTAAAAGTTTGAGCAACATTAAGAATATCTTGTCCACTCATGGCATCAGCCACAAATAAAATTTCGTGTGGTTTTGTTATATATTTTAAATCACTTAATTCTTGCATTAAATTTTCATCAATTGCTAAACGTCCGGCGGTATCAATAATAATTAAATCATTTTTATTATTTTGTGCAAAAATTAAAGATTCTTTAACTATGTTTTGTGGTGTTTCTTGAATGCCTTTTTCAAAATAATCAACTTGAATACTTTTTGCTAAAGTAACTAATTGTTGTACTGCAGCTGGACGATAAATATCAGCAGCTACTAATAATGGTTTATTTACATAATTTTTTTTACGCAAAAAATATGCTAATTTAGCAGCAGCTGTTGTTTTACCTGATCCTTGTAGTCCAGTCATTAAAATAATAAAAGGACGGTGATGAATATTAATTTCTTGAACTTTTCCACCTAAAATATCTTGTAATTCTTGATGAACTATTTTTATCATTTGTTGTGAAGCATTTAAAGAACCAACTAGAGAAGAATTTAATGCTTTCTCTTTTACATTTGCAATAAAATCTTTAACTACTTTTAAATTAACATCAGCTTCCAATAAAGCCATTTTAATTTCACGAGTAGTTTCTAAAATATCACTTTCATGAACAATACTTTTTTTAGCTATTTTAGCAATTGATTTTTGAATTCTATTTTCTAAAAAATTAAGCATATTTCTCCTATTTTAAAATAATAGTATATAGTATACCAAAAATTTCATAACCCATTTTTTGATATATTTTTCCAGCAATTTCGTTATGATAAAATAATACAGCTGTTTTATTTTTAGAAATAATAAAATTGGTTAAAGCTTTTGTTACTTTACTACCATATCCATTATTTCTATAATCAGATAAACAATATACTCCGCCGATAACTGCTGCTTTTTCTGTTCAAGCTGTAATTCCAGCATTAGCTATTACAATATTTTTTTGAAATCTTTAATAATAAAATTGTTAGATATATTTTTTCAAATAGATTTAAAGCAACTTGATATTCTTTTTCTTTATTTTTATTTAAATAATCAGCAAATTCAGTAATTAAATATTTGCTATCGATAATTTTTTTAACATCATTTTTTTTAGCTTTAACTACTTGCGAATCATCAAATTCAATTAATTTATTACATTTGGCATAAAATTGTTTATTAATTTGAAATTTATTATTATTAAAAATATTTTTATGATGGTTAAACATTTGTTCGCTTATAGTTAAACGTTGAATATTATATTTTTTTATAAGTTCTTCTAATTCATTTCAACTAAGATTATTTTCTGGATCATAAAATAATAAAGTATTACCAAAAATTAATAAATAAGCTACTATTTTTTCATTAATTATCTTAATATAGCTTTTTATAAAATCATTCTCTAAACCAAACTCACAAATATCACCAATAATTAATAAATTACTTAAATGATTTTGATTTAATAAGTTTAATATCTTTTCTTTATCATTAGAAGTTGCTTTTTTAACCATAAAAAAATTATAATATAAATAAAAATAATCCTTATAAAGGATTAATATATTAATTTTCTTTTAATTTATAATAAGCACAACAAGCAATCATCGCGGCATTATCTGTAGCATATTTTAAATTTGGTATTACGCTTTTAGAACTTAATTTTAAAAACTCACTGCGCAATAAACTATTTGCGCTAACCCCTCCGGCTAGAACTAAAGATTCAAAAGAATATTTTTGCATTGCTAATTTGACTTTTGATATTAAATAATTAACTGCTGTTTTTTGAAAAGAAACGGCTAATTTTGTTTCATCAAGTTTTTCTTTGCGATCAATGGAATTTTGATAAAGATTTATTACCTGTGATTTAAGACCGCTGAAAGAAAAATCAAAATCGTTTTCAGTTTTAGGAATGGTTAATTTAATATAGTCTCCTGTATAATTTTGACTTAATTTATCGATTATAGGGCCTCCAGGAAAACCTAAATTTAATTTAGTAGCCACCTTATCAAAAGTTTCTCCAACAGCATCATCTAAAGTTTCACCTATTATCATAAATTTATGAGCACTTTCTATATATAATAATTGCGTGTGTCCACCTGAAACTAATAAACATAAACTAGGATAATTTATTTGGCTTTCTATTGCGTTAGAATAAAAATGACCTTCTAAATGATTAATAGGAATTAATGGTTTATTTAAAGTTAAACTTAAAGCATTAGCAAATAAAAAACCTATTTGTAAAGTTCCTATTAATCCTGGTTTTTCAGTATAAGCAATATAATCAATTGTTCTTAAATCAATCTTATTTTGTAAAATGGATTGAATTAAATTTATATTTTTAACATGTTCTCTTGATGATAGTTCCGGAATAGTACCACCGAAAGTTTTAAAAAGATCAACTTGTGAAATAGTGATTAATTCAATAACTTTATTATCATCTAATATTGCTATTGAAGTATCATCATGACTTGTTTCTATACCTAATATGCGCATTTTATAAATAATGTTTTTTAACAGGGAATTTTTTTGATCAAATTAAAATTTCTTTTTTTATCATTTTAACCAAAATTCTATTTGTTAAAATTTCTTTTCCTGTTTTTAAAATTAAATCAATTAACTCTGCCAATCTTACTCATTCAGTAAAATTACGCGATGTCATTGCGGGAGTACCTAGTCTTATACCAGAAGCAATTGTAGGACTTAATTCATCTTGTGGAACAGTATTTTTATTTACGGTAATATTAAAATGAGATAATAAATCTTCTGCTTCTTTACCTGTAATTCCATAACTTTTATAAACATTTATAATAAAAAGATGATTGTCCGTGCCATTTGATACAACAGTGACTCCTTTTTTTATAAAAGTATTAGCAAATAATTTAGCATTATTTATCACATTGTGTATATAAACTTTATAAGAAGGTTGTAGTGCTTCATAAAAAGCTACTGCTTTACCAGCTATTTGATGAACTAAAGGGCCACCTTGAAAACCAGGAAATACTCAACGATTCATTTTTTTGGCAATCTCATCATCATTTGTCATAAGAATAGCACCTCTAGCCCCTCTTAAAGTTTTATGAGTTGTAGAAGTAATTATATGAGCATAAGGAATAGGAGAAGGATGAGCCCCAGCAGCAATTAAACCTGCTATATGAGCAATATCAGCCATTAAATAAGCGCCGCATTCATCAGCTATTTCTCTGAATTTTTTAAAGTTAATAACTCTTGAATAAGCTGAATAACCAGTAATAATTACTTTCGGTTTTTCTTTTAAAGCTATTTCTTTAATTTTTTCATAATCTAAGAGCCCTTTTTCATTTGTTTCATAAGTTATAGCATTGAAAAATTTACCACTAAAAGTTATTTTATAACCGTGAGTTAAATGACCACCCGAACTTAAAGCTAAACCCATTATTTTATCTCCGGGTTCACATAATGTAGCTAAAGCAGCTGCATTTGCTGTAGATCCAGAATAAGGTTGAACATTAACATGTTTTACATCAAATAATTTTTGTAATCTCTCTTGTGCTATTTGTTCAATCATATCCACATATTCACAACCACCATAATAGCGTTTTGTTGGATAACCTTCTGCATATTTATTGGTTAATATTGAGCCAGTGGCTTTTAAAACATCTTCACTTACATAATTTTCACTAGCTATTAATTCAATATGTTTTTTTTGTCTTTTATTTTCTAATTTAATAATATTATCAATAATTCGATCTTTAATTTTCATTTTTTCCTTAGTTATTATATTTTTGATTTAATAAATTAATTGCTGTTGTAGTGCCGCTTATTCTTAAAGTTACATTATTTAACTTTTCTTTTTCTTTATAAAAAGAATCTATTTGCTGAATATCAAAAATATCGTTTATGGTTTTTAATTCATTTATTACTTTACCTATGCTTTGATTTTTTTCTAAAGTAAAAGTTAAATCAATAACTTTTAAAGGTTCATTATTATATGCAATAAAATTTTTAGTTTGATTATTAATATTTAAATCTATTCTAAATTCTGCTATTCAGCAATCTAAATTAGTATATTTAGGGTTTATTTTTCCTATTCAACCTATCAATAAATTATTTTTCAAAATTTTAGCAGAAACATTAGGATGAACATAATCGTTATCATTAAATATTTCATAAGTTAAATTATCATCATTTAATAAGTTATTTATTTGTGTTTTTAAATCATAAAAACTATTAGTATTTGATAATATACCACAAACATAAACATTATTGTTTATCATTCCGATTTCAAAAAAGTTTAACTGGTTTATTTTTCTTTTGTTATTGTATTCAGCAACTTCTAATAATGAAGGAACTATTGAATTTCTTATCATTTCTCTTTCTAAAGAAACGAAAGTGTTCAATTTTATGTCTTTTTCAAAATTAAAGGGATTGAAAAGATTTTTTTCTTTACTAATTAATGTAAATGTTCTAATTTCTTGATAGCCAAATTTTTTCAAAACTGATTTAATATTATTGTTATCAAATATATTTATATTAGAAACAAGTATTTCTTTATCAGTAAAATTAGCATAACCATAAAATCTAAAATATTCTTCAATAATATCTTCGTATTGATTTAAATCACTTCTATATAAAGGAGTTAATATTCTATTTTTATTAAATTGAAATCCTATTTGTTTTAATTGTTCTTCCACTTTATTAAAAATATTAAGATTTTTTACACTTACATTAGCATAAATGGCTAATTTATGTCTGTTTTGTAATATAAATTGTTGTTTTCTTGTTTTTGGAAAATTTATAAACTGACTAATTTTTTGTTTATCTTGTTTTGCTTTATAAGCTAAAAAATTTAGTCCCATACGCACCATTTCTGAATTAATATTCTTTGCACCTTGATTTGAAGCTAAAGTATCTAATTTAATTTCTTTGGCTGTTTTTCTTATTTGTTTAGAATCAAAAGAACCAATTTCAAAAGCAATATTTTTACTTGTTAAAGAAATAGCACTATTATCAAGTCCTATTACAGAAGCCAAAGAAACTGCTTGATTTTCATTAAATATAGTAAGAGCGTTATTAACTTGAACTTCTTTATTTCCTAAAATTTTAACTTTACCAGTGTAAAAATCGCAATTAAATTTTGTGTTATTTAATTTATCTAAATCATAAGAATGTGTTGGACTACCATTATAAATTAAATTTAAATTACTTACATCAATAGCTCAATTATTTTTTGCCTCAATATTATGTTTTGCTAAAAATAATTGATCTTTTAAATTAGTAAATGTATTATTTAATTTAATCTCTAAAAAACTTAAAGCATTTGCTTTATTTTTATTAACTTTTAATTTGCTTTTAAAATCTCAATTTCAAGTAGTTTGATAATTAAATCATTTAAATTCTGTTTGATAATAAGCAGCTAATTCTAATGCTAAAACATAATACGAATTAATATCAGCTCTATTAGAAGGCGTAGATATATCAAAAATATAATCATCTAATTCAAAAAATTCGATTGGATCGTCATCTAAAGATATTTTAGATTTTTTATCTAATATTATTAAATCATCAACATCATAAGGTAACAAATTACTATCAAAACCTAATTCACTAAAGCCAGATAACATTCCTTGAGAAATAATATTAGCCATTTTTTTACTAGCAAAAACTGTTTCTCCCTTTTGTGATCCTTCTACAAAAGCAACAGCAAAATGATCTTTTTTTACGTTTGTAGCCACTGTTTGAATTGTTAGTTCTCCAGTGTTGCTTAAAAGTTTAACCACATTTAAATTTTTTGAATTAGGATTTTTATAAACATCTAAAATTTTAACGAATTTAATCCCTTTTACATCACTAAAAGAACGAACACTTTCAACTTCATAACCTAAATTATTTATTGCAGTTTCTACAGACAAATCTAATTTTATTTTAGGCAAAAATTTATTTAATTCTTTTAAAGAAATTAACATATTAATTTTCCTTTCTTATTGAAAAATCTATAAATTTGGGTGCTATTAATTTATTTATTTGACTAAAACAATGAGAATTAAAAAAAGCTTTATTGGTTTTTTTGTAGCCTAAAGGAGCAGGATGTGAATATTCTAAAATTTTTATTTTTTTTAATAAAGTTTGATTTAAATATTTAACCATAAAATTTTTTGCATTATTTCCTAAAATCAAAAATACTAAATTATTATTTAAATCAAGAATATAATTTATTAAATTAGCACTAAAAATTTCTCAACCTTTATTTTTATGACTTAAAGGTTTGTTTTCTTCCACAGTTACTATAGTATTTCATAAAAATACTCCTTGTTTTGCCCAAGAATGTAAACTGTTAGTTTCAAAAATAGCATCAGGATAATCTTTTAAAATTTCTTTTTTAATATTTTTTAAACTTTTAGGAGTTTTTTCTTTTTGAGAACTAAATGCTAAACCATCAGCCACGTTAGGTAAATAATAAGGGTCTTGAGCAATAATTATTAATTTTAAATTTTGAATTTCACAATAAGTTAATGCTTTAAATCAATTATTTTCAGTAGGTCAAACAGGTTTTTCACTTTTTTTAATTTCATTGATTAAATTTACAAAATATTCTTTCTTAAATTCTTCATTTAAAAATTTTTTATAACTATTTTTGATTTTTAAATTGTTGTAATGTTCTAACATCATTTTTATAAAATTCTCTTATATCTTTAATATTATATTTAATCATGGCTAATCTTTCTAAGCCTATTCCTGCAGCAAAACCATTAAATTTATTAGTATTATACCCAGCATTTTTTAATACATTAGGATGAAGCATTCCTGCACCTAAAACTTCTATTCAACGATTTTTATAATAAACATCAACTTCCACGCTAGGTTCAGTAAAAGGAAAATAACTAGGTCTTAATCTTAATTTTACTGGAATCTCAAAAACATAACTTAATAATGATTTTAAAGTTCACATTAAATTAGCAAAACTTACTTGCCCAACACTAATAAAATCTAATTGAGTAAATTGATGTGAATGAGTAGAATCATCTTCATCATTACGATAAACTTTGCCAATTGTATAAGTACTTATTTTTTGATTTGCAAATTTTTCCAATGTCATAGCACTAATAGCGGTATTATGTGTTCTTAATAAATAATTTTGATTTAAATACAAAGAATCTTGCATATCACGAGCCGGATGATTTTTTAAAATATTTAAACGATCAAAATTATATTCTTCACTAACAATTTCGCCACCTTGCGATTCAAAATAACCATGTTTGTCAAATCAAATTCTCATTCTTTCCTCTATTAGAGTAATTGGATGCAATGAACCTATAAAATTAACTGGTTTATTAATATCTAAATAATCATTAGCAATTAAATTTTCTATTCTTTTGTTTTCAATTTGTTTTTCTGCTTCTTTAAAGAAATTTTCATAAGTTAATCTTAAATTAGAAAGTTTTATACCAATATTTTTTTTATCCTCAAAAGTTGCATTTTTAATTTGTTGTTGTAGTTCATAATATTCACTACCAGAAGCATATAATTTATTTTTTAATTTTTTTAAATCTTCTAAAGTATTAATTTCATTAAGATCTAGTTTCATTTATTTCTCCTTATTTTTATTAATTAATTCATAATATTCTTTTAATTTAACGTTATCATTTTCTTTAAATGTAAAAAATATTTCTTTAACTTGATCGGGCAAGTAAGTTTGTTCAATAATACTGAAAGGATAATCATGCGGATATTTATAATTTAATCCATCTCCCATTTTTACTGCAGATTTATAATGTGAATCTTTTAAATGCTTAGGAATATCGTAGATATTACCTTTATTTAAATAATCAATTGTTTTATTCATTGCTAAATAAATACTATTACTTTTAGGTGCTAACGCAGCATTAACAATAGCAAAAGTAACAGGTAAATTAGCTTCAGGAAATCCAAGTTTTTCGACTGCGTTAAAAGCCGCTTCAATTCTTAAACATAAATTAATATCAGCCAAACCAACGTCCTCATAAGCAACACACATCAAGCGTCTAAATAAACCTTGATAATCACCAGTCTTTAATATCAAATGACCATAATATAGAGCAGCATCAACATCACTACCTCTTAAAGATTTATGAAATGCAGAAAGATTATTATAATGAGAACTTGAATTCATATCAGAATAAAAATTCATATTTGGTAAAATGTTTTTTAATTCTGCTTCATTTTTTATATCAGGTTTTAATAACAAAATTAATTGTAAGTTATTTAAAGCATTACGATAATCACCATTAGAATTATTAATTAATGTTAATAATACATCATCAGAAATTGTTATATTAGGATATTTTTTAACAATAATGAATTTTAATCCTTCTAACATTTCTTCACGTGTTAATTTATTAAATTGTAATATATACATTCTACTTCTTAAAGCAGGATTTACTCTAAAATAAGGATTTTCAGTTGTAGTTGCATAAACAATAATCTTATTAAATTCTAAATAAGATAAAAGAATATCTTGTTTGTCTTTATTCAAACGATGTATTTCATCAATAATAATAATTTCTTTTGTTTCTAATAAATCTAATAATTTTTGTTTATTATCAATTGTGGCATTAAAAATACCCCACTTCTTTTTTAAATCGTTAGCTAAAGCTATAGCTGTGGAACTTTTGCCTGTTCCACTTTCACCATAAAAAATAAAACTAGAGATTATATTTTTAGCTACCATTTTTTTCAATAAATTAATAGTTTCTTTTTGACCGATTATTTGATTTAATGTCTGAGGTCTAAGTTCATTGGCTAAATTTTTCATAATAATAAACTAATTATAAAGAAAAAAATAATAATTTTTTGATTTTCCTAAAATCAAAGAAAAAACAACATTAATCAAAATTTAATGTTGTTTAATCTAGTTCCATTTTAAATTTGCTTTTTGCTACAATTTCTAATAGATTTTTATTATTTTTTTGAAAAAAATTTTTTGCAAAAAGTTTAACATTTTCACCAGCTCCTAAAGGAAAAATCACTTGATAAAAATTGTTTTTTTGTTCCATTAATTCTAAAAATAAAGCTCTAGCAAGAACAGAAGCACAACTAACATTTAAATTTTTGTCTTCGGCTTTAAAATCTAAAATTACAGGTTTATCTAAAGTAGCTATTTTATTATTTCAAAAATCATTTTTAATTCTAAAATAATATTTCATTATAGTTTTAATAGTAGAGTATTGATCAATAAAAATATAATCTATATTTTTTAGAGTATTTTTTAAAGCTCACAATGCTTTTAAATGTAAAAGCATTTTAATTTCATTTGCATTATATTTTTTATTTAAAATATTGTATTCTTGTGTGCTAAAATAAGCAGTAGAATAGTAAATTTTTTCTTTTAAAATATGTGCTATTTCTAAAATTTTTTTATCCGAAATTTTTTTACTATCTTTAATACCTAAGTTTATTATTTCTTCTATTTTATTTTTTGGTACAAATGCGGCGCAAGATACGAGCGGGCCAAAATAATCGCCTACTCCAGTTTCATCAATACCAATTACTATTTTATCTTTTAAATTTAAATCAAATGAAAATTGTACAATTTGCATTATTCTACGTCGGAATTAAATACATTACGTTGTTTCATCATTTTTTCAAAAGCTTGATTAGACTTTTGAATAATTTTTTCTGGATTATTTAACAATTTATCAATAAAATCTCCAACGGCGCCTTGATCATTTTGTAATTTAGTATTAATGGTTGCATATTTTTTGACACTATCTGAAGCATTTCCCACTGCAACAGAAATTTTGGCAACTTTAAACATCGGCGCATCATTGAATCCGTCACCTATGGCAATTGTTCTTTCTAAATCTATTCCATAATAACGTGATAATAAACTTAGAGCTCTACCTTTATTTACTGAAACATTTGTAATATCAAAAACTGGAGTTAAACCTTTACCTTTAGATCAATATGAAAATTCTCCAAAATCACCATATTTTCTTTTTAAATATGAACGCAATTCTTCAACATCGGTAGTTTCTTTAACATCAAAAATAATTCCTGTTGGTTTTAAAGGTAATTTTTTAAAATTTAATCCTACAACAAATTTAGGACTTTCTCTAAATCCAAAAACACTTTCTAAAGCTGCGTCTCTTTTTTGAATTTGTACTCAACCCGGTCCTTCTATTGCAATGTTTGTAATTTCTTTTTCTACTTTTTTATCACCTAAAACATATAACATTTCATTTAAATCTAAATATTTAATGTAAGGAATAAAATTTTCATCTTTAGGATTATGTATTTGTGCTCCATTATAATTTGCCACTACAGTGTCTAAACCTAATTTTTCATAAATAGGTTTTGTACTTCTTCAAGGCCTTCCAGTTAATAAACATATTACATGACCTTCTTTTTTAGCTCTCAATATTGCATTATATGTTTTTTCATGTATTTCACCAGTAGCTGATGAAGCAAGCAATGTTCCATCTAAATCGATGGCAAATAAAAATTTATTGTCCATTTTACCTCAATTTATTATTAATTAATAATTTTAAAAATATAATAATATTATTATAAATTAAAAAAAACAAAATTTTTAAATATCTCATTATAATATAGGATAATTATGAAAAAAAATCATTTAGATATATCAAGTTTTATTAAAGAAAAACATACTATTGCTAAAAATTTAATTGTTTTGTTTTTGACTTTTTGTTGTATATTATTGGCAATATGTCTAATTTCTTTTGCTTTAATAAGTATAAAAATAAACTTTGAAAATATTAATTGAACAGGTTTTAATATTTTAATAATTTTTAGTTCATTAATTATATTTTTCTCTTTTTGTGGTTTTATATCTAGATTATTATTTCTTATAAGTTATTTATATTTAACTGAAAAAAAAGCTAATAAATTTCAATTAGCCGGATTATTTTTTGGTTTTTATTACAAAACATTTTTTAATTTTCTAAAAATAAATTCAAATAAATAAAAATATGTTATCTTGACAACATATTTTTATTTAATATTTAATCTTTTAAGAATTTCATCAATGTCTAAAGATAAGGCATCATCAATATCTTTAGTAGCTTTTTCTAAAACTATTTTTTCATCTTTTGTTTCTTTAAAATATTTATTTTCTACTTGTTGTATAGAATTAAAACTTGTATTAAAATCAGATATTAATAAAGCTTTTTTAATATTTAAATGCTTTATTTTTTTAAAACCAGAATTATTTGCTGGACCTAATTCTAGATCTGAAATATTTTTACAAATAAATTCATTATTATCAGTCACAATGAAAATTTTTCTATTAGGATTATAAATTTCACAACCTATTATATGAATTTGATTATATTTAAAAGTTTCAAATAATTTTTTACCTAAATTTTTTTTATTTGTTTTTTGTATTTCATTGCAATTTACAATTTTAAAAGTATTATTATTTGTTAAAAAACAAACATTGCTGTCAGAGTTTATAAAACCAAAAGTACTTATTTCATCATCCAAAGATAAATTACACGATTTAGTACCGTTGGTTTTCAAACCATAAATTTGAATATCATTTTCGCTATAACGAGAAATTAAATTCTTTTTAGTAATTATTAAGATATCTTTTAATCCATTTGTTAATTTTGCGCCTATTAACTCATCATCATCACTTAATTTAATTGCAGTGTATGATTTATTAAAACGAGTAATTTCAAAATCCTTTAATTCTACTCTTTTACCAAGAGCATTTTTAGTAATCATTGCTACATAAAAATTTTCCTTGAAATTTTTTGCATTAATTATGCTTACTATTTTTTCATTATTTTTTAAATCTACAAAATTACTTAGATGTATTCCTATGTCTTTTCATCTAGTTTCTAAAATTTTATAAACAGGCACTTGTAAATAATTACCTAAATTAGTAAAGAATAATATATTATCAAGAGTATTTACACTATCATAAAATAGAATACTATCATTTTCTTGTATAGCAAAATTATTTAATTGATTTGATTGTTTGATTTTTTCACTAAAACGTTTTAAATAGCCATTACTTGAAACACTTAAATATACTTTTTCGTTTTTTATTAAATCACTTTCATTATATGAATTATCTAAATTAATATCAGTAATTATAGTTTTTCTCTCTGAACCATATTCTTGTTGAATAGATTTTAAAATTTGAATTAATCAATTATTAAATTCATTTTCATCATTTAATAATAATTGATAGTGCGCAATTTGTTTTTCTAATTCTTCTTTTTCTTTTAGAAAAAGAGTTTTATCAGTTTTACTTAATTTATATAATTTCAATTCTGCTATAGCATTAGCTTGATTTAAAGTAAATTCAAAATGTTTAACAAGATTCTCTACAACACCACTTTTAGAATTTTCACTTTCTCTTATTACTTTTATTATCTGATCTGTAATTTCTGCTACTTTAATAAAACCTAAAACTATTTCTAAACGTGTTTTAAATTTAATTAAATCATAATTTAACGCTTGTATTTTCACATATTTTAAATGATTTAAATATCCATCTAATAATTCATTTAAATTTAATAATTCAGGAGAATAATTTTTGATAGCTACATTATTATAGTTATAATAAATTTTCATTTCTGTCTTTTGCATCAAATAATTTAAAATAATATTTTCATTGGCTTTTAATTCCAAAGTCAAAAGAATGCTAATGCCTTGACGATCCGATTGATCTTTAATTTCTAATAATCCCGAAAGTGAATCATTAAGAATTATAAGATCAATATCTTTGACTAATTTAGATTTGACAACACCATAAGGAATTTCTGTAATTTCAATATATTTATTTTTATTATCTTCTCAAATATGATATTTTGAAGTTAAAGTAATTTTACCCTTACCAGTACTAAAAGCATCAACAATTCCTTGTGTCCCATGAATTATACCACCTGTTGGAAAATCTGGGCCTTTAATATATTTCATTAATTTATTGAGAGAAATATAAGGATCTTTTATTTTTGCAATTGCTGCGTCTAAAATTTCAACTAAATTATGCGGCGGCATTTCAGTTGCAAAACCAGATGCTATACCTTTTGAACCATTAAGTAATAAATTAGGAATTAAAGCTGGTAAAACTGTAGGTTCTTTTTCTGAATCATCAAAATTAGGAGCAAATTTAATTGTATTTTTATCTAAATCATTTAACAATAATTGTGCTATTTTAGCTAATCTTACTTCTGTGTAACGCATAGCAGCTGGTGGATCATCATCAATAGATCCAATATTTCCATGCATTTCTAAAAGATTTTGTCCCATTTTTCAATCTTGCGATAATCTTACCATTGCTTCATAAATAGATGAATCTCCATGTGGATGATATTTACCTATAACATCTCCTACAACTCTTGCTGATTTTTTAAAAGCTTTGTTATATTGTAAACCTAAATCATACATTGAATATAAAATTCTTCTCTGTACCGGTTTTAATCCATCTCTAATATCTGGCAATGCTCTTTGTTGAATAATATATTTAGAATAACGACTAAATCTATCACTAATTATTGAATCTAAATTTTCTTGAATTATTTTATTAAGTAGATTGTTTAATTTTTCTTCTTGTTTTTTATTCATTTAATATCCTATTAGATTTGAAAATCATCTTCCATTGTAAATTCAACATTTGCATTTATTCATTCTTTTCTGGGTTCAACATTATCACCCATCAAAGTTGATACTCTTCTTTCAGCTAAAGCAGCATCTTCAATTTTTACTTGAATTAAAGTTCTTGTATCTGGATTCATTGTAGTTTCTCACAATTGCTCAGCATTCATTTCACCTAATCCTTTATATCTTTGAATTTCTGAATTTTTAAATTTTGCGTCTTTAATAATATTTTTTAAATCTTCTTCATCTCAGGCATATTTAATTTCTCTTTTATTATTAGTTATTTTAAACAAAGGAGGTAAAGCAATATAAATCATTCCTTTTTCTATTAATTTGCGCATATGTCTAAAGAAAAAAGTTAATAAAAGTATTTGTATGTGCGCTCCATCAGTATCTGCATCAGTCATTATAATTATTTTCCCGTATTGTGCTTTTTTTAAGTCTAATTCATCACCAATACCAGCACCAATTGTATTTATAATTGTAGCTATTTCTTCATTTTTTAAAATTTCTAAGAGTCTTGATTTTTCTGTATTAATGACTTTACCTCTTAAAGGTAAAATAGCTTGATATTTTCTATCTCTTCCTAGTTTAGCTGATCCACCGGCAGAATCACCTTCAACAAGAAATAATTCTTTTTCTTCTGCTTTTTTTGATTGCGCAGGTGTTAATTTACCACTTAAAATTTGTTTTTCTTTTAAGGCATTTTTAGTATTTCTTGCTTCTTGTCTTGCTTTTCTTGCTGCAATTCTAGATTCATAAGCTTTTTTAATTTTGTTAAGAATCTTTCTTGCTAATTGTTTATTTTCATTGATTCAAATTCTTAATTTTCGTGTAACAATTTCTTCAACAACGTTCTTTGCTTCTGGAGTACCTAATTTTTCTTTTGTTTGACTAACAAATTCTAAATATTTTTCTGGTATTTTTACACTTAAAATAACAGTTAAACCTTCTCTTATATCTTCTGCCTCAAAAACACTTTTACCTTTGTTTATTTTTTCTTCATTTGCAAATTCATTAAAAACTTTAGTGAAAGCTGATTTCAAACCTATTTCATGTGTTCCGCCATCTTTAGTTTTTACATTATTTACAAAAGATAAAATTGTTTCATTATAGCTATCTGTATATTGAAAGGCAAAATCTACTTCAATGTCATTTTTTGAATCATTAAAAGAATAAATATCACTAATTGATTCTTTGGAATTATTTATAAAATTAATAAATTCTTTTAAACCTTCTAAATAATAAAAATCAATTGTTTTATTTTTAAATTCATCAGTTAATTTAATTTTTAAATTATTAATTAAAAAACAACTTTCTCTCAATCTTTCCATTATGATATCAAAATTAAATTTTGCATTTTTAAAAATTGAATAATTAGGTCAAAATTCAATTTTTGTACCTTGTTTATTAGTTTTGCCTTTTTCTTTAGTATTTTGAATAATATGATCACCATTTTCAAAAATAGTTTCATAAATTTTTTTATCTCTGTACACTCATGCAATTAGTTTATTGCTTAAAGCATTAACCACAGACGATCCCACTCCATGTAATCCGCCTGAAGTTTTGTATGCTCCTTCATTAAATTTTCCTCCAGCGTGCAATTCAGTAAAAACTAACTCCACAGCAGATTTTCCAGAAGGAGTTTTTCCTACCGGTATTCCTCTTCCATTATCTTCAACAATAACAGAATTATTTTTTGTTAAAGTTACATTAATTTCATTTGCAAATCCTGCTAAGGCTTCATCAATAGAATTATCAACAATTTCTCATATTAAATGATGAAGACCATTAATATCAGTACTACCTATGTACATTCCTGGACGTTTTCTAACAGCTTCTAAACCCTTAAGTTGTTGTATGCTAGATGCATCATATTTATTATTCATAATTAAAATATTACAACATTAAAATAATAATCATCTGAAAAGTTTTAAAAGAATAATAATAAAAAGCGCAAAATATTTTAAATTTTGCGCTTCATTATATTAAATTAATCTAACTGTAATGGTAAATTTTGAAGTAAATCAATTAAATAAACATCTCTTAAAATATTGTGAGCTGGATATTCTTCATCTTGTCATTTGAATAATTCTCTATCTAATTTTATTCATGAATAAATTTTATTTTGATGTTTATCTATATAAAAACCAAAACCTTTGTCTCAAAGATTTAATTCTTCTACATAGTGAATAATATTTTCAAAACCTTCTTCATTTAATTTTTCAACATCTGATAAAAGTTGATATTTTGTATGTAAATTATAAATAATTGATTCTTCTAAAGGAAATGAGAAATTTAATGGAAATTTTGGACCGAATAAATAACTTTGTTCAAAATTACGACCGTGAATTTTGCCTTCCATAAATAAATAAGAATTAGTTTTTAAAATTTGGCCATCAACATCTTGGTCACTTACACCTATTCTTATATTTTGAATTTTTCACTTATCTTTAGTTTCATTATTTTTATTGTAAAAAACATGTCCTAAAACAAATTTTAAATTTGCATCTTTAGGTAATTCAGATAACATAAGTGAATCAGTTACTCAATCTAAAGAATCTCATTTAGTAGTTGATTTAGTAAATACTTCTTCATCAAAAGCTTGAATTTTACGTGGATAAGGACCTTTACCTTCATATTTCATTCCAGCTAATTCATAAGCTGGTTTTAAAAGTAAATCCTCACTTTTAACAACATAATTATTTTTAACTTTTTTAATTCTTGATATAGTTCAACTTGCTGTAATTAAGGAAATAATTACAAAAACTATAGTTGCAATAGTTAATACTCATCTAACAACATTATTTGGAGCTAATTGATAATTAAATATAGCCACAGCTAACAAAACAACCATTCAAATAGCCATTAATAATGAAAGAAATGAAAACACTATATGAAGAACATATTTAGAATCTTTTTTAAGATTGTAATCAACAACGTTCTTTCTAAAATGTTCGTAGTTTTCATCTAAGAAAGTTTCATAATTTTTTAACATATTATTCCTTTCGTTTTTATCATTCATATATTAGAATTATAAAACATTTGATATATAAAAATATTAAATAATTAATATTAATCTTAAAGCTAAAAAAATATTAAAAAAGTATAATGTAAATATATTTATTGAGGGAAATAAAATTATGAATATATCTATTAAAAATGTTGCAAAAAAAATAAAATTAAGTGAAATACAAGTACAAACTGTTTTAGAATTATTATCTCAAGGTGCCACAGTTCCCTTTATTGCAAGATATAGAAAATCACAAACGCAAGGATTAAATGAAGAACAAATTCAAGAAATTGATAATTTATATCAATATGATATTGAATTAAACAAACGAAAAGAAACTATTTTAAATAAACTAAATGAAGCAAAACTTTTAACTTTAGAATTAAAAAATAAAATAGAAAATGTGGAAACAAAAGCTGAGTTAGAAAATATTTACGAACCCTTTAAAATAGGTAAAAAAACAAAAGCCAGTGAAGCTATTGCATTAGGATTAGAACCATTAGCTAGAAGTATTTTTGACGCCAATGATGATAAATTTAATCCTTTTAAAGAAGCTAATAAATATTTAAATGAAACAGTTGTTTCAGTAGATTTTGCTATTGAACAAGCTAAATACATCATCAGTCAATGAATTTCTCAAGATATAGATATAAGAACTTTTGTCAAAGAGCAAATTTTTAATTATGGTTGAATTATTACTAAAAAGAAAAAAGACGCTAATGATGAAAAACAAATTTTTATTAATTATTATGATCATAAAGAAAAAGTTGCATCAATTGAAAATCATAGAATTTTAGCAATCAACAGGGCTGAAGAAAAAAAGATTATCACTTATAATATAGAATTTAACGAAAAAATTATTAAATATAATTTAAACAACAAATTATTTAAAATTAAATCAACGGGTAATATTATTTATGAAGCTTTAATCGATTCTTTAGAAAGACTAATATATCCTTCAATTATTAGAGAAATTAAAAATGATTTATTCTCTAGAGCAGAAACACAAGCCATTAAGATTTTTGCAAATCAAATCGAAACAATGCTTTTATGACCAGCAGTAAAAAATAAAACTATTTTGGCTATTGACCCTGGTTATGCTCATGGTTGCAAAATAGCAATTTTAAATCCAAATGGAAAAGTTTTAAAAATTGAAAAAATCTATCCTCATGAACCACAAAAACAAATAATTAAATCTCAAGAAATAATTAATAAACTTTTAGATAAATTTAAAATAGATATTATAGTAATTGGCAATGGTACAGCTTCAAGAGAAACAGAAGAATTTATTGCTAAAATCATACAAGAGAGAAAACTTAATAATCAAAATAATATAGGTTATGCAATAGTTTCAGAAATTGGAGCTAGCGTATATTCTATATCAGAATCAGCTATAAAAGAATTCCCCGATTTGAGCGTTGAAGAAAGATCAGCAATTAACATTGGTAGAAGATTCCAAGATCCTTTAAATGAACTAATTAAAATTGATCCTAAATCTATTGGAGTGGGTCAGTATCAACATGATTTAAATCAAAAAGAATTATCTAAACAATTAGATTTTAAAGTAAATAAAGTTGTTAATTTGGTAGGTGTTGATGTAAATAGTGCTACTAAAGATATTCTTTATCATATTTCTGGTTTGAACAAAAGAATTGTTGAAAATATTATGGAATATAAAAATAATCAAATTTTTTCATCCAGAGAAGAATTAAAAAAAATTAAAGGAATGGGAAAAAAGGCTTACGAACAAGCAATAGGATTTTTAAGAATTCATAATTCAAAAAATTATTTTGATCGCACTTCCATTCACCCTGAAAATTATGCATTAGCTAATCAAATTGTCAAAATTTTAGAATTAGATTTAAATAATTTGGATAAAAATAAATTAAATCATATCGATAAAAATCAATTAATAAAACAATTAAATAGTAATAAATACGATATAGAGCAAATTATAGAAGCTTTAATTAATCCTACTAAAGATATAAGAAATGAAAAGGAAGGTTATAAAATTAAAGATAATATTCTTAATTTAAACGATTTAGAAGTTAATATGTTAATTGATGCAACAATTTTAAATATTACTGATTTTGCCATTTTTGCTTATATTGGATTAAAGGAGACAATTTTTATTCATAAATCAAAAATTTTTATCAACGAAAAACCAATAGAAAATATTCACGATACATTTCAACCTGGTGATAATATAAAAGTTAAAATTGTTGAAATTGATTATGATCAAAAAAGAATAAAAGGACAAATAAATTTATAAATATGTTAAAAAAACCCGATATTATTTTTATCGATCTTGACGGCACAACTTTAGATCAAAAAAAATCCAAAAATAATTTAATAAGTCAATATAACAAAACAATTATTTCTCAATTGCAAAAGAAAAATATCAAAGTTATTATCTCTACTGGAAGAGGAATGCTAGAAAAAACTTTTAATATTAACAAAGAATTAAATTTAGAAAAAAATATAATTTTTTGAAACGGAAGCAAAGTAATGCTTAATGATGAAATAATTTTTGATAAAACATTAGATAAATCAATATTCAAGGAAATTATTAATTTAGCTCAAAAATATAAAATTCTTTCAATCATCAATTCTGATTTTAAAAATCAAACTTATTCAAATAATTTTTGACATAAATTTTCTTTTTTATTTTTAAAACATAACTTAAACAAATATGATCAAATCAATTTTAATCTTGCAGTATATAAAATTATTTTCTGACATTTTAGTAAAAGAAAACTAAATAACTTTTACAAACTTTTAAAACAATATTTTGATATAAAAATTACAGCGGTTTTTTCTGGCAAAAATAATTCTATTATTGAAGTTACAGCGGAAAAATGTACTAAAGGTGAAGCTGAAATATTAATTTGCCAAAAATTAAATATAAATCCTCAAAATTGTTGACATGTAGGAGATACATTAAACGATTTGACAACTAAAAATAAAATTGGAAAATTAATAGCTATGAAAAATAGCAATAAAATATTTAAACAAAACGCAGATTTTATTAGCAAATATAATTATAAAAAAGGCGGATTAGGCAAAACTTTAAAGGAATTAATTGATTAATATGTCATTTCTTAAAACTCAATTAAAAATTTATTTTCGTTATAAATCTACTTACATAAGTCCTATATTATTAACTATTATTTTTATTTTATCTAGAATCTTATTATATTTAATGACTAAAGATTCACCTAACACTTTTGAACAACTTAGTTCATCTTTTGTTATGAATATTTCCGGTATTTTTACAATGTTATCTATATTTGCTTTAGTTAATTTTATTGGTATTACTATATTTTACAAATATCGACAAGAAGGTTTGGAAATTATGCTCTTTTCTAAACCTATAAGTCGAAGCAAAATTTATTTTATTAATGCTATAGCTATTTCTCTTGGAATGTTATTTTCATTAACTATTTTTACATTAGGAAATTTTTTAAGTTATTTATTTCTTTATCCTGTTGTTCCGATATTGTACGGTTTAAAAATGACCTTGGCTACTTTTTTAGCCTCTCTGTTAGCCTCTATTTTTATTATTGGTTTGGCTTTATTTATACAAGCTTTTGCAGATTATAAACAATTTCTAATTGTTTTAGCAATTGTTCCATTTGTTATTGTTTTTCTTTTTCTAGTCCTTAAGAATAATTATTTAATTAGTGAAATTAGAACAACCAATCAATTAACTAATAATTTAATTATTTCACCAAATAAAGATGCACAAAAAACAAATAATCAAATCGACAACATTAAAAATAATATAAATAATGATTTTTTATTGCCAGTTAGAAATAAAGGTATATCTCAAACTTATACAGAATTCAAAAAATATATTGATAATCCTTTTGCCAATACTAAAACTTTACTTAATGCTTTAGATGATAATAAAAACAATTTTTATAATAAAGTAAAATATTTAAATTATACTGAGTATTTTTTAAGAATAATGGGAGCTTTAGATCCTAATTATACAAAGGAAAATGCTTTTGGAAATTATGATTATATACCATTAATAAATCAAAATAATGAATTAGATTTTAGCAAATTAAAAAGCGTTGCTTTAAATCAAGATGGAAATTATTTTATTAAATTAATTGATAAAGATAATAATTTAATAAACTATATAATATTTACTTATGATATAGAAATTATTAGAAATTATTTTAATAATTTATCTACTAATCGTTTCTTTTCTTTTAATAATTACGATCCTACTAATTCAATTAAAAAATATGATAATGATTTAGATAATTTAAAATTATTAAATTTAAATTTTACTTCTCAAATAAATAAATTATATGATAACAACATAATCGATACACAAATGCTAATAAAAAATGAATTAATCAATCAGCAAAATATTAAAGTTTTGGCAATTGAAAATTTTCTTGATTTTCTTAATACAATTAAAACGAATCAAGAAGTTAATAAATTAGTAACTAATTTTGTTACAATTTTTGAAAATTTATTCAAACAAAATATAAATGATAGTGAAAATCCAATTGTACAATGAAACAATGAGCAAAGAAAAGAAAATTTAAAACGTTTTGCAAAACAACTAGAAGAAATTATTTATAATTCAACAGCAATAATGTTAGCTCTAAAAGTTGTTGCAGATAATGAATTGGTTCTTCTTTTAGAGGATATTGATCCAATGATGCAAAATGTTGAATTTATTAATGTTTTATTATCTGAAAGTATTATTAATCCTGTATTAGTTAAAAATAATATTTTAGTTTATAATCGTCAAAGTGATTTTCCTTTATGGTTAGCAATTGTTTTACCTTTATCTCTTGGCGGAATTTTTACTTTTTTAGGATGATGAATAACTATTAAAAAGGATTATAAATAAAATGCGTAATATTGTTAAAATAAACAAAAAAATTAAAACATTGAAAAAAGTAATAAAAGCTATTCCACCAATCATACCAAATGAGAATATAGCATTATCAATTCAAAATTTGACTAAAATTTTTAAAAATAAAAATAAAGAAAACCAAATAGCTTTAAATAAAGTCACTTTTGAAGTAAAAAAAGGTCAATTTCATGGTTTTATTGGTGATAATGGAGCTGGTAAAACTACTACTATCAGATCAATTTTAGGATTTTATAAATCAATATTAGGTCATATTTACATTAATCAATTAAAAAATAGTGAAATTAGTAGTCGTAATTTAATAGGTTATATTCCAGAAATCGCTATTTTTCCTAAAAATTTAACTGCACTTGAATATTTAATAGAAATGGGTAAATTAAATAAAATCAACAAAAAAGAAGTTATCAACAAAATTGATGATTTACTTTTAAAAATTAAAATGGATAAAGAACAATTAAATAAAAGCGCTTATTTTATGTCTTCAGGACAAAAAAAGAAAATATTATTAATTCAAGCTTTACTTAATGATCCTCAAATTTTAATTTTAGATGAACCTGCTTCTAATTTAGATCCTTCTACTCGTTTAGATTTTTTTCAAATATTAAAAACTTTAAATAATGAAGGTAAAACAATTTTAATTTCCAGTCATATTATCAGTGAATTAGAACAATATATTGATAGTTATACAGTTTTAAAAAATGGTGAAGTTATTGAAAGTATTTCAGTAAAAGATAAATTAAAACAATTAGAGTATAATAAAGAAATCAAAACCTCAAATAATAAACTTTTGCAAATATTTTTAATAGAAAACAGAATAAAAAATAAAATTGATGAAAAAGAAAATAAAATTTATTTAACTATCAATACAGAAAAAGAAAAAATACTTTTAAAATATTTAATTAATCAAAAGATTCAAATTATTTTCTATAAAGATACATCAATAGACTTAAATAAAATGTATTTTAACTTATAATAATTATCACTTAAACTGTTTTATTGCTAAAAATAAAACAGTTTTTGATATTTTTCTTATATAATAAATAGCATGATAAAACTGGAAGTTAAATATAAAGAAAGAATTGACAAGTATATTTCTGATAATTCACACTTAACTCGTAATGATACCAAAACTTTAATTCTTGAAGGGTTAGTTAATGTTAACAATGAAATTAACGTTAGAAAATGTAATTTTATTGTTAATGAAGGTCAAATAATTACTATTTTGAAAACTTTAGATAAAGAGATTAAAATTGAACCTAAAAATATTCCGTTAAATATTATTTATGAAGATGAATATCTAGTAATTTTAAATAAATCATCTAATTTAGTAGTCCATCCTGCTCCTGGACATTATAATGACACTTTAGTTAATGGTCTACTTTATCATTTTAAAAATAATTTATCAGATAATAATGGTTTGCTTAGACCGGGTGTAATTCATAGAATTGATAAAGATACCAGCGGTTTATTAATTATTGCTAAAAATAATCATATTCATAATTTACTTAGTGAACAATTAAAAAAACATCAAATTAAAAGAACCTATTTAGCTATTATAGATGGACTTTTAGAACATAAAAATTTAAAAATTAATTTACCATTGAATCGCCATAAAAGTAATCGAAAATTAATTGAAGTTAATAAAGATGGTAAAGAAGCTATTACTAATGTTAAATTATTAAAAACCTTTTATTATGAAAAAAAACCTTTATCACTAATCGAATGTGAATTAGAAACGGGTAGAACTCATCAAATAAGAGTACATTTAGCATATTTAAAACATCCAGTTTTTGGTGATGAAACTTATGGAAAAAAAATAGATAATTTTAATCAAAGATTACACGCTTATAAATTGGATTTTATTCATCCAATAACTCAACAAAAAATAAAAGTTTTTGCACCTGTACCTGAAGAATTTTATATTGCAGATTATAACTTTGAATCTTTATATCAATAAAATAAGGAGTGTTATGAATTTAAAAAAATTTTTTCAAAATGCCTATAGTAATCAATATTCTAAAGCTAAAACAATTAAGGATTTTTGAAGTAAATTTGAAAAACCTTATTTAAGGTATTTTTTATTCGGATCTTTAAGCGTATTTATTTTTATTATTTTATTTTTTAGCACACTTTTTGCTATTTTAATTATTTTTAAAACTCAGTATATAAATGAGGTATATCAAAGTGTTTCTAATAATAATATTACTAACGCTGAACCAAATGTTATTTTAAATTTTGCACACAATAATTTTAATGGCGAGTTAATTTCAAGTAGTATATTATTAATTATTTCTTTTGCCATGACAGCAAAATATATATATTCTCTTAAAGATGTATTTAAGAAAAAAAGTTTATTATATCTGTCAACTCTTGCTAATAATATTTTATATTTATATGTAATCTATAAAATTGTTATGTTAATTTATCAATTAGTTAGATTTAAATTAGTAATTGATTTTATTAATTTTCCAATTCTATCTTCATTATTTATAATAAATATTATTTTGCCTTTATTACTTGCTCTTATGTACATTGTTTTTGTTAGTCGTTTAAAAAAATTGAAAATTACTTCTTGAAGAATAAACCAATATGAAAATCTTAAAAAAACAGAGGAATTTTTGAAAAATAACCCAACTGATTTAAATAATATTTTTAAAAATATATTTGGTAATGCTAATGTTTTTTATGAAGATAATAAAGAAAATAATGCTACTGATAATATAACTGAAAGTAAGAGTACAACTCAAGCAAATGAAAATTTAACTGAAGAAGAAATAAAAATTAATCAAGAACGTAAAAAATTAAGTGAATTAAATAATACTACTCTTTATGAAATTGCTCAAAAATTATATATCAGTGGTTATGAACAAATGTCTAGAGATGAAATAATTGAAACAATATTAAAAACATTAAATAAAAAATAGCATAAATATCTAAATGCTATTTTTTATTTATTAACTTGTCAACAATTAATACTTTTTTGCTTTATCTAATCTTAAAATTAATATAAATTATCAAAATTTACTTGAGTACTAATTATTCATTTAATTTTTAAAACATACGATAATATTTTGTAAAGTTTATATTATAAAATTTAATATCTCATGTAATAAATCTAATAATTCTTAAATTCTTTTATATAAAATAATCATTTTCTTTTTTCTTTTTTGAAAGTTAACTTTTTTAATAAATTTTTATTATTACGCAGTAGAAAACGGCATAAAAAAAATTCTTTTAAGAGAGATTATTTTGTTGTTTATATTCATTTTCGTAATATTTAAATCAATAACCACTTAAATAATATTTGTAATTATCAAATAATGAATCGACAATATTGTTGTATCCTTTTTTCGCTTTATTTATTTTCCCCTATGTTTTTGAAAAATGTGTTTATTTTATTGTGTTATTTTGTCATATTTTTTTAATTCGTCTCGTTGTTGCATATGAGCATAAACATAATTACGTGCGCGTTCTTTATAATGTCTTAAAAAAGTTTCTTTTTTTTATCTGTTTCATACCAATTTCAACTGTCTTTAATTTCTAAATTAGTGTAATCAGCATATTTAGGTATATTTCATTTAGTATCTATTTCACCGACATTACGATTAGCATATTTATTTTCATTTTCTTTGGCAACAGTTTTATCATTATTAGTGGTAGTGCAAATTGCTGTAATAGCAGTGGTAACACTAATACTACTTACAAGCAAAGCGCCTATAACAAATTTTCATATTTTCATTTTTTCTCTTTGTGAAAATATTTTTTATTTATTTAATTATATTAACATTTTATTTGTATTTACTGTGTGAATATAAAAAATATAAATATTTTGTTTGTCTCTATATTAGATTTATTAATAAAAATAACATATTATTAATGTTGTTTTTTATAATTAAATCATGAATAGAATAGAAAATGATTATTGAGATAAATATTTTAATATTTTGGGTTTAGATGAAGCAGGAAGAGGTGCATGTGCTGGGCCAATTGTAATAGCAGGAGTTATTTTACCTAAAAATTATGAAAATAATTTAATTAAAGATTCTAAACAATTAAGTTTAAAGCAAAGAGAAAATATTTATCAAATTATTGTAAAAGATGCATTATTTTATGAAATAATAATTTTAGATAATTTATATGTTGATTTAAATAATCCTAAGCAAACTTCCATTGATGGAATGGAAAAAATTTGCAATAAATTAAAAAATAAATGTGATTTAATAATTACAGATTTTGAAAAATTAAATATTGATTATATAAAACAAATTAATTTAATTAAAGGTGATCAAAAAAGCATTAATGTGGCTGCAGCTTCTATTTTAGCCAAAGTAACAAGAGATAAAATTATGCTAAATTATCATAATTTATATCCTCAATATCATTTTGATAAACATAAAGGCTATGGTACGAAATTACACTTAGAAAAAATTAAAATACATGGTATTTGTCCAATTCATAGATTATCATATAAAAACATTAAAAATTTATTGTTTAGCTAAATAAAATTATAAATAAAAGACATTATGTAAAATGTCTTTTTGCTTGGATAAATAATTATAAAATTAACGTTTAATTTCTTTAAGTCTTGCTGATTTACCGCTTCTATTTTTCATAAAGTAAAGTTTTGAACGACGAACTTTATTAGATCTTACAACTTCTATTTGAGCAATTAAAGGTGAATGAAGTGGAAAAGTTCTATTAACACCAATACCAAAAGATATTTTTCTAACTGTAAAGGTTTCACGTGTTCCTGATTCTTTTTTAGAAATTACTAATCCTTCAAAAATTTGAATACGTTCTTTTTCACCTTCACGAATACGTACGTGAACTTTTACATTATCTCCCACACGAAAATCAGGATGATCATTACGTAATTGACTTTGTTCTACTAATTCAATTAAATTTTTTCTCATTTTTTACCTTTCAATAAATCTGGACGATTTTTGATTGTTTTTTCTAATTTTGCTTTTTGTTTCCATTTTTCAATTTCTTTGTGATTACCACTAAATAAAACCTCAGGCACTTTCATATTTTTATATTCTCTAGGTCTTGTATATTGAGGATAATCTAATAAACCATCATTTTGAAAAGAATCATTTTGATGACTTAATTCATTAATTACTCCTGGAATTAATCTAATAATAGCATCAGCTATAATCATTGATGGTAATTCGCCACCTGTAAGAACATAATCTCCAATAGATATTTCTTCATCAACTAATTCAACAACTCTTTCATCAAAACCTTCATAACGTCCACTTATTAAAGTTATTTCTGAATATTTGGATAATTTATTTGCCATGTTTTGATTAAAAGTTTTACCTTGCGGAGAAACTAAAATTTTATATCCTCCTCTATTTTTAAGAGAATCTAAAGCTAAATCAATGGGTTCAACTTGTAAAAGTAATCCATGCCCACCACCATATATTTCATCATCTACTTTATGGTGTTTATCTTTAGAAAATAATCTAAAGTCAATAATATCAATATCAACTTGTTTTTTTTCTATTGCTTTATTAATTATAGATTCTTCAATAAATGGTAAGTAATATTTTGGAAACAAAGTTAAAAAATTAATTTTCATACTTAACTATTATTTATTTTTTTGAAATTTTTGATTTAATCCGTGTTTTCTAAACAAGTTATAAACAGTTTCAGTCAATTGAGCACCATTATTAATTCATTTTTGTGTTGCTTCTTCATTTAAATAAAATTCTTTACTTCTTGGATTATATTGACCTAAAGCTTCAATAAATTTTCCATCTCTTGGAGCCTGTGCATCAGCTGCTACAATTTTATAATGAGCGTTAAATTTACTTCCTAATCTTTTTAATCTAATTTTAACCATTTTTCTCCTTTTCCTCTGTCAAGCGTTTGTGCTTGACACCAAGCATTTTATTTATTATAATAAATAAATAAAAAAGATAAATAAAAAACTTCTAAAACAAGAAGTTTTTTTATTATTCAACTTAAGCTGAAAGGTTAAAGCCTTTATTTTTAATTGTTTTTGCTGTTTTAGCACTAACTCTTAAAGTAGTTTTTTTACCATTAATTACTACTGTTAATTTTTGTAAGTTAACATTAAATTTACGTTTAGTAGCATTTAAAGCATGTGAACGTTTATTGCCAACTAATGGACCTTTTCCAGTAATTTGATCTACTCTTGACATTAAGGACTCCTTTCAAATATTTAATATTTAAATAACAACAAATAATATTAATATTTTAATATAAAAAATTATTTTTATTTGAAAAAATTATAAATTATCAACAATATGTTTAGCAGCAATTGCTCCATCTGATGCTGCTGTAACAATTTGACGAATTTTTTTATCTCTTATATCACCAATAGCATATAAACCATTAATATTAGTTTGCATAAATTCATCTGTTATAACAAAACCAAACTCATTAGTAATATTTAAGTCTTTAAAAAATTCATTTGAAGGAACAAAACCAATAAATGGGAAAAAAGCTTCTACATTTAATATTTTTTCTTCATTATTTTTATTTACAATGATAGCTTTTTCTATTTGATTTTCTCCATGTAAGGCTTTTATTTCATGCTCTAAATAAATTTCAACATTATCTAATTTTTTTAATTCATCTACTAACCTTGCTTCGGCAATAAAATGATCATCTTTAACAATTAAGAAAACTTTATTTGCTAATTTAGCTAAAAATGTTGATTCTTCTACTGCGCTATTTCCACCACCTAAAACTAAAATATTTTTATCTTTATATAATGGTCCATCACATGTAGCACAAAAGCTGATGCCTCTAAATTCAAATTTAGGATAATTTTCTATTCATTTTGGTTCTCTTTCTTTCATGCCACTAGCAATAATTACTTTTTTAGAATAATAAATTTGTCCATCTTCACAATGAGTCTCAAATAAATCATCATTATTTTTAATTATTTTAAGTACATTACCATAAATATGTTCAGCACCAAAAGAAATAGCATGTTGATAAGCTTTAGTAGATAATTCAAAGCCATCTATCATATCAAAACCTAATCAATTTTCTATTTTAGACGTTTTAGTCATTTTGCCACCAGGAGCACCTTTTTCAATTAATGCTACTGATAAATTAGATCTTGAAGCATATAATGCTGCGTTTAACCCTCCAGGTCCAGCTCCTATAATCAAAACATCATATTTTTTTTGCATTTTACCCCCTTAAAGTATTAATGGTTAATTTTTCTTTTGTTCTTTTTGTTTTAAAAAAACGAGTTTTATTAATATGATCTACATAAATTTGTTTGTGCGCATAAACATAATCAAAATAATATTTTTTTCTAATTTTAAGATAATGAACTTTACTAATAAATTCAAAATATATCAAAGCAATTAATCCTGCAATTACAAAACCTATTGAAGCAAAAACATAAATGTTAAAAGAATTTTCTCTTAAAGGTTCCATTGCCATTCTCACTAATCCATATCATATAAAATATAAACCAGCAGAAGATCCTGGTTTTAATAAACCTAATCAATTTATAACCCAAACAATAATTAAATATCCAACTAAATTAGCTAAACTTTCATATAAAAATAATGGATATCTATATAAAGCTGATACATTCAAAGAATCTGAAACAGCATCGCTTATAAAAAGATTTTGAGCAAAATTTTTACCAAAGATTAAAACACTTGATCCATCTCAATCAACTTTACCATAAAGTTCATGATTAGCATAATTCCCCCATCTTCCTATTACTTGACCAATTAAAATAGTAGGAATAATCATGGAAGCAGTTTTTCTTATATCAATGACATCTCTTTTAGTATAAACATAAATAAAATCACATAAAAAAGCTAAAACTACACCACCTTGAATACTTAATCCACCTTCTCAAATAGCATATCAACGACTAAAATCAAAATTACTTTGTGGATTAATAGCTTCTTCGACCAAATCTCAAAGCCTTGCACCAATTATAGCAGTAGGAATAGTTATTAAAATTAAAGTAGATAAGTACTCAAATTTATAATTTTGTCTTTTCCAAAAAATACTAATAGTAAAAATTGAAGCAAGTATTCCTAAAAATAATGTAAGTGAATAAGTTCTCAGTGAAAAAGAGCCTATTTCTAATAATATACCCCCTTCACCGGGACGAAAAAATACATCTGCTAAATTATTCATCTTTTAAATTATTTCTCCTTTCTTCTAATTGTTCTAAGACACTTATGCCCTCTTTTCTAGCTAAAAAAGTGCTTACTGCAGCTTCAATTAAAGAAGCAGCAGAAAAACCATTTCTAATTGGAATTTGTGTTTTTACAATAGAGCTATCTAAAATTGGATAACGTAAATAATCTATGCCTAAGCGATCAAATTGTTGACCTTCAGGAACTACTAATTCTACAACTAAATCAATTACAGCCCCTTGAGCCACTGCCTTAATACCATATGTATATTTAACGTCAATTAATCCAATACCTCTTACTTCTATAAAATTTTTTGTCAAAGCTGGTGAAGTACCATAAAAATTGCCTCCTATGTGTTTAATTAAAACTGCATCATCACTAATAAAAATATGTCCTCTTTGTAAAAGTTCTAATACTGCTTCACTTTTACCTACTCCACTTTTACCAACTATTAAAACTCTTGTTCCACCAATTGAAACTAAACAACCATGTACTTGTTCTTCTTTTGAAAAAAAATCAGTTAAATATGTTCCTATAGTTGTCATAACACTAGCAGTAGACATAGGGGCACAATAAACAGGTATTTTATGTTTTGAAGCTATATCTATTATTCACTTTTGATGTTGAGGATTTACCCCTTTAGAAAGTATTAACAAAGGAGGCTCAATACTTAGAACTTTATCAATAATTTCATAAGAAGATTTTTTACCTATTTTTTTAAAATAAAGTGATTCAGCTGTTCCTCAGCAAATAACATTTTTATAATATTGATTAGTTGTCATTTGACCTGCTAATTCTAAACCAAGTTGTTTCACATCTGGATCTAAAATATTTCGATATAACAAATCTTGATCTTGATTAATAATATTAATTTGAAATTTATTAATAATCTTTTTAACATTTATTGTTTTTTTATTCATTGTTATCCTTAACTAAAATAATTATAATTAATAATTATTAATAAAGTATTATTTTAATTTGTCAAAATAATTCATAAAATTTTAAAAAAATTGATTGTAAATATTTTTTGGAATTTCAAAATAAAAAATTGTATATTTTAAAGTAGTATATTTTAATCAATGAGTAAAAAAAGTTATTTTTTTAACTTAAATATTTTCAAATATATAACTCTCTTAAAAAGCATAAACTCTTTTGTTTTTATTTCATGATATTTTTAAAAACTTAAAGGGGGCTTATGAAAAAAATAACTTTTTTTTCAATTATTTTAGGATCTCTAAGTCTATTTTCTGCATCTTTTGCTAATAATATTACAACAAATGTTGATCATAAACAAGATCAAATTGAATTGAATAACAAACAATATTCTAAAACTTTAATTGCTGAATTAAAAGATAATCTTAATAATAATCAAATACAAGAATTGAAAATCAAATTATTTAACTTAATAGAAAAAAACAATATTAATTCTACTTTTAAATTTAGTGATATATTAAATATAATTTTTATTAATTTAACTGATCATAAAAATAATTATTTAATTTATAACTTTTTAAACGAAAATGAAATGATTGAATTTTATTTTGAAGAAAATAATAAATTTATAGAAAATAACATAAATCAAATAAATAAATTGCCAGTAAGAATAGAAAGATCGTATTATCAAAAATATTTTGATGTTAACAATTTTAATAAAGATGATAGGTATAAATTAATAGATAAATTTAAAAATAGTAAAAACAAAATAAAAGTTGGTATTTTAGAAGTAAGAAACCATATTGATTCACAAAATCAAACATATTTTAATAAAAATATTTACAATACTAAAATTATTAATAAATATAAAGGAACAGAAACAAAACATGGCACAAGAGTTGCTTCTATAATTGCTGGATTAGATGGTGTTAATCCAAATGTAGAATTATATTCGTCCGTTTATAAGAAAACAGAAAATTATTGAACTGAATTAGAAGATCTTTTAAAAGAAAAGGTTAATATTATTAATATGTCATTCGGAGAGAAGAATCCGAAGGATTATAATTTTGCATATAACTATTCTGCATGACTCCTTGATCGTTATGCTAAAAAATATCCTGAAGTAATATTTGTAGTTTCTGCCGGCAATGATAATACTTATCTAAATGGCTTCAAATTGGCTAATAATATAATTGTAGTTGGAGCGAACGATATAAATAAAAATAAGGCCTATTATTCTTCATATAATGCGAAAACAGGAAAACAAGTTACATTATTAGCGCAGAGAACATTCGAAGATAACAACTATGAAATTTTTAATGGTACTAGTTTTTCTGCTCCTTTTATATCTGGAATACTTTCTTATACATTACAAGCGTATAAAGATAAATATGATTTAGGTAAAAACAATATAATTGCATTATCAACATTATCAGCATCAACTTTAAGTAACAATAAAAATAATGAAACAATAGGTTTTAATGGTGTAGGTATTTTTGATTATGATAAATTAGATCAAGCGTTTAAAAATTTAATTTATTATAAAAGATATTGACATGAACCCATGCCAAAAAATTACTCTAAATTGTTAACTACTTTTTCAGTGAAAAAAGGTGAAACAATAAGAGGTGCTTTGTCATGAGAAACTACTCCAGAAATAACAGAAAATTTTAAAAAATATAATGCAAAAACTGTTGACAATTTAGTTGGTGTCAAAAAAAGAATAAGAAGACTAAGAGGTCCTGTTGTTCACTCAGTTACAGAAAATTACAATATAAAAAATAATTCAATGAAAATCATAAATAATCCAGAAGAATACATAAATGTGACTAATGATTTTGATTTAGAACTTTATGATTCTGAAAACAAATTAGTTTTTTCATCTAATTCAACTACTCATAATGTTGAATTTATAAAATACACTGCTGAAAAAGATGGAAATTATACGTTTAGATATGTAAATAAATATACGAATTATAAACACAATGATATTGCATTTACATATACTATTGAAAGAAAAAATATTTAACTATGCATTGAAAAATTAAATTATTAATTCTAAATATTAGTCAAATTATTTTTTGTATATTAACAACTTTATTAATTGCTTTGCCATTTATTATTAAACAGCAAGCAGATTTAAATGATTATTCTACTTATGGAATATATAAGAATTTTTTATTCTGTGGATTTTTATCTTTATTTATTTTTGTATATCTAATAATTACTAAAATTTACTTTGTCTTTAATAACAATTTAAAAATTAAATATTTATTAATGTTATATTTTTTATATAGATATAAGAAAATAAATAGTGAAAATATTAACAAAAATAAAACTATTCTTTCTTATTATTTTTTATTTGTTTTCTTTTTAATCTTATCATTAATTCTTTATTCATTGTTCTTTAATCTAATTAAAACTGAAACTATTATTTATCAGAAAGATCTTTATTTTGACCAGGGTGTGGCTCCAGATCAAATTTATGAAGAATATGTTCCTAAAATTTATGATAATGATTTACTAATTAAATCAATTATTTATATAGTTCTTGAAAAAATTTCGTTAGGTTCATTATTTTTCTCAGGTTCATTAACAGCAGTATTCAGCCTATATTACGTAATTATCTTTTTAGCAAAATATAAAAGAAATGCATATTCTCAAAATTAAAAAAATTTATGATATTTTAAATGATCAAAATTTTAGAATGATTTTGATCATTTTTTATATATTTTTTTATATTTGCATTAAAATATTAATATTAATTAAACAAACGTGCTTTTTTATATCAATTAATATTTAATTTATTAAGCGAGGACAAATGAAACCAACTAGAATAATTCCTCTTGGAGGAGTACAAGAAATTGGAAAATCTACAATGGTTATCGAATATGATAAACATATTTTTATTATTGATGCTGGTATTAAATTTGCCGATATTGCCACAACAGGTATTAAAGGAATTATTCCTGATTATAGTTATTTAAAGGAAAAACAAAATTATATTGAAGGTTTATTTATTACCCACGGACATGAAGATCATATAGGTGGAGTTATTCACTTAGTTAAACAAGTTAATATTAAAAGAATTTTTGCTCCTCGTATAACGATTCAATATTTAAAACATAAATTCGAAGAAAATAAAATTAATTCTAATGTTAAATTTATTGAAACTGAAAAAGAAGCTATTCATTATTTTGGGCCATGTAAAGTTGATTTTTGAAGCGCCCAACATTCTATTCCTGATGCTTTTGGTATTAGAATTAGCACTCCTAATGGTTCTTTAATGTGTACTGGAGATTTTAGATTTGATTATAATCCTATTGGATCTCATTATACTGATTTTGCTAAATTAGATAAAATGGGTAAAGAAGGTTTAACCATTTTAATGAGTGATTCGACTAATGCCATGCGTCCTATGCATTCTCCAAGTGAAAATGATATTTTGAGAGATATTGAAAAATACATGCGCCAAGCTAAGAAAAAAATTATTGTTACTGCATTTGCTTCAAATTTAACAAGAGCAAAAGCTATAATTGAATTAGCTGAAAAATTAAATAAAAAAGTTGTTTCTTTTGGTAGATCAATGGTGCAAGGAATAAAAATAGGCAGAAAATTAGGATATATTGATGTTGATGATAAAGTTTTTATAGACAAAAAAGAAGTAGCAAATACTCCTGAAGATAAATTAGTAATTTTAACTACAGGAAGTCAAGGTGAACAATTAGCTGCTTTATCCAGAATGAGTTATAGTAAACACAAAATAATAAGAATAGAAAAAGACGATTTAGTAATTTTTTCTTCTTCCCCCATTCCTGGCAATCGCATGGTCATTGAATTATTAGTAAATAGATTAACTAAACTTGGAGCAATAGTGAAAGAAAATGGAGTTGATGGTTATTTACATACCTCTGGACATGCTTATAAATATGAACATGATAAAATTTTTCAATTAACCAAACCTAAATATTTCTTACCTTATCATGGTGAATATCGTATGTGCGTAGTTCATGCTCAAAGTGCTATTAAAAATGGCGTGAAAAAAAATAATATTATTATTCCTGAGTTAGGAAAAGTATACAATTTAATTAATCAAAATATATATGAAACAAAAGAAAAAGTTAATTATGGACCTGTTTATATTGACGGGAATAATGCTTTAAATTTAAATAACAATATTTTACAAGAAAGAACAACTTTAGCTAATAATGGTTTTGTAAGTATTATTTTAACTGTAGATAGAAAAAATAATAACATCAACGGAAGACCATCATTAATTAGTAGAGGAAGTTTTTATGTTAAAGGTTCCTTAACATTAGTTGAAGAAGCCAAAAGAATTGCTCATGGTGCGGCATTATATTACATTAAAAATACGCCTGAATGAAACGTTGTTGAATTAAAAAAATTAATTTGTGATCGTTTAGAAAATTTCTTTTATAAAGAAAAAAGAAGAAAACCTATTATCATTCCTATAATTTTATATACTGATGATGAAGATGATTTAATTTTAAAAGATATTCCAATAAAATTTAACAAAAATAATATGGACAAATTTACAAATAAAAATAATACTGATGCTTTAAATGCATTAAAGCAATTTAAAGATGATTTTGCTTCAATCGAGGAAACAGAAGATGATTTATTAGATGAAGATAATGAGGAGTAATTTATGCAAGAAAAACAATTTAATACAAGTTATAGTGAAACTGAAGTTAAACAAAAAAGTTATATAAAGCAATCACTTTTTGGATCAGCGATGATGTGATTTGCAATTGATTTAATTTTTGCTTTTCTTTTTACGTTTGCAGTTATTAAAATACCTAATGCCATTGATACACTATATAATCAAGGAAATATTACAATTGCTTGATTGGTCACAAGTGCCATTTTATTAATTATTGGTTTGTTTGTATTCAATAGAATGAGAAGAAAACTAAATATTACTGGAACTATTTTGTTATCTTTCTTTTTGATGAGTATTATTTCTTTAATTTTAATAATTCCTGCTTTTAAATTTACTATAGGTATTTTTACATTAAGCCAAATAATTTTAATTTTTCTAATACCAGCGTTTTTTATGTTTTTAGCAGGCTTTTTAGCAACTTTTAATTTTTTTAAGAGTAAATTCTTTTATATAATGATAATTTTTTTAGTAGTAGCACTAATTATTACATCATTAGTTTCATGATTTGTTTTTAATAAATTACTATATATAGCTATTAGTGTTTTAGGTACTTTAGTAACCTTGAGTTATATGATTTTAGATTTTATTTATTTAAGTCGCTTAAATGAAGAAATTAAAAATATTCAAAACCAAGATTTAAAAAGAAAAGAAATATTGGTTAACGGAATTTATATTGGTTTTCATTTTGCCTATGACTACATTATAATGGTTTTATATCTAATCAGATTTTTAGAATTATTTTGAAATAATTAAAAGACATTGATATGTCTTTTTTATTAACTTTTTTAAAATAAGTAGTTTTGTTTATCTTTTTTCTTTTTTAAATTATATTGAATAAAAACACAAATAAAATTTGATGAAAAAAATAATTGCAATAATTCAATTAAGTTTGATTTTTTTAATTTTTTCCTGTATTAATCAATCTTTTTTAAATAAACCTTTTGATCAAATTTATACTACTAAAATTATTGATAATTATGACGGCGATACATTTAAAATAATTATTAATAATCAAATTGAAACAATCAGAGTTTTTGCTATTGATACTTTAGAAATTAATTCAACAAATAAAAAAGATTGAAAATATGCAAAACAAGCTAAAAACTTTACTTCTAAGTTCTTAAAAATGCAACCAATTAAAATATTATATTTAAGAGATGATGTTTATGAAAGAAAAGTCTGTATTATTACTAATTCTAATAATGAAGATTTAGCTAGTGAATTAATTAAAAATGGTTTAGCACGAATTAAATATATAGATATTTATAATCATAAAAGTCCTTTTTATATTGCTGATGTAAAAATAAAAAAATATCTTAATAATTTGCAAGATATTGAAGAAAAAAGTAAAAGAAAACAAATTGGTATTTTTGAAAATTATTAAGATTAAAATTACTGATTTATTTATTAAATAAATAATTTTTATTATAATTAAGAGGCAATTTATAGATTAAATTTGTTTATTGCCTCTACTAGTGGGAGAGAATTAAGTATCGCTAGAAACCACAATATCGAAAGGATAAATTTATGGCAAAATCAAAAGCTGATATTGTTCGTGTTCGTAAATTGCAATTTTTAGCTGGCCAAGCTAAACCAGGACCATCATTAGCTGGTGTTGGTATTAATATGCCAGATTTTACAAGAGCATTTAATGACGCAACAAGAGAAAGAGGAAATGAACCAGTTCCTGTAGAAATTACTGTTTATAAAGATAAATCATTTGAATTTAGATTATTTACCGCTCCTGCAAGTTTTAAAATTAAACAAGCTGCAAAAATTGAAAGCGGTAGTTCAAAATCAAAGGCTAACAAAGTAGCTACAATTACTGTTGAACAATTAAAAGAAATTGCAGAATATAAATTACCTGATTTAAATACTGATAATATAGAAGCAGCTATGAGAACAATTGCCGGAACAGCAAAACAAATGGGTGTTGTTATCGAAGGCTGAAATGAAGGGAAAATTAAATAATGGCTTTTAAAGGTGGAAAAAAAATAAGAGCTGCTAGAGAAGCGTTCGATAGAAGCGTTGCTTATGATTTAAATGAAGCTATTGAATTAATTAAAAGAACTTCATACACTAAATTTGATGGCTCAGTTGAATTAGTATTTAAATTAAATTTAGATGTTCGTAAAGCTGAACAACAATTAAGAGGATCAGTTTTATTACCAAATGGAACTGGTAAATCTGTAAGAGTTCTAGTTGTAACTAATAACCCAGAAAAACAAAAATTAGCTAAAACCGCTGGTGCAGATCAAGTGGTTGATGGATTAGAATTAGAAGGCAAAATTAAAGAAGACAATTTTGATTTTGATGTTATGGTTGCTGATCCTGCAATGATGCCTCTTTTAGGTAAATATGGTAAAAAATTAGGACCAAAAGGTCTTATGCCGAATCCAAAAACAGGTACTGTTACACCTACACCAGAAAAAGCTGTAGAAGAACTTAAAAAAGGTAAAGCAAATTATAGAACAGATAAAGCAGGAATTGTACATACAATGATTGGTAAATTAAGCATGGATACTAATAAATTAGTTGAAAATGCTAATACAGTAATTTCTTTAATTAAAAAATTAAAACCTTCTGCTGTTAAAGGAACATATATACAAAATATTGTTATTTCTGCAACTATGGCTCCTTCAGTAAAAATTAAATTAGACAAATAATTTGAAATTAAAAAAGCACTAATTGTGCTTTTTTAATTTACCATTTTAATTCAATTAGTTTCAAAATAATTTTTTGCTTCATCGTAATTACTAAATAATTTATATTCAATTAACATTTTAAATGAACAAGATAAAACAATAAATAAATTGTCTTCATCTTCTTTAACAGAAAGTTTTTGATTTGTTAAAAAATTTGCTCATTGATATGAATTATTTGCAATTTTTTTACAAATATAAAATCTATAATCATTTATCTTATTAATTTTGATTCTTTTAAATTTTGATTCAAAAAAATCTTTAAATGTTTCTTCGCTAGAAGCTTTAGGATTTATAAATCTATTTCTATTAATAAAAATATGTTCTGGCTTAACATTAAGAATTGAATATTCATTAAATTTCGTAAAGTTTAATTTATTATCCACTTTAATTTCAGCTATTAAATTTAAATTCTTAAAATATTTATAAATACAAAATGTTATAAACATAATTGTTAAAATAGAAACAGAGATTAAAATTAGTAAATTAAATTCTTTATGTCCTGTAAAAAATAAACTTAAAAATGTTAATTCAACAATTAAATTTAAAAAAATAAAAATAGCTAAAATAATTTTATTTTGAATTTTAACTTTTTTTAAGGCTCCATAAGTTACCTTATCAAAACGATTTAAACTATTCATATAGACTTTTATATGATAAGAATATATTGAATATAATAAAGCCAAAATTACAAGAGGAATAATTAAATAAACACTTATTTCAAATTTATTATTTTCCATTACATTGTTAGTCATATTTTCAGTAGATTTTAATATTTGATTATTTGTTAAATGTAAAAACATAAATCTCCTATTATTAATTAATTATTTCACTTTAAAGTAGATAAATAATAATATTTTTATTATAATAAAAATTATGGAAAAAGCGATGTATAAATCATTAACCGATATAAAAAATACTTACAATCAACTTAATGATAAATTATCTCAAGATGAAATAATAAATAATATTAAAGAATATACAAAAATAACTAAAGAATTAAATAAAATTAGCGCTATAGCAAAAAAATTTAATGAGTATGAAATTGCTTTAAGTGAAATTGAAGAAGCTAAAACATTATTAAATTCTAAAAACGATGAAGAAATACAACTAGCTAAATTTGTATTAGAAGATAATAATTCAAAATTAAATCTTCTTGAAGAAGAATTAAAAATTTTAATATTACCTAAAGATGAAAATGATGATAAAAACGTAATTATAGAAATAAGAGGTGCTGCCGGAGGAGATGAAGCTAATATTTTTGCTGGCGATCTTTTTAGAATGTATACCAAATTTGCAGATGAATTAGATTTTAAAATTAAATTACTTTCTTCTAGTTCTGCATCTGCTGGAGGATTTTCTCAAATCATTTTTTCTGTTAGAGGCGAAAATGCTTATTCAAAATTAAAATTTGAAAGTGGTGTTCATAGAGTACAAAGAATTCCAACAACTGAAAGTTCAGGTAGAATACACACTTCCACAGCTACTGTAACAGTCATACCCGAAATAGATGATACCGTGGATATTGAAATAAAGAGTAATGAAATTAAAATTGACACATATAGATCAAGTGGTGCCGGGGGACAATCAGTTAATACAACTGATTCTGCCGTTAGAATTACACATATTCCAACTGGAATAGTAGTATCATCACAAGACGAAAGAAGTCAAATTGCTAATAGAGAAACTGCACTATTAGTTCTTAAATCAAAACTTTATGATTTAGAAATGGCAAAAAAACAAGCAGAAGAAGCCGGATATAGAAAATTAGCAGGGCAAGGTGATAGGAGTGAAAAAATAAGAACTTATAACTATCCTCAAGATAGAGTAACTGATCATAGAATTGCTTTTTCTACTTCTTTAAAACAAGTTATAGAAGGTAAGCTTCAACCAATTATTGATGCTTTATTAACTGAAGAACAAAATCAAAAAATTAAAGAAGCAGGAATATTTTAATGAATCGAGAAAAGCAGCTCTTATTAGAAAAAAGAAAATATAATTTACCTCTTTATTTAACAACAAAAGAGAAAAAACTTTTAAAACATAATGTTCCTATTCAACAAATAATGGGTTTTATTGATTTTAATAATTTAAGAATTCAAATAAACAATAACGTATTAATCCCTCGGTATGAAACAGATGAATTAATACATATACTTAAAAATAGATATAATTTTAATTATTCTAATGCTAATATTTTAGATTTATGTTGTGGAAGCGGATTTATTGGATTACATTTAAAAAAAATTTGGCCTCTAGCTTCGCTTACATTAAGTGATATTAGTTACTCAGCTTTAAAAATAAGTAAATTAAATAGAAAAAACAATTTTTTTTCAAAAAATAAATTAAGTATAAAACATAGTAATTTATTCCAAAAAATCAAAAAACAATATGATCTTATTGTTGCTAATCCACCATATTTAGATAAAAATGATTTAGATGTAAGTTCAAATGTTAAAAATTTTGAACCACATATAGCTTTATTTGCCAAAGAAAAGGGTTGACAAATTTATCGTATAATTTTAGAACAATATAAAAAATATTTAAAACCTAATGGTATTTTAGCAATGGAGATAAACCCTAAACATTTAGAAAAATGAAATCAAATTGCTAATATAGAAATTCTTAATGATATTAATAATAAAGAACGTTTTATAATTTTGCAAAGGAATTAAATTATGGAAATAAAAAAAATGATACTAAGTAAATTAGAACAATTAAGTAAAAAAAACATTAATGAAAATATGTTACTAGCGGAATTAAAAATCGATTCATTAGACTTAGCAGAACTAATTTATGAAGCTGAAAATAAATATAATATTGTTTTTTCTGATGAAGAATTAAATAATTTAAAGAGTGTTAAGGATGTTATAAATTTAACAGAAAAAACTTTTAATAATCAAAACAATAAATAAATTTATATGTTAAAATTAAATTATTGTAGGAGTGTAGTTCAACGGTAGAACAACGGGCTTCAACCCCGTGTGTTATGGGTTCGAATCCTGTCACTCCTGCCATTTTTTTATTAAAAAAGTTCTTATTTTAAGAACTTTTTTAATATTGGTATTAAATAATATTTGGTACATTCTGTGGGGATCGAACCCACGACCCAGGGATTAAGAGTCCCTTGCTCTGCCAGCTGAGCTAAGAATGCATTACTACAAAAATTATTATACCTTAAATTAAAAATTTGATTAAACTATAAATTAATATGATTTAAAAATTCCATTAATTTTTCTTTTAATTCTTTGTTTATTTCTAATACTATTGCTACATAAGCTTCAGGGCCTGTATGAATGGAAACAACTGGAGCTATTTTATGAACTAAGGGTTTGATATTATAAATTTTACTAAACTCATTGATAATTTCATTTTGTTCTTCTATTTTGGCATTTGAATGTAAATATATATAGCAAAGCTCGTTATTTTGATTTTCTAACTTAAAATTAGATTTAGAAGCAATATTTTTTAATACAGTTTTTTTAAAAACTCTCCCAACTCCTTCTTTTAATAATTTGCCATCACTAAAAGTAATTAAAGGAACTATATTAAACATTTTGGCAACTAAAGCAGCAGAAGGATGTAATCTTCCACCTTTTACTAAGTATTTATTATATTTAGGTATTAATGTTATTGAATTTCTAAAACCTTTATTTTCAATAAAATCAAGATATTCTTCCAATTTACTTGAATCATTAGATAATTGTTTTTCTAATCAAAGTAAATCTAAAACAATTAATTGTACAATTTGTTTTGATTTAACAATTCTTACTTTAGGAAAATCTTGACTTAATAAATTTAACATTTGATATGTTCCTGAAAGATGTTGTGAAATAGGATAAACAATTATTTGATCATATTCTTTACTTAATTGTTCAAAGAGTTCTTCAGCTTCTCCTATATTAATTGCTGATGTTTTAGCATCATTATTATCTTTATAAAATTGAAATAAATTATTACTATTAATTTCAATCCCATCTTTATATTCTTTACCATCAATAATAATATGTAATGGTAGATAAAATCATCCTTTTTTATTTGCTTCTTCCTTAGTCAACCCGCAAGAAGAATCAACAATTATTGCATATTTCATATGTTTATTATACTTAAAGATTATAATTATTATTATGATATTTTTTAAAGTTAATGATAAATTTTTAAACACATCAATCATTTTTGTCAATAGCGCAATTCAAGGCAAAAAAATAATAAATATTGAAGAATTACATTTAAATTTATTAGTTGATGAAAAGATGAATGTAAAATTAATAAATTTATTTACTAATAATTTAATTACCAACAAAAAAAATTATAGTATTTTACAAGAAGATCAAATAAATGATATTATTCAAAAAATTTTAAAATATGAACCAAATCTCATTTTTCATACTAAAGAAACATATGCATTGGGTAAAATTGTGCAAAGAAATAAACATCCTAAAAGTGATAAATTAGCTATTTTAAAAGTAGATTTTAAAAATTTTGAAAAGCAAATTATTACTAATACAACTTATTCACTTGAAAATATGTATTTTTTATTTGCTCTAGAAGGTTTTATTACTTTTAACGCAGAAGAAATTAAAGAAAGTAAGGTTTTAGATAATATTAGTCAAGGAATGATTTTATCTAGCAAAAGTTTAAATTTATCAATAGAAAATGATGAATTAACTAAAATATTAAATGATGAAAAAATAGTAAATAAATATTGGGGAAATAATATAAAAAAATTATTAAATGATTTACAAGAAATTTAAGGAAAAAATGAATATAATTGAAGACTTAGAATTACGTGGTATTTTGAAACAAATTAGTAACAAAGAAAAATTTTTAAAATTAAATCCTACAGAAACTGCAATTTATGGTGGTTTTGATCCTAGTGCTATAAGTTTACATTTAGGTAATTATATTTTAATTGCTACTTTAAAAAGATTTCAACAATATGGATATACTGTTTATGCACTTGTGGGTGGTGCTACTGGAATGATTGGTGATCCTTCTTTTAGAAATAGCGAAAGAAATTTATTAGATAATGAAACTATAACTAAAAATAAAAAAAATATTATTCATCAACTAAAAAAACAAAAATTAATTGTTAAAGATAATTTGAATTTTTATAAAAAAATGAATGTAATAAATTTTTTAAGAAATGTTGGTAAATTAACAAATGTTTCTTATATGTTAAATAAAGAATCTGTTATAAAAAGAATAGAAAAAGGTTTATCTTTTACAGAATTCACTTATCAACTATTACAAGGATATGATTTTTTAAAACTTTATCAAAATAATAATGTAAAAGTTCAATTAGGCGGAAGCGATCAATGAGGCAACATTGTTACAGGATTAGATATGATTAATAAAATTGAGGGAAATGATCATAAAGCAGTTGGTATTACTTTAGACTTATTAACAGATGAAAATGGCAATAAAATAGGTAAATCAACTGGTGGCGGATCTCTTTGACTTGATAAAAATTTATCTTCTCCTTATGATATGTATCAATATTTAATTAATCAAAGTGATTCAACGGCAATTAAATTTCTTAAATGATTAACATTTTTGTCCTTAGAACAAATTAATAATATTGCTAGTTTACATAATGAGAATCTCAAGCAAAGATATGCTCAAAAAACTTTAGCATATGAAGTAGTTAAAGATATTTTTGGTAAGAAAGAAGCTCAAATAACTACAAAAATTTCAAAGGTTTTATTTGACAAAAATTTTGATCTTTTAAAGCTTAATAATTTGGAAATTGAAAGATTAAAAAAATATTTACCTTGTCTTAAAATAAAATTAAAAACAAATATTATCGATTGTTTAATTGAAAATAAAATTTTACAATCTAAAAGAGAAGCAAGAGAATTTATTAATACTGGTGCTTTAAAAATTGATAATGATTATTTAACTTTAGATACTATTTTTAATCCTATGTATTATGAAGGTAACTATTCTTTTATTAAAAAAGGTAAAAAACAAATTATTTTATTAGAAAAAATAAATATCTAATATGATATTTATATGCCAATTTAGTTTAGTGGTAAAACAGCTGACTCGTAATCAGCAATCACGAGTTCGATTCTCGTATTTGGCACCATATCAAAATTAAAAAAAGTAAATCTATTTTAAGATTTACTTTTTTTAACATATTTTTTATTATTATTTTTAATATAGTTACATTGAGGATAATTTTGACAAGCAAAAAAATAACCAAACTTGCTTTTTTTCAAAATTAGTGCACCTTGATCATTAGGACATTGTTCTTTATCAATTATAGGTTGGGAATAATTACATTTTGGAAAATTGCTGCAACCAATAAATTTGCCAAATTTACTATTTTTTTCAATTAAATCCCCATTATCTACAGGACATTTTTCTTCAAGAATTAATGATGTTATTGCTGTTTTTTCTAATTTTTCCTTAGCCATATCATAAGTTGAATTAAACCTATTTCAAAAATCGTTCATTAATAATGGAACGGATAAATTATTATTTGCTATTAAATCTAATTGCTCTTCAACTTGTGCTGTATAACTTTCATTAATAATATTTGGAAAACCATCAAGCAATTTACTTAAAACAACTTTGCCAAATTCTGTTGGTAATAACACGCCTTTTACATTTTGAGCATATTGTCTTTCTAAAACTATTTTAACAGTTGAAGCAAAAGTTGAAGGACGGCCAACTTTTATATTATCTAAAGCTTCTATCAATGAACCCTCACTATATCTTGAAGGAGGTAATGTTTGATGTTCACTAAAGATAAAATCACTGACAAATACTTTATCTCCTATTTTATAATCTAATTTAATAGTTAAAATATTTTCATCTTCTTCAATATTATTATCATTATTATCATTAATAATATAGTATCCTTTGAAAATTATTTCGCTTGTACTTAATTTAAAAGTTAATTCATTCTTGCTAAAAGTAAAATTAATTATTTTAAATACTGGTGGTTTAATTAAGGCTTTTAATGTATTATCGTATATCAATTTATATATATTGAATTCTTCTTTTGTTAGACTATATTTATTTAATGCTTCTTGAGGTTTTAATGCTATATTAGTAGGTCTGATGGCTTCGTGGGCATCTTGTTCTCCTGAAAAACCCTTAATTTCTTCAGCTACATAGTCATTACCATAAATTTTCATTATGTATTTTTTTGCTTCGCTTACGAATGTTTCACTTAATCTAGTACTATCTGTTCTTGGATAAGTTATTAATCCGCCATCTCCATATCCTTCGTATAAACGTTGCATAATTGCTTGTGTTGCTATGGAACTATATGGTGATTTTTTATATAAAACAGATTGTTTAAAAGGCGTAACAGCTATATTTTTTCTAACTAATTCTTTAACATCTTTAACCAAAAGCAAATTTTGAGGTTCTTTTGCTAATTCTTTTTTAACAAAATCTAATTCATCTTCAAATATTCAACTTTTTTGTCCAGTCTTATGTTGTTCTATATATAAAAACGCATCAAAAAAATTATTTTCATGTTTAATTCTTGCTGACAATTTTGAATAAAGAAGAGGAATAAATTTTTCGATTTCGTTTTCTCTATCAATTATTAATTTTAAAGCAATTGATTGAACTCTTCCAGCACTTGGAAAAGTTGGAGAATTAGATAATTTAGTATTCATTAAAGCAGAAAGTCTAAAACCTATTATTCTATCTAACATTCTTCGTGCTTTTTGAGCATCCACTAAAGCATCATCAATTTTTTTGGGATTTTCTAAAGCATTTAAAATAGCTACTTTAGTTATTTCATTGTATTTAATACGATTATATTTATTTTCAACTTTTAAAGCTTTTACTAAATGATTTCCAATAGATTCACCTTCTCTATCAGGATCAGTAGCAATATAAATTCATTGAGCTTCTTTAGCAGCTTTTTTTAATTTATTTACTATATCATTTTTGCTTTTATCCAAAACATATTTAGGTTCTCATTTATCTAAATCAATACCTAATTTCATCAATCCAGTAGTACTTAATTTCATTATATGGCCTACTGAAGCCATAACTTCATAATCTGAACCTAAATATTTTTTAATAGTTGCCACCTTATTAGGAGACTCAACAATTACTAGTTTAAACATATAAAAACAATAACACAAAAAACAAAAAAAATAAATTTTTTATTCTTATTTTTAAGCTTTTTTATAACTTTCTTATTAAAAATATTCTCTAATATTAATTTTTATTAATATTAATTTAAACTATAATATTAAAGAGTAATTATAGATTACTCCTTGGCTATTTAGCCCAAAAGTCCAAAAGGAGATCGATGTCAAAATACGAAATAATGATGATTGTTGATTCAAAAGCTGATGTTAACATTGGTTTTAATTTAGTTAATGAAGTTTTTGGAAAAACAAACGTTAAAAAAGCGGAAAAATTAGAAAACACTGATTTAGCATATGAAATTAACGGCTCAACAAAAGCACAATACTTAGTATTTTTAATAGAGGCCCAATCAAACTTAATAGCTGAATTTATACGTCGTAGTAATATAAGAAAAGAAATTTTAAGACATTTAGTAATTAATTTAGATACAGAAAAAGGTTTTGGAAAAGCTAAGAAAACCTTTAAAAAACCCAATACTGTAAAGAAACATTTTGAAAAAAAGGATGTTAAATAATTTAATTTAGGATAATTATGAATTTAAATAAAGTTGTTTTAATAGGTCGTTTAAGTAGCATGTTTTACTCACAAACTGCATCTGGTATATCTTATTTAAGATGTACTATTGCAATTAATAGAAGAACTACACAAAACGTTAATGAAACTGTTGATTTTATTCCAGTAATATTATGAAGACAAACTGCTGATTTTATTCATCGTAATTGTGACAAAGGCGATTTAGTTTCTGTTGAAGGTAATATTCAAACATCACAATATAAGAATAAAAATGGTGATATTGTTAATGATTTTGTTATAGTAGCAGAATCAATAAATCAATTAGAAACAAGAGCACAAAGAGAATATAGAAGAAATAAACAATATAGTAATTACACTACTAATAATGATATAAATGATTCAGTTAATAAATCAATTACTAACACTGAACATTTTGAATATAACAAACCAACTATTGGTTTTAATTTACCTAACGAAAATGAAGTAGACGATACCAATGCAGAAACAATTTTTGGTTTAGATTCATTAGATGACTTAGATTAAAATAAAGGAATTTAATATGAAAAAAAATAACAAAAAAAATGCTTTTACTAAACGTCGTAAATGTGAAATGTGTGAATTAAAAATTAATTACCTAGATTACAAAAACGTTGAATTTCTTTCAAAATTTGTCAATGGTACTGGTCAAATAAAGGCTAAAAGTATGACTGGCGCTTGTTCAAAAGATCAAAGAAAAATTGCTACTGCTATTAAAAGAGCTCGTTTTATGGCTTTAATGCCTTTTGCTAAAGATCGTGTTCGTATTATTAAATCAAATCAAAATTAAAAAATGCATGCAAATGCATTTTTTATATAATTAAAATATGAATTTTGACGAAATTTTTATATGTAATACTGATACTGTATGTGGAATTGGCGGTCCAGTTAATCAAACAACTTTAGAAACTCTTTATTTTCTAAAAAAAAGAAATAAAAATAAAAAGATTATGATCGTAGTAGGTTCAATAGAACAAGCACAAAAATTTCAACAATGAAATAATGAAGCAACACAATGAGCAAACAAATATTGGCCTGGACCATATTCAATAGTTGTAAATAATCAAGGTTTTAGAATGCCTAAAAATAAAGAATTATGTAATTTTTTAATCAAAAATGGTCCTATGTATTTAACTAGTGCAAATATTTCAGGAAAAACCCCTATTAATTTAAATAATGCAAATGAAATTTTTCCATTAGTAAAAAAAATTTACCACTTTCGTGGTAAATCTTCAAATCAAGCAAGTAAAATTTATAGTTTAGATGAAAATAAATGAATTAGATAATTTTTTAATCTAATTCATTTATTTTTTTATTAAGCTTAAATATTAAATATTTATTATCTGCATATTATTTTCTAACAACTCATTTTCTAATTCATCTAATAAATTTAACTCACTCTCAAGTTGTTCGGAATATTCTAATTTAGGTTTTGTCACAGGTTTTTTTGGAGCAAATAATTCACAAGTTTCATTTGCTTTTTCAATTGATATTTCGTAAGTACCTATTTTTTTTGCAATTTCAATTGTTTCATTTTTATCATTTATCAATAGAGGTCTTAGTATTAACAATTTACTAGCACTAGCTATTGTTGATAATGATTCTAGAGTTTGAGAAGCTACTTGACCTAAATTTTCACCATTAGATAATGCAATAATATTATTATTTAATGCTATTTTACTTGCAATTCGATAGAAACTTCTACGCATCAAATTAATTTTATAAGCTTGATTTGATACAAAATGAATATAATTCATCAATTTTGAATAATCAGCTAAATAAAATTTGGTTTCTCCTTGATATAATTTTAAAATTTTAATTAATCTTTGCATTTTATCTATTGTTTTTGCATCGGTTTGAGGAGGCGAAATAAATGATAAAAAGTCTACTTTTAAACCTCTTTTCATCAATAAATAAGCAGCAACAGGAGAATCAATTCCTCCACTCATTAAATGTAGAACCTTTCCACTAACGCCCACTGGTAATCCGCCTAGACCTTTTATTTCTTGAATAAAAATATATGCCTTTTTTTGTCTTATTTCTACATTTATTATAATTTCAGGATCATTAACATCAACTTTAATATTTAAATTATTGTCTAAAACATATGAACCTAAAATATTATTTAGTTGATTAGAATTATAAACAAAACTTTTGTCTGATCTACGTGAATTAATTTTAAATGTTTTGTAATTTTTACTTAATTCTAAAGTTTTTGTTTTAATTAAATTAATATCTTTTTCTAATTCAATTACAGGAGAATAAGAATGAATACCAAAAACATATTGTAGATTAATTAAATTTTTTTGATTATATTCAACAAACATACGATCATATTCAGTTTTAACATTAGTTGCTAAAATTCTTTTAACATGAAATTCTAATTGTTTTATAAAAATATCTCGATTTCTATTTTTAAGTGTTAATTCACCGTATCTAATTAAAATTTTATTAAACATACATTTTCCTTCTCATAAATGAAATTAATATTCTATAAGCTTCTTCATATTTTTTTGAATTTAAATTATTATCAATTAAATCTTTAATTATAAAAAATTTTTCATTGTTTACAAAATTTATAATGTATTTATTTAATAATTTTTCAGTCATTTTTTTATAAATTCAAGCTGTGTAAATTTCTTTGTAAATTAAATAAAAAATTTCATTGTGTTTTTTTCTATCAATTAAAGTTTTATTAACTTCTAAGAAGTTAATATTATTTTGTAAAAATTGCATTTTTTTGTAGTTTTTATTAGTATTTTCAATTAAATTATAATTACTCAACATTCAGTAAAACATATTAATATGTACATTATTAATATAAAGGATATATTTTTTTATAAAATTCTCTTTGTATTTTTATTAAATAATCATTAGTATTTTTAAAATAATTGAAATAGTTTCTAATTCTTTTTTAATTCTAAAATGGAATTCTGAGAATATTTACCTAAAATATAAATTTTTTCAATTTTTTCATTGATGTTTTAAAATAAAGATTTAATTTATAAAAATTTTCTTCTTCTAATAAATTTTTAAATGATAAAAATTTTTCATGATTTTTATTAACTATTTTTAAAATATTTGTAGATTTAGTTATTAAATCATTGATTTTAAAATTTCAATATTTGTTATTTTGAAATATAAAAATTAAATTAAAAATATAACCTAATTTTTTTATAATGATATTTAAAGGTTCTAATATTCAATTACTATTTTTAATCATTAAATATTCGTTATTTAATAATTCGATTTCTTCAATATTTAAATTGCTTTCTTTGATTAATAAAGGTAAAAATTTTTTTATTGATATTTCAATTTTTACTAAATTATTTATTTTATTAGCAAATAGAATAATTCTTTTTTTATTTTCTTCAATGCTATTTGCTACATTGGTTATTTTATTTGTTTGTTTTTGTTCTTCTATAGTTTTTGTTAATTCATAAAGATTATTAAGTTTTTCTTTAACAAATGAATAACTTATATTTAATATATCTTTATTAATTTCTAAATATTTGTTTATGTAATTAAGTATTTCAAAAGATTCATTAGAACCTGTTTCAATTAAATTTCAAGAATCATTGATTATTTTTGTTAAGGATTTATATTCTTCTACAAAATTATCGATTTTAGTTTTAAAAATAAAAAGAGTGCGTTGATTCTTTTGAATTTCAAAAATGTTTATAAATGATATTTTTTTTTGGTTAATTTCTTTTAAATTTTCAAATTCTTCTAAATAATTTATTAAAATTTTATATAAATTTTTTATTTTTTTATGTTTTTCCAAATATCTTGTTTGAGATTTAGAAATGGAATTAAAACGCCTTAGTGTGCTTAAAATATCATTTTCTATATTTTTTAAAGTTTCTTCTAAATCGGTTAATATTTTATTATTTTTTTCATTTTTATATTTTTGAAAAATTAAAAACGATAAATAAATAAATAATAATAACAAAATTAATAAAAAGATGCTTCCCAAACTATAAATAAGATAGTATTTCATAGAATAATTATAATAATTTTATTAATCTTTTATTTATTAAAATAATTCCTTTTAAAATAAAAACTTTAATCTTTGTAACTAAAAAATATAAAAATAAAATCCCTATTGGAATTTTATTTTTTTTCTTTATGATTAGTTTGTTTTCTACATGTAGAACAAAATTTAGAAATTTCTATTTTTTCTGGATTATTCTTTTTATTTTTTTTGCTAATGTAATTTTCATTCTTACATTCAGTACATGCTAATGTAAAACCTTCTCTTGGCATATTAATATCTCCTTTATTTTATTTGTTATTATGGTTAAAGTCAATAATAACAAATTATAACAAATATATTATTTTGAACTAGTTAACTTATTATGTATTTTTCTTAAATTATTTATTGCTTTATGCACACTATCATATGCTGCAGTTCTAGTAGTTGCTGTAATATTTGCTATTTCCATATAAGACAAATTTTCTAAAAAATATAACATAAAAGTTTGTTTTTGTACTTGAGTTAAAAAATGATTATATTTTTCAAAAAGTAAAATTAATTCTTCTCTTTGATCAATATCACTTAATTTATTATTCATAATTATCAATTAATTCTTTTGTAATAGAATAAATAAATTTATCTAAATCAAATTCTTCTAAATCATCTAAACTTTCACCCAAACCAATATATTTTACATTTAAATTAAATTCATCTTTAATTGATAAAACAATTCCCCCCTTACTAGTACCATCCATTTTTGTTAAAATTATTCCTGTTAATTTAGCTATATCATTAAAATGTTTAGCTTGACTAATACCATTTTGACCAGTTGTAGCATCTAAAACTAATAAGCATTCATGAGGAGCTTGAGATTCAAATTTATTAATAATTTGATAAATTTTTTCTAATTCTTTCATTAAATTAATTTTATTTTGTAATCTTCCGGCTGTATCTATTAATAATAAATCATATTTTTCATTTTTGGCTTTTTCTAATGCTTGATAAACTACTGAAGCGGGATCTGCATTTTCTTTTATAGGCTTAACAATATCTGCTCCTACTCGATTTGCTCAAATTTCTAATTGGCTCACAGCACCTGCTCTAAAAGTATCAGCTGCTGCTATAAGAACTTTTTTATTATTTTTAATATATTTGTAAGCCATTTTAGCAATAGAAGTAGTTTTTCCTGAACCATTAACACCTATAAAAACGAAAATATTTAAACGATCATCTTTGTAATTTAAACTTGTATCTACAACGGTTTTATTTGTGTATATAACAAACATTTGATCAGCTATTAATTCTCCAATAATTTTTGGATCAGTTAAATTTCTATTTTGCACTTCTTTTTTTATATGAGCAATAATAGCATAAGTTAGTGAAAAATTAATATCACTCATAATTAAAATTTCTTCTAATTCATCAAAATATTCATGATTTATTTGTTTATATTTGTTTTGTAAATTTAGTAATTTTTGACCTAGTGAATTAGATTTATTTAATGCTATTTGATATTTTTCTAATCTTTTACTTTCTTCTAGTTCTTTTTCTTGTTTTTTATTTAATTCTTGTTCTTTAAGTTTTATATCTTTTGTATCTTTTTTAAAAATTTTTTCCTTTAAAAAGTTAAAAAAACCCATTTTTACCTCTTAATATAATTATTATCATATGAATAATTAATTATAAATAATTATAATTAATAATTTATTTAAAGAAAAAAAGTCTTATATATTATAATGTAATTGATTATTACATATAGAGTTGTGGAGCTTAGTTAGCTATGAAACATGCCAACCTGCATTTGTAAGGTGGATAACAAGGGGAAAATCCTAACATGTAAAACTAACTTGCCTCCTATATAAAGGAGTTTTATGAATGAAAAAATTTTATTTACTAGCGAATCAGTAGGAATGGGACATCCTGATAAACTATGTGATCAAATTTCAGATATTTATCTTGATGCATATTTAAGTGTTGATCCAAATGCGCATGTTGCAATTGAAACTTTGGCTAGCGCTAATTTATTTGTCACTACAGGAGAAATTAAAGTTAATTTTGCTAATAAAAAAATTGAACAGCAAGTTAATAATTCGATTAAATTAAAAATTGAACATTTAATGTATTATTTAGGCTTATACGAATGATTTAAAAAAGTTACTTATCAAGTTAATATTATAAAACAAAGCAGTGACATAAATCAAGGTGTTGAATTAAAAAATGGAACAATTGGTGCAGGCGATCAAGGAATAATGTTTGGTTATGCTACAAACGAAACAGAAGAATTTATGCCTTTAAGCATAATGTTAGCTCATAATTTATTAAAAACTATAGAAAAAGAAAGAGCAGAGCAAAATAATTTATCTGCTATTTCTAAATGGGCTAAAAGTGACATGAAAAGTCAAGTTACAATTGATTATTCAAATAATATTCCTACAGTTGACACAATTCTCTTATCAATTCAACACGATGAAAATTTCAATGAATTAGAATTTAAAAATTATTTAATAGAAAATATAATTAAAAAAGTACTTGCTAAATATAAATTATCTATGCCAGATAAAATTTTAATTAATCCAACTGGTAAATTTGTTATTGGTGGTCCAGAAGGCGACACAGGATTAACCGGCAGAAAAATAATAGTAGATACATACGGAGGTGTAGCACGTCATGGGGGCGGAGCTTTTAGTGGTAAAGATGCCACCAAAGTTGATCGTTCTGCCGCATATGCTGCTAGATGAATAGCTAAAAATCTTGTTGCGGCCAATATATTGCCTAAGGTAGAAATACAAATTTCTTATGCTATTGGAAAGCCTGAACCAACTTCAATTTTTGTGGAAACTTTTAATTATAAAGATAAAAACTACACTAATAAAATACAAAAATGTATTAGAGAATTATTTGATTTAACTCCTGCAGGTATTATAAAATCATTAAATTTAAATAAACCAATTTTTTCTCAAACTGCCGTATTTGGCCATTTTGGCAGAAATGATGATACTTTACCATGAGAAAAATTAAATATGGTTGAAAAAATTAAAAATTTTTTTGAAAAAAATAATTAACTACTAATAAATTTTTATTTAAAAGTAAAATAACAAAAAAGATTTAAAAATAACAAATAATTAAAACAAAAAAAGTAAAATTATTAATATTAAACTAATACAACAATGAAATGGGAACATTAAATTATTAAAATTATAAAAAGGAGAATTAATATGGATGTAATTAATGTAAACACGTTTAAACCAGGAATAACTTTTGAAGATAATAATGAAATTTTTGTTGTTCTAGATGCACAACATTCAAAACAAGGAAGAGGCCAAGCTAATGTTAAAGCTAAGGTAAAAAATTTAAGAACAGGTAGCATCACAATTAAATCATATACAGGTGGAGACAAAGTAAACAAGGCTCATATAGATAAAAGACCAATGAATTACTTATATTCTGATGGTGAAAATATAATTTTAATGGATAATGAAACGTACGAACAAATAGAAATACCATTAAAAAATGTAGAATGAGAAATGAACTTTCTAAAGGAAGGATCAATAGTTAAAATTAGAAAATATAATGAAGAAGTTCTTGATATTGAACTTGATTCTAATGTTACTTTACAAGTTATTGAAGCTCCTGATGCAGTTAAAGGCAACACAACAACCAATCCTCAGAAAAAAGTTAAGGTTGAAACAGGTTATGAATTAGAAACTCCAATGTTTATTAAAGATAATGATTATATTGTCATTTCAACAGAAACAGGTAAATATGTTGGCAAGGGAAATAAATAAATGAATTACGTTACTGTTAACTATTCCATTAATCAATCATATTCAATAGGCGAAAAAACTTTTATTGAAATTGTAAATAAAAGTATTGAAAATATTAATTACATTAAATTAATTTCCGAACCTAGAATTATATTTAATAAAAATAAAGACAATGTCGGCTTTGTTATTGATATAAAAACAAAAAAAGATAAAAATATAAATGATATTATCAATTCTTTCATTGAAGAATTAGAAAAGAAAATAATTTCACTTTTAGGCATCAAACCAGAAAGTATTAAAATCTGCTTTCTTGGAAATTATTAATTTATTACATAACTACTAAATAATATTAATAGTAGTTTATTATGGGGGTTTAGTATAATGGCATTACTGCGGTCTCCAAAACCGTTTATAAGGGTTCGAATCCTTTAACCCCTGCCATATCTTAAATATTTTATGTTTATAAAAACCTGATTTATTCAGGTTTTTATAAACATAAAATTGAACTAATTTTATAATTAAAAAAACTTTAAATTTATATATTCAATATTTAAAGCTCTTATTTTATTTTTAATATATTTTAATATAATAATTATGTTTTTTATTTAATATACACAAAGGGGCAAAATGAAATTAATTAAAGTTGAAGCTCATGGTTTTAAATCATTTGCAGACCCAATATCATTAAAATTTAATGGTGGAGTGGCTGGTATTATTGGCCCTAATGGTTCTGGTAAATCAAATATTAATGATGCAATAAAATGAGTTTTAGGTGAAAGAAGCGCTAAAGAACTTAGAGGAGATAACATGGAAGATGTTATTTTTGCCGGTTCTAAAACTGCTAAAGCAATGGATAAAGCTGAAGTTACTTTAACTTTTGATAATAGTGAAGGTTTAAGTAGTTTACCACATAAAATTATTACTATCAGTAGAGTATTGGAAAGAGGTAATGGTAATAATATTTATTATCTTAATGGAGAAATATGTCGTCAAAGAGATATTAAAGACATAGCTATGGAAACTGGCATTGGTAAATCTTCTTTAGCAATTATTTCTCAAGGAACAGTGAGCGACATAGCAGAAGCTTCTCCTGAAGAAAGAAAAGCTATTTTTGAAGAAGCCGCAGGAGTATCTAAATATAAATTTAGAAAAAAAGAAGCTTTAAGTAAATTAGAAAAAACGCAAATAGGATTAGATCAAATTGCTTTATTAATAAACGAAATCGAAAAAAAACTTATTCCTTTAAGAAAACAAGCAGAAAAGGCTAAGATTTTTATAGAAAAAAAAGAAGCTTTAAAAAAAGTTGAAGTTGGTTTATTAGTAGAAAATATTTCTAATTTTGGTCAATTATATAAACAATTAAATGATGAATTAGAAGGTGTTTTAGAAACTAAAAATGATTTTGAAAACAGAATTGAAAAATTAACTATTAAAATAAATCAAAATCAAACGATTAAAATTGATGAAGAAACAGAATTGAAAAAACTTTCGAATGAATTGAATGAAGTTAATGTTAGATATAATCAAATAAAAATCATTCTTGCTAAACAAGAAGAAGCTCATAAATTAATTGCTAATGGTCAAACTAGGGCTAATACTGATGAACAAATAGCATCATATCGCGCCTTAATTGAAAATCACGGTAATAGATTAAAATCTATTGAAAGAGATATTGCTACTATAGAAGAAAAATTAAATTCTAATGATAAAACTATTGAATCTTTTTATCTAGATATTAATTCTGTGAACATTGATATTACTAAAAAAAGTAATCAATTAACTAAAGTAGAAACACTTTTAGAAAGTTTAAAAAAACAAAAAGAAAATTACAGCTTATTTTCTAAAGGAACTAAAGTAATTTTGGAAAATAAATCCTTTTTTGGTAAAGCATTAAAAGGTACTGTTTCAGAATTAATTAAGGTTGATTTAGAATATGTTCATGCAATAAATGCCATTTTAGGTAATGCTATACAAAATATTGTTGTGGATAAATCAGAAACTGCTGTAAAAGCTGTAAATTTTTTAAAAAATAACAATGGTGGAAGAGCAACTTTTATACCTTTAACTTCAATTCAACCTAAATATGTAAGAGACGATTTAGTTTTAGCTATTCAAGGTCAAAGTGGTTATATAGGCATAGCAAAAGATTTAGTAACTGTAGACCCACAATACGATATTTTAAACAAATTTTTATTAGGTAATGTAATTGTAACTAGTGATATTGAAACTGCTAATTCAATATCTAAAATACTCGAACATCGTTATATGGTAGTTACATTGGATGGTGATATTATAAGAGCTGGCGGTGTAATTACTGGTGGAATGCAACAAAATAATGAAACAATGTTGGGTATAGATAAAAAAATTGAACAGTTAGAATTAGCATTGCCTGCATTAAAAGCTGAAATGCACTCTTTAGAAACAAAACTAAGCGAAATTACTAATAAAAGACATTCTGCATTAGAATTATCTTCACAATTTAAACAACAATTGCATAGTTTAAAAGTTAAAAAAGTAACTGAACAAAGTTTATTTGATGAATTTAACTTAAAATATAAAAATTTAACGAATAAAACAATTGCTTTTGAAAATATTGAATTATCAGCTAGAAGTCAAGAAGCTGATTTAGAGATTTTAGAAAGTCAAATTTTATCCTTGACTGCACAATTTAAAGTAAAATCGGAAACTGTTGATAGATTGTCAAGCGAAATAAAACATTTTACAAATAATAAAGATGATTTACAAGCCAGCTTGAATAAATTAAATAATTCTTTTGCTGATAAAATGACACAAAAAGAACGTTCTAAATTTATTTTAGAACAATCTAGAGATCGCTTAGCTTCAGAATATAAAATGACTTTCGAAAATGCTCAAAATCAGTATTCACTTGAAATAAATAAAGAAGAAGCAGAAGAATTTGTAAAAAATTTAAGGGAAGAAATTGATAAATTAGGTTCTATCAATTTAGATGCTCTAGAAGAATTAGTTCAAGAAGAAGAAAGATATAATCAATTTAGCGAAAATCAAAAAGAATTAAACGCTGCTAAAGAATCTCTTGAAATTGCAATAGCAGAAATGGACAAAATTATTGTTTCTAGATTAAATAATATTATAAATGATGTTAATGAAGAATTTAATAATGTTTTCAATACGATGTTTGGTGGAGGAATTGCAAGATTATTTTTCAATGATCCTAAAAATATTTTGGATTCAGGCGTTGATATAGAAGCTCAACCACCAGGAAAAAATATTAAAAACTTAAAATTATTTTCTGGTGGAGAAAAATCATTAATTGCTATTTCCTTATTATTTGCAATTCTAAAGGCTAGACCATTACCATTATGTATATTAGATGAAGTTGAAGCTGCTCTTGATGAAGCAAATGTAGTTAGATATGCAGAATACTTACAAAAATTAAAACAAAAAACTCAATTTCTTGTTATTACTCATAGACACGGAACTATGAGTAGAGTTGATGCGTTATTTGCTGCAACAATGCAAAATAGAGGAGTTACTACATTTTTTAGTATAGCAATTGATGAGGCTAAAAAATTAGTAGCTGATGAAAAGAAAGATGAAAGTGAGTTGGAAAAAGGAAAATATTCTTTATTTCAACAATCATAAGCTAATAATAAAAAGACACATTTGTGTCTTTTTATTATTCAACAAAACTAGTTTTAAAATTTCCTATTACGCTGTGTACGGGCTTAATTTTAATTCAAACCGAATTGTCAATTCTTTTTAAATCTCTCACTATACTTTTAGTTTCTAATAATAAAACTGTTGTTTCAATTTTATAAATTTCTTTTCCTGTATAACCACTTGTAACTTTACTTATACTATAAGCATGTCAATATTCAATACCTATAAAATAAGCAATAACTTTAGAAGGATCAGAACAAGAAATTTCTATACTCATTTTTTTATATTTAGGATATAAAATTCCAACAATTCCATTAGCAATAAAAATATAAAATATTGTTGAAACTTCTCTCATTCCTATTCATGCTCTTTGAGTAGTTAACATTTGATATGATACTGTTCCATTTGCATCATATATCATTTGTACACCTGGTTTATGTGGATTGATAATGCTGAAAATTACTAAGAAAATTAATGAACTAGTAAAAGAAACTACCATTAAAATACTTGAAACACTCTTTTTCTTTTTAGTGGTAAAATAATAGGCAATAAAATCTGAGCCTCCTGTTGATCCCCCATTTTTTCAAGCAGTAGCTATTGCTATTCCTAAAAGAGCAGAACCAATAATACCATTTATAAAAATTGGTCAAGTATTATGATTTTCTAATTCCATGCGGTTTACTACTATTGTTTCAGTTCATCCGGGAGCAACATTAAATAAATTAACTATAAATTTATTAACTACTTCAATTGTAAGAATTGAATTACTTACAACTTGAAAAATCATAAAACACAAAGAAAGCAGTAAAAAACTTTTTTTGATTTTTAAGTTAATTTTAAAATATGGAAAAATCTTCGTTTTTTTAAATTCTAGTCCAACTATTATAAACAAAGGTATATTAACAATAATATAAATTAAAGCAAAAAGTTTGTCTATGTCTTTTCAATGATTTTTAACAAGAAAAACAATCAATGTTGGTATTCCTGTAAAACCGCTAGGAATGGTGTGCGCTTTTGATAAAAAAGTAATGACACCAAAGTTAAACAATAAAGCAGCTAAAAAAATAAAAAATATTCGCCTTATATAAAGTTTAATATTTTGTTTTCTTACCTCTTTATTTTTGCTATTTAATTTTTTGTAATTGTATTGTGCCATTTCAGTCATATTTATATCAATGTCACAAATTCTATAAGTATTTCATTTATGTTCGTTTTGAACAGCATTATCAATAATATTATTCTTGTTTTTCTTGTTAAAAACATTTTTCATAATTAGTAATTTTATTATAAAAATGAATTTTAATAAAAAAATATCTCAATATTATTTTTAATACTAATTTAATATTAAGAATAATAATAAATATCTGCTAAAGCAGTTATTAAATTAGCTCCAGATTTAATTAAAAAAGTATTACCATCATTCACATTTTCCCCAGGAAAGCAATAGACTTCTTTGCCAATATTTGCAAAACATAATGCTAGATTAATAATTCCTGAATTATTTTTAGCACTAAAAGAAATTAAATAATCTGCTAATAAAGCTATTAATACATTTCTTTCTTTAAAACGAATTAATTTAGGATTAGTTCCTGGAGGATACATGCTTATAATCAATTCATTATCATTTAAAATTAAATCATTATCATAATCAATTCCAGAAGCAAGCGGAAAAATGATATTACCTTTTTGTTTACGTCATTCTTGAATTATAAAAGTATCCAAATTTTTAAAATTGGTAGTAATCAAAGTATGTTTATTAACAATTTTTTTAATATTTCTATTTATATTGAGTTTACAATTATTACTATCAATATCAGCTGTAAGGCATATTTTTTTAGAATTTAAAAGTTCTAAATTACCACGATAAAATAATACATAAGGTGAGTGTTTAATAGATTTTAATTCTTGCGGATAATTTTCATCAAAAACAGTAATATAATCTATGTTTTTATTTTCTAATTCTAATAGAATTTCACTTAATTTATTTTGATCAATTGATTCTTTATTTATCAAAGCATTATAAATATCTTTTATATTGCCTTTATACTTATATGTTAAATATAAAATAATTTCTTTCATATTACAACATTTAATTTTTAAATTTAATAAATTAGAAAATAAACAAAAAATAAAAAAAGAGCCCATTGCTCTTTTAATTTTTTCTTTCATTATATACTGAAGCGTATGTACGATTTCTGCGTTTTTCAAATTTAACATATCCATTGATTAATGAATATAATGTATCATCTTTACCAATACCTACATTTGTACCAGGAAAAATTTTTGTTCCTCTTTGACGAAAAATTATTGATCCTGCTGTACAATATTGACCATCGCCTAATTTAATACCTAATCTTTGGCCGCGACTATCACGACCATTTCTTGTTGAACCACCGGCTTTCGTGTGTGCCATATTTTAATTATCCTTTAATTTCAGTAATTTCTAAACGAGTATAAGGTTGACGATGACCTAATTTTCTTTTATGTGTAGATTTAGGATTATGACGGTAAACAATTATTTTTTTTGCTTTTCCTTGTTTTTTAATGATACCCTTAACAAACGCATTAGCAACATAAGGTTGTCCAATTTTTTCGTTAATTAACAAAACTTTATCAAAAGTAACAATATCTCCTTCATTGCCTTCTATTTTTTCAACAAAGATAGTTTGACCTTCATTTTTGATTAAGATTTGTTTGCCTCCAGTTTCGATTATAGCTGACATATTAGCTTAACCCTCCTGATTAATTTCTCATCCTTGAGGTGATATTATTTAAAATGATTAATATACTTGAACCTCTTTAGAATGGTTACAGAAGTAACAAATACATTATAATAAAAACATTAAATATTATTAATAATATATTTATTTTTTCGATTCAATCAATTCACTTCCTGTTGCTATTATTTTGGTAATTTCTCCTAAATTGGGAGGCAAAATAATTTTAGTTGCATTACCATTTGCTAAAGTTGAAAGTTGTTCTATTGATTTTAATTGCAATATTGCCGGATTAATTTCAACACTATTTAATAATTCCAATGCTTGTTTTTGTCCTTGAGCAAAAAGTATTTCTTTTTCTTTTTGAGCTTGAGCAAGTAGAATTTGATTTTCTTTTTCACCTTGAGCTTCTAAAATCATTTTTTCTTTTATAGCTTCAGCTTTAAGTATTTCACTATGTTTAAGACCTTCTGCTTCCAAGATAGCAGCTCTTTTTTCTCTTTCAGCGCGCATTTGACGAATCATTGCTTCTTGAACTTCTGTTGGTGGCTTAATATTTTGTATTTCAACTCTTTTAACATGAATTCCTCATGCATCACTTTCTTTCTCTAAAATACTTGTTAATTTACCGTTTACAGTTTCTCTTGAAGTTAATGATTCATCCAATTCTAATTCACCAATTAAATTTCTTAAAGTTGTAGCTGTTAAATTTTCAATAGCTAAAATCGGTTTTTCCGCACCATAAGCAAATAATTTAGCATCCATAATTTTAAGAAAAACAACTGTGTCAATTAACATAGTTACATTATCTTTAGTTATTACCAATTGTGCTGGAAAATCAAATACTTTTTCTTTAAAATTTTCTTTTAAAACTACTTTTTCAATAAATGGTCATTTGAAATGAATACCATTTTTAAGAGTTCTATTATATTTTCCTAATCTTTCTATAACTAAAAAGTTTGTTTCTCTTACAATTACTATTGATAAAGCTAAAAATGTTATTAATAATAATAAAATTAAAATGGGTATTAATATAGCTGCAATATTCATTTTATCTCCTTTTTATTTTAAATAAATTATATTGAATAAATTAAAATTTATTTTTTAAAAATTAATATATAATTTTAAAGCATATTATTCACTGACAGCAGAAATTCATAGTTATTTAAAATAAAATTTCTCCTGATTTGATAGTAAGATAGCTGCGATTCTGAAATCATTAAAATTTTATTAACTAATTAGAGAATTTCCTCTTTGCATATTATGCAGAAAGAGAGTAAAATGAGTAGATATACTGGACCTGTTTTTAAAAAATCGCGTCGTTATGGATTTTCTATTTTGGAAACTGGCAAAGAATTTTCAAAAGGAAGAAAAAGAAATTATGCACCAGGCCAACATGGTAATAAACGTGTAAAATTGTCTGATTATGGTCTTCACTTATACGAAAAACAAAAAGTTAAATTTCTTTATGGAATAAGTGAAAAACAAATGCAAAAATATTACAAAAATGCCATAAAAATTAAAGGTGTTGCTGGAACTAATTTATTACAATTACTTGAAAGTCGTTTAGATAATTTAGTTTATCGTGCTGGTTTTGCTTCAACTAGAAGACAAGCAAGACAATTAGTTAATCATGGTCATTTTGAAGTAGACGGACATAAAGCTAATATTCCTTCAATGAAAATTAATTTAAATAGTGTGATTACTTTAAAAGAAAAATCACATAAAAATGCTGAAATTCAAAAAGCATTAGAAACTAGAGTTGCATCTCAATGATTAACAGTAAATAAAGATAAATTCACCATTAAATATGATAGAATGCCTGAAAGAAATGAACTTCACACAGAAATTAAAGAAAATTACATTATCGAATTCTATTCAAAATAGTTTTTAATTAATTAAAGGAAAAAATGAAAAAAGATATTCATCCAACTTATTTTAATGTAGAAGTTTCATGTCAAACATGTGGAAAAAATTTTTCTTTCAAATCAACAAAAAAACAATTTAATGTTGATGTTTGTTCAGGTTGCCACGTTGTTTACACTGGTGATAGAACTAAAACTAAAGCTACTGGAATGATTGATAAATTTAATCAAAGATTTGCAAAAAGCCAACAAAAACAACAAAACAAAAAATAAATAAAAAGATCTAATAAGATCTTTTTATTTAGCACTTATATCTTTTTAATTGCTAAAATTAAGTATAATTTACATTATGTCAAGAAAAAAAGATGATTCAGAAAAAGATTTACTTTTAAAATATGCAATAGAAAGTTACATTGAAACAGGCGAAGCAATTTCATCAAAATTATTAGTAGAAAAATATAAATTAACTATGTCTAGCGCTAAAGTTCGTTATATTTTAAATGAATTAGAACAAAATCAAATGTTAATTAAAAAACATAAATCTAGCGGAAGAATTCCTTCAAATCAAGCTTATTCGTATTATATTAATAATTTAAGTGTTAATAATCAAACAGTGCTTAAAAATAAAATGAAAGATTTATTTGCTAATAGATGAAATAATATTGATAACACACTTGATGAAAGTTCTAATTTTATAAATGAAATTATAGATTTCGCACTTGTAACTTCACAAACTAATGAAACTGATTTACTTAAATCAATTTCATTAGTCCCATTAAGTGAAATTGATGCTACTATTATTCTTGTCGATTCTAATGGAAAAGTATATTCAAAAATATTACATTTAATTAACAAAAATGTAAAAATGAATGATATAAGAATTGCAGTTCGTATTTTTAAAGAACGATTAATTGATACTAGAATAGTAGATTTAAAAACTTCTGTTTGAAATTTAAGAGATATTTTTTCACAATCAATTAAAAATTATGAAGAAGTATTACAAAATTTTGTTGAAAATATATTTAATTTTGAAATAGAACAAAAAAATTATGTATACGGAAAAAATAAATTAATTTTATCAGAAGACATTAATAGAACTAATCTAGTTAAAATATTAGATATTATGGAAAAAAAATCAATATGGCAAACAATTGAAGCTGAAAATAAAGATAATGATGATTCAAATATTAAAATTTTAATTGATAATAATAATACAGCCATTATTAGTAAAAAATTACCATACAATTCTAAAATTAAAGAAATTTCTGCAGTCGGAACTAAAAGAATGAATTATCAAAAAGCTTTAGTTGCTTTACAAGCTCTAGAGGAATTAATTGAGGAGAAAACTAAATAAAATATGACAAGGAATTTTTGAAAAATAGAAGAAAAAGATCAAATTAAATTTAATTTAAATGTGTTTGATAAAAATAATAATTTAATAGATGAATTAACTCAAAAAGATCAAGATATTATTTTAGATCAAAAAAATTCACTACATCAATTGTTATTAAATCATGAGATTTTAAATAAAGAAATAATAATTGATAATATAAAAAATGAAACACAAGAATTAAAATATGTTTTTGAAATAATTGATTTTAAAAAAGCAAATGATCTAAATTGCGAAATTGAAAATAAAAATTTAAAACAAAATTTAGAAATAAAAAATAAAAATGTTGAGGACTTATTACAAAAAGTTAAACATCTAGAATATCAATTAAAACTTGCTATTGAAGATGTTAAAAAAGCTAAAGAATCTAGAATAATTGAGCGTTTTACTATGCCAGAGGAAGAAATAAAAAATATAAAACAATATGCTTTACAACAATTTTTAGAAGAATTTTTAGATCCTTACCTTACTTTGAAAATAGCTATTGAATCAGCATTAAATAATAATGATTTGAGTGTTCAAAACTATGCAAAAGGTTTTACAATGGTTGTTAACCTTATTGATGAAGTGTTAAAAAATAAAGGTCTTTCTATCATTCAACCTTTAATAAATAGTGAATATGACCCTGAAACATCAAAAATAATAGAACAAATTGTAGATAATTCATTGCAAAATAATACTGTTATTAAAATCAAACAAAATGGTTACAAATTATTTGATAGAGTTATAAAACCAGCCTTAGTTATAACTTCTAAAAAAATAATTCATAAAAATAAACAAAATAATAAAAAAAGACAAAAAAATTTATAATTTGTCTTTTTTTATTATTCTTCATATATTTATGACAATTCTTTTTATAAGGAGGCAAATGGACAAATTAAAATTTAAAAAATTAAATAAAGATGAAGAAATAAATATAAACGGTGGATCAATAATAGCAACTGCAACTGCATTAGCACCTATTATTTTTAACGGTATAAATACTATAGCCAGTATTATTAAAATGTTTTCTTCATCCACGGGAGAATATAAAACTAAAGATAATTCATTTAAATGAGATAATAAAGCAAACAAAACTGAAGTCAAAACTTTGTATTACTATTATTAATTTATTATTTTTTTTATTATTTTTTTATATTTTAAATAATTTAATTTTCAATTAAAAATTTGATATTTTTTTTCTTTACACAAATTAAATTTAATATTAATTTTATTAGTTATATAATCGTAAAATAATAATATATTATCATTTTCATTAGTTTGAATATTGGCTAAATAAAATTTATAATTTTCTAATTTATTTATTAATATATAAGATTTAAAATCAATGGATTTTTTATAATTTTCTAATTTATTTATTAATTTTGATTTAAAAATATTTATATCTATATTTTTAAATTTATTTTTTAACAATTGTTTTATAAATTCCATATAAATTTATAACTTGTTTATACTTAAAAAGTAATAAATTATTTCTATTTTTATAAATATTTAACATTCATATTAAACATAAATAAAAATAAAAAATATTATCATATTTTACTGTTGCTGGAAAAGAGTTAACTTTCTTATTATCATAACTAAATAATAAGTTAGAAAAATTAATATTTGAATGTTTATCATAATAATAATTAACATGATAATGATTTAATAATTTAATAATTCTCATATCTGCATCATTAGAAATACAAACAGAATAACTATTTAAATTAAATTTATTTCTTTTAATTCTTCTAATAAAAAATTTAAATATAAAAGTATTATTGTATTTTTATCTAATTTTAAAAATTTTTATTTGTTCTAATAGATAAAGATAAATTTAAATTTTTTCAAATATAAAAATAGCATCATTTACAAAATGTCTATTATGAATAAAAGAATTAATTTTAGCATTATAGTTATTAGTTAAGTTATTAATAATTTCTTTATATTTAGAATTTTTAACAATTAATTTAATTTCTGCTTTATATCTTTCTTTTAAATTTTTAAAATTATTATTTATTATTTCTGATGAAAGAAAATCATTCACTATTGTTTGAAAATCTAGATTAATAATATTAGAAGGCAAATTATTATTAAAATTATTATTAATTTTCGTATCACTAATTAAATCATTATATATATTTTCTAATTTAAAATTAGATTGACAATCAAATTCCACTATTAACAACGAATTATCAGAATCATAATAAATATGTATTAAATTGTTATATTTATTTTTTTCTTTGGTGAAATAAATTAATTCATTAGCTATTAAAAAATCATTTTTTAATTGATATATTTGAAAATATTTTGACAAAAAAATTACAAAATTGTTTACATAATTTTGTATATTTTTTTTATTAAATAAATTTATACTAATCATTATTTCTTTATTATCATGAAAATAATTAATTAACAATTTACTTAATTTGTCTAATGTATTAAACAATGAATATTCATCTAAAGTATTAATTAAAAAAGAATTATTAACATATCTAATGTTTATTTTTTTCTTAATATTGATCATTTTTAATTACTTCAACGGCTTGAATAATTTCTTGATTTTTAAGATTAATTAATTTAACACCTTTAGCTGATCTTCCTGAAATATTTATAGAATCGATATTCATTCTTATGGTTAATCCTCTATTAGTGATTATTAATAATTCGTCACTTATATTGACAAATCTAGCAAAAACAATATTCCCCGCTAATTCTGAATTAATACCTTTTACACCTTTACCGCCACGTTTAATTAATCTAAATTCTTCTTTTTTTGTTAATTTACCAAAACCTTTAGAACCAATTGTTAGAATATAATCTCCTTCATCAGAGGTAGATGATGATACAACAAATTGATTATCAGATAAAGAAATTCCTTTTACACCAATTGAATTTCTACTTACAGGTCTAAAATCTTTTGATTCAAAATTTATTATTTTATCTTCATTGTTAGCTAATAATATTTGAGATGAATTATTTAATATTATTGCTCTTATTAATTCATCTTTTTCATTTAATTTAAATGCCAATTTACCAGTTTGTTTTATTTTTTGATATTCACTTAAATAAGTTTTTTTAATTATTCCCTTTTTAGTAGTAGTAAATAAAAATTGTTTATTCTGATAATTATTAACTGGTAATATAGAAATAATTCTTTCATCATTTTTAACATCTAGAGATGTTATTAAATTAACAAAAGGTATTCCTTTAGATTGCTTACTTAATTCAGGAATTTGATGTGCTCTAATTCTATAAACTTTAGCAAAATTTGAAAATAATAAAAGATCGGTGTGTGTTGATGTAGTAATAATTGTAGATATATCATCGTCCTCATATGTTTTCATAGTATTTTGACCTATTCCACCACGTTTTTGATTTCTATATTCTTCTAAATCAATTCTTTTCACATAACCTTTTGTAGAAGATGTAATTACAATATCTTTTTTAGAAATTAAATCTTCATCTGTTATATTTGAAAGCGAAAATAAATCAATTTTAGTTCTACGTTTATCACTGTATTTATTTTTTATTTCTTCTAATTCGTTTATTATTAAATTAATAAGAGCATCATGATTATTAAGAATAAATTCTATTTGATTAATTTCTTTATTTAATTCATTCATTTCATCATTCATATTTTCAATTGCCAAATTAGTTAAACGACCTAAACGCATATCGACAATAGCTTTAGTTTGTTTTTCAGATAAATTAAATCTAGTTGTTAATTTTAATTGTGCTTCTTGATCATTTTTAGATGATTTTATTATTTTAATAACTTCGTCGATGTTTTCTACTGCTATTTTAAGTCCTTCTAAAATATGTAATTTATCTTTTGCCTTATTAAGATCAAAAGATAATCTTCTAGTAATAACTTCCTCTTGATGATTTAAATATATTTCTAAAACATTTTTTAAATTTAATAATTTAGGAACTCCTTTAACTAAAGCTACAATATTAGCATTGTAATTTACTTGCAAATTAGTTTGTTTGTATAATCTATTAAGAATTATATGAGGATTAAAATTTCTTTTAACATCAATAACTATTCTTATTCCTTCTCTGGATGATTCGTCTCTTAAATCAGAAATGCCTTCAATTGTTTTAGTTTTTACTAGCTCAGCTATTTTTTCAATTATTAAAGTTTTTTTAATTTCATAAGGTATTTCTGTAACAATTATTTTACTTTTACCATTTTGATATTCTTCTATTTTTGCAGTTGATCTTATTGGGATAGATCCTTTTCCTGTCGCATATACATTTTTAATACCCGCGTTACCTAAAATAGTAGCACCAGTTGGAAAATCTGGACCAGGTAAAAATGACATTAATTCATCGACAGTAATATCTTTATTTTTTGCTAAAGCTATTACAGCATCGATTGTTTCTCCTAAATTGTGAGGAGGAATAGATGTTGCCATCCCAACTGCTATTCCAGAACTACCTGAAACTAAAAGATTAGGAAATCTTGCCGGTAAAACACTTGGTTCTAATTCAGAAGCATCATAATTATCAACAAAATTAACTGTATTCTTTTTAATACCATCTAACATTTCATAAGCTAATTTAGACATTCTTGCTTCAGTGTAACGCATCGCTGCGGCTTCATCTCCATCAATTGAACCAAAATTACCATGACCATCAACTAGTGGATATCTCATAGAAAAATCTTGTGCCATTCTAACCATAGCATCATAAACTGAAGAATCGCCATGTGGATGATATTTACCTAAAACATCACCTACAATTCTTGCACTTTTTCTATGGGGAGAATTATGATATATTCCTAATTCATTCATGTCAAATAAAATTCTTCTATGAACTGGTTTTAATCCATCTCTTGCATCTGGTAAGGCTCTTGAAACAATAACGCTCATAGCATATTCTAAAAATGAATTTTTCATTTCCTTATGAACATATATTGGATTAATTCCATCAATTGGTTCTGTAATTATTTGAGATTCTACTTTATATTCTTCTTTATTTTGAGGAATATCTTCTTCCTCTTCTTCAATATTATTTTCTTTTTCTTCTTGTTTGAAAGCTACAAACAATTCATCATCAATTAAAATATCTTCTTCAAAATTTTTCTTTTCTAATTCTTTTTCTTTGTTGTCATCAAAAGGATAAAAAAACATATATACCTCATTTAAAAAATTTAATAAAATTTTACCATATTTTTAATCTTAAATATATACTTATATTAATATAAATATTAATATAAGGAATTATATGAAAAAAGTTAGAACACGTTACGCACCTAGTCCAACTGGATATTTACATATTGGCGGAGCAAGAACTGCTTTATTTTGTTATTTATTTGCCAAACATTTCGAAGGTGACTTTATTTTTCGCTTGGAAGATACTGATATAAAAAGAAATGTTGAAAAAGGTGAAGAAAGTCAACTGAAAAATTTAGAATGATTAGGTATTATACCTGATGAAAGTCCCCTTAATCCTAATCCAAAATACGGTAAATACAGACAAAGTGAGAAAATAAAAAGATATCAAGAAATTGCACAATATCTATTAGATAAAGGTTATGCATATAAAGCATATGATACCACTGAAGAATTAGAAAAACAAAAACTGGAATCTCAAGCAAAAGGTATAATTTCATTCAAATATGATAAAAATTGATTAAAAATATCTGAAACTGAAAAAATGAATAGAGATAAAAAGGGAGAATATTCTATAAGATTTTCAATGCCTAAAAATAAGGAATATCAATGAAATGATTTAGTAAGAGGATTAATTAAATTTGAAAGTGCGAGTATTGGTGACTGAGTTATATTAAAAAGTGATAAGTATCCTACTTATAATTTTGCTGTTGTTATTGATGATTTTGATATGCAAATTACTCATATATTAAGAGGAGAAGAACATATAACTAACACACCTAAACAATTAGCTATTTATGATGCCTTAAATTGAACACCACCAACTTTTGGTCATTTAACTGTTATTACTAATATGGAAGGCAAAAAATTATCTAAAAGAGATTTAACTTTAAAACAATTTATTGAAGATTATAAAAATGAAGGTTATATACCTGAAGCTATATTTAATTTTTTAACTTTACTTGGATGAACAGACATACAATCTAGAGAAATTATGTCTCATCAAGAAATAATTAAAGCATTTGACCCAAACAGACTAAGTAAAAGTCCGTCTAAATTTGATATAAAAAAAATGCAATGATTTAGCAAACAATATTTAAAAAATATGTCAAATAGTAAATTATTAGAAATAATAAATCTTGAAGAAAATAATTGAAACAAATTGTTTCTTAATACTTATAAAGAAAGTGTCTATAATATTGAACAATTAAAAAAATGTTTAGAACAATACCAAAAACCATTAAAAGAATTTAATTTTAAATTTTCTCAAGAAGAATTAAATATTATAACTTTATTTAAAACAAAATTATATAATAGTGAATTTACAATCGAAAATCTAAACAATATAATAAATCAAATTTCTTTTGAAACTAATAAAAAAGGCAAGGCATTATTTTTACCTATAAGATTAGCAACAACATACACTGAGCATGGCCCAGAATTAGCAAAAGCTATTTATTTATTCGGTGAAAATTTAATTAAAGAAAGATTAAATAAATGAAAATAAATTTTTCTTCTATAACTGATCATTCTAATGAAACAACAAAATTAGAACCTATAAAAATTAATTTTGATGTTGAAACAGAATATAATGTAAGTATAGAAAATAATGAAACAAATTATATTTATTCTTTTATTGAACCACAAAATCAAATAAAAAGTTATATAAAAATAAATAAAAATAAAATAAATATTATAACTGGTGATTATACTTTAATAATCGTTCTTAATGAAGAATATATTAATAAAATAAATATAAATAATACATATTTTCCTTTAATTAGTTATGGTACAGAAATTATAATTTCAGAAAATTTGAAAACTTTTAGTTATAAATTATATAACTCAACAGATGTACTAATCGGAACTTTTAAAATAACAATTGAAAATAAATAAAAAGTAGAAATTATATTCTACTTTTTATTTATTTTCAATTGTTTGTTGTTTTCTTAAAGCTCTAGCTTGTTCTAATTTTAATTTGTGTTTTCTTTTTAATGCTCTTTCTTTATTTTTTCTTCTTGTTATTTTTCTCATATTTTCCTTTTTTTAATTTCAATAGAATTAATTATATCATTTTATGTAATTAAAAATTTAATAAATTTTCGTATTTGTGTATCAAAAAGGCAAATCAAAAAATTGTAAATTATATTTAGATAATTGTGTAATTATAATAAAACTTATCAATAGTATTATAAAAATAAAAATTAAATAATCTTTTCAATTTCATACAAGTTTACGATATCTTGTACGTTTAGAATATGGATCATAACCTCTTGTTTCCATTGCATTTGATAAATCTTCCGCCTTTGCGAATGAAGTTACAAATAAAGGAATAATTAATGTAGTAAGAGATTTTGCTTTTTCAAAAAATTTTCCATTTTTTAAATCAATACCTCTACTTGCTTGTGCTTTAGATATTCTTTGTGCTTCTTCAAGTAATGTGGGTATAAATCTTAAAGATATTGATATTATTATGGCTATTATATGTGTAGGAACAAAAAATAATTTAAAAGGTAATAATAAATCTTCTATTGCTTTAGTTAATAAAACAGGTTTAGTGGTCATAACCAAAATAGTTGTTGTTAAAATCATTATATAGATTCTTAATATTAAAGCAATAGTTCTTGAAACTTGCGGCCAAGTTAAACCATATTCAGCGTTTGTGCTTTTATAAAGCCTTAATCAAATAAATCCAGGATTTTCTACATAAATATTATCAAGAGTTAATGTTGAAGAATCCCCAATTATAGTAGTAGTTTGAATTTTCATTGTGTAAATATTAACAAAATAAAGTATTAAACCAACAACTAAGGGCATTTTCATTAATCTAAAAATACCTATAATGCTTTTTGTGGAAATAATATAAGCTAAAACTATAGGTAATAAAATAATTAATAAACTAATTAAATAATCAGTAAAAAAAACAGTTATTATTAACATTAAGTTAATTATAAGTTTAAGTCTTGAATCTAATTTGTGAATAAAACTGTTTACTGCTAAATATCTGCCTATTGTAAAATTACCCATTTTTGTTCCTTTTTAAAATTTTATTTAAATAGGTAGCTAATTCTTCTATTGATTTAATTTTGGGAATAGAAATTCCTTTTGCTTCTAATTTATTTGTAAAATCCAAAATTTTAGGTGGTTCTAAATCATTTTCGTATAAAAATTTTGTATCTTTAAGAACTGAATATGTTTCACCATCTTTAATAATTTTACCATTTTTAAAAATTATAGTTCTTTGTGTTTCTTCTAATATATTATCTAGATCATGCGTAACAATTATTATAGTTTTGCCTAATTGATGTAATTTTTTAAATATGCTTAAAATTTCTTTTACACCAACAGGATCTAATCCTGCTGTTGGTTCATCAGCAACTAAAATATCTGGTTCCATTGCTAAAATACCAGCTAAAGCAACTCTTCTTTTTTGACCTCCTGATAAATCAAAAGGAGATTTTTTTAAATATGTATCATCTAAACCAACTAAATTTAAATATTTTTTTGCTCTTAATTTAGCTTCTTCTTTCGATACACCAAAAGATCTAGGGCCGAACATTATATCTTTTTCAATAGTTTCTTCAAATAATTGATATTCCGCAAATTGAAATATAACTCCAATTCGTTGTCTAATATCTTTTGCTTTTGGAAATTTTTTTCTTCAATTATTTTTTAAAATGGTTAAATCATTAAATTTTTCATTTATTTTAATTTTTTTAATTTTAATTTGGCCTTTTTTATTTTTAAATTGATGATTAACTTTAACAATTCTTGAATTTAAATAATTTCATTCTATACTACCATTAGTAGGTATTAATAAACCATTTAAATGTTCAACAAAAGTTGTTTTACCTGATCCAGTTTGACCAATAATGCCTATATATTCACCTTGATTAATATCAAGCGATATATTATTTATTGCCTTAAAAGCTATTGGCGTTTTTGCTAGAAAAATATGTTCTAAATTTCTGATTTTAATTTGCATATTTGTTCAATTAGTTCCTCTTCGTTATATGTAGCTTTAATATTATGTATTTTTTGACTAAGTTTATAAATAAATGGTGAATCAATTTTTGCAATATTAATAATTTTTTTATTATTCAAAATATCTTTAGGACTCCCAGAGGCAATAACTTGTCCTTTTGCAAAAACTATACATTTATCAGCTAATATTGCTTCATCCATATCATGAGTTATAGAAATTAAAGTTTTATCTCGTTTATATTGAATTTCACGAATAATATTAAGAACTTGTCTCTTACCTTTTGGATCAAGCATAGAAGTTACTTCATCAAAAATAATTATTTCAGGATCTAAAGCTAAAACGGATGCTATAGCCACTCTTTGTTTTTGACCGCCAGATAAAAATTGTGGTTCTCTACTTAAATAATTTTTCATTTCAACTCTATCGGCTAAGTATTCAATTATTGGTTTCATATCTTTTGGATCAATTTGTGCATTTTCCAATCCAAAAGCAATATCATCTTCAACTGTAGCACCAATAAATTGATTATCTGGATTTTGAAATATTATACCAATTTTTTTTCTAATTTTTTTTATTGTACTCGCATTAATAACTATATTATCAATTTCTATACTACCAGATTGAGGTTTATATAAAGCAACTAATAATTTACTAAAAGTACTTTTGCCAGATCCGTTATGTCCTAATATTGCTACATATTCGCCTTTTTTAATTTCAAGATTTAATCCATTTAAAGCATTTATATTTGCTTCCGAATATTTAAAAACTAAATCAGTTATTTTTATCATAAAAATTATTATAAAACATAAATAACATATTTATAAAATTTAAAATTAAATAATTTTAATTAATATTAATAAATAAACTAATTATGAGAAAAAAGACGGAAAAAAATAATTCTTAAGTTTTTATAATTAAAACAAATAAATGGAGTTAAAATGAATTATTGAATAATTACAAAAACAAAAGAAAATATTAAATTACATTTGTCATTATTGAAAAAAAGAATAAAAAAATACTCTCTTATTTAGAAGAGAGTATTTTTTTATTCTTTGAAAACTGAATAGTGTTTTTTAAAAGATTTAATAAAATGTCACATACACAAAACATTTTACTTTTAAACCTATCGATTTATTAGTAATGGTCAGCTAAACGTATTGCTACGCGTACACATCCATCCTATCAACCTCATAGTCTATAAGGAATCTCAAGGGAATACTTATCTTTGAGGAGGCTTCCCACTTAGATGCTTTCAGCGGTTATCCTTTCCGTACTTAGCTACCCTGCTATGCTGCTGGCGCAACAACAGGAACACCAGTGGTACGTCCACTCCGGTCCTCTCGTACTAAGAGCGGCTCTCATCAATATTCCAACGCCCACATCAGATAGGGACCAAACTGTCTCACGACGTTTTGAACCCAGCTCGCGTACCGCTTTAATGGGCGAACAGCCCAACCCTTGGAACCGACTCCAGCTCCAGGATGCGATGAGCCGACATCGAGGTGCCAAACCTTGCCGTCGATGTGATCTCTTGGGCAAGATAAGCCTGTTATCCCCAGGGTAACTTTTATCCGTTGAGCGACTGCCATTCCACAATGTACAGCCGGATCACTAAGTCCTGCTTTCGCACCTGCTCGACTTGTAAGTCTCACAGTCAAGCACACTTCTACCTTTGCGCTCTACATACGGTTTCTGACCGTATTGAGTGTACCTTTGAACGCCTCCGTTACTCTTTAGGAGGCGACCGCCCCAGTCAAACTACCCACCATGCACTGTCCTCCTACCTGATTATGATAGCAAGTTAGAAACTCAATATAACAAGGGTGGTATTTCAAGGTTGACTCCTTTAAAACTGGCGTTTTAATATCATTGTCTCCCACCTATCCTACACATGTTAGACCAAATTTCAATACAAAGTTATAGTAAAGCTCCATGGGGTCTTTTCGTCTTGATGCGGGTACCCAGCGTTTTCACTGGGACCATAATTTCACCGAGTCTAGTGTTGAGACAGTTGAGAGATCATTGCGCCTTTCGTGCAGGTCAGTATTTAGCCGACAAGGAATTTCGCTACCTTAGGACCGTTATAGTTACGGCCGCCGTTCACCCGGGCTTCATTTCAACGCTTCGCAAATGCTAACGCATCCACTTAACCTTCGGGCACTGGGCAGGCTTCACCCCCTATACATCACCTTGCGGTTTAGCAGAGAGCTGTGTTTTTGATAAACAGTTGCCCCTCATAATTTACTGTGACCTATGCTTTACATAGGTGCCCCTTCTTGCGAACTTACGGGGTCATTTTGCAGAGTTCCTTAACACTAGTTTTCTCGCTCGCCTTAGAATACTCATCTTGGGGACGTGTGTCCGTTCTCGGTACAGGTTTCCATAAAATTAAGTTTAGAAGCTTTTCTAGGAAGTATGAAATTACTTAATTCATGCAAAAGCATTATGCATCATATCTTTCGGTTATGAATTGCGGATTTGCCAACAATTCCCAATAAATACTTACCCCACAATCCGATAAGTGGTAAAGCTATCCTTCTCCGTCACTCCATCACTTTTATAGAAAGTACAGGAATATTAACCTGTTGTCCATCGACTACGCCTGTCGGCCTCGCCTTAGGTCCTGACTAACCCTGGGTGGACGAACCTTGCCCAGGAAACCTTCCCCAATAGGCGTCGTAGATTCTCACTACGAATCGTTACTCATACCGGCATTCTCACTTCTTAACGCTCCACCAGTCCTCACGGTCTAGCTTCATTGCCCTAAGAACGCTCCTCTAACGTACAATTGTACCCGTGGCTTCGGTATCGTGTTTTAGTCCCGTTAAATTATTGGCGCAAGATCTCTTGACTAGTGAGCTATTACGCACTCTTTAAAAGGTGGCTGCTTCTAAGCCAACTTCCTAGTTGTTTATGAAATCTCACAACCTTTCTCACTTAACACGATTTTGGGACCTTAGCCGACGATCTGGGTTGTTACCCTCGCGAGCCGGGACGTTAGCACCCCGGTTCCGACTGCATGATAATACATAATGGTATTCGGAGTTTGATTATAGTCAGTACAGCTAGGCGCCGCCATTCCATATTCAGTGCTCTACCACCAAAACTTAACATCACACGCTAGCCCTAAAGCTATTTCGAGGAGAACCAGCTATCTCCAAGTTCGATTGGAATTTCTCCGCTATTCACAAGTCATCCGGGCACTTTTTAGCGTACTACGGTTCGGCCCTCCACTCAGTTTTACCTCAGCTTCAGCCTGCTCATGAATAGATCACCTGGTTTCGGGTGTACTTCAACATACTAAAGCGCCCTATTAAGACTCGATTTCTCTACGGCTCCGCTTTTTTCTGCTTAACCTCGCATGTTAAAGTAACTCGCCGGTCCATACTGCAAGATGTACGCCATCACCCATAAACGGGCTCTGACTAATTGTAAGTAAGTGGTTTCAGAATCTATTTCACTCCCCTTTCGGGGTTCTTTTCACCTTTCCCTCACGGTACTAGTTCACTATCGGTGTCTGATTAGTATTTAGCCTTACCGGGTGGTCCCGGCAGATTCAGACAGGGTTTCACGTGCCCCGCCCTACTCAGGATACGACCAAGAGATTAAACAATTTCGCATACGGGGATATCACCCTCTATGTCACTTCTTCCCAAAAGTTTCTGCTATCATTTAATTTTATAACTCTATATAGTTCGTCCTACAACCCCATAAAAATGGTTTGGGCTCCTTCTCTTTCGCTCGCCGCTACTAAAGAAATCATTATTTATTTTCTTTTCCTCTTGCTACTAAGATGTTTCAGTTCACAAGGTCTATCGCAACATTTTCCTATGTATTGAGAAAATGGCAACTAAGCATTACCTTAGTTAGGTTTCCCCATTCGGAAATCCCCGTTTCATAGCATATATCCGGCTCAACGAGGCTTATCGCAGGTAATCACGTCCTTCATCGACTTTCAGACCCAAGGCATCCACCACAAACTCTTTATTATTTAAAAGTATGTTCCTATTTGGTTATAATGATGTGTATTTTAAGACATTTTAATAAATCATAAGATTTACTCGATGAATCAAAACAAATTGACATAATTCATTTTGTTTGATGTCGTTGTAAATATTTTAAAATATTTTACTATTCAGTTTTCAAAGAACATTGAGAGATATTCTCTCAAAACTAGATACAATACTTTGACCTTTTAAGCCATGACAAAAGTTATATTAATAATAAGGTCTAAAAATTAAGTCCAATACTTAAAAAGTTAGGTTTTGTACTCCGTAGAAAGGAGGTGATCCATCCCCACGTTCTCGTAGGGATACCTTGTTACGACTTAACCCCAGTCACCAGTCCTGCCTTAGGCAGTTTGTATAATAAACCGACTTCGGGCATTACCAGCTCCCATGGTTTGACGGGCGGTGTGTACAAGACCCGAGAACGTATTCACCGTAGCGTAGCTGATCTACGATTACTAGCGATTCCGACTTCATGTAGTCGAGTTGCAGACTACAATCCGAACTGAGATCGGTTTTTTGAGGTTTGCTCCCTGTCACCAGTTTGCTTCTCTTTGTACCGACCATTGTAGCACGTGTGTTGCCCCACTCGTAAGAGGCATGATGATTTGACGTCGTCCCCACCTTCCTCCCAATTACTCGGGCAGTCTCCTTAGAGTGCTCAACTTAATGTTAGTAACTAAGGACAAGGGTTGCGCTCGTTGCAGGACTTAACCGAACATCTCACGACACGAGCTGACGACAACCATGCACCATCTGTCATTCTGTTAACCTCTACTATATCTCTATAGCTTTGCAGAAGATGTCAAGAGTGGGTAAGGTTCTACGCGTATCCTCAAATTAAACCACATGCTCCACCGCTTGTGCGGATCCCCGTCAATTCCTTTAAGTTTTATTCTTGCGAACGTACTACTCAGGCGGATCATTTAATGCGTTAGCTGCGTCGATGAATTCTCCATCAACTAATGATCATCGTTTAGGGCGTGGACTACCAGGGTATCTAATCCTGTTTGCTCCCCACGCTTTCGTCTCTCAGTGTCAGTATATGTCCAGTTAGCTGCCTTCGCCATATTGGTGTTCTTCCTTATATCTACGCATTCCACCGCTTCACAAGGAATTCCACTAACCTCTACATAACTCTAGTATGATAGTATCTAACGCGATTTGGGGTTGAGCCCCAAATTTTGACGCCAGACTTAACAAGCAACCTACAGACGCTTTACGCCCAATAATTCCGGATAACGCTTGCGACCTATGTATTACCGCGGCTGCTGGCACATAGTTAGCCGTCGCTTTCTAATAAGGTACCGTCAAGATAAATACATTTCCTTATTTACTTTTTCTTCCCTTACCACAGCAGTTTACAACCCATAGGGCCTTCATCCTGCACGCTGTGTCGCTCCATCAGACTTTCGTCCATTGTGGAATATTCCCTACTGCTGCCTCCCGTAGGAGTCTGGGCCGTATCTCAGTCCCAGTGTGGCGGTTCAGTCTCTCAACCCCGCTAAGCATCATTGCCTTGGTAGGCCATTACCCATACCAACTAGCTAATGCTACGCACCCCGCTCCTTTAGCGAAGCTTTAAAGGCTTCTTTTACAATAATTTCATGCGAAATAATTGCATATTCGGTATTATCAAATGTTTCCACTTGCTATCCCAATCTAAAGGGTACGTTGAGTACGTGTTACTCACCCATTCGCCGCTAAGTTCAAAAAGAACTTCGCTCGACATGCATGTATTAGGCACACAGCCAGCGTTCATCCTGAGCCAGGATCAAACTCTCGAAAAAATTGACTGTCATGTTTATTTGTATCTAGTTTTCAAAGAACATCTATTCTATTTACTTTCATAAATAAATAAGAACGTTTTAATCTTAACAAATTTTTAAACTTTTACAAGTTTTTTTTATTTTTTTTCAAATATAAAAAACAGGCAAGCCTGTTTATATAATTCTTTCGATGAAAATTAATTCTTGATTTTCTAAGGGTTGAATATTAATTTCATTTTCACTAATATCATCAAATGAAAATTCAAAACCTTTAAAACCTTTTAAATAAAACAAATTATCTTTATTATTTGAATTCAACATTGATTGATTTTTATCATCTATGAAATCTATTTTTATAGGTATTATTCCTAAAGGATAATTTTTAAAAGAAAAATCATTATTAGGATCAATATAAACTTTAACTTCTTTAATTAAAGAACCGTTATTTATTGCATATAATAAAACAAATTGTGATATAAGATTACTTATTCTTTTTTCATAAATATCTTTTTTGTGCACTATTTCAATATTTGATAATTTATTCATATTTTGAGAATTTCATAATTGTGAATTAAACATATTTTTTTTAATTAAAAAATTTAAAATAAAAATTAAATTATTTTCAAAAAAAATATCAGGATTAACAAATTTTATTTTTTGATTTGATTGATATGTTTGATACCCAAAATAATTTTCACTATTTTTATTATTTAATAAATTTAATTCATTTTTAATATAAAAACCATTTAATAAATGATGATGTGGAGTAAAATTAACCGAATACCAAGGATAATATTTTTTTTCAATTTTGTCAAAAACTATTAATTTTGCAATTGCATAAGTATTATTTAATAAATCAGTATTTTCTAATCTATCAATAATTAAATTATTATTAATTTGACCATTAGTGACAATTTTTATATTTCCCTTTAACTCATTAAATAGATATTTTAAAACATTAAAATTAACTTCCTTATATATTTCATTTGGATGTAATAATGAATCAAAATCTATAATATTAAATAGATTATTTTCAAAAATTAAATTAATATCATTAAATTTTTCATTAAGTTGAATATTTGAAATATCATCATGTTCATTAATATTTAATGATAAAATTCCCCCACTTGTCTTATCAACGTATCTACTGAATAATTGCGAATAATCAATAAAATTAGTTATATAAATTTTATTATCACTTTTAAAAATTAATTTATTATTTTCATCAAAAATAATCAAAGAAATTTGTAATAAATTTTCATTAATTTTGCTTAAAATTCCAAAATCTAAATAAAAATTTTTACTTAGAGAATCTATTTCAAAATATCTTATATAAAATTCTAAGGTTTTTAATAAATAAAAATGTTGTTCTTTATTTAATATAAAGGCACTTGGTCTTAATTTTGTTGTAGAAATTTTATTTTTAAAATTTAAAGGATTGTTAATTGAAGCTAAGTAAATTAAATATTGAATATTTGGCAAAATTAAATCGAGTGAAGAATAATTATTAGAATTGTGTTCAGTTCATAAATTATTTAAATAATTATTAAAAGTTAGTTTTTCAGGATTTCAATTAAAAAAAAATAACTCATTAATTTTTAAAGTATTTTTATTGTTTAAATTTAATAAATAACTATTATTATCTATAATAAATTTTTTTGGTTTTACAAAATCATATTCATAAAAAAATAAATCGTCTATATTTATTTGTTTATTAATATAAGTAATTTTTTTAATTTGATAATTAAATAATTCTTTCAAATTTATTTGTAAATATAATTTAATCTGTTCAAAAGTTAAATTATCTTCAAATTTTAATTCTTCTAAATATTCTTTGATTTTTGTATGAATTAAATTATTTTCTTGACATGCTATAGTTAAAAATAAAGAAAAAGGAGTTAATATACTGAGAAATTTTTTTATTTTTTTCATTTTAATCTTTCTTTTTAATTTTATTTTACTTTCTTTTTTCATAAAAAGTAAAATAAAAAACTCTTTTTATAATTAATAAGAGTTTTTTATTTTATAAATAAATAAATGTTCCACCATTACTTTTAATTGCTTCTATTGCACTTTCAGAAGCATCATGAAGTTCAACTTTTAATTTTTTAGTTAAAGTACCTTTACCTAATAATTTAACAGGTAATGATCTTTTTAGTAAATTAGCTTTAAATAAAGATTCTAAATTTACAAAATCGTTATCGTTAAAAGATCTTTCTAAATCAGATAAATTAATAATTTGATATTCAATGTGATTTATATTATTAAAACCACGTTTACCAATTCTTCTAAATCAAGGAGTTTGGCCACCTTCAAATCCTAATCTATGTCCGTGACGTTTATTTTGACCTGATTGACCTTTTCCAGCTTGTTTACCTTTGCCAGCTGCGTGACCTCTACCTACACGATGTTTTTCTTTTCTAGATCCTTGAGTTGGTTTTAAAGAATTTAATTTAATTTCTTGCATTTTAACTCCTATAAACTAATTTAATAGATCTTCAACTTTCTTATCTCTAACTAAAGCAATTTGTTCTGGAGTTCTTAATAATTTTAAAGCTTTTAATGTTGCTCTAACTATATTTGCCTTTGAACGAGAACCATAAGTTTTAGTGTAAATATCAGTATATCCTGCTAATTCTATTACAGAACGTACAGCTCCACTAGCAACTATTCCTTTACCTTTTGGTGCAGGTTTTAACATTACTTTTGAAGCTAAAAATTTAGCTTCAACAATGTGTGGTACAGTTATTTGTTTAAAAATTGGCACATTTATTAAATTATTTTTTGCATCTTTAATAGCTTTTTTAATAGCATCTGGTACTTCATTGGCTTTCCCATGTCCAAAACCAACACGACCTTTTTTGTCCCCTACAACAACATAAGCAGCAAATGAAAATCTTCTACCACCTTTAACAACTTTAGTTACACGAGCTATATTAACAACTTTTTCGCTAAATTCATTATCATTTTTTTCAAATTTTAAAGGTTTGTCAATTTTGTTAAATCTTGGTTTTCTTTCTGATGAGCTATTTTGAGTTGATTTTGTGTTTTGTTCTTTTACTACAAAAGGTTTTTTAATTTTTCTTACTATTTCTTTTGTTGATTCAACTTTTAATTCTTTATTTTCTGTCATTAGAATTTAACTCCTTTAACATGTTCTCTAACTGCTTCAGCAAAAGCTTTAACACGACCATGATAAATATAACCAGCTCTATCAAATACCAATTCTTTAATTCCTAAATTATTAATTAACTCTGCCATTTTTTTACCCGCTTCTTTTGCTGAAGAAATATTTCCTTTATAAATACCTTTTTCAAGTGTGCTAACAGAAGCTAAAGTTTTACCAGTAGTATCATCAATTAGTTGAGCATAAAAATTTTGATGTGATTTAAATACGTTAAGACGAGGTTTATTACTTGTTCCAAAAATATGTTGTCTTTCACGCAAGTGTTTAACTTTACGTGCTTTATTACGAGATAATTGAGACATAAATTCCTTCCTTTATTTTTTATTTAGCAGAAGTTTTACCTTCTTTACGACGAATCACTTCATCTTTATATGCTATTCCTTTACCAGAATATGGATTTGGTTTTCTAACGCTGCGAATAATTGAAGCAAATTGGCCAACTGATTCTTTATTTATACCTTTAATAGTTATTTCAGTTGGTTTATTAATTTCTACTTTGACATCATTAGGAATATTAACATTTACTAAATGACTATAACCAGCTGCTATTTCTATAATTTTATCTTTTAATGTTGCTCTATAACCAACACCTTTAATAACTAATTCTTTAATAAACCCTTTAGAAACTCCTAAAAGCATGTTTGCTATTAAAGCATTAGTTGTTCCATGCAATTGTTTTGTATGTTTTTCTTCATTAGCACGTAATGTACTAATTTTATTTTCTTCTATATTTATTTTAATCAATGGACTAAATTCATTAGTTAATTCACCAAGTGGTCCTTGAACGCTTAACTTAGTTTGATCTAAAGTAACTTTGACATCATTAGGAATAATTAATACACGATTACCTACACGAGACATTAATTCCTCCTATCAAATGTAAGCGATTACTTCACCGCCAACATGTTCCTTACGAGCTTGTTTATCAGTCATTATACCTTTAGATGTAGAAATTATTGCAGTTCCATAACCTGAAAGAACAGATGGTAATTTATCAACAGAAGCATAAACTCTTAAACCAGGTTTTGACACTCTTTTAAAATCAATAATAGCTCTTTGTGAATTTTTATATTTTAAAACTATTTCAAAGTTTTTGTTTTTACCTTCGCCTTTTACTGAATAAGATGTTATATAACCTTCATTTAATAAAATATCTAGAATTTTGGCTTTTTTATTTGAAAAAGGAACATTAACAGTTTTAAATTTACGTTGATTAGCATTTTTTATACGCACAATCATATCTGAAATCGGATCTGTTATAAACATTTTTTCTATCAACTCGCTTTCTTCATGCCAGGTATTTTTCCTTCATGGGCTAAATTACGGAAACAAATACGACATATTTTATATTTTCTTAAAACTGCATGTGGACGACCGCATAATTCACAACGTGTATAAGCACGCGTAGAAAATTTAGGGTGTTTTAATGCTTTTACTTTTAATGATTTTTTTGCCATTATTATTTTTCTCCTTTTGCAAAAGGCATACCAATTAATTCTAATAATGTTCTTGCTTCTTCGTTTGAATTAGTTGAAGTTATTAATTGAACATCTAATCCTTTAATACGACGAATTTTATCAAATTCTATTTCTGGGAAAATAATTTCTTCTTTTATACCTAATGAATAATTACCGTGTTTATCAAATGCTTTAGGATTAGCACCTTTAAAATCACGTATACGTGGCATTGCCACATTTATTAATTTATCAAGAAAATCTCACATTCTTTCTCTTCTTAATGTTACTTTTCCGCCCATTGGCATTCCTTCACGTAATTTTCATGAAGCATTAGATTTTCTTGCTTTTGTTTGAAAAGGTTTTTGTCCTGAAATAACGGTCAATTCGTTTAATACTTCTTCGATTGCTTTTGAATTTGAAACTTCTTTGCCAGCGGTCATATTAAGAACTATTTTTTCTAAACGTGGAACTTGCATTACAGAAGAATAATTATATTTTTCAATTAATGCAGGTACAACTTTAGTTTGATAATGTATTTTTAAATTACTCATAATTAAAGTTCCTTTTTAGTTTTACGATTAATTCTTATTTTTTTATCGTTCTTGAATTCATAACCGATTTTCGAATAAACTGCAGGAGAATTTTTAGTTGCTTTTTTTACTAAAATTGAAAGATTTGAAGCATGAATAGGAGCTTCTATTTGTTTAATTTGTCCATCTTGACCTTGGGTCGGTTTTACGTGTTTGGTTACTTTATTAATATCTTTGATTCAAACAAGATTTTTCTTTGTATCAATTTTTTCAATTGTTCCAATTTTACCTTTATGTGAACCAGCAATAATAATTACTTCATCATGTTTTTTAAATTTCATATTTCCTCTTTTTTTATTAAATATATTAAATCTATAAAACTTCAGGAGCTAATGAAACAATTTTTAAATAACCTTTATCACGTAATTCACGAGCGATAGGGCCAAATACACGACTTCCTCTTAATGAACCATCTTCTTTTATTATTACAACTGCATTATCATCAAATTTTATATGAGAACCATTAGCTCTTTTTATTCCATATGTACTTCTAACAATAACGGCTTTTACTACTTGACCTTCTTTTACTATACCATTAGGAATTGCTTTTTTAACAGAACATACTATAACATCACCAATATTTGCTGTTTTTTTACGACTTCCGCCTAAAACTCTAATTAAACCAACTTCTTTTGCACCAGAATTATCTGCTACATTTAATTTAGAAAGTTCCAATAACATTTTTATTGCTCACTTTCTGAAGCATGTTGTTTAATTTCAACCAAACGGAAATGTTTTGTTTTTGATAATGGTCTAGTTTCCATAATAATTACTATATCATTAACTTGAGCTTTATTTAATTCATCATGAACAGCAAAACGTTTAGTAGTTTTAAAACGTTTAGAATACAATCTATGTGATCTATATGTTTCAACTTCTACAAAAATAGTTTTATCACCTCTAACAGAAGTAACTTTACCTTGTAGTGTTTTACGAGTTTTTGTCTTTCTTTGCATTATTTATTTCCTTTAATTTCATGTTGTCTAATAGCTGTTAAAACTTTTGCAATATCTTTTCTGATTAAATTAATTTTATGTGTTTGGTCAAGACTAGTAGTTGCATTTTTAAATTTTAGTGTTCACAATTCTGCTTTTAAATCCACAACTAATTTTTTTAATTCTTCTAATGACTTGGTTTGTAAATCTTTAAAAAGCATTATTGTTGTCCTCCCTTAGTATCTTCAACAGATAAAATTCTTCACTTTACTGGTAATTTATGACCACCTAATCTTAAAGCATCGCGAGCTACATCTTCTTTAACTCCTGATACTTCAAACATTACTGTATTTTCTTTTACAGAAGCATATCAAAATTCTGGACTTCCTTTTCCTGATCCCATACGAACACCTATTGGTTTAGATGTTTTTTGAAAATGAGGGAAAATACGTATAATAACTTGACCTTCACGTCCCATACGACGAGTTATAGCTATACGAGCTGCTTCAATTTGTCTTGCAGTAATAATTGAACCAGTAGTTGCTTGTAAACCGAAATCTCCGAATGAAATTTTATTACCTTTTTGTGCTTTTCTTTTTAATGGATTAACTAAAAAAGGTTTACGATATTTAGTTCTTTTTGGTTGAAGCATTATTCTTCTCCTTCCAAATTAACTTCACCTTTTGATATTCACACTTTAACTCCAATTGCGCCATAAGTAGTTTTTGCTATAGCTCTAGCAAAATCTACATCTTGTCTTAAAGTATGTAATTTCATTTCTCCACGAGAATATCCTTCGGTTCTAGCCATATCAACACCATTTAAACGACCTGATACAGCGGTTTTAATGCCTTTAGCACCTGCTTTTAAAGCATCGTTAATTATTAATTTTTGTGCTATTCTGAAACTTTCACGATTTTCTAATTTTTGAGCAATAGCTTCAGCAGCCAAACGTGCATTTAAAGCTGGTTCTTTTAATAAAATTACTTGTAAATTAATATCAAGATTTTTGTTCTTTAAAAATTTATGTAAATTCAATCTTAATGATTCAATATTTTTTCCGCCTTCACCTAAAATTTTAGCCGGGAATGGCGTGTGTAATAAAACGGTTATTTTATTTTGAGCATTTCTTTTAATTTGTACTAAACCAAGTTGATATTTACGTACTAATTTATCAAAAAACTTATAAATATTAGCATCTTGTACTAACAATTTTCCATAATTAGCTTTTTCGCTAAATCAAACAGTATTGTGATTTTTTGTTATACCATATCTAAAACCATTTGGATTAACTTTTTGACCCATAAATATCTCCTTTTATCTTTCTTCCAATGTAATTGATAAATGACTTGTACGTTTTAAAATTGAAAATGCTCTACCTTGTGAATGAGGTTGAAATCTCTTTAGTGTTGGCCCTTCGTTAACTAAAACTTCTTTAACATATAATTTTGAAGCATCCATTCCATGATTGTTAGTTGCGTTTGCTACAGCTGAATTAATGAGTTTAATAAATAATTCTGAAGCTTTTTTGTTTGTATTATGTAATATTCCTAAAGCTACTTTAACATCTTTATGTCTAAATAAATCTGCTACAAGTCTAGCTTTTCTAGCACTAATACGTTGTGTTTTAACAAGTGCTTTTGCTTGTGATTTCATAATTATTTTTTCCCTTTATCAGCGCCATGGCCTGAAAATGTTCTTGTAGGAGCAAACTCGCCTAATTTATGGCCAACCATATCATCTGTTACATAAACATCAATAAATTTATGTCCATTATGAACTTGAAAAGTTAATCCAACAAAATCTGGAAAAATTGTTGATCTTCTTGATCAAGTTTTTATTGGAGCTTTTTTAACTTTGCCTTCAATTATTGCTTGAACTTTTTTTAATAAATGTTCATCAGCAAAAGGACCTTTTTTAAGACTACGAGCCATTATTTAGCATCCTTTCTTCTTCTTATTATTAATTTGTTTGAAGCTTTTTTAGTTTTTCTAGTTTTTACTCCTAAAGCTTTTTTACCTCAAGGAGTAAGTGGGGCTTTACGTCCTACTGGTTGCTTACCTTCTCCACCACCGTGTGGGTGATCTACAGGGTTCATTACTGAACCTCTTACAGTAGGTCTAACACCTAAATGACGATTTCTTCCTGCTTTACCTAAATTTACAAGTAAATGTTCTTCATTACCTACAGAACCAATAGTTGCACGACAACGAGCCAAAATACGACGCATTTCTCCTGATTTTAAACGTAAGATAACATATTTGCCGTCATCATCTTTACCTAAAATTTGGGCACTTGTTCCTGCTGAACGAGCTATTTGTCCACCAGCTCCTGGTTGCATTTCAATATTATGAACAATTGTTCCTTCTGGAATATTTGCTAATGGTAACGCATTTCCTATTAAAATATCAACATTTACACCAGAAATAACAGTTTGACCAATTTTAATACCTTGTGGTGCTAATATATATCTTTTTTCTCCATCAGCATATGTTAATAAACAAATATTTGCTGAACGATTTGGATCATATTCAATTGATTTAACAGTTGCTGGAATATTATCTTTATTACGTTTGAAATCAATAATTCTATAAAATCTTTTTACTCTACCACCTTTATGTCTAACGGTGATTTTCCCTTGATTATTACGTCCTGATTTTTTCTTTAAAATTACCATTAAAGATTTTTCAGGATCATGGCCACTTAAATTAGCAGCATAGTCAAGAGAAGACATATTACGACGACCGTTGGTGGTTGGCTTATAATGTTTAATAGCCATATTATCTTTCTCCTTTGCTTAAAAATAGATGAGGAATTTTCTTTTAAGCAATTATATTAGTATCCTCTATGCTTCTTTTCTACTTCTATTTACTGTTTTTCTACTTGCATTACTTGTTTGTGATTTGTTTTTAATTGTATTTGCCTTTTTTTGAGCTATTTTTTCAGCTAGTTTTGCTTCTTTATCAGCATTTTGTTTTTTAGTAATTTGATTTTGAGTTTCTTTTAATTCTGCTTTAACCTTATCTTGTGCTTCGTTCTCGTTAGGATAATAATTTATAACATATCCTTCTTTTAAAGTTACTATAGCTTTTTTATAACGGTTTAAATAACCTTCAAAACGACCTACTCTTTTATATTTTTTATCAATTTTAATAGTATTAACTGAAGAAACTTTAACTTGAAAAATGTGTTCAACAGCATTTTTAATTTGATATTTATTTGCTGAATAATCTACTTCAAAAGTATATGTATTTTGACTTTGTAAATTATTTGTTTTTTCAGTAAGAATAGGTTTTTTAATAACTTGTGTTAATTCCATGTTTGAATTATTTAACTCCTTTTTGTTTAAACAACTCTAATCCTTCGTTTGAAAGCACTAAAACATCAGCTCAAATTAAATCTTCCACTAATACTGATGAAGGTTTTACTACTAAAACATTTTTTAAATTTGATAATGCTAATAATACATTTTCATCATTAGAAACAACTAAAATATGTTTTAAATTAGCAATACCTAATGAATTTAATTTATTAACAGCATCTTTAGTTTTAATACTGTTTATAACAAAATCATCAATTACAACTGATTTATTATTTGCAAGTAATGTTAAAGCTGATAAAAAGGCTAATTTTTTAACTTTTTTATTAACTTTTAAATCATAATTTTTTTCAATTCTAGGTCCAAAAGCTCTACCACCACCTACTCATATCGGTGATCTAGTCGAACCGGCACGAGCACGACCTGTTCCTTTTTGTCTTCAAGGTTTCTTGCCACCACCTCTTACTTCGGCACGAGTTTTAACAGAATGTGTTCCTTGTCTTCTCGATGCTCTTTCAGATAAAATTGAATCAAAAATGGCTTGTGAATAAATTTTATTTAATGCAAAAATTTCTTTTGGAAGATTTGTAGTATCAAAGTTTAATTTAGATAATTTATTAAAATCTATTTTTTCTTTTGTTACTTTAGCAACTGATTTATCTACTAAATTTTCTTTTTCTATATATTCAATTGCTTTATGATTTTCTACATTTTCTTCATTTACTCTATTTAGTATTACTTTTGCCTTGTCTAAACCAACTGATCCTCTATATGCTCCGTCTCTATGGAATCATACTCTAGTATCATTTTTAGATTTTTCACTTAATTTTATAAATTCTTCTACTGCTTGAGTAAAAGTTTTAAAGTTAGTGTGTTTTTTTACATTAGCTTTTTTTAAATTGAAAGTTACATTACGTTCTTTATCAAATTTTTCTGAAATATAGTATTTTTCTAAAGTTGATTTTTCAGCCATAATTCTCCTCTATTTTTCAGATTCTTTTTCTTCTTCAGCTTTTAAAATTAATTTTTCTAATTCTGAAGAATGCATTCCTGTTGTAACTTCAATATTAAATTTCTTAGCTTTTTCAACTAATTCATTCATTTTTATAACTTCTTTAACATCAACTAACTTAATAGCACTAGGATTTGGTAATCCTTTGATAGCTTGTTTAATAACTAATAAACTTTTATTAGCACCAGGAACAGAACCTTTAACTAATAAATAATTGTTTTCCAAATCAACTTTAACAATTACTAAATTTTGAATAGTTACTTTTTCTGCGCCTAGATGTCCCGGCATAGTCATACCTTTGACAACACGGTTACCACTTATATCACCGATTGAACCTGTTTGTCTAATAGGTTTGCTACCACCACCGCCACCATGTGATTTGGGACCAATGTGTTGGTTTCATCTTTTAATAGTACCAGCAAATCCTTTACCTTTAGATATACCTGTAATATCAACTAAATCACCAGCACTAAAGATATTTACATTTACGAAAGAACCTAATTCATATCCTTTCATATTGCGAATTTCTTTAACGAAGCGCTTAGGTGTTGTATTAGCTTTTGCAAATTGACCTTTTAGGGGTTTATTTGCATTTTTTTCTTTTAATTCTCCTACTGCTAATTGAGTGGCTACATAACCATTTTTTTCAACAGTGAGAATTTTAGACACAACATTCGGTTGAACCTCTATTACTGTCACAGGAATAGAATCACCTGTTTCAGTATAAATCTGGGTCATTCCGATTTTACGTCCTAAGATTCCTTTCATATCTTTCACCTCTTAAAATAATAAATTAAATTAATTTTGTGATATTTTAATTAAAACACCAGCAGGTAATTCAAATCTTTTAATTTGATCAACTACTTTATCACTAGCATTATGTAAAACAATTAAACGTTGATAAGTTCTTGATTCAAATTGTTCACGTGATTTTTTATTTACGTGTACTGATCTTAAAATAGTCACAACTTCTCTTTTAGTTGGTAAAGCTACTGGGCCGCTAATTTTTATATTTTCTTTTTTAGCAATTTCAATAATTTTTTTAGCAGCAAAATCAACTAAAGTATGTTCAAATGATTTTACTTTAATATTTAATTTACTCACGTTGTCTCCTTTCGTTCTTAAAGAACATTACTCCATATAAATTTACTCGATTAACCCTCAACAACTCTTTTTGGTGTATCGACAACCTTATATATCACTGTAATATTACTTTTCAATTATAAAACAAAGTTATTTTTTTGAATACAAAAAGTAAGTTATTTCTAAATAATTTTTTAATTAATATTTTAGAATTTAAAAACTTATAATTTATGTATTAAATTTATAGTAAATTGTTTATTTTTTGTACTTTTAAATAGTGTTTCAAATAATATTTAAATTTTATTTATATAAGGAGATTAGAAAATGAATGAAATAAATACAGAAAATAAAAAAAATATAATAAAACAAGAAAATATTGTTGAAACATTAAAAGAAATTACTAAAAAATTTGGTGATGAATCGATAAGAATTTTAGGCGAAAATAATTTAAATGAGCATATAGAAATTTTTTCCTCTGGATCTTATTTATTAAATCAAGCTTTAGGTATTGGAGGATATCCAAAGGGAAGAATAATTGAAATATTTGGTCCTGAAAGTAGTGGTAAAACTACTCTTTGTTTGCACGCAATAGCGGAAATTCAAAAAAAAGGTGGAATAGCAGCTTATATTGATGCTGAACATTCTATGGATCCTATTTATGCGAAAAATTTGGGAGTTAATTTAGACGAATTAATTATAAGTCAACCTGATAATGGAGAACAAGCCTTGGAAATTGTCGATATTTTAACTAAATCAGGTTCAATTGATTTAATTATTGTTGATAGTGTTGCGGCCTTAGTTCCAGAAACAGAATTACAAGGAGATATGCATGAATCTTCTATTGGTTTGCAAGCTAGATTAATGTCCAAAGCATTAAGAAAAATTACAGCTTCATTAAATAAAAATAAAACTACAGTTATATTTGTAAATCAAATAAGAGAAAAAATTGGTGTATATTTTGGTAATCCTGAAACCACCACTGGTGGTAGAGCTTTAAAATTTTATTCATCAATAAGATTAGAAGTAAGGAAAAGCACTTCAATTGTTGAGGGTAAAGATATTACTGGTAATGAAATAAAAATTAAAGTAGTGAAAAATAAATTGGCTCCTCCATACAAAAGTTTTATAACTGAAATTATTTTTGGCAAAGGAATAGATAGAATATCAGAATTAATTGAATTAGCTTTAGATTGCGATATTTTTGTTCAAAAAGGTGCATGATATTCATTTGAAGGAAAAAATATTGCTCAAGGTAAAAAAAATTTAAAAGATTTATTAATTAAAAATAAAGATTTTTTTAATGAAATTGAAAAAATGATTTTAGAAAAAATACAAAAATAAAATGAACAATATTTTGTTAATTGTTCATTTTTTATTAAAAAATATAAATAAAGAAAATTTAAAATGTGAAGAAAAAATACTTTAAATGATTTTTTATGGGGTTATTAGTATCATTTTTTAGTTTATTAGTAAGTTATTTTACATATACACAAAATGATACAAAATTAGTAAATAAAATAGAGCAATCTAGTGTTACTAATAAAATTAAAATAAAAATTATTGGAGCAGTAGAAAAAGAATATTCTTTATTTGTTAACAAAGGAATTTCTTTAAAGGAAATAATTAAGCAAATTAAATTAAAAAATAATGCTGATTTAATTCAAATTAATGAAAATATAAAATATTTTTCTGATACCTTAATTAAAATACCTTTTAAAAGAGAAAATTATACACATTCAAAATTAAATTTAAATCAAATTAAATCAATCGATTATTTAACTAAAATTGGTCTAAATAAAAAAATAGCTAAAAATATTTATGAAAAAATTGAAAAAAACGAAATTAAAGAATGAAATGATTTATTACAAATAAAAGGTTTAGGAAAGAAAACGCTAGAAAAAATAAAACAGAATTTTGTCGTTTAATAGATTTAAATATATTAATTATTACTTTATTAATAGATTATATTTTTATTTTTTCTTTTGAAATATGATATATATTTATAATTCCAGTATTTTGATTGAATTTAATTTTATATAAAAAATCAATCTTTTTATGTGTGATTTCACAAATTTTTATTTTAATAGTAATAATATTGTTTATTAATCAAAATAATTTTTTAGAAGAAGGAAATTATAATATCATCTCTACCATTAAAATAAACAAAGATAAATATTTTTTGATTAATTACAATAACTTTAATATTTTAGTTTTTAAAAATGAACACATTCAAAGAGAACAACTTAGTGTTTTTTCTTTGATTGAAATAGAAGGCAAAATTGAAATTTTTAATAATTCCAATTTTTTTAATTGAACTAAAGAACAAAATATTCTTTATATTTTAAAAAATCCAGTTTTAAAAAATGTTATTAGAAGTGAATATAACTTATTTGACAATTTTGTGAATAAATTCAATTCTAATTTACCTTATTTTAATAAATATTGAAGTTATTTTCTTTATGGGATAAAAAGTAATAATAACAATTTAAATGAAAACATTACTAATTTGGGTTTAAATCATTTATTTGTTGTATCTGGTTTTCACTTAGATATCTTGTTTTTAATTATTTCATTATTTAAAACCAAAAATAAAATTATAAATATAATAATTACTTGTGTGTTTTATTTTTTAATTTTAAATTACATTATTTTATTAAATAATCCTATTTCAGCTTTAAGAGTTTTTATATTTAAAATACTTATTGATAAAAAAATATTTTTTTCAAAAAATATTATATAAGTAAATATTCAATATTAATTTTTTCTATGTTTATAATAATTTTAATTAACTGGAGATGAATTTATAATGTGGGTTTTTTATTATCATTTAGTAACACTGTATTCTTAATGTTTTTATGAGATTTTTTAAAAAAATACAATATCAACAAAATATTTACATACATTATAATTATGTTTCTTATTTCAGTTTTAAACTATCCTATTTTAATAATATTAAATAAAAATTTACCTTTTTTTAGTTTTCTATGAACTATTTTATTAGCACCTATAATACAATTAATATACATATGTTCATTGTTATTCTTTTGAAGCCAATATTTTTTAAATTTTCTGTTTTATTTACTTGATGAATTATTAATAATAGCAAATAAAATAAATATTGTCATTAACATAGAAAATAATATTCAATTCTATTGAATATATTCTGTTTATTTTGTTATTTTAATGTTTTTATATAAATTAAAAATAAAAAACTACCTTTAGGTAGTTTTTTATATATGGCGATCCCAAGAAGAGTCGAACTCCTAACCTTTTGGGCCGTAACCAAACGCTCTGTCCAATTGAGCTATGGGATCATGGAGGCACCAACGGGACTCGAACCCGTACATCAAAGTTTTGCAGACTCTTGCCTTGGCCAATTTGGCTATGGTGCCACAGCAAGTTAATTATACATTATAACCATTATTTCTGCAAATTACATTATTATTATAACACACTAGTAAATAAAATATTTATTTTTATTTTTTAAAAAATAAATTAAAATATTTTTAGCAATACATGTAGACAGCAACAGTGAAAACTTAATTGGTTGCCAAGTGTATATCTTAAATTTGTATTGCTTTTATTATAGTCGGAAAGGAGAAAAATGCATTTAGCAAAAGAATCTGCTTTCAAATTAGCTAAAAAAGAAATTGTTAAAGAAATAACAACTAATTTAAATAACGCTAAATCTTTAGTAGTTGCCGAATATCGTGGATTAAGCGTAAGTGAATTAACAAAGTTGCGTGTTTTAGCTAAAAAAAGTGGCGTTGAGATCAAAGTTTATAAAAATCGTTTATTCAAATTGGCTGCTTCTGGAGCAAATTTTGAAGAATTAAATGATCATTTAGTTGGACCAAATATATTTGCTTTCAGCAATAGTGATGATTTAGCTGCTTTCAAATTATTTGCTGCTTTTAGTAAAGAACATAAACTATTAGTTCCTAAAGCTGGTATATTTGAAAATAAAGTTATTGACGCAGCAGGCGTTTCATATGTATCTTCATTACCAAATTATGAAGAAGCACTTACAATACTTGCTCGCTCACTTATCACACCATTACAACAAGTTTCATTATCACTTAAATTAATCAGTGAACAAAAAGAACAATAAACGAAAGGATAAATAAGTTATGGCTAAATTAGAAAAACAAACATTTATTGAAGCTTTAAAAGAAATGTCAATTAAAGAAGTTATGGAATTAGTTGAAGCAATGAAAGAAGAATTTGGTATCGATCCTTCTGCAGTTGCTGTGACAGCCGCTCCTGCAGCAGCAGAAGCTGAAGAAAAATCATCAGTATCTGTTGTTATTGTTGCGGACAATGGTAAAAAATTACCAATTGTTAAAGCTGTTAAAGAATTATTAAATATTCCATTAATGGATGCAAGTAAATTAGTTTCAGCTTTACCAGCAGTTGTTAAAGAAAACATTGCTCCAGCTGAAGCTGAAAATATTAAAGCTAAATTAGTTGAAGCTGGTGCTTCAGTAGATATTAAATAATTAATTTACATAATATTACATATTAAAAAAATGCCACTTGGCATTTTTTTAATATGTGCTGTCGTATACAATTCATTAAAAATTAATATTTTAGTAACATATTTATTTCTTTGGTTTCATTATATATATTAAAATTTTCAAATCAAATGATCTATTCTTTTTTACATTTTTTAAAGTAACAAATATTAGTGATATTATTAAATTAATTTATGATTCAATTTGTTATTTAATTTTTTTATTTTTTTAATCAATGGCGTTAAAGTTAATAATAATTATTATTATAAAATTGACACATTTTACAATTCTTTAAAAATGTGTCAATTTTATAAATTTTATATGGCCGATGGTAAGGGATTTGAACCCTTGAACGTTTTACAACGTTAACGGTTTTCGAGACCGCCCTTTTCAACCGCTCAAGCAACCACCGTTAATAAAAATATTATATTGCATTATTTAGACTAATACAAATATAAGAATAAAAAAAGAAATAAATTAATATAATATAATAATTAAATATTAGAAAGGAACATAATGGAAACTAATCCTTCTACCACACAAAATATTGGCAATATTCTCAGCGGAGCAGGCACTTGAATTATTTTAGGTGTAGTTGTTGTCATTATCATCATATTTCTTATTTATTCTTCAATTAAAAACAAAATGAAAAAGAATAAAATGAAAAAAGATAAAATCGAATTTGAAAATAGAGCATCATATTTTAAAAAAATATACTTAGCTAAATTAAAAGTATTAATTGATAAAAATAATCAATTAATACAAGAATTTGAACCTTCAATTGGTGAATATAAAATGGGTCAAATAGTTGATGTAGCACATAAATTTTTAAATACATTTGCTTCAGATAAAAATTTTAAAGAATATATTGTTAATGCAGATAGTCAAAATGATTTACTAAGTTTATATATTCAATTAAGAGATACAAGAAGTAATTTATGAAATAAAAAAATTGAAAATGTTTTGCAAAGAATAAATCAATTAATTGAAACAAATTTTATTGATAATACATCAAATGAATATCAAGAAGCATTGACAGAAATTAATTTATTTTATACTATGGAGCTTCAAAAAAATGAATAAAAATCACGATAAAAAAATATATTATAATCTTCCTAATATTTTAACTTTAATAAGATTATTATTAGCAATTCCTTTATTTATTATTTTAGTTATGACTTTTTTTCTTCAAATTTATCAATCTAAAATTTTAACTACTGTTTTTACTATTTTATTCATGGTTATTTATTTAATTGCAATGACTACAGATTATTTTGATGGTAAATATGCTCGTAAATATCATTTAGTTTCTAATTTTGGTAAATTATGAGATCCCGTTGCTGATAAAATCATCACTACTTTGGCTTTTATTTATGGCATTGTAATGAAAGAATGAATTATTGCATTTATTTTTTCTTTATTTTTAATAAGAGATTCTTTTGTGGCGGCCTTAAGAGTAGAAATGAGTAAAAATAAAATTGATGTTGCAGCCATTAAAACAGCCAAATGAAAAACTTTTTTAATTACTATTGGTATTATTATTATTTTAATATTTATTATTTTTAGTACTTGATTTAATGTTTTAGACCAAATTTGAATTAAATTTATTATTAATATTCCTTTAATTTGTGCTGCCATTCTTGCTTGAATTAGTGCATTACAATATTACAAAAAAGCACAACCTTATATTAAATTTGCAAATAAAAAATAGTATTTTTATAATACTATTTTTTATTTTTTTATAAATTAGCCAAATAATTAGCTGTTCTAACTAATTGTGCAACATATGAAGATTCATTGTCATATCAAGCAAATAATTTATATAATTTTTTGCCATTAGCTTCTTGTATTTTAGTTAATGTAGCATCAAATATTGAACCATAGTGTGAACCAATAACATCAGAAGAAACTATTTCGTCTGTATTATATTCAAAAGATTCATTAGCAGATTCTGCGAATTTTTTATTTAATTCTTCAACTGTAGGTTGTGTTTTTAATTCAACAGTTAAATCAACAAATGAACCAGTTATTGTTGGAACTCTTAATGCAGCACCATCTAAAACACCTTTTGCTTCTGGAACTACTAAACCAATTGCTTTGGCAGCACCAGTAGTAGAAGGAACAATATTAGCTGCGGCAGCTCTTGCTCTTCTTTTGTCACCTTTACGATGTGGTCCATCTTGTAACATTTGATCTGCAGTATAAGAGTGAACAGTTGTCATGTAACCATTTAATATACCATAATTATCACTTAAAACTTTTACAACTGGAGCCAAACAATTAGTTGTACATGAAGCAGCAGAAACAATTAAATCATCTCGAGTAAGTTCTTCATGATTAACATTATAAACTACTGTTTTTACATCTGAGCCTGCAGGTGCAGAAATTAATACTTTTTTTGCTCCTGCTATAATGTGTTTATTAGCTAATTCTTTTTTAGTAAAAAAACCAGTACATTCGACTACTATATCAATTCCTAATTCTTTTCAAGGTAAATTTTCTGGATCTTTTTCACTATATATGGCTATTTCTTTTCCGTTTACTACAACTGATTTTTCTTTTACTTCAATATTTCCATTAAATTGTCTAAATGAAGTATCATATTTTAATAAATGAGCTAACATAGATGGATCAGTTAAATCATTAATAGCTACTACTTCTAAATCATGATTTTTTTGGTCAATTAATTGACGAAAGAATAAACGTCCTATTCTTCCAAAACCATTTATTGCAATTTTTTTCATAATATTATTTCCTTTATATTCAATTAAAATATTTTGTATTCATTTTAATTATAAAATAAATCAAAAAATAAATATTATTAAATTAATTTCTATTTAAATAAATATTTTTTAAAAATTATTTTTTTCATAGTATAATATTAATGCTTATGGAGGGGTAGCGAAGCGGCCAAACGCGGGTGGCTGTAACCCACTTCCTCACGGTTCGGGGGTTCGAATCCCTCCCCCTCCACCATATTGCCCCATAGCCAAGCGGTAAGGCAACGGGTTTTGGTTCCGTCATGCGTTAGTTCGAATCTAACTGGGGCAGCCATATCATAATTAAATGAAAAAACGTTTATCGTTTTTTTTTTTTTTTTTGATATTTAAAAATTTTTAAAATAAAAAACACAACTTGTTAAATTATTTATTAAGTTGTGTTTTTTATTTTAAAAACATATGGTGGAGATGACGGGAGTTGAACCCGTGTCCATAATAAAAACTTAAAACTCACTTTTTACAGTTTATTTCTTTTTAAATAATTACTTGTTTTAAAAAAGAAAACAAAATAACGAGTAATGAAATTAAATCAATTTCAAACTTCACCTTTTTAGCCAACTTAGAAGATTCAAGGTTAAAATCTTATAAGCCACTTGTAGCTTTTAACTAAGCAAATACAAGATTTGATTGCATTGCACTTTGTGCAACTAATAAATTTTGAACATTAAGTTCTTTAACTTTTTTATCTTTTGCGATTATAAAGCCTAGAAGTATTATAGTCTACCACACTACTGATGAATAATAAACTTTTAATATGTCGAAGCCTTTTCATCCCCTTTTTTAATTCTTTTTTATTTAATTTTATTATACTTTTATTATGGATAAAAAATTATTATTTTCTCTTGAAAATTATTTTGAACGATTTAATAATAGTTATTTTGCAATTAAAAAAATTAATATTTACCAAAATATTTCTACAGTTTTTTATATTAAAGATCAAAATAATTTTTTTTTCCAAGATAATTGCATAAAAAAATTAATTAGTTCTAAAAAAGCTATTTGTAATTTTATACTAGATAATAAAAATAATAGTGAGTATATTTTTCAAAATAAAAAAATTCTTAATTATGTAAAAGAAATAAATTTAAATAAAATGAATAATAATTCACAAATCACTCCAATTTTATTTAAATATTTTGATTTTAAAAAAAATTATCAAATAAATTTAGAAAAAATTAAATTAGTTGAAAAAACATTTTATAAGTATAAAAACTTAATTAAAAAAATTATTTTTAATTCAATGGAATCTAATCATAAAAAAATTAATTATTTTATCGAACGATTAGATAATGCTATAAAAAAAATCAAAGTAACTATTGATGAATATTTATTAAATAAGGATCCAAAAATTTTTAATTTGTTAGCTGAAAACGATATATTATTAGAAGAAATTTTTAATTTTATTTTCAATATTTTAGATTCATTAAATCAAAAATTAAATTTTTTTATTAATAAAACTAAAAATGCTGAAGACTTTTTAGGTGATACTCAGATTAAATTATTAGATGATAATTTAAAATATCTAGAAATTATTAATAAAAAAGGAGAGACTTTTTTAATCAATCAAATTGAACAAAAAAGTTTACAAACTAAATTAAATTTCTATAAGAATTTATTAAAAAATAATTTAGAACTAAAAAATTCTTCACAATATAATGCTATATTAAATTGATATAGAAAAAATTTATTTATAAAAAAACAATTATTAAAATATGTTAATAAAAATAGTTCCGAATATTATATTTTGTATAAAAAATTTGCAATTTCTTCTTTTTTAATTAAATTAATAAAAAAACATAAAAATATTATTATTCAAATGAATAAAGAAACTCTTAATTTATTCCATTATGATTTAGCTTTTTACGTAAAACTATTTATTTCAAACAATCTTTCTATTTATGGAAATGATTTTGAAAAAGCAATTAAGCACACAATTAAAGAAAAATTTTATTTTAATTTTGAACGCTATCAAGATAAAAATGAAAGAAATTTAGAAAATATTTTAGATAAAATCATTTCATTAAAAAATGAATTAAAAATACACAAAAGAAAACAAACTATAAGTTATGTAAATATTGAAGATAAAAATAATTTTACAAAACTACAAGCTAAATTATTTGATTTAAAAATAGAAAACGAATGAAAAAACAAACATATTGAAATAAACTTAATTAAAAACATTAAAAATAATCAAAAATGTTTGGATAATATTGATTTATTTTATGATTTATTAATACAATTAATAAATAAATATAAAAATTTTTATAACAAAATTGTAAAAAATAATGATAATAATTCATTAGTTCTTGAATTAAAAAAAGAATAGTCCATTATTATTCATTCATTCCATTAATTAATTTTTGCTTAAATATAAAAATATTATTTTTCTAAATAAAAAAATTAGCAAAAATTAATTAATGATTTAATGATTTTGTCTAATTTTTTACAATAATTTATGATTCAAAAATTGAATTTTATAAAATCATAAATTTGAATAATGATATTAATTTTAAAGATAAATTAGAACTAATAATTTTATCCTTTATAATGAAAAAGCCTTCTTTATTATTTATATTAGATAATCCTAATTGAGATATTAAAAATGAATTAGTAAATATTAAAAATATATGTAAAAAATACAATATTACATTAATTTTTATTACAAATCGTTACTCATTGTTAGATGAAAATTTATTTGAACAAATGTATCTTTTTTCTCAAAATAGAGAATTAGAATATGGAAATACCAATAAAATTTTAAATAATAGTTTTTATAGTTTTAATAAAGAGCAAAATACTAATAATTATTATTTAACAAAAAATATGAAATTAAGTGAATATTTTTTAACTGATAATTATGAAATAAGTACACAACACTATGTAATAACCAATTACAACAATATAGTTAATTCAATTCAAAATAAAGATATAGAAACTATTTCTTTTGCTTTTACAAGTGAAGCTGATTTAAATCAAAAAACACAATACTATAATTACGATTTACAAAATCCTTTGGAAAATACTAGTTTTTTTATTGCTAAACAAGATAAAAACAAGCAAACTTAAAAGCTTGTTTTTTATTATTAATAAAAAAATAATATAATTATAAGAACTAATTATTTACAAATATAGGAGCAAATTATATGTCACTTGATATTAAATATTCGCCAGAAAATTTTGAAAACATAATAGCTAAAAAATGAATAAAAAGAAAATATTTTAGTATTCACGATGACACTAAAAAGCCTTTTGTAGTATTATTACCACCTCCTAATGTAACAGGCATATTACATATAGGGCATGCGTTTGATACATATTTACAAGATACCATTTTAAGATTTAAAAAAATGGAAAATTATGATACTTTTTATATAGCTGGTATGGATCACGCAGGAATAGCTACACAAAGCAAAATAGAAAATTTATTATTACAAAATGAAAATTTAACTAAATATGATTTAGGAAAAGAAGAATTTTTAAAAAGAGTGTGAAATTGAAAAGAAGAATATGCAGCTAAATTTAGAAAACAATGACAAGCACTAGGACTTTCATTAGATTATGAAAAAGAAAGATTTACTTTAGATGAAAAATCAAATATTGCAGTAAATAAAACTTTTATTGATTTATATAATCAAAATTTAATATATCGTGATGTTAAAGCAATTAATTGAGATGTTAAATTAAAAACAGCTATTTCTAACATAGAAATAGTTAATAAAAGTGTTGAACAAGAAATGCTTTATATTAAATATTACTTGGAAAATAGTTCAGAATATTTAACAATAGCAACAACTAGACCGGAAACTCTTTTAAGCGATGTAGCAGTAGTATATAACCCTAAAGATCATAGATATAAAAACCTATTAAATGTAAAAATTATTCATCCAATAACTAAAAAGATTATTCCATTAATAGCTGACGAATATGTTGATATAAATTTTGGAAGTGGTTTAATGAAATTATCAGCTCATTCTGAAATTGATATTGATTTAATTAAAAAACATAATTTAGAAATTATTGAGACGATAAATCAAGAAGGTTTAATTATTTCTAATATAAAAAAATTTAATAATTTAAATAGAGAAAATGCAAGAAAAGTAATTAAAGAATATTTAGAAAAAAATAATTTATTATTGAAAGCAGAAAAAATTATTTCTAATGTAGGCTATTCAGAAAGATCAGATACTCCAATTGAAATTTTAGTTAGACCACAATGATTTGTTAAAATGAAAGATTTATCAGAAAAATTATTAAATCATCTTGATAGTTCTGATGCTGTCAACATATTTCCTTCAAGATTTAAAGAAACATTGATAAAATGAATGGAAAATGCTCATGATTGAACTATTTCTAGACAATTATGATGAGGTCACCAAATTCCTGCTTGATATAAAGATGATCAAATTAAGGTGCAAATAGAATCTCCCGGCGAAGATTGAAAAAGAGATGAAGATGTATTAGATACATGATTTAGTAGTGCATTAACGCCATTTTCTTTTTTAGGTTGACCTACAGAAAATAAAATGTTAGAACGTTATTTTCCTACTAATTTGTTAGTAACAGGCTATGACATAATTTTCTTTTGAGTCGCAAGAATGTATTTTTTAAGTTTAAAATTAACGAATAAAAAACCATTTGAAAATATTTTAATTCATGGTTTAGTAAGAGACCAATTAGGAAGAAAAATGTCTAAATCATTGAATAATGGTGTTGATCCTATGGATTTAATCAAAGAATATGGTTCCGATTCTTTAAGATGATATTTAGTTACAAATTCTACTCCGGGTTTAGATATTAATTTTTCCACCGAAGGTTTAAAAAAGAGTTGAAATTTTGCTAATAAAATTTGAAATATTGCTCGTTTCATTGAAAATTTAAATGATGAAAAGGAATTTAATCCTGCAGATCAATGAATAAGAGATCAAATTCATGAACTTAGACAAAAAATAATAAAAGCTATGAATAAATATGAATTAACAATAATAGGAGCAGAAATAGAAAAATTTGTTAATGATATTTTTTCTTCTAGATATATTGAAGTACTTAAAGTTTCGGTTAATAAAAAAGAAATTTTAAAAAACTTTAAAAAACTTCTTATTATTTTACATCCATTTATGCCTTTTTTAACTGATTATTTATTTGAAACTTTATATAAAGAAGAAATTTTAGAGCAAAATGTTCAAAAAGTTAAAATGAAATGTCGCAAAAGAAGTAATCATAGCGATTTAGAAAATGTTTTTAAAATAGTAGATTTACTTCGTAAGTATAGAGAAACTAAGCAAATTAGTAAAAAAGATATTATTTATTTCTATCCTGACATTTTATTAACAAATTTTGATTTAAAAGTAATTTATAAATTAGCTAATGCTAAAATCAAAGACAATAGAGATTTTCTAATCGCTCAAAATAATATCAAGTTATATATTCTTATGAATGATGAACAAAAAAATAATTATTTTAAAGATTTAAACAATAAAATTGATTTTTGTTTAAATGAAATTACTAGAGCAGAGAATATATTAAAAAATGAACAATTTTTATTAAAAGCTCCTAAAAATAAAATTTTAGAAGAACAAAATAAACTAAAAATGTACAAAAATAACTTATTAGCATATCAAAAAGAGCTTGATTTACTCAAGGGAAAGGAATGTTAATATGCAATTATATAAAAGTAAAGAAATAACTGACAAATTAACAGAAGAATTAAAAAAAGAATTTATTTTTTTAAATGAACTTCTAGGAAGAAAAGCTATTTTAGCAATTATTCAAATTGGTGACAATGACGCTTCAAATAAATATATACAATATAAAATTCAAAAAGCTCAAGAATTAAACGTTGAAGCAAAATTATATAAATTTGAAGAAAATATTAACCAAAAAATTTTGCTTAAAAAAATTGATTCTATAAACGAAAGTGCTGATGGCATTATCGTACAATTACCCGTTCCCGAAACAATCCATAGTAAGGTAATTCTTGATAGTGTCAGATATGATAAAGATATCGATGGTTTAAGTAGCAAAAATGAATTTAGTTTTTACAATGAAAAAGATATGTTAAATTATTTTCATTTTGTTCCTGCTACTGCACTAGCTGTTAAAGAATTAGTAGAATTTTATAACATAGATTTAAATAATAAAAAAATAGGCATAGTTGGTAGATCCGCTTTAGTAGGAAAACCAATTGCACATTTATTAAAAAAAATGGCAAGCAAAAATTCAATTTTTTCTACTTATAATAAAAAATCAACAATTAAAGGATTAGAAACAAATGATATTGTTGTTTCTGGAGCTGGAGTTCCTGGATTAGTTAAAAAAAATAATTTAAAGGAAGATGCTATTGTTATTGATGTTGGAACTACTTATGTACAAAAAGAAGATGGTAATTTAAAATTAGTTGGCGACGTTGATACAACTAATTTAGAAAATTATATTAGCGGATTAGCTCCTGTACCAGGAGGAATCGGACCATTAACTGTTGTTTGTTTATTTAAAAATTTAGCTTTAGCTGTTAGACATCATTTAGATTTAATAAATTAAATATGAATAGTATCTTAAAAACTATTAAATTACAAACAAAAAATAATTTTAGTAAAATTTTATTTATAGAAGGTGAAAATCCTTTATTCATCAAAGCTGCTAAAAAAATTTATAAAAAAACTAATTTAAAATTATTCTTTTTAAAAAAGAATAATAATATTTATGATATAAATAATAATTTAATTTGAGAAGCTAATTCTAATAACATTAAAGAATTAATTAATTATTATGTTCAAATTAAAAAAACTAAAACTTTACACAAAAATCAATTTTTTGATTTAGACCATCAAAATATTTTAAAATTAGTTTTAACTTATTCAATACAAGCTCTTTTATTACTAAAAAATAATTTTTTTGATGCTGTAATAGGAGGTATTGATACACCAACTAATATAATTTTAAAGGCTTGTTTAGATGTATTAGATTTAACAGAAGAAAAAACATTAACTTCTGCTATGTTATTACATAAAAAAAATAAATTATTTAACTTTACAGATGTTGCTGTAATACCAGAACCTTCTGAAGAACAAATTATAAACATTGCAAAATTATCAACAAAATTTTTGCAAAATTTAAATATAAAAACCAAAACTGCATTTTTAAGTTTTTCTACTTTAAACAGTGCACAAACTAAGAATAATTTAAAAATTTTTAACGCTGCACAGGCTTTTGAAAAACAAAGCAATTCTTTTTCTATTGGAGAAATACAATTTGATGCAGCAATAAATAAAATAATTTGAGAAAAAAAGATTAAAAATATTTCTTTTCAAAAAATAAATAATTTTATTTTTCCTAATTTAGCGGCTGCAAATATTTGTTATAAATCTCTTACTCAATTAGCTAAATTTAACGCTTATGGTCCTTTTATTTTAGGAACAAATAAAGTTATTACAGATATTTCAAGAGGCGCTAATTTAAAAGATATAATAAATACAATTTTAATAACTAGTTATCAATTAAGGAGTGAAAATGAATAGTAAATTACTAGTGGTAAATGCTGGAAGTAGTTCAATTAAAATGCAACTGTTTGAAAAAAATAGTTTAAATGTTATTGCAAATGTTCTTACAGAAAGAATATTTTTAACCGATAGTAAAATAACAATTAAATATAATAATCAAGTTTATGAAAAAACTCTTATTTTAAGTAATCATCAAATAGCAGTAGAACAAACTTTAACTTTTTTATCTGAATTAAAAGTTATTGAAAATATTGATGAAATAATTTCTATTGGCTTTAGAGTTGTACATGGTGGTCCTTATTTTAATAAAAGTACAATTTTAAATAATCAAGTCATTGAATTAATTAATCAATGTTCAATATATGCTCCTTTACACAATCCTGGAGCAGTACAAGCCATTAATGCTTTTAAAGAAGTTATGCCAAATGCAACTTTAATAGCTTCTTTTGATACTTCATTTCACTCAAGTATTCCACTGTTAAATAGTATTTATCCTATTCCTTACAAATGAACACAAAAATATAATATTAAAAAATATGGTTTTCATGGAATAAGTCACAATTTTATTAAAAATAAAGTATCAGAAATTTTAAATATTAAAAAACCTAATATTATTAGTTTACATATTGGTAGTGGCGCAAGTATTTGTGCTATTAAAAATGGTTTATCAATTGATACTTCAATGGGTTTTACTCCTTTAGCTGGAATTATGATGGGTACTAGAACAGGTGATATTGACCCTTCAATTATTGAATTTATTTGCAAAAATGAAAAATTATCTGTTGAAGAAGTAACAAACATTTTAAATAAACAATCAGGTTTATTAGGTGTTTCTGAATTTTCAAACGATACAAGAGACATACAAAGAGCCATAGCGGAAGGCAATAAACAAGCTCAATTTTCTAATGATTTATACGTACAAAAAATTGTTGATTATGTGGCTGATTATGCTAATAAGTTAGAAAATAAAATTGATGCTATAGTTTTTACAGCCGGAGTTGGTGAAAATCAACCTGAACTAAGAAAAGAAGTTTGTGAAAAATTATTTTTTAAAAAAATAAAAATTGATCAAAAAATTAATAACGATAAAGTTAAAGATTGAAGTTTAATAAGCACTAATGATAGTGAAGTTAAAATTTTTGTAATTAGAACAAATGAAGAATTAATGATTGCTCAAGATATGATTAAATTATTATAAAATGTGAAAATTTGTAAAATCGGCTCCTGATAAAGAAAATTGATTAAATACAACTGAATTACAACTTTGTTTATGAGGAAAATCTAACGTAGGTAAAAGTTCGCTTTTAAATGCTATTACAGGGCAAAACATTAGTTATGTATCTAAAGAACCTGGAAGAACTCAATTTATTAATTATTTTACTGACAATAATGATAAAATCATAGTAGATTTGCCAGGATATGGCTTTGCAAAATTAGCTAAAAATAAACAAGTTTTAATGCTACAAAATATTTTTAATTTTTTAAGTGATAAAAATACTAAAAAACATTTATTATGACTAATTGATTCTAAAACTGGTATTACTAACACTGATATAAAATATATTAATTTTTTGAGATCCATTAATTGACCAATTGATCTTATTTATACTAAAATAGATAAATTAAACCAAAAAGAAAAGCATCAATTAATAGTAAAACACAATGAATTAATTAATAACAATTTTTTAAATTTTGTTAATAATGTTTTTTTTATTTCTTCTACAAAAAATATAAATACAAATGAATTAATTACTTACATTGATCATTTGTTATATAACTAAGGAATACAAATGAAAAGATTTAAATTAAAATTAGGACTTTTAATAAGCGGTATTACTGCTGGAATTATTACTATTACTGGATTAACTTTTTTAACAGTTCAAACAAATCAAAATGACAAATTAGATAATATTATGAAAAATTATCATTTTAAAATTAATTATGATACTAATAATATTTCTAAACTAGATTTGACAAAACATTTTGCTAGCGAATTTGTTTATTCTTCAAAAGAAGTTTTTCAAGAAAACCAAATTCAGGATCCTAATTATAAAAATAATAGTGCTTTTTGACATGAACAATTAGAAATAAATCCTACTCAAGGCAATAAAAAAAGATCTAATGAAAAAATTTTTGTTTTAGAACAAAATGATAAAACACCAATTGATATATTATTTAATTCTTCATTTGATGGTAAATATAATATTTATTATCAATCTTTTGCTAATGATAAAGAGGGGAAATTATTTCTTAAAGTTTATTTAGAAAATAAAAATAATAATAATTTTTCATCTCAAAACGAAAGAATTCAATTAATGAAACAATTTATTTATGTAATTGATGGATTTAAAAAATACGAAAACAATGAAATTGAAAATACAGATATTAATTATCGTCTTTGAGATTTTCAAGCTACAGAAAAATTAAATATAGACTATTCACAAAATTTAATACCTAATTTAAACATTTTATTTTTACAACTACCACAAAAAGATGAAACAAATGAAATTGAAATTGAAAAAAATAATAAGCAATTAAAATCATTAATTAAGTATGATATAAAAAATTATCAAAATAAAAACCATTATCTAATTAATGAAAATAAAAGTATTTGATTTACTAAAGTGGATAATAATAATTTAATAATTAATTATTATTTAGAAAAAATTGTACCGGTTGCTTCAATAGAAAATTTATTTGCAGTTGAAAACTTAAAAATAATTACTCCGCAACAACAGTTAATTAAATTTAATTTTGAAGAACTAAAAGCTATGGCAGCCAAAGTTAAAATAAATATTTTGAATAATGCAGATTTATCTCAAAGTATCCCAAATGAAAATAATTTAATTTACTATCAAAATGCTAATAGCAATGATATTCAAAAAAATACTGCAACTGGATTATATAAACCATTAGATCTTATTATAAATTCTTCTCAAGAAGACCAAATTAATTATAGTGTTGAATATTATTTAAATGATCCTTTAACAGGCACCATCAAAACAGAAGAAAAAAATCGAAATACTCCTTTAGTTACTTATAATAATCAAACAGGTAGTGCAACTTTTGCTTTTAAAATAGAATTAAAAAATAAAAGTCCTTTAAACGGGTTATTATCATTTATTGGAACTTACACGTTAGAAAAAACATTTAAAAATAGTAATAATTAAAATATCTTTTTAAAAATAACTTAATTAAAAAGTAAAATATATAAATGAATTACAAAAATAATAAAGTGAGGAAAAATGTTTACGATTAATAAAAAAAGTAAATTAGTAATTACAATTGGGCCAGCATCTGAAAATTATGAAGTAATGAAATCATTAATTTTAGCTGGTGCAACATGTGTAAGAGGTAATTTTAGTCATGGAACACATGAAGAACAAAAAGCTAAATTTGATATTGCTAAACAAATCTCAAAAGAATTAAACATTCCTATATCATTAATGTTGGATACTAAAGGACCAGAAATTAGAATTGGCAAAATGAAAGATGGTGGACAACAAATTCAAGCTAATACAATTTTAAAAGTTCACACCACTTCTGAAGCTTATTCAAAATTAGAAGGTACTCATAATGAAATTACTGTTTCTTACGATATGTCTCAAGATTTAAAAGTAGGTGATATTGTTCTTTTTGATGACGGAAAATTAACTTCACATGTAATTAATGTTGAATCTGGTTTAGTAGAAGTAAAAACTTTTAACAATCATTATTTAAAAACAAACAAAAGAATTAATTTACCAGGCGTGGATTTCTCTTTACCATTTCTTAGTGAAAAAGATAAAAATGATATTTTATTCGGTATTAAAGAAAAAATAGATTATGTAGCTGCTTCTTTTGTAAATTCTGCACAAAACGTAAAAGAATTAAGAACTCTTCTTAATGAAAATAATGGAAAAAATATTGGTATTATTGCTAAAATTGAAAGTCAATTAGGTGTAAATAATATAGATGAAATAATTGAAGAAGTTGATGGTATCATGGTAGCTAGAGGCGATTTAGGTTTAGAAATACCTTATTATGAAGTACCAGTAGTTCAAAAGATGATAATTGAAAAATGTCGTAAGGCTGGTAAATATGTTATTGTAGCTACACAAATGTTGGATTCAATGGAAAATAATCCTCACCCAACTAGAGCTGAAGTAACAGATGTATATCACGCAACTGAATTAGGAGCCGATTCAACAATGCTTTCTGGAGAAAGCGCTTCAGGCAAATACCCAGAATTGGCTGTAAAAACAATGTCTACAATAAACAAAAGAGCTGAAGAAGAATTTTATCAAATTGATAATTATGAAAAAGAATTTAATAAAGCTTCTAAAAGTAATTGCAATTGCGAATTTACACAAAAACTCGCACACGATTTAGCACTTAAAATTAAAAATAATAATTATAAATATCTTGTATTAGTTACTCAATATCCAGAAATAATTAAAGAATTAACAAAATATAGACCAAATACAATTATTATTCCTGTTTTAGATAAAAATGAATTAACTACTAAATATGGAGTAGTTTATGGTGTATGACCTATTTTAAATAGTGAAGAATTATTTAGTAAAGTTAAAAATAATATTAACAATGTAAAGGAATTATTTAATACCTTTAAACTTGAACTAAATGATAAAATTTTAATTTACCAAGATAATCAAGAATTATTAGAATGATAATAATAAAAAGCGCCTTTTAAAAGCGCTTTTTATTATTAAATAAAATTTTGAGGTTATTAGTTTTGTTCTTTAGCTTTTTGAGCATTAACAAAATTATCTAAACGAGAAGATTTTCTAGCACCTTTATTTGGGTGGAAAGTACCTTTTTGTACAGCTTTAGCAATTAATGAATGAGCTTTTGCTACTAATTCACTTGCATTTTCATCTTTTGCTAAAATAGCTTCGCGAGCAGCTCTAATTGCCTTACGTACACGAGTTTTCATCGCATTGTTACGCAATCTAAATTCTTCCATTTTTCTAATGCTTCTTACTTTAGATTTAATGTTAGCCATTATAACCTCCTTCTTTTTCTGTATATAATTTTTATAGAAAAATCATTTAATATTATACACAAAAAAATTAAAACAATGTCATTTGATTAGTTTCATCTAAATTTTTAAAAACACCAAGATCTTTTAATCTTTTTAAAAGAGTTGAATTAATTTTAGTTCTTTTCTTAAAATCCTCTATAGAAATAAAATTACTTTCTCTACGAGCTTGTACAATGGATTCAGCCGCAGCTTGACCTAATTGAGTAACAGCAATAAAAGGTGGTATTAAACATTTGTTTTTATTATCAATTATTCAATCATTTGCTAATGATTTTTCTAATGAAATATTAACAATATTAAACCCTCTTGCATACATTTCTTGTATTATTTCGAAAACAGGTATTAATTGTTTTTGTGTGCTGCTGATAATTTTTTGTGATTCTTGTTTTTTCAAATCTTTTAATTTTAAAAGTACTTTATTACCATATTTATCGTCTATCATACTTTCAAGTTCATAATTATCAGGTCTAATACTTAAATATGAAGCATAAAATTCTAAAGGATAATTCAATTTATAAAAAGCTATTCATCATGCCATTAAAACATAAGCAGCTGCATGTGCTTTAGGAAACATGTATTTTATTTTTTTCATACTATCTATTTGTCAAATAGGAACATTATGTTTTTTTAAAAATTCTTCTTCTTCTAATGACAAACCTTTACCTTTTCTCACTTTTTCCATTATTTTAAAAGCATTAGTACGATCCACTCCAATTTTCATTAAATTAACTAAAATATCATCACGACAAGATATAACCTCACTTAATTTAAAGCCGTTTTTTACAACTAAATCTTCCGCATTATTAGTTCATACACTTTCGCCATGAGATAAACCAGAAAGCGAAATTAAATCAGCAAAAGTTTTAGGCTTAGAAGAAGCTAACATTCTTCTAACAAAAGATGTACCAAATTCTGGTATACCTAGTGCTCCAGTTTTTTCTCCGTTAATATTTTCTGATTTAATTCCCATAGCTTCAGGAGAACTAAATAATGAAATTATTTTCGAATCTTTTTTAGGTATTTGTGATGTTTTTATGTTAGTTGTTTTTTCTAAAAATTTAATCATTGTAGGATTATCATGTCCTAATATATCCAATTTTAATAAATTATCATGAATAGCTTTATAATCAAAATGAGTTGTTTTTCATTCTGCTCCAACATCATTAGCTGGATAATTAATTGGAGTAAAATCATATACGCTGTATTCTTTGGGAACAATAATAATACCGCCAGGATGTTGTGAAGTATTACGTTTTAAATCTTTTATTTTATTTGCTAAATAATTAATTAAAACTTCACTAAATTCTTGTTTAGTTTCTTCTAAATAATTTTTAACATAACCATAAGCAGTTTTATCCGCAACCGTTTGCACTGTCCCAGCTTTAAAAGTATTACTTTCGCCAAATAATTTTCTAATCTCGTTATGAATTAAAGGTTGTATTTCTCCTGAAAAATTTAAATCTATATCAGGTACTTTGTCCGCATCAAAACCTAAAAAAGTTTCAAAAGGAATATTTTGTCCATCTGTATCTAATAAGACATTGCAATTAGGACAATTTTTTGCATCTAAATCAAAACCTGACGTTATTTCAAGATTTGAATTTAATTCAAAATATTTACATTTTTTACATAAATAATGAGGTGGCAGTGGATTAACTTCACTAACATTAGCTAAATAAGCAGTTAATGAAGAACCTACGGATCCTCTACTACCAACTATATAACCTCTGTCTAAAGAATTTTTTATTAATACATGACTTATTCAATAAATGACTGAAAATCCATGAGTAGTAATTGGTGTTAATTCTGCTTGTATTCGTTCTAAAATATGTGTTGGTAAAGGATTGCCATATTTTTCATATGCATTCTTATAAACTAATTCTTGTAGTTTTAATTCTGAATTATCGAAATTTGGTTTAAACAAATCCTTTTTAATTACTTCAATATCTTCACACATTTCTGAAATTAAATGAGTATTTTCAATAACTATTTCATTTATTAAATTTTTATCATCAAGAAAACTAAATTGATCTAACATTTCTTTAGTGGTTAAAAAATTTTGCGTGGGAATAATTAATTTATTTTCTTTTGCTTTAGCATAATCATATAAATAATGTCTGACGTTATTTATACCTTTGGAATAAACAATTATTTCATATGCCTGTTTATCGTGCAATGTATAATATTTGACATCTGCAGTTGCTATTACAATTTTATTTCTTTTTTTAGCTTTGAAAATAATATCTTTTAACCCTTTGTAAAGTTCTTCTTTAGTTAAATAATCATAAGCAATTCAATGATCAAAAACTTGTGGAGCGGGAATTTCTATATAATCATATATATCTAAAGTTTGTTCAAAAACTTCATCACTGCTAAAAAAATAATCTTCAATTAATCTACTTTTTAAAGTAGAAGAACCTAATAATAAATTTTTTGTTTTCTTAATTTCTTCTAAAAATATTCTAGGTGAACTTGAATATTCATTAGTTAATGTTTTGCTTAATAATTCAAATTGTTCTTTTAATCCAAAATTATTTTTTGCTATTGTGCTAATTTCATAAGTAAATTCTCTTTGAATCAACGAATCATTTTTATAATTAGCTAAATCTTGAAGAGTAATAATATTTTTCTTTTCTAAAAGCGTAATTAAATTTGTTCAAACTTCAGCTAAAACTTTAGCATCATAATCACCTCTATGCGCTTCTTCGTCATTGTAATCTATACCTACATGATTAGCTAAAGCTTTTAATGAGTGTTTTCTGGTATCTTCAAATAATATTCTTGAAACTTTCAATGTATCAATAATAGTAAATTTTGGAAAAGGTTTGTTGTATTCTAAAAATTTTTGTTTTAAAAAATTAAAATCAAATTTAGCATTATGAGCTACAACAATTTTATTATTTAAAATATCATAAATTTTTTCTAATGCTTGAATTACTGGTAAGCCATTTAGTAAATCCTCATTAGTTATGCCTGTTAATTTAGTTGTAAAATCACTTAGTAATTTATTAGTTTTAATAAAAAATTGTTGACTATTTTTTAATCTTAAATTTTCTATATCCATAGAACCAAATTCAATTATATTGCCATATCGTGGCATTAAAGAGGTCGTTTCTATATCAAAGGATACATAATTTAAATCTCTCAAATTTCTATTATCATTCTTGTCACCATTGACAATATTAAAATCATTAGTTAAAAAACTTAATGCTGTACCATAAATAGGTTTAATACCTATTTTTTTAGCTTGTTCGAAAAATTTAGGATAGGCTTGGCAACCATTTGCATCCATTAACCCTACTGCAACCATATTGTTATTTTTTGCAATCTCTAAAATTTCTTCTGGATTTAATAATCCATCCATAGTATTCATTTTACTACTTACATGTAATTCAATTCTTTTTTTACCAGCATAATCATCTATATTATTTAATTTAGCATTTTCTGCTATTTTAAAATCTGATAAATATAATATTTGAGAATATTTATCGTTTTGAAATTTAGAAATTAACTTACCTTTAAAATTAATTCAATTATTATCTTTTAAAATATTTTTTTCTTCTTGACTTAAAGATTCTTTAGTAAATAATTGCAACTGTAATCCATCATTAAAATCAGTAACTCAAAAAATATATAAATGTTTATTATTTTCTGAATTGGGTAAAAATTTATAATCTTGTTGAAATATTAAAGCTTCAGATTCTATAAAATGATCATTATTATCCAATTGTTTAATTTCAGATAATTTCATATTTTTATACCTAGTATTATTTTTATATTGTAATGTATCAATTTTAACTTTATTATTAGTAAAAAAAGAAAAATCATTTTCATTTTTTTTAATATTTTTTGCTTCTTTATATTTAAGAATTTCTTTTTCACTATACAAAAAATTTGTTGTGTCTTTACATGAATTGTCTAAATTTATATATTTAAATTCATATGTTAATTTATCATAACCTCATCTTATAAGTTTATTTAACAATTCTTTAATTTTGTTTTTTTGATTTTCATTATCAATATTATTAGTTTTTATTGTTATTAGATATAAATTATCATTGTTAAAATGTATGAAATCATTAATGTTAGTAAACATTGCATATTTACTTTTCTTAATTGTGCTTTGCAAAAAATTATAAATATATTCTTTTTGATATTGCTCATCTGAGAAACTAAAATTTAAAAATACATTATTCTCATACTTCTTAATAATTTGTTGTTTTAAAGATTGGATTTCTTCATAGTTTGTTAATTGATTTAACGCTATATCAATATATATTTTATTAGATTCTTCATCTAAATTTACTGAAGTTATTAATGCATTATTAAAAGAAGAAGGAAAAGAAATATTTAAAGTTTGAGATAACTCTTTAATATTATTTATTGAATTCATAATTTTAAGTTTACCAAAACTTTTTATAATATTTCAATTAAAGATAAAATAACTACTTAAAAAATAAAATGTACTTATATAAAAAACTATTCATTATGAATAGTTTTTTATAAATAATCATTAAATTCTTTTACTGCTTTTGCTCTAAGTTTATAATATGTAGTTCTGGAAAAATATTTTTTATATCAATAAGGATCTACATTTAATGATAAATACTGATTAAGTATTATAAATCTATCAGTTTCTGATATACAATTCAAAGCTCGTTTTGTATTATATGTGAAAAAATGTTCTAATTCTTTTTTTCTTGTAGTTTTTTGATCATAATATTTTACTTTTGCTCTCATTAATTCTAATTTACAAATTTTTTCAACTCTTTTATAAATCAGCATAATTCACCTCTTAATTTAGTAAGATTTAGCAAATACTACATATCTATTTGTTAATATTTTACATTCTGGATAAATACATTTAACTTTTTTAAATGGTTTATTAATTTTTTTAGGAATACATCTGGTGGTAGCACCTGTTTCTTCTTTAATTTTTTCTTCTATTTTTCCAGAACAACAAAACGGAGCAATTACGAATTTTTTATTATTAATTGCTATTTTAAAATCCTGATAATTAGTTAATATAACTGTATTTTCATTTAATCTTTTTTTGGCATTTTCATATAAATTATTATGAATGGATTCTAAAATTATTTTTATTTCATGTTTTAATTTATCTATAGATATATTTTGTTTTTCCAGTGTATCTCTTCTTACAACAGTTACCGATTTATTTTCAATATCTTTGGGTCCTATTTCGATTCTAATTGGTATTCCTTGTATTTCAGAATTAGAAGCTTTAAATCCAGGATTTTTATCTGTATCATCTAAAAAAACACGGTATTGTTTACTTAGTTCTTTTTTAATATTTAAAGCAACCTTATGAATTTCAGGATTTTTATTTGAAAATAATTCAATAATTGATATTTGTATTGGAGCTACTTTAGGAGGTACTATAATACCTCTATTATCTCCATGAGTCATTATTATTGCTCCTAATAATCTTGTTGACACTCCTCATGAAGTTTGATACACATAATCTCTCTCATTATTTTCATTTTTAAAAGATATATTAAATTGTTTAGAAAAATTTTGAGCTAAGTAATGACTTGTACCAGCTTGTAAGGCTTTACCATCTTTCATCATGGCTTCCACAGTGTATGTAGAACAAGCACCGGCAAATTTTTCATAGGCTGTTTTTTTTCCTATTATTGTTGGAATAGCTAAGTAATTTTTTAAAAACTTAGCGTAAATAGATATCATCATTTTTGTAAACTGCCTTGCCTCCATAGGTTTAGAATGACAAGTATGTCCTTCTTGTCATAAAAATTCTCTTCCTCTTAGAAAAGGGTTAGTAGTTTTTTCTCATCTAACTACATTGACTCATTGATTATATATGATTGGTAAATCCTTATGAGATTCAATAGAATTTTTAAATAAATTAGCAAAAAGTACTTCTGAAGTAGGTCTTATAAATATTTTTTCTTCTAATTTTTTATCACCTACATAAGTAACTGTTGCCAATTCTGGATTAAAGCCTTTTACATGTTCCTTTTCAGTATTGAATAATTTTTCAGTTATAAATAACGGTAAATAAACGTTTTGAACATTTTTTTCTTTAAAAATTTTGTTTAAGTTTTTTTGTATTAATTCTCAAATACCAAATGAATTAGGTTTGTAAATAATTGTGCCCTTAACAGGACCATAATCAATTAAATTGCCCTGTTTAACAACATCAGTATATCATTTTGCAAAATCTTCTTCAATAGGAGTTATATTTTTCAATAATTTCATATTCAAATTTATTATATAGAATTTATTTATTCAAACAAATATACTTATTTTTAAGATTTTTCATTAGATTGAGAAAACACATATCTACCAGTTTCTGTAACTAATACATCATCTTCATTCCTTGCACCACCTAAACCTTCAATATAAATACCGGGTTCTACAGTTATTATCATACCAGGCTCTAATATTACATCTGAAAATTTAGATACTCCTGGTTTTTCATGAACATCTATACCTAAACCATGTCCAGTTGAATGCACAAAATATTTTCCATAGCCTTGTTCGATAATATAATCTCTGCAAATTTTATCTATTTCACTTGCATAAATACCAGGTTTCACGGCATCTCTTCCTAATTTTGCTGCTTTTTCAACTATTTTTTTAATTTTTAGTAATTCAGGATTGTTAACTTTTTTATCTCCACCTAATATAATAGTTCTTGTAATATCTGCACTATATCCTTTATATAACGCACCAAAATCAATTTTTAATAATTCTCCTTCTATTAAAATATCATCAGTAGGGTGATGATGAGGTTCAGCGGAATTTTTTGATGTTGCCACAATCTCATCAAAACTTTCTTTATCAGCTCCATTTAATTTCATTAAATAATTAAGTCTAGCAGCTACTTCTTTTTCTGTCATTCCTGGTTTAACTCATTTTAATAATTCTTCATATGATTTTAATGAAATGTCGATGGTTTTTTGCATTATTTCAATTTCTTCTTTTGATTTAATAATTCTTAAATCTTGTCCATAAATAAAAACAATTTCATTTGGGTTAATTATATTTTTTAAATATTCATATTCTTGATAAACTAAATAATCTTTTTCAAGAGCGATTTTTTTATATTTTTTATTCTCAAAAAAATCTTTTAATGTTAATGAATTTTTAAGTAAAACTACTTCAACATTTTTTGCATATTTTTTTGCATATTCTATATATCGTGAATCAACAAATAAATACGCTTTGTCTTTTTCTATAATAATGTATCCATCAGATGTTTGAACTTTAGAATATCATAATCTAGTTTGTGGAGAAGATGAAACTAACGCATCTATTTTTTCATTATCGAATATTTTATTTAACCTTTTTAAATTCATAAATACCTTTATTACATATAATCTAATTTTTTTAATATTTTATTATTATCAACTCAATTTTTAGCAACTTTCACCTTTAAATTAAGAGTTACTTTTTTGTTAAAAAGATTTTGCATTTTTTTTCTTGATAATATTCCAATTTGTTTAATCATTGTTCCGTTTTTACCAATAAGCATACCTTTTTGTGAATCTTTTTTTACATATATAAGTGCGTTAATTTCAATTAATTCATCATGTTCATTAAATTCTAAAACTTCAGTTGCTATAGAGTGCGGTAATTCATCATGTAAAAAATTAATTGCTGATTCTCTTATTACTTCCTTTGCTATAAATCTCATAGATTTATCTGTTATATAATCGTCTTCATAGTATGGTTGTCCTTCATAAGTAAAAGTTTTTAATAAATCTATTAAACTTTTTATAGAAGATAAATTACGTTGAGATAAAGAAGTAATATATTTAAAATTAAATTTTTCTAATTCTTTTAATTTTTTTTCTATTTCATTAGGATGCTTAGCAAGATCTAATTTAGTTATAACTGCTATTTTATTTTCAAATTTTAAGATTTTTTCTAATATTATTAAATCGCCTTTACCAATAGGCTCGTTTATTGGCGATAAAAACAAAACACAATCTATATCTTCCATCGAAGAAAAAGCTGCTTTATTTAATTGCTCGCCTAATAAGTTCAAAGGTTTATGTATACCTGGAGTATCAAGAAATACTAATTGTGTTTCATTTTCATTATAAATTCCTGTTATTGTATCTCTTGTTGTTTGAACAGTATTAGAGACAATTGACAAATCATAATTTAAAATTGAATTTAATAAAGAAGATTTACCAACGTTTGGTCTTCCTATAATTGTAAATAATCCGATTTTCATTATTTAATTTGTTCTGCTCTTATTGGCATAGGAACTAATTCTTTAACAGAAAATACAACTTTTTGATTTCCGCTTCTACTATATAAAGTTACAAGCGCATCATCTGGCATAAATTCTGTAATTACCTGTCTACATCCTGCACATGGCGAAGTAGGTTTATCTACAGAAGCCATAATATGTAATTCTTTAAAGTTCCCAACAATTCCACCATATGCTACCGAACCAAATAAAGCAGATCTTTCTGCACATAATCCAGAAGGAAATGCAGCGTTTTCTACATTAACTCCATAAAATTCTTTGCCTTCATTATCAACAGCAATTGCTGCAACTTGAAATTTTGATCATGGACAATATGCTTTTGTTAACAATTCTTGCAATTTTGTTATTTTATTCATGTTCCCTCGTTATTCCTAAAGGCGAAAAAATATCTTCCACTATTTTATTCATAATAATTCTTTCATTTTCTTCTTCATGATCATACCCCATTAGATGAACTAATCCATGGGTAAATAAATAACAATATTCCCTTTTAATTGAATGATTGAAATTCACAGCTTGTTCTTTTACCTTTTCATCGCTTATAATTAGTTCACCTAAGGGCAATACTGGAAGATTCTTATAAATTTGATTTTCTGAAAAACTAAAAGATAAAATATCTGTAGGATAATCTTTGCCTCTATATTTTTTATTTAATTTTTGTATTTCATGGTTATCAACAATTGTTACATCAACTGAAACAATTTGATTTAATTTAAAATAATTTTTCAAATTGTTCAAAATCAATTTGAATTCTTCATAAAATTCAAATTGACTATCATTTGTTTCTATATTTAATTCAACCATAATATTATTATATATTATCAAGTGTTAAAAATTAAATAATGCCTTGAATATAGATATTTTATCTAAAATTATTCATCCATCTATTTCTAAATTATTTAAAATTTTTCAATTATTAGGAAAATCATAAAATGTTATTTCAACATAATTATTAATCAACTGTATATTTTTTATTTTTACATTGTAAATTTGTGATTGTAATTTTAATCTAATAAAATCATTTACATTAACTTCATTAATTAACTCTTGCGAGCCTAATAATTTTTGATTTTTAAAATCATTAATTTGAAGTTTTATCATTTTTGTTTTTTCAATTTTATAAAAACAAATAAAAATAATTATTGCAATAGATAAAATAAAAATTAAAACTAGAAAAAATATTAAATATTTATTTAATCTTGTTAATCTCTCCAAAATTTATCTCCTTATTTGTAAAAATAAAATTATTTGTATGACTTACTTCGATAAATAAAGCATCACACTGATAATCTTTTATCATTATTTTTAAATCTTTTTTAATATCATTATCTAAATTTTCAAACGCTTCATCTAAAATTATTAATTTATATTTTTTAGTAAATAATTTTAATAAACTTATAAATTGTCGTTGACCTGCAGAAAGATTACTTGCATTTTCTTTTAACATCATATTTAGATTTATTTTCATTTTATTTATTAATTTTGGTAATTCACCAAAATTTAAAATATTATTTAATTCTTCAAATTTATTCCTGTTGCCTGATGATAAATATTCACTTAATTTTATTTGAGGAATAATATTATTGTTATTTATAAAAATAAAATTAGAATTAAATTCATTTTTATCAATTTCTAAATAATTAATATTATTAATTTCCATGTAACCATTCCAATTTTCTAGATTATTTTTAATAATATTTAAAAATGTAGTTTTTCCACTTCCATTTTTACCCCGAATTTGCAAATGACTATCGATTACAAAATTTTCAATATCAATTATATTTTTTCCATCTTCATAAGCATAAACTAATTTTTTTATATTTATTTTCTGTATATTGGGAATTGAAATAAAACCTAATGAATCTTTAATTTCTAGATTTAAAACAAAATTCAAAGCAACAAAAGCTTCATTATATAAATTCTTTGATACAAATAAGTTATTTAAGGAATTAAAAGGATTAATTAAAAAATTAATAAGACTTAAAAACATAACTATATTTCCTAAAGATCCTTTATTATTCAAAAGAAATCAACTAGAAATAAAAATCACAATTAGACTTAAGTTGCTTAAAATTCACTCATTTAAAAAATTTTTTGAATTAGATATATTATTTATTTGATTTTCATTTTTTCAAAGTTTTATTTTATTTATAAACATTTTTGTTTTTAAAAAATGAGATAAATCTTGCTTATTAAAATTAGAACAATTTTCTAAAAAATTTTTTTGACACTGGTAATCAATAAATTTTTGTTTAATTAAATTTGTTGTTAATTTTTGTATTTTTTGTTGATACAAATAATTTAAAAAATATAAAAACAATAAAATACTTATAACAATTGAGAATACAAAAAAATTAATGTACATTAGTACTAAAGAAGAAATAATTATAGACATTGAATCGAAAATAAAATTAAATAAAAATAAAGATTTAAAATTTGCAATAACTTCTATGTAATTAAAACGTCTTAAGTAATCTAAAATTTCTAATTTATAAAAATTATTTAATTTTAAATTTTCTAATTTATTAACTAGAGACGATGTAAGATTATAAGAAATTTCTATACTTAATTTATTTACTATTAAATTTTTTATTATTGAAGTTGTATGTCTGAAAAGATTTAAAAATAAAAATAATATAAAAATAGCTAATAAATTAATTTTTGAATTATTAGGTAAAATTATGTCAAAAATAATTTTGGTATAAAAACTCACCCCTATAATACAAAATAAATTAATCATAGCTAACAATAGCAATGCAAACGAATATTTTTTATTGTTAATCAAAGAACTAATTTGATTAGAAATGTTAGTATTTTTATCAGAATTTCAAAATTGAGAATAAAAACACAAAATTGTTTTTTGAAAAACTTCATTCAATTCTAAATAATTATAAACATGTATTGATATATCTTCGGGATCATAAATAAAAAAATTATTTTTTTTAATTTTAATTAAAATTACAAAATGATTCATGCCATTCTTATTTATTAAAAGCACTATTGGAAATTCTTTTTTACTTAAATCATTTAAAGAATCTAATTCACAATTATATGCATCGATATTTAAACTATAATTTTTCGCTAATGTTTTTAATGAATAAATATTTATACCATCATTACCATAAGAAGCTTCTAATTTTAAAAGATCTAAATCAACTTCTCTTTTGTAAAAATGTTTAACAAAATATTTAATAATATATAAACCGCAATCTTTTCTATCAAATTGTTTTACATTTTTCATCATCTCTATTATTAAAATAAATGTAAAATTTTGTTAGAAAAAGAAAAAAAATAAACTTTTTAGTGTAAAGTTTGATAAAAGGAGAATTTATGAATAAAAAAGTTGTGGCTCTTGCAAGTGATCATGCTGGTGCGGAACTAAAAAATCAATTAGCTAATTATTTAAATGAAAAAGGTTATGAAACTGTTGATTTAGGTCCCGCCGATGCTTCGCAATCAATTTCTTATGCTGCTCAAGGACACCAACTAGCCAATTATCTCAACGAACATAAAGAAGTCGTATTTGGACTTGGTTTTTGTGGCACAGGATTAGGTATTTCATATGCTTTAAATAGACACGAACATATTAGAGCAGCTAGAATTACCAGTGTTGAAGATGCTAAATTGTCTAAATTACATAATGATGCAAATGTATTAGTAATGGGTGGACGTATTACTGAATTTGAAGAAGCTAAAAAAATGCTAGATGCATATTTAGACACTCAATATGAAGGCGGAAGACATCAATCTAGAATTGACGAAATAGATAGATTTTAATATGTTTAACAAAAGTAAAAATAATAAAGACAAAAAATTTAAAAAGGACTATAAAAATAATTTAAAACAAAAAAGTTTTTACAAGAATATTAGCTTAAATAAAGAAAATAATTTTAGTATTTTAGGTAAAATTATTCGTTTTTTCTTAATTATAATTTTAAAAATAACAACTCCTAAAAATAGTTGAAAAAACAAAAATAAAACAAAAGAATTAATTGATAGAGCTTATAAAAAATATGTTAGCGAAGATTTAGTTTTTATTCCTTTGTCGTTAGCTTTTTATTTTCTCATTTCTTTTGTGCCTATTATTACTATCTTGATAGTACTGTTATCTTTAATTCCTAATTATGATAGTTATTTTATTAATATTATTCTCAGTAGAATTATCCCTGGAATCAATGATGTAATTAATTTAAGTAATAGTTTTAAAAATACCACTTTACAAACCATTTCAATTATTTTATTAGTGTTAACATCTTTATGAATTGCATCGGGAGGATTTGCCAAATGAGTTTATAGTCAAAATTATATTTATAAACATGAACAATTAGGCAATTTAATCACTAATCGCTTTAAAGGTTTTATTATTGTTATAGGTATTAGTTTATATTTATTTATTAGTATTTGTTTATATATTTGATTTTTTAAATTATTTAATTTAAAGGAAAATACTACTCAATTTGATACTGTTTTTTACTGTAGTTTTACTATATATTTATTTTTAATTTTATATTGTGGTATCACATTATTATATAAATTAACACCTAATTTTAAAAATCCTTTAAACATGATTTTTCCTGGTGCTTTAACAGCATCAATTCCTATTGCAATATTTATAATTATTTTTGGTTATTTATCTTCTTGAATTAATTATTCAAAATATGGAATTATTAGTACATTTATGTATATTGGATTATTTGTTTCTTTTTTAAGTTATTGTTTATTATTAGGAACTATTGTAAATGAAGCATATTATAAAACTTATCATTCAAGTTTTACTATTAAAAAAAATTATTGATTTACTTGAAATAAAAAGTATTAAAAAAACTGTAAGAAAATTACAGTTTTTTTAATATAAAATTTCTTTATAAGCTTTATATTTTAAATGGTATTTGTATATAAATTTATAAAATAATAAGGCTAAATTAATTGCTAAAATAGGTTCACCAATAATATTTAATAAATGTGTCAAAATTCATTCATTAATTGGTAATAGGCCTTTTATAGGGCTTATTTGATGGTGTAAATGTTGAGCACTTAAAACTAATATCAAATTTAAATTGCTTGCTAAAAAAGCTAATAATATAAAACCCCATATATTAATATATTTATCTAATTTTATTAATTTATAAAACAAGTAAATAATCATACTCATTAAAAACCTAGGCAATACAGAAATATCGATATATTGATATCTGATACTGCCATACATGTATGCAGCAATTAAAGAACTTAATCCAAAAGACAAACCACCTACTAAAAAACCTTTAAAACCTAAATGCACACCAGCAAGTACTACAAAAAAAGGTAAATAAGTTAAATTAATACGTCCTAATATTGGAATATACCCTATATATACAACAAAACCAGAAATGATAAAAAAAGAAAAATAGACAGTTAAAAATACAATATCAATTGTTTTAATTTTATGTGTTTTTATTTTCATTTAATATGTAATTAAAGTTTGAATTTCTACATTATATTTTTGAAGTTTTTTTCTAGCTTCTAAATTTAATAACTCAATTAAAGTAACTATTTTAGTTGCTTTGGCGTTAGCTTGATGAATTAATTTTATAATGGCTTCAATTGTGCCTCCTGTTGCCAATACATCATCTATAATTGCAACAGTTTTATTTTGTATATCAATTTTTTGACTTAATTCTAATTGATTTTTTCCATATTCTAATATGTATTCTTGTTTTAAAGTAGGCTCAGGCATTTTTTTACTTTTTCTTATCATTACAAAAGGTTTACTTAACATTGCTGCTATGGCAGCACCAAAAATAAAACCTCTTGATTCTGGAGCTGCTATTACATCACAGTTAATTATTTCTTTGGCCATTGTTCAAATTGCATAATTAAAAGCTTGACCATTTGCTAATAATGATGAAATATCCTTAAAAATAATATTTTCTTTAGGAAAATCAGGTACATCAATAATAAATTCTTTTAAATTCATTTTATTTCACTTCTACATCTTCGTAAAATTCAAAAATATCATCAATCATAATATCGTTGTATTTTCTCAAATGTGTTCCAAAATCTTTACCATTACCTACTTCTTTGACTTCATTTTTTTCTCTTTGTAAAGTTTCAATAAATCCTTCGTGTATTAATTTTTTATTTCTATAAACTTTTACTTTACAACCTAATTTAACTATTCCTTCATTCATTATGCTACCAGCAATAATTCCCACTTTTGAAAATTTAAAAATTTTATCAACTCTAGCTGATCCAATAAGTTTTTCTTCATAAATAATTGTTTTTTTAGAATCTAATAATTTCTGAATTTCTTCCATTGCTTGATAAACAACACTATGCGACATCATTATTACATCTTGTTGTTTTGCTAATTGTTTAATAATTGAAGAAGGTTTGTTATTAAAGGTTAAAATAATAGCATTTGCCGCTTGTGCTAATAATAAATCTTTATTTGAAACTTGACCAGCTGAAGAACTAACAATATGCACCTTAACTTCTTCATTTTGTAAGTTTTTTAATGAATTTTCTAAAGCTTCTGCAGTCCCTTGTACATCTGATCTAATAATAATGTTAATAATTTTTTTGCCTTCTTCAATATTTTTCATTGCTTTATTAGATAAAATGCTGTTACGATCCATTTGAGCTTTTTCATTTGCTAATTTTTTAGCCAATTTTTCATCGAAAACTCCAATAAATCTCTCACCAGCTTGTGGAGGGTAATTCAAACCACTAATAATTACTGGAGTGCCAGGAAGTCCTTTATTTATTTGTTTCATATTGGAAGGATCAATCATCATCTTAACTCTTCCATATGAAGCTCCTGCAATAATAAAATCACCTTTTTCTATAGTTCCATTTTCTACAATTAAAGTAGCTAAAGTACCGATTCCTCTATCAATTTTACTTTCTATTATTGTGCCAAAAGGATATCTATTAGCATTTGCTTTTAAATCAAAAATATCGGTATGTAATAATATTTGTCCTAATAAATCATTAATTCCATCTCCTGTTAAAGCAGAACCATAAACAACAGGAACATCTCCACCGAATTCTTCTAATACAACATCATTTTCTAATAATTCTCTTTTAATTCTGTCAATATTTTTTGAAGGTTTATCCATTTTATTGACAAATACAATCATAGGAACGCTTGCACTATGAGCATGATTTATAGCTTCTTTTGTTTGTGGCATAACACCATCATCACAAGCAACAACAAGCACGATAATATCAGTTATTTTTGCACCTCTAGAACGCATTTCTTTAAATGCTTCATGCCCAGGAGTGTCAATGAAAGTAATTTTTTCGCCTTTATGTGTAGCTTGATAAGCGCCTGTATGTTGAGTAATACCAGAACTTTCAGTTTGTGTTACCTTGGTTTTTCTAATGTAATCAATTAAAGTAGTTTTACCATGATCAACATGACCCATCACGGTTACTACAGGAGTTCTTTTTGTTAATTCTTCAGGTTTATCATCAAAAATAATGTTATTTAAAAAATTTCCCGCGTCAACATTTTCCTCTTTACGAAAATCTAACCCATAATCTAAGCAAATTTCAGCAATTTGTTCTTCTTCTAAAATATGATTTATAGTAAATAATTGGCCTTTTAAAAAGAATTTTTTTAGAATATCATTAGTATTAACATTGATTTTTTTAGCTAAATCACTAACGCTCATTTTATTAGTAAAAATAAAAATTCCATCTTTAATTTCAGTTTTAATATTTAATAAACTATTTTTAATTTCTTGATCATTAGTTTTTCTTTTTAATTTACTCATTCTATTTGCTCCAATTCTTTATTAATTTTTTCGTATGTATCTCTAGTTACATTAGTTCTAAAAATTCTATTTAATCCTTTAAATTTCAGTATTTTTTCCCAATTCTCTTTAGTAGGATAAAAATATGCGCCACGTCCTTTAAGATTATTATTAAGATCTAACTGTATTTGATTCGTTGTTTTTTTATAATCAATTCTTATTAATAAATTGACAGGATAAATTTGATTTGTTATAAAACATTTTCTTTTTGTTAAGGTTTTTCTATCAGTCTTCATTTTCTAAATCAGATAAATCAATATCTGTATCCAATCCAAAATTAGTTAAATCAGTATCTATTTTAAATTCTTCAATTACTTTTTTTGCTTTTTTAAAGTTTTTTAAATCTTCTTTTATTTCTTCTGCAATTATTTCTTTTTGAACTTCTTCATCGTTATTATCTTGATTTGACATTTCTGCAGAATGTTGTTCAAACAACTCTTCAAAATTTAAATCATAATATTTATTATCATGTTCTTCTTCTAATTCAAATGCTGCAACATCTTTATCAAATGTGTCCATTGTTAAATTAAAATTATTAATATATTTATTATTTTTAAGTTTATTATTAACATTTTTCTTATTTATCTTATTTTTTGGAGCATTAAATGTTTCAAGAGCGGATTTATTATATATTAAATTTAATTCCTCAGCTTTTTCTATTGTTATAATATCTAAAAAAGTATTAGTAATTGCTGAAGCTAAAGAAGCATTAACACCTTTTTTACCTATAGCGTTAGTTAAATGTTCATTTTTAACAATTACATAATAATTTTTATTATTTTCGTCATTATTTTTTTTAACAACATCAACTATTTGTGCAGGAGATAACGCATTAATAATAAAAGTTTTTATATCATCGCTGTATTCTATAATATCAATTCTTTCATCTTCTAATTTACTTCTTAAAGAATTAATTCTTTGACTCTGAATTCCAATAATAGCCCCATGAAGATCAAAGTCTAAATTAGTATTAGTTGATTTTTTTAAAGCTATTTTTGTTCTTTCACCCGGTTGTCTTTGAATTTTATAAATTTCTATCAAACCTTCATTAATTTCAGGAATACTTTCATTCAAAACTTTTTTTACAATTATTGGAGAATCTAAGGATACAATTATTTGATTTAATTTAGCATCCTCTTCCACTTTTTCTACAATAACTTCAATTTTTTCTCCTCTTTTAATATTTTTCTTTTCACTCATTATTGATTTAGGTAAAAAACCAGTTACATTTAAACCTTGTTGATCCTTAATTACAACATTTCAATGACCTTTATCTGTTTTAGTAACAAATTCAGCTATTACCTTAGTTCCAACTAACATTGAATATTTTTCAAAAACAGTTCTTTTCTCTAATAATTTAATACCTTGAATTATTGAAAGAAAAATAATTTTCAAAATTTGTTTAATATTAGTATCTTTTGAATTTGTTAATCAACTAAAATCAATTGGAACTTTAATTAAATCATTAACTTGAATATTAGGATTATAAATTTTCGCTTCGTTTAAAGGAATATTATAAATTCTTGTTTCAGGATTTTCATTTAAATCTTTTAAAGTATCTTCATCATCCTCAACTACTGTAACATTCAAATTATAAAGTTTTGCAACTTTATTTTTTTTGTCTAATTCAAAAATCATATCTGCATCTTGATCTAATTTTTTGCGTATTATTTTAGTTGTTTCAGCATTAAATACTTCTACTATTTTATCTAAAGGCAAATTATGATTTAAACTATACTCTGTAATAACTTTATAAAATTGTTTTTCTTGTGCTAAATGTTTGCTATCTGTTTTTAATGCCATAAATACCTCTTAAAATTTAATATGTTTTCTTATTTTACTTATATTATTAATTTTAATCTCTTGTTTTCTAAATTGACCTTTATTATTTCATTTGATAACAATGTTTTCTCTGTCTTTGAAAATTAAATGTCCTATAAATTTCATTTTTTTATTTACAGAAGTTAATAATTGTACTTCAATGAATTCATTTAATAATGTATCTAATTCTTCAATTTCATATTCCGTTTTTTTACCTTTAGTAGAAACTGATAAATAATCAAAATTCAAATTAGAAGAATAATTTAAATCTAAAAATATATTAATTTCAGAAGTAAATTTTTCTACTGTCAAATAATCGTTTGTATCAAGAATTACATCAAGTAATAACATATTATCTTGTCTTATAATTTTGCAACTATAAATAATTTCACCAAATTGTTCTTTTAGAATTAAGAATCAGTTCATTATACTCCTTATAAAACGAAAGAGTTGCAAAACTGCAACTCTTTAAAAAGAGATTGATTAATATATAATATAAGTATATACAAAAATAAATAGATTAATATTTTTTTATATGTTTTTTTATGTGTTTAACAGTAAAATAATTACTTAAATATTCATTAAAATAACTGATTTTAAAATTATCAAATTCAAATTGTTTTAAATTGTTTGTATTTAAATTAGTAAACAAATAAGAATTTTCAAATTTATTATTTAAAATTAAATAAATTTCATTATGTTTTTTGTTCAATGAACATATTACATCATTAAATGTTTTTGATTTAGTTAAAAATGGTAATGTTTCTCAAAGCAGTGTTTTTTTAAATTTTCAAATTTGTTGATAAGTTGAATCAATAATTAAATGAAAAATAAAAGTAAATTTACCATCTTTATAATAGGCTAAATGTTTAAAATCATTTTTTGTAATTTTAGATATAAATAAATTTGAATATTTATTTTTTAAATACAAAAAATCCTTTCAATATAAAGAAAAATATAAATTATGTTCACCTATAAATTTACTTGATTGAATGATTGAATAAGAATAAGGACTTAAATATAAATTAATTTTTTCTTTTTGACAAATATTAATTAATTTTATAACATAATTTTGAATTTGTGTATTCTTCATCTTTCATCTATTAATTATATAAAGAATGTCTTATTTCATAATATAATTAACATAATTGTTTAGGAGGAAAATTATGGCTAGAAAAGAAACATTTTTTGAACGTTTAACGAAAAAAAACGCCGCCCATTTAGAAGAACAAACTATTATTAAAAAACCAAAAAGAAAAAGTAAAACGATTATCATTTTAAGCTCTATACTTACGACAATAGCAATTGTTGGTATAACTGTTCCTTTGGCTGTTACTGGTTCAATAACTAAAACTAATGATCCATTAGGTAAAAGTCAAAATGTATATACTTTTGTTTCGCCTGAAAATAAAACTTCAATCGGTTTTAACATAGGCGAAATTGAAACATTTAATGAATCAAACAACACTAATAATTTTCAACAACAATTAAGTGAACTAAATAAACAAATTATTTATTATCTTTATAACCAAGAAGTTGAAGCATCTAAAGAATATGAAGAATTATATAATTCATCATTAAAACAAGGTGAAAATAAAAAAGATGATTTACGTCTAAAAACAATTGATGAATTAAAAGAACAATATTCAAACGAATTAGAAGATACAAGACAAAATTTAATTAAACGTTATGGTTTTGCCAATTGAGAAACTCAATATAATCAAGTTTTAATTAATAATTATGATAATGCTACCAATACAGAAGAAGCCATTAATAATGCTGTTTTTAAACATATTAAAAACGATGCACTAAGACGTTTTAGATTATCAACAATTTCTATTAAAGATTTGATTGAAAGAACAGCTAACACTGATATTAAAATAGGCAATAAAAATATTAAAAAAGGTGAAAAGGTTTTTAATTGATTAAAACAAATTACTGACAATAATTTTGAAGGTAATTACTTTAAAATTAATAATGAATATGTTTCTTTTATGACAGAAAGTTTTATTCCTTCTAAAAAAGATGCTAAATCTTTTATTGAATATTATTTAAAAAATGATAATCCATATTTATTTTCTCAATTTACGCTTCCAGGTATTGCAAAAGTTAAAAACACTGATAATTGAACAGTTGATAAGAATTCATTAAAAACGCTTTTATTCGCTTGACCAATTAACAATAATGAAGAAAATGAATTTAAATTTAGTTATCAAAAAGTTCAAGAAATGTTTAAACCATTTAATCAATATGCAAATATTTTAACTTTATCTACTAATAATAATTTACCAACAGAAGCCAAAGTTTATAATGATTTATTACAAAAATTATCACTTGATGATAATACTATAAAACAAAATTTTGGTACTTCAGGAATCGTATCACTATCAACATTATTTAATGATAATGATGATGCTTTAAAGGCATTTCTTTCAATTAAAGATATTATTTTGGGAAACGCTGAAATAAAAGAAATTGATTTATTTGCTTTGTTTGACACAATTCAAGAAACAATTACTAAAGAATTTAATATATTAAAACCAGATTTTTCTAATGCTAAAACTTTCGATCAAAAGAAAGAACAAATTACTAAATACAATTCGGCGCTACAAAATATTTTTGACAAAGCTAATGAAAATACTAAAGAAGGTTTATATGATCAAAAATATTCAGAATTAATAACTCCTCTTTTCGAAAAAACTTTTAATATTGGAAAAGAAAAAGAAGGTAACAAACAATTATTTACTTTTTATAAATTAAAAAATACTAATTATTATCTCTTATTAACAACTAAAGGTATTTCAATAATAGACATACAAAATTTATTTGCAAATCAAACTGACTTAAATAAACAGATTAATTTATTTATACAAATGATTAAAAATGATTACATTTTAAACAATAAATATAACAATTTAACCGGAGTAAAATATAATACTTTAAACGTAATTAATCAATCTTTAACTAATGAAAATTATATTAATTCTGTTTTATTAAATGATGATGAGTTTATTAATTATTTACAAACAAAAATAAATATTTTTCATCCACAATATAATTCTCTTAATGGTGAACAGAATCCAAAATATAGCATAGATGATATAAATTTATTAAAAGAAAATAATCTTAAAACCTTAAATGCAAAGAATTATGAAACATCTTTAACTATTACAGAAAATATTAGCAAATGAATGAAAACAAGAGCACAAAATGGTGCTGATGAATATTTTGAATTAAAAAATAATAAAATCTACTTTACATATAATAATGATAATTATAATCAAACTGCTGAACAAAAATTAAATACTAAATTTTTAGAGTTATTAAAAATTTTTCAAAATAGATAAAGGAGGCAATCAATGAAAATAAATTGAAAAAAAATATTTTTATTTTCTTCTGTTTTTTCATTACCTTTAATAACTTTTTCATGTATTAAAACTGTTGATTCAGCAAGTAAAATAAAACAAGATAAAATATTAAGTGATCAAATTACATTACAAAAAATAGAACAAGATTGATTAAATTTAACTATTGCGTCTTTATATAATATTGATTTGACTATAAATGATTGGGAAAATGAATTAAAAAATAATTTACAAAATATTTCAGAAGAACTTTTTAATGATGCCTATAAAGCATTCCAAATTTACTCGGAAGATAAACTAAATAATGATAGTAATTTTTTCATTAAACATAATATTGAATTAATTAAACAAACCAATATTTTTAACGAAAAAACTCAAAAAGAATTTAACATTTTAAATCAAAAAACTGTGCCAGGGGAAATACCTAATCAAGAAATTTTTAATATTTATTGAGCTAATATTCAAAGTAATATAAGAAATGAAATAAGTAAAATGTTATTAGTTTATAAATATTTAACAATTAATAATGAAAATCAAATAAGTAAAATTGATACAACTTTTAAAAAAGATAATACTTTAGAAGTCAGCTTAGATGCTTATTTCTTAAATAAATATGCATTAGATAAAAAAATAGCTCAAATTTGACAAAAAAATCAATCGCAAGCTATTAGTGATGATGATTTCTTTTTACAAGGATTTGGTTTAATAGCTAATTCAAACGATTTTAACAATTTTTTAAAAAATACTGAAGAATTTAACAAAATCTTATCGGCAAACAGCCTTCAAAAATTGACAAATAATATTTATGATATTGAATTAAGGGGTTATTCTGGTTTTAAAGAAAATATAACTAATTATAATTTACTCTGATCATATGAAGATTTATCTAAAATTAATTCAAATGAAGGTGTAACATATAATTTATCTGGTTTTTATAATCCTGTTACTAAAAAATTAATTCATAATATAAATGCCGAAAATCCTTATTCACCATACCAAAATGAAACTGACACTGCAAACAAAGCAATAATAGTTTATCTCAACCAAATAACACCTATTGCTGAAAGTGAAAAAACAACATTGGTAAAGGCTACAAATAATCAGGAAACTGAAGACAAAATTTTATTATCTTTCAAAAATACACCTTATGCTCAAAAAATGGATATTTTAAGTTATATTTTTTCTACTATTGATAATTCTCTCTATACTAAGGCTCAAGAAGCTTTTAGCAAGTTAGGTTATAAAATTAAATTAAATAAAAATATTAATTCAACCTTAACAGAAAATATCAAAGAAAAAGTTTTTATTGAGGTGGAATAAAATGGAAAAAAGTATTTTTAGTAAAATAATCGATCGTGAAATAGAATCGAAAATACTATATGAAGATGATATTTGTATAGCTATTTATGATGCTTTTCCATTTAGAGAAGGTCACTTTTTAGTTATCCCAAAAAAACCTAGTAAAAATATTACTGAAATGGATGATGAAACTACCAAACATCTTTTTGTCATTGTTAAAAAATTAGCAAAAGAGCATATTTTGGATAAAAATATTCCTGGTTTTAAAATATTAATTAATACTAATGAAATAGCGGATCAAACAGTTTTTCATACTCATGTTCATGTTATTCCGGTTAGAGAAAAAATAAAACCAATGGAATAAAATAAATAAAAAATATCTTTAATTAAAGATATTTTTTATTTACCAAATTTTACACTTTCTATATTTTCTTTAGTTGGATTTTTTACAACATAAGTGCCTGCTACGCACGCATCTGCTCCTGCTTTAAAACATTGTGGACCTGTTATATTGTTTATGCCACCATCAACTTGAATTAAATAAGTATAATTATTTTCTAGTCTTAATTGTTTTAATTCTTTAATTTTATTAATAGAATCATCAATAAATTTTTGCCCTCCTGCTCCTGGTTCTACGGACATAACTAACAATAGTCTTAAATAAGGTAAAAATTTTTTTATTTCACTTACTGGAGTTTTAGGTTTAATAGCCATTCCTAAACTTAAATTATGTATATTATTTATCAAATATTCCAATAAAATTTTTTTATCTTTTACTGCTTCATAATGAAAAGTTAGAATATCTCCAACGTTTTTATAACTTTCTATAATATCTAAAGGATCTTCAATCATTAAATGTATATCTTTAAAGTGTTGAGGAGCATTAGAATTAATATTTTCCAATTCATGAAATTCAATAGCTGTATTAGGAACAAATTGTCCGTCCATAACATCATAATGTATTCAAGTAACACCTTGTGATAAAAGTGTTTTTACCATATTTAATCTTTCTTCAGGATTAACGTTTAATATTGAGGGAGTTACATATTTATTATTTTTCATTTTTTATTATCTCCATTAGTAATTTTACATAATTATCATATCTAAATTGAGGAATCAATTTATTAATATTTAATTTAATATTACAAAAATTTTCGGGTTCGTTATAATGCAAACATCATTTAAATTTGCATTTTTTAGATAATTCTCTAAATTGTTTGAATGATTTTGATAACTCTTCTTGAGTCATTTTAATGTCTAAAGCTGAAAAACCAGGAGTATCTATTAATTTACCTTCGTAAATATCATAAATTTTAGTTATTCTTGTGGTATGCTTGCCTCTATTAGCTTTTTTACTTATTTCTTGTGTTTCTAGATTCAAATTTAAAATTTTATTAATAATAGTAGTTTTGCCAACACCACTTTGACCCATAAAAGAACAAGTATTGCCTTTAAAAATTGTTTTAATCATCTCTAAATCATTATTTTCAAAATTGTTTAATAAATAAACTCGATAACCTAAATTTATATAATTATCAATTTCATCAGTTCAACCCAAATCTTTTTTAGTAAAAAAAAGAATAGGTTCAATATTTTTGTTTTCAATTAAAGCTAAATATTTATCAACTAAAAAAGAATTAAAATCTGGGTTTTTTATTGACATTACAACTATTATATGATCAATATTGGCCACTTTAGGCCTTATAAAACTATTTTTTCGTTCATAAATATTTCAAATATGTTTATTTTCTACAAAATCTACATAATCACCAACCAAAGGTATAACACCTAAATACCTGAATGTACCAGCAGCAGGCAAAAGATGAAAATTATTATTTTCATCTTTTATCGTATATTTACCTGCATTTATTGAATAAATTTGACCTCTCATTTACACCACCGTTGCAATTATTATAATTGTTAAAACCATTATAAAAAACGTTATTATTAGACTTATTCATAAAAACTTTTTAGAATTTAAAATATCAGCAAATGATTTTTTTATTCTAATTTTTTTATAATCTAAAGGTTTTTCATTATATCTTTCTATATTTAAACAAGTTTTTAAATCTTTTGCAAGATTTGTCATACTTAAGTATCTTTTATTTGGGTCTTTTGCTGTTGCTCTAATGATTATGTTAATCATTGCTTGGGGAATATTAAGAATTTTAGCTAAATTAGGTAAAGAAGCAAATTTATGTTTATTAATAGTTTCTTCGTAAGTTGCGCCTTTAAAAGGATATTCCATAGTCAACATTTCATATATTAAAACGCCTAAAGCATATATATCACTTTGTCTAGTAGGAACTGATTTTGCAACACAAATTTCAGGAGCCATATAATAAATTGAACCTACTAATTTGGTTTCCTGTGTAAATCTTTGACTCTCATCGGTTAAAGCTAGTCCAAAATCAATTATTTTTATATTTTTATCTTTAGTTATCATTATATTGTTACTTTTTATATCACGATGAATTATTCCACATGTATGTAATTCTTGTAAACCTTCAGCAATTTGAATAGCATAATTTCTTACAATTTTGGGATTAATTTTACCTTCTGCTAGACGATTTTTTAAACTAACTCCATCAACAAATTCCATCACTATATATTGTTCTTTTTCATCGAAAAAAGACTCAATATATCTTGCTACATAATTGGATTTAATTTTTTTATAAATTTTTATTTCTTGTTCAAAACGTTTTTTATTTTGCTCATAATTACTAGTTTCACTATTATAAGCATATTTTAAGGCATAAAAAGTATCACTTTTATCATCTAATTCTTGAATTTTATAAACTTTTGAAAAACCGCCAGAATCAATTTCAGTAATAACTTTGTATTTTTTGTAAATGTTACTATCGTTTAAAATTTCAAAAGCCATTTTTACTCCAAATCAATTATTCCTATTGTTAAATTATCATCAGAAAAATTATTTATGGCCTCATTAATCATTAATTCACAAATTATTTCTGGTTCTTTATTTAAATTTAGAATAGTTTCTATCATTGAATGATTTAAAAATGAATGAATACCATCCGAAGTAGCTATTATTTTTTTTATTAAATGAATACTTTCTCCTAAATCAAAAATTTCCATTTTAGTTTTTTTTGTTGGCCCTAAAGCAGATGTTAATGCTCTTCAACGAGGGAATTTTTTTGCTTCAGTTATTTTATAATTATCTTCATAAATTAACTTATTTAAAATATTATGATCTTTGGTAATTTGTTCTAAAATACCATTATTTTTAAGTGCATAAATTCTAGAATCACCGATATTAAAAACTATAAAAATATTTTCTTCATTATTAAATAAAACACCTGTTAAAGTCGTACCCATATCTAATTTAGCTTCATCATTATTAGCTATTTTTTTCATTTCATTTTTAACATTTTTAATAGTATTACTCAATCAGGAGATTAAATTATTCTTTTCTATTATTAAAGGAAACAATTTATAAAAAGCATCCTTAAAAACATTTAAAGTAATTGTAGAAGCTAATGAACCACCAAAATGTCCACCCATGCCATCACATAAAATCATTAAAATAAAATTATTATTAGTTAATATATCAATACAATCCTGATTTTCTAATCTTTTTATTCCTATATTAGTTAATTTCGCTGTTTGCATCATTAATTTCTTTAAGTATTAAATTTCTAATTTCTAAAGCTGCTCGTTCTGGTATATCATTAATTATTTGATTTTTAAAATATTTTCTTTCTTCTAATTCTTCTTTTGCTTTTAACAAACGAGATTCGATAGCTTCGTTAGTTTCTGTATTTCTATTTCAAATACGGCTTTTTAAATCTTCAAACGATGGAGGAGAAACAAAAAAAGTTATAATATTGTATTTTTTTTCTATATTTGGAATGGCTAAAATTTGTTTAGCTCCGTGAGTTTCAATTTCTAAAAATGGAATATTATTTGCATTATGTATTCTTTCAATTTCAGAATAAAGAGTGCCATAAAAATTATCAAAATGAAAACTATATTCTAGTAATTCATTTTTATTAATTTTTTCTTTAAAATTATCCTTGCTTATAAAAAAATAATTTACTCCGTCAATTTCACCTTGTCTAGGTTTTCTTGTTGTTGCTGATACTGAAAATGCTAATCTTAAATCATCATAGTTAAATAAAAAATTTTCAATTGTTCCCTTACCCACTCCTGAAGGTCCAGTAAAAATAACAATTGGTTTTAATTTTTTATGCATCTTGCCCCCGAGTTATGAATAATATTTTATTAATTATAAAATATTTAATTAAAATTAATATACATTTATAATTAGTATAGTATATATAATTATATTATTAATTCAGGAGGATAAATGACTGCTATAACTATTATTTTAGTTTTACTAGGTTTAGTTATTATTATTGTTTCATTATTAATGTCTCCTGAATCTAACGCTTTTTCTGGTGCATTAGTTGAATCTGGTGATTTAGAATTGTTTAAAACCTCTAAAGAAAGAGGTATTAAAAAAGTTCTTAAATATACAATGCTTATTGGCGGAATTTTTTTAATTGTATTCACTATCGCTTTAAGAATCTTGATGCAATAAAGAAAAATTTTCTTTATTGTTTTTTTATTTATAATCATCAACGAAAGGACAAAATAAATAAAATGTTAGATAAAATTGCTATTTACAAATTAATAGTTAAATATTCTCCTATTAGTTTTATTGAGCTAGCTAAAAAAGCACATATCAAAATAATAGATAATAAAAATTTAACTAAATTACTTAATGATTGAATTAAAGAAAATAAATTAATTATTACTAGTAAAGGTAATTATATACCAATTAAACATATTAAAACTGTTGTTGGAGAATTAAAATATGTTAATGAAGGCAAATTTGCTTTTGTTGATATTTTTAATGAGGATAATGAAGTTATTGAAAGTATTTTTGTATCTAAAAATGATTTTAATAATGCTTTACCAAATGATACTGTACAAGTAGCAGTTTATCAATATTTTAATGATGAAAAAAATTATGGAAAAGTGGAAAAAATTATTAATGTTCAAACAAAATATTTAACTGGAATAATTAATTTTTCTAAAAATAAATTTCTTTTTGAGCCTATAAATAAGATGTATTCAATGTTTTCTTTTCAATTTAAACAAAATAATTTAGTAATTAATGAACAAGATATAATAAAAGCACAAATAGTTAAAAAAAATAAAAATATTTTGATCATTGAACCAATAAAAATTATTTCAAACTCAAAAGACCCTATGGCTTTTGTAGAAGCATATAATTACGAAAATAATGTTCCAAATACTTTTCCTGAAGAAGTTTTATTACATAGTCAACTTATTGATGATGAAATAGATATAAAAGATTTAAAAAATAGAGTTGATTTAAGAGATAAATTAATAGTTACGATTGATGGAGAAAATACAAAAGATTTTGACGATGCAATAAGTGTTAAAAAAATTAATGATAATTTATTTGAATTAAATGTTCATATTGCTGATGTAGCATATTATGTTAAAGAAAACGATCCTATTGATAATGAAGCAGTTAAAAGAGGTACTTCAATTTATTTAGTAAATAAAGTTATACCCATGTTGCCTGAGAAATTATCAAATGGTATTTGCTCATTAAATCCTAATGTTGATAGATATACTTTAACTGTGTCAATGCAAATTAATAAATCAGGACAAACTATAGATAAAAAAATATTTGCTTCAATAATAAATTCTAAATATAGATTAACATATCAAAAGGTTAATGATTATTTTAATAAAAATATATTATTCGAAGATAAACAACTTAATTTAATGTTAAATGAAGCCATAGAATTATCAAAAATACTTAGTGAATATAAAAAACAACAAGGTTATATTGATTTAGAAATTAATGAACCAATAATAAAAACTGATGAAAAAGGCAAAGTAATTGATATTTGTATAAAAAATTCAGGCTTTTCTGAAACAATGATAGAAAATTTTATGGTTAAGGCTAATGAAGCAGTTGCTGAATATTTAACAGATTTAAAAATTCCTTTTTTATATAGAATTCACGATCAACCTAATGAAGAAAAAATATTATATTTTGAAAATGTTTTAGATCAATTAAATATTAACTATAGTATTGATAAAAATAATATTACTCCACTTAATTTTCAAAATATTATTGAAAATATTAAAAAACAAAGAAACGATGAATTTATTAAAACATTATTTTTAAGAACTATGTCTAAGGCTATTTATTCAAAAGATAACATAGGACATTTTGGTTTAGCAAGTAAATTTTATTGTCATTTTACTAGTCCAATCAGAAGATATCCTGATTTAATTGTTCATCGAGCATTACGTGAAATAGTGTTTCAAAATAATATTGATAAAAATGAATATTTAAAAAAATTAGATTCAATTGCTAAATTAAATAATGATTCTGAAAAATTTGCACTTGAAACTGAAAGAAATACAAATGATTTAAAATTTGCTGAATATTGAGAAAATAAAATAGGTCAAATTCATGTTGGACAAGTAATTTCTTTAATGCCATTCGGTATATTTGTTCAATTTGAAAACAAAACTGATGCAATGATTCATATAACTAATATGTGTGATAACGAATATAAATTAAATGATAATAAAACTGAATTTGTATCGCAAAATAGAAAAATAAAATTAGGTGATTATGTAAAAGTAATCATTAGTTCAGCGGATAAAAAAACTGGTAAAGTAGATGGTATTCTTTTTGAATGTCAAATGATAAGGACGAAAAATAATGAATAAAGATAAATTAATAAAAAATTCTTTAGGTTTTGATTCAGATTTATTTATTTACCAAGATAAAGAAATGTTTAATTATTCAGTTGATACCATCTTACTTGCTAATTTTGTTTTTATTAATCAAAAAATAAAAAATATTTTAGAAATAGGTACTAATAATGCTGCGTTAGCAATTTTTTTATCTGAAAGAGATGACAAATTAAAAATAGATGCTTTAGAAATACAAACAAAAGCAATAGATATAGCAAAAATTAACATTGATTTAAATAAAAAAAATAATCAAATTAAACTAATAAATGATGATTTTAACGATTTTTGAAGAAAAAAAAGTAAATTAAATGATTATAAATATCATTCAATAGTATGTAATCCTCCTTTTTATCCTATTTCAAAAATTAAATTGGGAAAAAAGATTAGTCAGGAAAAATTAATTGCAACACACGAAATAAAATTAAATTTAGAACAAATTATTCAAGGATCATCAAAAATAATTGAACAAAAAGGATATTTGACAATGGTAATACCTGTTGAAAGATTAGTTGATTGTTTTTGTTTAATGAGAAAATACCATTTTGAACCTAAAAGAACACAATTTATTATTCCTAGAATTAATGATAAACCTAAATTAGTTTTAATTGAAGCAAGATATCAAGCTGGTTGAGGCATTCATTTTTTGCCTAATTTATATTTACATGATTCTGATAATAAAGATTTACATGAATATAGAAATGAAATTAAAAAATTATATAAACCTATAAAAAGAAAGGAAAATGATGAATAAAAAAACTTTTTATATCACAACTCCTATTTATTATGCATCTGGACCTTTGCATATAGGTCATTTATATTGTACGATTTTAGCTTGAACAATAGCTAATTACAAAAGAACACAAGGTTATGACATTAAATTTTTAACTGGTAGTGATGAACATGGTCAAAAAATTGCAACAAAAGCTGCTCAATCTAATCAAGAACCAAAAATTTTTGTAGATAATTTAGTTACTTCCTATAAACAAATGTGAAAAGATTGAAATATAGAATATGATTTTTTTTCTAGAACAACTGATAAAAAACATGAAAAATTAGTCAAAAATGTTTTTTCTTGAATGTTAAAAAATAATTATATATACAAAGCAAAATATGAAGGTTTATATTCAATAAATGATGAAGAGTATTTAGCAAAAAATCAAGCTGATTATAAAGATGGTGAATATTATCATCCTGTTTCAGGTCATAAATTAATTAAAATGAGTGAAGATAGTTACTTTTTTAATATGAAAAAAATGCAAGATTGATGAATACAATATATTAAAGATAATCCTAATTTTTTAAAACCACAAAAAATTGTGAATGAATTAATCAATAATTTTATTAGCGAAGGATTGGATGATTTATCTATAACAAGAACAAATGTTAAATGAGCAGTATCAATTAACGAAGAACCAGAACATACTTTATATGTATGATTAGATGCTTTATTTAATTATATAAGTGCTTTAGGATATGATCTTGATAACCCAGATGAAAATTATTTAAAATATTGAAAAAATGGAGATGAAATAGTACATATTTTAGGAAAAGAAATTGCTCGTTTTCACTTTATTTACTGACCAATATTTCTTGAGTCTATGCAATTAAAACAACCAACACATATTATTAGTCATGGATTATTAAGAGATAAAAATGGCAGAAAAATGTCAAAATCATTAAATAATGTTATAGCTCCTGAATATTTATTAAATAAATATCATGATGAGTTAATTAAATATTATTTTACAAGCCAAATAATATTTGGTGAAGATGGCAATTTTAGTGAAGAACATCTTATTAAAATAATAAATTCTGATTTAGTTAATAATTATGGTAATTTAATTTCTCGTACTATTAAAATGGTTAATAATAGTTTTGTTAATGGAATGATTTATATTAATTCAAATGACAAATTAAACCAAGAATTAGATAATAAATTATTAGAATTTGATTCTTTATTTACTAGTTTAATGAATAATTATAAGATTGATAAAGCTTTAAAAGAAGCAATCAATTTAAGTGATTATTTAAATAAATATATTGATAAAACACAACCTTGAACTTTAACTAATGAATTAGATAAATTAGAACAAATTTTAATAAGATTATTAAATGGAATTTATACTGTTTCATACGCTTTACAAATTTGTATGCCTAGAAAAATGCAAGAAGTAGCTAAAATTTTAAATTGTTCTTCATTTAAAAAAGAAGAATTAAATGATTTTACTAAATTTAATCTGAAAAAAATAGAATCTAAATATTTATTTTTAAATAGAATTAAATAGGAGAAATATGATTTGTGTAGTATATAAAGAATTAAAAATTAATGTAGAAAAGAAAAAAGAATTTCAACAAAATATTTTAAGTGCTATTTATGAACATAAAAAGCAAGAATTAAATCTTTCAATAGATGGTTTTTGGAAAGATTTACATACTTTTGTGATTATAGAAAGATGAAGTACAAAAGATGATTATGAAAAATTTGTTGCTTCTGAAATTTATAAAAATGTAAATAAATCTATTATCCAATATACTATAAATAAACCTTATGTAAAAAAATATGAAACTTCAATTTAATTTAATAAATAAAAACAGAATTTGATAATGAATAAATCCAAAAGCTATATATAAATAACTTTGGAAAATCATTATAATTATTCTGTTTTTTTACTATTTTCTTCTATATTTATATTATTTGTTATAGTTTGTGATTCTGTTATTAATTCATCTAAAGTATAGTCGTTTTTTATTATTTCTTTTTCTTCTTCTTTTTTAGGTAATTTTAGATTTTTGGCTATATATTCAATTTCCTCTGCAACAATTGTTTCTTTATCTAATAAAGCTGTTTTAATAAGCTCTAACAATTCTTTATTTGCTTTTATAACTTCCATAGCTTTATTTTCAGCTTCTAACATTATTTTTCTTACTTCTATATCTATTTCATGACCTATTTGTGCTGAAAAACCAGATGATTTTAAATAATCTCTTCCTAAAAAAGGTGATCCCTCATCTTTTTCAAATTGTATTGGTCCCAAATTAGACATACCTCATTCAGTAACCATTTTTCTTGCTATTTTAGTTGCTTTAGAAATATCATCACTTGCGCCTGTGGAAACATTATCATCACCATAAATAATTCTTTCCGCTGCTCTACCGCCCATAAAACTTGTTATCATAGCTATAAGTTCTGTTTTAGACATATTGTATTTTTCTTCTTCTGGTGTCATTAAATTATATCCACCAGCTTGACCTCTTGGAATAATAGTAATTTTTTGTACTTTATTCCCTCCCGGTATTTTAATACCTACAACAGCGTGACCTGCTTCGTGATAAGCAATCATAGTTAATTCTTCTTTTGTAATTACTCTATTTTTTTTGGCAGGTCCAGACATTACTCTATCAATTGCTTCATCAATATCATCTAATTGAATAATATCTTTATTATTTCTAACAGCTAAAAGTGAAGCTTCATTTATAACATTTTCCAATTGTGCGCCAGAAAAACCAGGAGTTCTTTTAGCCACTTGAGCTAAATTAATATTTGGTGCTAAACGTTTACCTTTTGCATGTAATTGTAAAATTTCTTGTCTTTCTTTTACATCAGGTAAACCTACAGTTATAGTTCTATCAAAACGACCTGGTCTTGTTAATGCAGGATCTAAAACATCTGTTCTATTTGTTGCGGCGAAAAATAATATACCATTATTTTCCTTCATTCCGTCCATTTCAACTAATAATTGATTAAGTGTTTGTTCACGTTCATCATGTCCGCCACCCAATCCTGCGCCTCTAGTTCTACCTATTGCATCTAATTCATCTATAAAAATAATTGCTGGGGCATTTTTTCTCGCCTCTTCTACAACACTTCTTACTCTTTTTGCTCCTAATCCAACAAACATTTCAACAAAATTTGAAGCTGAAATAAAATAAAATGGTACATTAGCTTCGCCTGCTGTTGCTTTAGCTAATAATGTTTTACCCGTTCCTGGAGGCCCACCTAATAGTACTCCATGAGGCATTCTTGCTCCTGCATTTTGATATTTTTTAGGGTTTTTTAAATAATCTACTATTTCTTCTATTTCTTCAATTGCTTCTTTATTACCAGCTATATCTTTAAAAGTTTTGTCACTTTTAATTTTTTGAGCTGGATTTTTTTCTTCTCCTACTACACCACCCATCATATTCATACTTTTTTTCATCATTGATCTATAAAGTAATCACATTAAAACAAAGAATATTAAAGTTGGAAGTAATGAAAATAATAAACTTTGTCAAATTGATGTTTCTTTATAAGGTAAAATAGTGAAATTAATTTGAGAAACTGTACCATTACTTAAAGTAGAAGCCATATTTAAAACTTTAAAGTATGATGTTGTTGTTGGCAAATTAAGCAATTCAGCTACACTTTGATTTTGTCCTATCAATGTCCAATCATTTATAGAATTATTTGTAGAACCAATTAAATTAGAAAATAATTGACCTACATAAGCAACTTTTGTAACTGGAATTTGCCCTTCTCCTACAAGTGTATATTTTATTGTTCCTAAATGTCAATCAACAGTAACATTTTGAAAATAAATATTATCATTAGTACTTTGAATAGCATTATAAAAATCTGCATCAAATATATTTCTGTTTACTATTGTTTCAGAATTATTTTGTCTAACAATAAAATATACTACTATTGCAATAATTGCACTAAGTAATAAAATCATAAATAATAATGAATTTTTTTTTCTCAAAGCAAAATCCTCCTTTGAATCATTTATTTTATAATTAATATTAATTATAAACAATAATTAATTTTAAAAAATTTAAAAGATTAGTTAAAAATTAATTTACCTTTAACTTTATATAAATAATTTTTATTATCAATTTTATAATTACTTGTTCTATTTTGTGATTCTATAAATTGAATTATTGATACTATTTTTTTGCTTGAAATTTTTAAATTTGTGAATTTTGTATTAAGTAACTTAAAAATTAAATTTTTTTTAAAAAATAAATTAACAAAAACATTTTGGTCAAAACTTGTTTTTTCTCAAATTCAATATTCTTTGTCTATTTTTTTTTGTGTTTTAATATTTTTTTTATTTTTCTTTTTAATTATTTTTATTAATTTATTTTTTTCTTTATCTAATTTGTCTAAATAATTAACTCTTATTATATTTCTTGTAAATATTGTTTGATAATTTGTATAATCCAAAGCAAAATCTATATTCTTCTTAGCACATATTTGCATTATTTGATTTTTAAAATATTTTTTAATAAAAGGTCTACATATTAACATTTCTTTGTAAAAACTTTTAGTTTTTATTCCATAAAATAATGGTTTTCTATTAGATTCTTTTTGAATTGTGAAAGTTTCTAAAAAATCATCTTTATGGTGAGCTAAAAATAAACAATCTATATTATTTTCAAAATAAATTTTCCTAAAAAAATCATACCTATCATTTCTTGCTTGATTTTCAAAATTGCCTATTTTATAGTTTAAATCTTCTTTATAAAAAATATTTTTAACAAATAAAGAAATATTTTTTTTCTTACAAAATTCTCTAACTATTTCAACATCTTTATTTGAATTGTCACGAAAATTATAATTTATGGTGGCTACGTATATTTTTTTATTATTATATTTTTTTAATAATAAATTTAATAGCAACATAGAATCTGGCCCGCCACTAACAGCAACTAAAATATTTTTATTTCTTTTTATTAACATTAAATTTTTCCATAACAATTTTTATATCATTAAATGCAAAAGAAAGTGCTGCATCCGCTGCAATTTCAATAATATTTTGCAATTTTTCTAATTCTTCTTTTTTAAAATTTTGCAAAACATAATCTTTTAAAGCTATATTAAAATCTCTTCCAATTCCTATTCTCAAGCGTTTGAAATCATTGTTTGGAAACTTTTTTATTATACTTTCTATGCCGTTGTGACCAGCTGAAGAACCACTTATTTTAATTTGTGCATTTCCAATTTCAAAATCTTTTTCATCATGTATAACCATTATATCTGCAGGATTAATTTTGTAAAATTTGGAAATATTATATATAAACTCTCCTGAATTATTCATAAAAGTTAAAGGTTTAGCAATTAATAAATCATCAACAATTACATATTCACCTTCAAATTTTTCTTTATTAAGAGATAAATTATATTTTTCTAAAATTTTATCTATAACAAAAAAACCAACATTATGTCTAGTATTTTTATATTTACTACCTGGATTACCCAATCCTACTATCATTTTCATTTATTTCTCCTTTTAACAAAAATCCTAAAATTGTAGTTATATGATTCTCCTTTTTATTATGTAAAATACTTCGCGAATAAGTGTGGTATTCTCCTATTAGAACTATTTCTTTAATAGCTCTTGAAGTTGCAGTATATAACATTCTTTTAGTTAACATAAATTCATTTTCACTAAAAATAGGCAAAATTACACAATCGATTTCTGAACCTTGAAATTTATGTACTGTAGTTGCATAAGCTAATTTTAAATTTTCTTTTATTTCGTTATCCTCATAAAATATAATTTTATAACCAAAATCTACAGCATATTTGTTATCAATTATTTTAAAATTTCCTATTTCTCCATTATAAACATCTTTTTCATAATTATTAACTATTTGTATCACTCTATCATTAATACAAATTATTTTTTTATTATAAAATAATGCATAAGAATTCCTCTTATATAAATTTTTATTATAATCTTGAATCAATAAATTAATTTCATCAACTAATCTATTTGTAGGAGCTAAAATAGCAACGTTTATTTCATTATATTTATTAACTTTTTCAATATATTTTTCTAAAATTTTAGAAAATTTTAATTTTTCATCACTTTCAAAAAAATTTACCTGTTCAGAAGGTAATGCTTCTAATTTATTATTTTGTATTGCGCTAAAATGTTTAATTATATTTATATTATCTGTTCTAAAAAAAGTAGATAAATAAGTTGTATTAAAAATTTGCGAATTTATTAATTCACTAAATATATTTCCAGGTCCTATGCTAGGTAATTGATTACTATCACCAACTAATATTATTTTTTCTAGATTAACGCAAGCGTTGAGCAAAGAATAAAATAAGTAATTATTTACTAGAGAAAATTCATCAATTATTAAAACTTTAATTTCAGGTCTTTTTATATTTTTTTGTAAGTTTTTTTCTTCAAAATCAAAAAACTTTAAAAAACTATGAATAGTTTTACTATTATCTAAACCTTTATTTACTAAATTATGTATTGTTCTTCCTGTAAGAGAAACAATTTGAATCTCTTTTTCTAATAAATTAAATTTATTTATTAAAGAATAATATATTTCTTTTATTAAAAAAGTTTTTCCTGTACCTGGTGCTCCACTAATTATATTTATATTATTAATAAATGAATTTTTATAAGCTTGATATTGTTCATTTGATCAATTTGTTTTATAATCGAATTGAATATCTTTTTTTAAAGAATTTTTATTTAAAATTTCAAGAAGTCTTTTGTAAATAGTATTTTCAATTTCAAACATTGTTTTTGTTGTTATTTTAGGAATATTATCTTTAGTTTCAAATATAAATATTTTTTTTTCTTTCAACATTCTTATTAAAATATTATTTATATCTAAATTAAAATTTAATTTATTTTCATAAATTTCTTTAATTTCATTATCTATAAAATGCGTTAATTCAACTAAATCTAAATCAATCAAAGTATTATTGTTATTAAATTTTATGTTTAAAAATGTAAAAATTAAACTTTCCATTAATTTTTCAAATTCTGGCAGTTCTTTATTTTCTATATAAATAGATGTTAAATATTTTTTAATTTGATAAAAATCTAAATTATTATTTTGTAAATTATATAAATCTAAAATTGTATTCGCATTTATAGTTTTATTAGTTAAATTTTCAAAAATAATTTCTAGTTTTTTATAAAGATTATTAATACCATTCTTTATAAAAAATGTTTGTAAAGTGTCGTTTTTAATTTCTTTAATTTTTTCAACTGTTTTAGGGGTTAATAATAAATTGTAATAATTATTTTTTTCTAAATTTTCAAACCAATTTTCACTATATAAATCAATTATTTTTTTTAATCTTTCCTCACCTTTATATGACTTTAAAACAATATTTTTTATTTCTTCAAATTCATTATTAATTGCTTTTAAATTTAATAAAGAAAAACTTTTTCATTCTTGATTATATTTAAATTCAATTTCATATTTAAAATTGATTCTTATTTTTTCATTTTTTATATAAATTAATATTTCTTTTTCATTTTCAGGTTTAAAAAGAGCTAAAGAAAATTTTCATTCAAAATCTTGTCCACCTTTTAAAATTTTTTTAAAAATACCTTTTTTAACTAATAAATTTTGATTATCCATTATTTAATTATATTTACTATTTCAAAAAATAAAAATTTAGCTTTTTATTTTTAGTTTTAAACTTGTTGTCAACACAATAAAAATTATTATTAACATTGTTATTTAAAAATGACTTTTATCCCTTATTTATAGGTTATTAAACTGTGGAAAAATATGTGGAAAAGTATGTTTTTAAAATGTTTATTATATTATTTTATTCACATTATTTAACTACATAATAATATATATATATATGTCTAATAATAAACTTACAAAAGAAATAATTGATAACTATTCTAATTTATTAAAAGAAAAATTAAATTTTTACAGTGAAGATAAATTATTAAAAAAACAATATTTAATAATTTAAAAATTTATATTATAAAAAATAATATTTTATGACTTGAAACAAATGATGATATAGAAACTGTAAAAGATGTTGTAGAAAAAAATAAAAATTTATTTAATAAAATTATTGTTGAAATTTTTGGTTCTGAAAAAGAAATAAAAATATTAAATAAAAATGATATTAAAAAATATTTTTTAAAAGAAAAAAATAAAAAAGAAAAAGAAATAAAAATTGACGATAATATAC